>BJHF01000033.1 GCA_014191855.1 Deltaproteobacteria bacterium
CCCCTCGCCACCGAACCCCGGTGGCCCGTTCTGTACCTCGCGCTGGATGGCGCACCGCCGGTGGCCTTCGACCCCAACGACCCGCCTCCCGCGCGACGTAGCCGGGTCACCCGTGCGGTCGTTGCGATCCTTGATGGTGCGGAGGGCGCGGCCATCGAGGACGCCTTGGACTCGTTGCTGTCGCCGAAAGGCTGGGCCGACACGATTCGGGGGACGCCATGAGTCAGAACGCGATTGCCTATCTCCGGTGCAGCGATCTGAAACAGGATCGAAGCGTGCGCGACCAACGCGACGCCATCGTCGCGAGGGCACAGAAGGACGGTATTCGCATCGTGCAGTGGTTCGAGGACGACGGGATTAGCGGCACGACGGTGGAGAAGCGGCCGGGCATCCTCGCCCTGCGGAAGTGGGTGCAGGAAACCGACTGCGCCGGATGGGTGCTGTACGCATGGGCGCAGAGCCGCCTCGGCCGGGACACGGCGGACACCGTGATGACGCTGGCGCAGCTCGACGACGCGCGCGTCACGACGCGATTCTTGACCGACCCGGAGCCTGAGGACGAGGAAGCAAGAGGTTGGCTGCGTCTGATTCGGGCGCAGAACGATGCGGGGCTGTCTAAGAGGCTATCAAAGGATGTTCGCCGTGGGATGACGGGTGTTGCGAAGGAGGGTCGGTGGACGAACGGCCGCCCACCGTACGGGTATCGGGTCGACCACGCCATACCGGGCAAGGCCGGGAGTCTGGTAGCCGATGCCGAAGAAGCCGAGGTTATCCGTGAGGTCTACCGCCTCTACATTGAGGGTGGGCTGGGATTCAAGGGCGTGGGCGTCGAAATGACCCGGCGCGGCGTCCACCCGCCGACGAACACACAGAAGGTTCGCGCCCGGAGCGAGAGCGTGTGGTGGCCCAAGCACGCACGGCAAATCATCGAAAGTGGTGTTTATTGCGGCCGCATCACCTACAAGGAGAACGTCCTGTCCGAGGGAAAGCACGAGGCGATCATCCCGGTAGACCGGTGGGAGCAGGCGCAGGCCATCCGCCGGGGGCGGTACAGGGCGCGGACGCGCGTCCACCCGATGCGCGCCGGGGAGCGGGGCATCCTCACCCCGTACCTGTCCTGCGGGGCCTGCGGTGGCCGTGTGGCCATCGGCCATTCTCACGCGAAGTCCGAAACGTACTACTACAATTGCTCGTCGCGACTCCGTCACGCTGGCTCATGCTCCGGCCTCAACGCTCGCGTCGCGGAACTCGACGGATTGGTGCTCGGTGCCGTCGCCGGCCTGCTCACCGACCGCGTAGGCCTCCGTGCGCTCGCAGAGCGGCGGCGCGCCTACCTCGTGACCGACGGTCGGTCGGACATCGCTGCGAAACGTAGCACCCAAGAGTCCAAGATCGCGGCGGCCGACGCGGTCATCAAGCGGGCCCTTTCGATGGTCGCCCGTGGTTTGGCTGAGGAGGCCGAGGTGGTTGACGAGATCAGCATGCAGCGCCGGGCTCGCGACGAGGCGCGTGACCAGCTTGCGGGACTCCCCGTCCCGCTACCGCTGCCCGAAGTGGACGACGCTGCGGTCGATCGCCTCGTCGTAGCGGTGCGAACGGCCCTGATCGATGGCCCGGTCATTGCGCGCCGCAAAGCTCTCTCCAAGCTGCTAAAATCGGTCGTATTGCAGGATGGAGCGGTCAAAATTACATTCATGCCTCAGATCGCCGGCGAACAAAACCCTCGCCTTGAGCCGTCAGGCGGGCCCAGCGGAAGCTGGTAGCGGATCGCCGGCAGTCGTCCATGCTTTCGGTGATTTACCTCTCGCTGCCGGGGCTGCCGGGTGCATGGCGGCAATAGAGTGCGGGCTGCGCGCCGGCGACTGGGGGACGTTGACGGCCGGAAGCTGGCCGAGTATATGGCCATAGAACATGGCCGAAAACTCGGCCACCTCGGAGGCATCATGCGCACCTTCCACCTGCCGCTCCCCGACGACCTCCACGAGGCGCTGCGTCGCGAGGCGACGGCGGACCACCGCCCAGCAACCGAGGTGGCCCGCGACGCCCTCGCCGGGTGGCTTCAGGCGAGGCAGCGCGAGCGCATGGCCAAGGAGATCCACCAATTCGCGTTGGAGCTTGCGGGGACCGAGCTCGACCTCGACCCGGAGCTCGAGCAGGCGGGCGTGGAGCACCTGGTCGCCAGGGACGCTCGATGAAGCGCGGCGAATTGTACCTGGCCGCCCTGCATCCCCGCTCCGGGGCGGAGATACAGGGCGATCGCCCGGTGCTGGTGGTGTCTCACGACAGCTTCAACCGCGTGCCCGGCTGGAAGTCGGTAACGGTGGTGCCGCTGACGACATCCGCGAACCAGGCACGCCGCGGCCCGACGGCGGTTCCGATCCCCGATGGTGCCGGGGGGCTCCGGGGGGACGGCATCGCTGTGTGCCACCAGCTCACCACGCTCGATCGAGCCAAGCTCACACGGCGACTCGGGGCGCTGCCGGTTGACGTTCTCGCGGCGGTGGACGCCGGCATCAAGGCCGCGCTCGACCTTTCGTAGTACGGCAACGAGGCTCCCGGATTCGACAGTCGACTGTCTCCACCTCCCAGTGTCCCCATGAACCCCAAGCCGGACCGGGCCGGGGCTGGTGAGTAAAATGACGCCTTCATCCAGCATCCAGGGGATTTGGCTTGGCGCCGGGCCAGCCGCCGGGTCCATCGTGGCAATCGAGACAGGGACCGCACCACGGCGCGGCGGACCGCGCTCGACCGCGACGGCGCCAAGAGGGGGTTGACCGACGTTCCGGTATCGCCTATGATACCGAGGTGGTCATCGTCCTCGACACCAACGTCCTCATCTCCGCGCTTCGGTCGCGGAAGGGTGCATCGTTCCGACTGCTCTCAATCGTCGGTACGGGCCGCTTCGACATCGCACTGTCGGTGCCGCTTGTGTTGGAGTACCAGGGCGTCGCCGACCGGATGCTCGCCGACCTCGCGGTCTCGGCCGGGGACCTCTCGGACATCCTCGACTACCTCTGCTCCGTCGCCATCCACCGCCCCGTCTTCTTCCTCTGGCGGCCCACGCTGCCCGACCCCAAGGATGACATGGTGCTGGAGCTCGCGGTCGACGCGGGGGCGCCGGTCATCGTCACCTTCAACCTTCGCGACTTCGTCGGCGTCGATCGCTTCGGCATCCGCGCGCTGACGCCGCGTGAGTACCTTCAGGAGATCGGAGAAATCCCATGAGCACGATCAGCATCCGCCTTCCAGAGTCGCTTCACGACGGAATCCGCGAGGCCGCCCGCCGCGAAGGCATCTCCATCAACCAGTTCATCGCCAGCGCCGCGGGCGAGAAGCTCGCGGCCTGGGCGACCGAGGAGTACCTTGCCGCACGGGCTCGCCGTGGCGACCGGGCCAAGTTCGAGGCCGCGCTGAGCCGTGTGCCGAACCGTGCGCCCGAATCGGACGACGCGATCTGACGGCTTCAAGCTCGGCTTCGTGGGGCTCGTATCTCGGCGGTTTCGATCGCTTCGCTCCATTGTCCCCATGAACCCCACGGCGGGCCTGAGGGGTCAGGGATGCGAAACCGCAGGTTGAATGCGGGGTGCCCATCGGCGGTTTCGTGAGCGAACGGGCGTCCGAAACCAGCGTTCACGGTATCCACTCGCCAGACCGCATCTTCCCCCCCGCATTCGCGCGGGTGAAGGGAGCATCTACGCCGGACGGGCACCTTCGTGTGCGCGACGCCAGGCGAGCGGCGTGAGCTCGTGGACACGATTGACGGGATGGTCGGGCAGGCGGGTAAGCACGTCGGCGTCGCGAAGTGCGATCGGGGGCCCAGGGGTCGATCCCCTGCAGCATGCAGCTTCCGACCAGCGTCAACATCGTGGCACCGGCTTGGGCCCCGCCCTCGGAGCCGGCGAACAGCCACTGCTTTCTGCCGACGACCGGCCCGCGAAGCGCGAATTCCGATCGATTGTTGTGCATCGGCAGCTCGGGGTGGTCGAGGAAGCGGGTGAAGAACTCGCGGCCGTTCACGGCGTAGGTGAGGGCTTCGCCGAGCAAGCCGGACGGCCGCGTCTGGAGGCGCATGCCGAGGATCCAGTCGAACAGGCCCTCCACCAGCGGGCGGGAGTCGCGGTTGCGAACCTCGCGGATCACGTCGAGCGGGGCGCCCACCAGGCCGGCCTCGATGGCGAACAGGTCCCGAATCGTGCCGATCACGAGGCGCGCCTCCCTCGGGTAGTGGTGGCGGGCGTCGAAGAAGTACCGGCGAAGGTGGCTCCAGCACCCGGCGCGCAGGAGGCCCTTCTGGGCGACGGCGAGGTTGAACTCGCTGCCCCCATCCACGAGCAGCAGCTTGCCCTGGAACTCGGCGAGGAAGCGGGCCGGATTGTGCCCTTCTTTGGTATCGGTGAAGTGGTAGCGGACTTCTTGCTGGTCGGTGACCGCCCACAGCCGACCCTTGCGGAGCTGGCCATCCGTGCCGTCCTGCACCGGGTAGCCGGTGTCGTCGGCCTGGAGCCACGCGCCGCTGAGCAGGCGCGCGTCGATGGCCACGGCGATCCGCTTGAGGAAGGCGGCGCCGGCCAGCACCCAGTCGGACAGGGTCGCCGTGGAAAATATTTCGCCCTCTCGCTCCATGCGTTGAACCTGAAGGTTCAGCGGGATTCGATCGGCGAACTTGTCGACGAGCACGCGGGCGAGGAGGCCATTGCCACACAGGGCGCGTGGGAGGGCAAAGTTGGGTGGCGGCGCCACCAAAACCCCCTCCGAGGGACAGTCCGGGCACGCACAACGCTCCCGCTCGACGTCAAGAATCTCGAAATGCCCCGGCACCCACTCCAGTCGGTAGGTGTGCGACGTTCCGAACACGCGCAGCTTGCCGCCACACTTCGCGCACGCGGCGGCCGGGTCGATGACGCAGGGAACCTTCACCCTGGGCCGGTCGGTGCGCTCCTCCAGGTTCCGGCGGGACGGGCGCCCGTTAGGGCCGCGGTTCGCGGGCGTCTTCGGGCGCTTCTCCTCGACCGGCTCGGGGTCTACCGCCTCCGCGGAGGGAAGCCGAGGCGGGGGGGCGAGCGGCGTGAACACAAACGGCAGCGGGATGGTCGAGTCCTCGACATGGCGTTCGTTGCGCCGACCGGCGACCTTGAGCCGCTGGAGCTCCAGGCGCTGGGCCTGGTCTTCATTGGAGACCTTGAGCGCGGCGATCTGGGCGTCCCGCTCCGCGAGTGCGGAGTCGCGTCGGGCGAGCGTCGCATCCCGCTCAGCGAGCGCGGCTTCCCGCGCCGCCAACTCGCGGCGCAGACGTTCGTTCTCCGCCAATATCGACCCGATTCCCATGCACCTCGCTATCGCGAATCACGATGAAAGGCAAGGTCAAACCGGTGGGTTCCATCTGGAAAGCCGCTTCGCCCGACTCAGGTCGATGCCCTCGAGGATGGCGGCGATCTCCGCCGGCGTGAGCGTGAGGCGGTCGCGGTCGGTCGTCGGCACGCGAAAACGTCCGCGTTCCAGTCGCTTGTAGAGGAGCAAAAAGCCTCCGCTCGACCACATCAGCAACTTCAGCCCGTTCCCCCTTTGGTTTCGGAAGGCGAACAACGTGCCCGACAGCGGAGCCTCGTGCAGGTGGAGCTCCACGAGCGCGGCGAGACCGTCGATGGACGTCCGAAAGTCAGCCGGCGAGGTCGACAACAATATTCGCGTGGGTGCCGGAATCACGACAGGGCGTCCACAACGGCGCGCACCCATGCCAAGTCCGCGTCACCTGGGATGGACAGGGCCACCGGGCGATCGACAAACTCCAGCCGCAGCTCGGGCCGCGCCTTGCGCGGGGCCAACACCGCCGGCAAATCCGCCGCCACGAACGCCCGCGAGGTGAGCGTCCCGCAAAACCGGCTTCGCCACCAGGACAGCGACGATGCCTTCACCTTGTGCTTGGCCGCGAATTCCCTCGCCGTCAGATTCGATTGATCGTGGGCCAAGACCAACTCGGCCCAGCGCTGCGCGGTCGGGGACATGGACATCGGGTTCTCCATGCCCCCACGTCACGCGAGCGGCACCCCCAGGGGAGATGCCGGCTGGCGAGTGGATACCGTTCACGAAACGGTGGCTCGCGTTGACGCGACCTACGGGTCGGACGGCTCTGGGGCGGCACGGCGAACCCGCACGCGCCCATCGCGCTCGACGACCGTAAACGCGTCGACGAGCTCGGCGGAAGCCGAGGCAAACAGCCGGGAGACCAGCTCGGCGCGTTCGATCACCGACATGCCCGCCAGGCGAAGCAACACGACGCCCCGGTGCGCGCGACCCTCTCGCACCACCAGCTCCCCGAAGTCCTTGTCGTCGGTCAAGAGAACGCGGCCGTCGCTCACTGCGCGGGCAAGCACGTTCGGGTCGGCCATGGAGGGTGCGACCTCGGCAATCCAGACCACGTCCCAGCCGTCCTCCCGGAGTCGGCTGACGACGGCGCTGACGATGTTCTCGTCCGCGAGGATCACGACGCGACTTGAACCGAGGCCAGCCGCTCCATGCGGACGCTGCCGGCCGCGAAGGCCAGCACGGCGCGTACATCCTCGATCGTGAGCCGGGGGTGCGAGGCGACCAGATCGTCAATCGCCAGGCCGCCCGCCAATTCCTCAAGGATGTGCTCAACGGTCAGCCGCGTGCCGCGGACGACAGGCTTTCCCATCATCACGGTTGGGCTCGCTGTGATTCGTGTGAGGTCGGCCATGGGGAACTCCACTGGTAGTCTACACGCCGGTCGCCATCGCGGCGAGTCCAACGCGCCGGGTTCGGGGCCTCCCCACCCTCCCACACGCCCACCAGCCACAGTTTCGCGGGCAAGCACCCGATGGCGGGGCTGAGGGGTCAGGGATGCCAAACCCGCCTGACCTCATGCCCTGACGACCACGACCCCATAGTCGGCGAACACGCGATCCCGCGTCACCATGGTCAGCCCCTCCACCCTCGCCTGCGCAATCAGGAGGCGGTCGAACGGATCTCCGTGATGCGGAGCCAGCCGACCCACCTCCAACACATGCGCGAGGGTCACAGCGAGCGTTTGGGCCGCGAACTCGCGTTCGAGTTCCCTCCAGATGTCCTCCACCGTCCGATGGAGGACGAGCTTCCCCAGAGCGGACTTGATCACAAGCTCCCACGGGCTCACGACGCTGAGGCGGATCTCCTCGGCGCCAACAATCGCCTCGCGGGCGGACACCGAGAGCGCGTCAGGCTCTGAAACCGCCCACAGGGCCGCGTGGGTGTCGAGAAGCAGCCTCATCGGCCGACGAAGTCAAGATCATCAATTGAAAGTGGCTCGTCGAAGTCGTCGTGCATCGTGGCGACGCCGGGCATCGTCCCGAAGCGTCGCCGCGGGGTTGGCAGCGCCCGCACGAGACGAGCGACCGGATGGCCATTCCGCGTGATGACGACCTCCTCGCCGGCCTCCACGGCGTCGAGAAGGCGGGAGAGATGAGTCTTGGCGTCGTAGACGGAGACGGGTTCCATGCCCTCAACGATAGCCTTGACCAGCGTGCTGGTCAAGGAGGCGCCGTGCTAGGGTCACCGTCGGGCGCGACTCCGCCGCTCGTGGTGGGACACGGCCGGTGGGGCCTCGGCCTCAGCGACCTACAATCCTGTCGTGACGTCCACTTTTGGCCGCGACACATCCCCGCACGCCACTCACTCCCGGATTATCAGGCGTGACCCCCAAGGCGGGCCTGCAGGTTCATGCTGAGCACGACCGCGAGGCCAACCCCACGCGGAACCCCGCCCCCCCCAACCGGGTGGCCTCGGGCGCTGGGGTCCCGAGGGAACGACGACAGCTCCGTCGGTTCACGGGTGGCGAGTACGCGCGCCTCGCTGCGCTGTGCGGACGATCGCCAACTGTCAGCCCGCGCCGCCCCTCACCACGAGATCATCCCCGCATCTCGATCCGCCACGGATTTGGAGCCGCCCTCCAACCACGCATCGGCGTTGCCACCCGCCGCGTGAAACAACCACGCGACCGCATATTCCTGGATCAACGCCTGGCGCTCCGGGTCATTGGCACCGCAGAACATCGTACAGCCCGACTCCGTGTCCGACTCGAAGTCGCAGTGGCTGGCGCCAGCAACCGAGACATGCCACGCAGAGGGAATTTCCCAATCGTTGGAATTCCCGTCGGAATTACACGACGAGGGCTCCCCGTGGAGGACGAGGGCGTTGGAAACCCCCGCCGCCGCGTCCAGCCCAAGCTCGGATGCGTCCACCGGGTCGAGGCCGACATAGGCCTCCACAGGCACCCGACTCGCGGCGATCAGGCTGGCCAGGCCCCCCGCGCTGTGGCCAACCAGCATCACCCCGACGCCCTGATCTACCGCGGGAACCATCGAATCTGCGATGAACGCCCCGTTCGCGGCGTGATCTGAGAACTCAGGCAGCACCGGGGTTGCGACCAGGAACCCCCAGCTCGCGGCCCGGCGCGCGGCCGTGACGTGGAACTGGGGGCCACGGGCAAAGCCGTGCGACCACACGACGGCGGGCAGCGCACCCGGTGCGTTCGGCGTGTACAGAGTCACATCCTGGCCGGCCACTTCCGTCGTCTGTTCGGTAACGCTCCAAGGACCGTCGCCGGCGGCGTAAGGCATGGAAATTGTTCCGGTGTCGGAAGCGCTGTCCGCGCCGGTGTCGTCGCGGCCAGGGGCACCCGTATCGGCCTCGCCATCCGGCGGGTTGACGCCAGACGCGGCACACGCTGCGAGCAACAGGATCGACATGGTTCTCCGATGCGGGCAGCTCCCGTAGCGCGCGCTTCAGATCGTGCAAGCCGCCTCCGCCCACCGCCCCCGCCGCGGTAGACTGCGGCCGATGTTGCTCCTCGTCGCCGCCGCCCATGCCGTCCTTCCACTCCCGACCTACCCGGAGTGCGGTGAACCGAATCGTGACGATTTATGCCCAATAGACCTGAATGAACGTTGGACCTTCCTGTCCTACATCCCGACGGCGTGGCAGCCGACCGTGCGATCTCAGGAGACAGCGACAGGTGCGAGCATCGACCGTGCGTGGCGCACGACGGCGGGTCGAACCGACGTCCTCATCTCGGTCATGGACAGCGGGATCGACTGGGGCGCGGACGGGATCGTACGGAAGACCGCCCTGAATGTGGCAGAGCTGCCCTTACCGGATGGCTCCGACGTCTACGACGCCGATGGGAACGGCGTCGTCAACGTAAGCGACTACGCCGGCTCGGTGGATCCAACGGCCGGGGTCGAGGTAGCGGACGACATCCTCGACCCCTCGGACCTCATCGCCACGTACTCCGACGGCACCGATGCCGACGGCAACGGGTTCGTGGACGACATCGCCGGTTGGGACTTCCTCTGGAACGACAATGATCCCTACGACGACACCGACTTTGGGCACGGCACCGGGGAGGCCGAATGGTCCTCGGAAGAAGGCGGCGACGAAGGCGGGATCGGCTCGTGCCCAAATTGCATGGTGATGCACCTGCGAGTCGGGGACACCTTCGTCGCCGACGCCGCGGCGTTTGCGTCGGCCGTACTCTACGCGACGGACAACGGGGTTGACATTGTGCAGGTCGCGATCGGCGCAATCACGCGCCCGGCGTACGCCCAACTGGCGATTGACTATGCGTGGGAGCGCGGCGTCGCCGTGATTTCCAGCGCCGGAGACGAGACCGCGTGGCACTCGAACCCGCCAGCGAACCAGGCGCGCACCGTGTACGTGCACGGGATCACCTACGCCGGCGATTCCGAGTCGGAAGCAGGCTCCTTCCTCGCCTACGAGAACTGCACGAACCACGGACCACGGCTCGACTTCTCCGTTTCGAGCGACGACTGCTCGTCGTACGCGACGGGGCTCACCGCTGGAGTCGCGGGCCTCGTCCTCTCCGCGGCGCGCGACGCCGGGCTCACGCTGTCCCCCGCCGAGCTGGGGCAGCTCCTCACGCGAAACGTGGAGGACATCGACCTCTCTGGGGATCCCGATGAGCACGTCTACCCATCGCAACCCGGGTGGGATCGGTATTTTGGACAGGGGCGGTTGCACGCCGAGGCGGCGGTGGAGGCGGCCAGCGCCGGGCGGATCCCGCCTTCGATCGAGATTACGGCCCCGGACTGGCTCGCCTACCTCGATCCCATCGCGACGCCAACGGTAACGGTGGCGGGCAGCGTGGCCGCGCCGCGCGCCGCCTTGTCAAGTTGGACGCTGGACGTGGGGAAGGGCCTCGAACCGGGCGATTGGGAGCGCCTGGGGTCTGGCTCCGCGGCCGCAGAAACGCTGGCGGACTGGACGCTGCCCCAGGAGCCCTGCGCGTTGGAGGATCACCCGGCGGGAACGACAACCGTGGAGCGAGAAGAGGCGATGAACGCCTGCACCTGGACGCTGCGCCTCACCGCTGTAGACGCGGCAGGGGCGGAGGCCGTGGTTCGCCGCACCGTATACGTCCAGCACGATCCCGACGCCCTGCCCGGCTTCCCACAGCGGCTCGGGGACGGCAGCTCCCTGGAGGCGTCCCCCCTGCTCGTTGATGTCGACGCAGACGGCGTCCTCGACGTGATCCAGGCCAGCGGCGGCGGCTGGGTAACCGCGCTGAAAGGCGACGGATCGACGCTGTGGAGCGCGCACGTTGAGACGCTGGAAGAGATCGATGACGCGCTCCCGGCCTCGCACTCGGGCGCGCCCGCGTACAGAACGGTGGGCCTGGAGATGTACGCCCCTATCGCCGCCACGCCGGCGGCGGGAGATCTGGACGGAGACGGCGGCCTCGACATCGTGGTCGCCACCATGCGGGGCGCGGTTCACGTATTCGACGCAAACGGCGCCCCTCGGGTCGGCTTCCCCGTCCTGCTCGATCCTATCCTTTCCACGAATCCAGCCGACCAGATCGACGATGGCATCCTCGGTGCTCCCGTACTCTCCGACCTGGATCGGGACGGGCGGCTCGACATCGTCGCCGTGGGCTTCGACGGCAAGGTCTACGCCTGGACTCCCGACGGCGCCCTCCTCCCAGGTTGGCCGATCGTTCCGAGGTGGGACGCCGCAATTCAGGGTCGGGAGCACATCGTCTCCTCCCCAGCGGTGGGCGACCTCGATGGCGATGGGCTCCCGGAGCTGGTGTTCGGAACGAACGAGGCGATCGACGACGAACATGCGCCGCTTTTCGCCTACCACGGGGACGGCACGCCGCTCGCCGGCTGGCCGGTTCGGATGTGGGGCTACTCCACCGACGTGCTGCCCGTCGTGGGCGAGGGCATGCCTGAGTCGGCCGCGATCAGCGACATGGACGGAGACGGTGCGCCCGAGATCATCGCCCACTCCATCGGTGGCGCGGTTTCGGTGTTCGCGCCGGATGGCAGCACGATCCTGGAGACCCAAACGAACCGATCTGCGTACGGCCCGCGGAGCAACGTGGGCGACAGCTCCGTGCTCCCGCTCATCAACTCGCCTTCCGTCGGGGACGTAGACGGCGACGGTGTGCTCGACATCGTGACCGGCGCCACCGGCATCGGGTACATGCTCGGCGGAATGGCTCAGGGCGACCGGGTAGACTTCGACCAGATGGTGGCGGCCTGGAGCGGCGTAGATGGCTCGTTTCTGGCCGGGTGGCCGCGCGTCGTCGATGACCTGCCCTTCTTCCTGAACCCGGCGATCGGGGATATTGACGGTGACCGCGCGATGGAAGTCATCGCGGGCACCGGCGGCGGGCTGGCCCATGCCTGGAACGCGGACGGCGACGAGCCCTCAGGGTGGCCCAAGCTCGTCGGCGGCTGGGTGATTGCATCTCCCGCGATTGGCGACATCAACGGCGACGGGCTGCTCGACGTGGTGCTCGGCACCCGTGACGGCTACCTGTTCGCTTGGACGACCGCGAGCCCCTCCGGCGCTTCCGTAGCGTGGGCCCAACTTGGACACGACCCGAAACACACCAAGGACAGCCGGACGCCACTCACGGGCTACAACGCGGGGTATCCAGACGGTGATGCGCCCGCGGAGGATTGCGGCTGCGCGGCGGGCGGGGCCAGCTTGGGTTGGGTTGGATTTGCGCTCGCGGGCGCCGCGCTCGCCCGGCGGCGCGTGGCGAGCCGCGCCGCCCTACGGTAGCCGCTCCCCCATACCCAATGCGGTAGTCCACCCGGGCGGTACCTGCTATGCTGATCCCTGAGGCTCTGATGCGTCCGCCCTCGTTCATGGCCACGATCCTCTCGGTTGCCTGCTCAAGCGGCGCCGCGCCGGACGCAGACGCGCCAGAGACAAGTACGTCCGTGGTGAACGCCCCCGACACGGCGACGCTCGACACCGGCGCCGGAGCGGACAGCGCCGTCGTGATCGACCCCGTCGAAGATTGCCACAGCACGACCTTGGACTACGTCTACGCCCCCGAATGGCACATCGGCTCGGCGTGGATCGTAACGTGGGTGTACGACGCGGCGGGGACGTGCCTGTGGATGGACTGGCTATCGAATGGGCAGCTCACTCGCGAGGAATACGAGTACGACAGCAGCGGCTTCCTCATGAAGGTGTACTACGACGACGGAGCAGACGGTTCGGTGGAGCGCATCGCGACTTACGTCCGCGATTCGATGGGGCGAGAGCTGGCTTGCGAATACGACCGGGATGCCGATGGGGTGGCAGACACCCTCGTTTCCTTCACCTACGACGCCTACGGCAACCGGCTTACCTACGCGTACGACGGTGACGCAGATGGCGTGGCCGAATCGCTGACGACCGACACCTACGCCTACGACGACGACGGCAATGTAATCCTGCATGAGTACGACTACGACAGCGACGGTACAATCGAACTTCGATGGTGGTACACGTACGACGGGGCGGCAAGGCTGGCGGTCGAAGAGCGAGACGTGGACGGGTCGGGGGTTGTTGACTCACGCACTGAGTTCACGTATGACGACATTGGTCGCCTCAGCACCACCGAGGTTGACGATGACGCCGATGGCGCAATCGAGCGTCGCCTGACCCAGAGTTGGAGCGCCGCGGACTTGCTCAGCGTCGTCGATTGGGAGACGTTCGGGGCCGATGGGGCGTTCGTTGCTGGGCGTGAACGTTACAGCTACAACGAGATGAACAATCTGACGCACTGGGATTATGACGACGATCTCGACGGCACTGCCGAGTCCGAACGGGATCTCGCGTATTACGACGACGCGCGCATCGAACGCGACGTGACGGATATGCCTGGCGCATTTTGGGAGCGCAGCGCATACACCTACGACGACGCGCGCTCGTGTTGGGAGTGACGCCCCACGGCACCGCCATGCGACGCTTGCCAGCCTGAGCGCCCCCGAAATCACTCCTCCAGCGCCATCCACCCCGCCTGAATCGCGGGCGCCATCTGGTAGCCGGCCGAATACCACTCTTCCGAATGATTCCCTTCGATCCCGGTGATCGCGTTGGTGAAGCTCGAGTAGTCCGGCTCCGGGATCACGTAGCCGATGTAGCCATTTGTGAGTCCGATGACCGCCCGGTAGGGGCCGGGGAGCGTCTCCGCAAGGGGCGGAACGGCGGCGTCATAGCTGATTGTGTACGGGGCGGCGTGCATCTGCTCGCAGGGGCAGAGCCCATCGGTGGGCTCTTCGCGACAGACGCCCCAGTCGGCGCCATCGCACTCGACGGGGTGGTGCGGGAACCGCGGATCACCAAAGCGGGCCGCGGCGCTCGCCAGCGCGGGTTCGTCGGGCACCCCGTAGAAGAGCTCCGGCAAGAGCTCGCCGGGAACGGTGCCGAACGAGGTGGGTCCGAGCTGGAGCTGCCAGATGCCCGTCGCAACGCACGCGATCACCTCAACGTCCACGCCCATGCCGGGACAGGACGCGTCTGTAACCAGGGTTTCCCAAGGCTGATCGAGCACATCGGTCATCAGCGCAACCTTGAAGCCGAGGTTCGTCAGCGGCAGCATGACGGGCGTGGACCGCACGCGCAGCTCGCTCCACGGTGTCGTGTCCGTCGGCGCCGAAATCGCCGCCTGCGCGATGAGCGTGCCGGCCACCCGCGCGTATTCGTAGCCGCCACCCTGGATGAACACTCGCTCCCCCGCCTCGTCGAAGACCGGGGCCCCGGCCTCATCCACCGAGGGCAGCGTGCCATCCCACGCGCTTTGCATCCCCCCCACGGCGGAAGGCACAAACATGGCGGTGCCGCCCGCTTCGGCTTCGATCACCGAACGCATCACCCCCACATAATCAGCGCCCAACAGCTCGTTCTGGTAACCGACGATCTCCGGGTGAGCGGAGTAGCTCACGACGGTGGCCAGGCGCCCGTCGGCACCATCGAGGGTGATCGTGAGCACCTGATCGTCCACCACCACCGGGTCGCGCCCATCCCGAACGAGCCCGAGCATGTGGTCATCCGGGTTCGTTCCGCCGAAGGCGACCCCGGAATACGTGGGATCAACCTCAGTGAGCCGCACGGCGCCCTGTGCTGGGGTTACGGCCACCGCGGTAGTGGCCGCGGCGTACACGGCATCGTACACCGCCCCCTCCAGCGACTCCTGGTACTCCAGGTTCAAGCCGGTGATCAGCTCATCGAGGTTGCCCCAGAGGCCGACGGTGTCGGGGCCCTGGTGGGTGTGATCGCTGGTGACAATGATGCGGTCGGCGCTGAAGCCTGCGGCGCCGAGGCGCGAGCGCATTCGGGAAGCCCGGTACTCGAGCAGGCCCACCGCGTCGAGGGACACGAGCGCCAGGTACTCGCCGTTGAGCGCCAGCACGAGCGCCGAAGCGTAGAGCGGGTCGTGGACCCCGCGCGCGGCGCGACCGCCCCCGCCCCAGCCACCCATCCACACGGCGTCAAAGTAGCCATTGCCATTCACGTCATCGAAGGGCTCCACGCACGCGCTTCGACTCGCGGTCGGATCGGTGAGGCAACCCTCGAAGTACGCGTCCCCGTCGAGATCGGTGTACGTCTCCGTGATCGTCGGCGTGATGTCCACGCGCGCGATACCGGCGTACAACTGATCATCCTGGAGCAGTGGCAGGCCAAAGGCGGGGGGCACCGCCGCCGGATCGGCCGCGTCGGGATCACAGGCGAGGAGGAGCGAAACGAGCATCGGGTTGGGGTATCGCACCCCGGACAGCGGCAACTGTTAGCGGGGACACGAAGCGCCCAGGAACTGCCGCACGAGCGCATAAACCGCCGGATGCACCTGCACCGCACCGTGGTGCACGCCGCCAACGTGGTGCGTGGTTACGATGGGCGGCGCATCCCGCGGCCCAGAAGCGCTCTCCACGCGCACCAACAGATCGCCGAGCGCCTGACTGACCGGGTGATTCGGGGACGAGGCCACGGTGCCAGAGATAAAACACCAGGAGATGTGCGCGGGAAGCTCGACGTCCAAGCGTTGATCCTGCGCGAACGCATCGGCGTCCCGACCGGCCCACTCCGCATCCTGCACATAGCCATAGCGCAAATCCTTGATGCCCGCGCTGCGCCCGTTGATGAGCTGCCCAATGATCACCGTAGCCGGAAGATCCACGGCAGAGAACGCTGCACCTGCGAGATTGCCGAATTTCTCAAGCGCCGCCCCTTGAAGCGGCGACCCGAGCATCACCACGCGCTGCACCCGCGTGACCCACGATTTTCCTTCCAGACCCGCAATGTGGCACGCGCTGCGCGCCACCAGGCCGCCCATGCTGTGCCCCAACAGAACAATCTCCTCCACCGCCACCGGCCAATTCGTGACCAGCGCCTCCAGCCGCGCGGACAATGAACGACCCGACTCGGACACGTGGCGCCCCGTGTTGTACCGCGCGAACACCGGTGTGTACCCAAGATCAGCTTGGAGCAAGGTTCCGAAGTTCGACGCCGGATCCCCGTGAAGCACCGCCGCATCGAGGCACCACGACCACTCCGTCGTGGCGAGCCCGTGTACCAAAACCACGATCCGCGGCCCCGCGTTGACCGGCACCCCGCCACCATCGAGCTCGATCCAGGTGTCCAGCCCTCGCAGCGCCATCCCCAACCCAAGGCCGTTCTGGGTGTAGGCCAGGTGATCCCCCACCACGCCATTCGCAGCCCCCACCGCCGCGTCCGCAAACCACGCAGGCGTGTTCATCACGTCGGACCGGAGCGGGAGCGGCGCTTCCCGGCCGGTTCCGGTCGGCGCGAACACATCGAGCCCCACGTCCGTTGCCTGCTCGACGAGGTGATTCACCCCCTTCACGGTGCCGAGGATGGCGGCGGTGAAGGCCCGGCGCACGCCGTCCGCCCGCCGAGCCGGTGCCGCCAACGGTCCCGAGCGCTCGAGAACCCGCATCACGGCCCGCGCGGTCGAGTCGTGACCCGCCTCCACCAGATCCACCGTGCGATCCACCGCGTTGTGCACCAGAGACTTCACGCCACGAACACGCCGCATTGGGCGACTTATCGCGGCGCGGCCGGCCCGGCCCTTGCCGGCGCCCCCGCGCGCAGGTAGCCGCCCCAACAATGCAGCTCTCCAGAAGCCTCGAACAGCAGCTCCCCTCGACCATCCTGCGCCTTCAGGCCTCCACCGTGCTGGCGGCGTGCCCGCTCACTCGCGCCGATATGCTACAGGCGAGCTCGATCATCGCCAGCTATCGCGTATCGACCGTGTCCTCGCTGTTTGGCTCCTCCCTGCTCTGGGCGGCGCTCTCGGCGCGGGCGCCGGTCGCCGCGGCCGCAATGAGGAAATGGCTGGAGGGGTACGCGGTTTCGGCCGTTGTCGCGGCCGCGAAGTCCGTCTACCCCGGCATGCCGGCCAACACGCTGGACGCTTGGGCGGCGAAGCACAACGTGGTGGACCTCCTCTCGTTGCCGGTGGGGCGGGTGCCCGCGCTCCGCTCCGAAAACTGGGTGGTGTACGGCGGCTCGGGGCAAGACGTACGCACGGTGCTCACGTCGAAGGTGGCGACCCGCGACTACATCTGGGACCGTACGCCCCCCCGCGCCGTGTCGCAGGCGGTGGCCGAGTGGTTGATTCAGTACGCAGCGCTCCCGAAGCCGCCCGTGGAAACGCGCCCCGCCGCGCATGCAGCGCTCGCGCCGCTGGCCGCCCGGCTGGACCGCTGGCTGAAGGAGCGCGGCGACTTGCCCATCGCAACCCCTCCCGAGATCTCGCTCAGGCTCCCCGATCCCGACCCGATCGCCTACCTCAACCCCCACGGCAGCCTCGCGTGCCAAGAAGCCTCCGGTGCCTTCCGCGCGAACGCCGAGGGTACATCCGCCGAACCCCCGATCGCGTGCGGTTGCGCGAACCCGCCGCCCACGTGCCGCCCGCGCCAACACGCCGCGCGCTGGCTGCGAGCGCGCCTCTCCGACCCCGGCCTCCCCGACATCCAAGGCCTCGCGGCCAAGGTGGAGGCGCCGGCCTGGAGCCGCACGCTCTCGATGTTGTCCACTGTTGCCGTTCCCGACGAAAAGGTGGAGCTGGGCTGGGCGATAGTCCTCGATACCGGCCTCGAGATTCGCCCGCTCACGGTGAAGCACACCAAGAAGGGTCTGGTCAAGACCGCCTTTCTGGCCAAGGCGGAGCTTCCAAATTGGAACGCGGATCGCAGCGGCGTACCGGGCGACGAGCTGCTGATCGACCTCGCCCCGACGCTGCTCGGCACCGCGAGGCGCAACGACCACTTGATGCTGGCCCTTCGCGCGTTGATCGGCCACCCTCGCCTGTTCTGGGCCGAGTCCCGCTCCCCCTGCCACGTGGTGACCGGCCGAGTAACGCCGCACCTCGTGCCGGACACCAAGGGGGTGCGCGTTGAGCTGCGCTTACCTTCCGGCCCGATCGCGCCGCAGCTCCTCGCACAGAACCTCTCCGCCTTCTCCGTGAACGGGCGCTTTCCGCTGGAAACGCCAAACGGCATCACGCTGGTGGAGGTCGGCCCTGCGGTTTTGCGCCTGATCGAAGTGCTGCGATACCGGGGCGACAGCTTCGCCGCGGAGGCGATCCCCGAGCTGCTCAAGGTGTTCGGCGAGCGAGGGTTGCCGCTGGCCGTTCACGCCGATCTTCCGGTTCACCGCGTGAATGGTGAGGTTCGCCCGGTGCTCCGGCTGGAAGCCTCGGGCGCCCATCTCCTCGGCGTAGACTTGCGTGTGCGCCCCCACCCCGGCCTCGCCGCGCTACGCCCAGGCGAAGGCGTCGCGAGCCTGATTGGAAAGAGCGGAGACGAAACCGTTGTCGTCGATCGCCGACTCGACGAAGAACGTTCCGCGGCCACCAAGCTGGTGGAGTCGGTGGGGCTGGAGCCGAACCCGGAGTGGTTCTGGGGCATCGACGACCCGGAGGTGGCGATGCGCCTGGTCAGCACGCTGCAGGACGGCAAAGGCGCGACAGTGGAGTGGTCCTCTCGAAAGCCCACGATCCGGACCGCCCAGGCCTCGAAGCTCTCGATGCAGATCGGCAACGGGAGCGACTGGTTTGGGGTCGCCGGCGGGCTGGACGTGGGCACGGCGGTGGTGCCGCTCCACGAGCTGCTCGCGGCGATGCGCGGCGGGCGAACTTGGGTTCGCGCGGAGGGCGACTTGTGGGTGCGCATCGAGGATCGTCTGCGAGAGCGCCTGGGCGCCTTGGCCGACGCGACCGACGACAAGGGGCGAATCGCGAAGATCCACGGCGGCGTGGTGGAGGCGCTCTCGGAGGAAGGGGTGGTGGTGGAGGCCCCGCCAGCCTGGATGGGGGCCATGGAGCGGATGCGCGAAGCCGCGACGTTGAAGCCCAAGCTGCCGAAAACCCTGAAAGCCGAATTGCGCCCTTACCAGCTCGATGGGTTCAAGTGGCTCACGCGCCTGTTGCATTGGGCGGGCGGCGCGGTGCTCGCCGATGACATGGGCCTGGGGAAAACGGTGCAGGCCCTGGCGGTGCTGCTGGATCGTGCCGCTGGCGGCCCCCAATTGGTCGTGGCGCCGATGTCGGTCGGCTTCAATTGGCTGCGCGAAGCCGAACGATTTGCGCCGAGCCTCCGCCTTCACCTGCACCACGGCGGGGAGCGGGCGGGGGACCTCGGTCACCTCTTGGCGGGGGACCTCGTGGTGACCACCTGGGACATCCTCGCTCGCGACGCGGCGCTGTTGGCCCCGACCTGGCACACGGTGGTGTTCGACGAAGCGCAAGCGATGAAGAACGCCGAGACGCTGCGGGCGCGCGCCGCTTCCCAACTCAAGGCGACCGCGCGGATCGCGCTTTCCGGAACGCCGATCGAAAACCGACTCGCGGAGCTGTGGAGCCTCCTCAACGTGGTTGCGCCGGGCCTGCTCGGATCGGCGAGCAGCTTCCGCGGCCGCTACGCCGTGCCCATCGAACGAGAGGGAAATCAGGAGCGGCGGCAGGCGCTGGCGGCGATGGTGCGGCCGTTCCTCCTGCGGCGCATCAAGCGGGAGGTGGCCAAGGAGCTGCCCGACCGGTCGGAGGTGCGCGTGGACGTGGAGCTCGGCCCCGAGGAGCGGCGCCTCTACGAACGCGTGCGGAGCGCCGCCGTCGCCGCGCTCACGACAGACCAGGGGCCCAAGGAGCAGCTCCGGTTCCGGGTGCTCACCGCGCTCACGCGGCTGCGCCAGATCGCCTGCGCCGCGGAGCTCGCGGACGACAGCGCGCCCGCCGGTTCGGCCAAGCTCGATCGGCTCATGGAGCTTCTCACCGAGCTGCGCGAACAGGGGCGGAAGGTGCTGGTCTTCTCGCAGTTTGCGGAGCTGCTCAAGCGCGTGGCGCCGCGCCTTGACGCGGCGGGATTCAGCTACTGCCACCTCGACGGCGGCACGCCGGCCAAGGAACGGCGAACCCTCGTTGATCGGTTCCAGGCCGGCGAGACGGACGTGTTTCTGCTCTCTCTCAAGGCCGGCGGCATCGGGCTGAACCTCACCGCGGCGTCGGACGTCATCCTGCTTGATCCGTGGTGGAACCCGGCAGTGGAAGATCAAGCCGCGGACCGGGCGCATCGCATCGGACAGACGGAGGCGGTGACGATCTACCGGCTGGTCACCCGCCAAACTGTCGAGGAAGCGATCCTGGCGATGCACGAGACCAAACGCGACCTCGCCGGCGCGATCCTGTCGGGCACGGGCGACTCGGGCGCGCTCTCGATCGAGGAGCTGCTGGCGCTCCTCGCCGGAGGGGCCGCGGCCGACAAACCAGCGGTGGCGGCACCGACAAAGAAAGCGAAGAAACCCTAGGTTGTTACGGCGCGATGCGCATCCTGGCCACTCGAAAGCCACGCGAACAGGCCTCGCGCATCGCCCGGAAGTTACCTTCACCCCATGGCGTACGACCTCAAGATCGTTGGTGGCACCGTTGTGGACGGCTCGGGCAGCCTCCCCTTTCGAGCCGATATTGGGATAAAGGACGGCCGAATCGTGGAGATCGGCGCCCTTGCTGCCGCCGCAGCTACGACGACCGTGAGCGCCGAGGGGGCGCTCGTCACCCCCGGATTCGTGGACATCCACGGGCATTACGACGGCCAGGTTTCGTGGGACGTGAACCTCGCGCCGTCGTCACAACACGGCGTTACCACGGCGGTGATGGGCTCGTGCGGGGTGGGCTTCGCGCCCTGCCGCGCCGCGGATCGCGCCACCCTCATTTCCCTGATGGAAGGCGTGGAGGACATCCCAGGCAGCGCGTTGGCCGAGGGCATCCGCTGGCGCTGGGAGCGCTTCGGGGAGTACCTTGATGCGCTCGATTCCCAGCCGCACACCATCGACTTTGCGTGTCAGGTCCCCCACGATGCGCTCCGGGTATGGGCGATGGGCGCCCGAGCGGTTGCCAACGAAGCCGCGACGGCCGACGACCTGGTGGCGATGAAGACCGAGCTGCGCGCGGCGCTGGAGGCTGGCGCCGTGGGCTTCTCTACCGGGCGCACCGACAACCACCGATCGGCGTCCGGCGCCGCAACCCCCGCCTCGGAGGCGAACAGCGCGGAGCTGGTGGCGTTGGCGAGCGCGTTCTCGGGGCTCCCCTACGGCGTGCTGCAAGCGGTCTCCGATTTTGACATGACCGTGGGGCCGGAGAATTTCGACCGCGAGTTCGACGTGCTGGAGGCCATGGCGCGCGCCGCCGGCCCCCATCCAACCTCGATCTCCCTGATGCAACGGGACGCGGAGCCCGATCAATGGCAGCGCATCCTCGCCCGCGCGGAGTCGGCGAATGCCAGCGGGGTGCCGATCCGGGTGCAAGTGGCCCCGCGCGGCATCGGCGTGCTCCTTGGATTGCCCTGCACGTTTCATCCCTTCATCGGAAAACCCAGCTACCAGGCGATCGCGGGCCTGCCGCTCGCCGAGCGGGTACGCGCGATGCGCGATCCGGCCGTGCGCGCACGCATCGTGTCCGAAGCCAGCCGCGCCGTCGCGGGCGACGGCAGCGCCATCCCCCCGCTGGTGGACCGGTTGTTGGCCGCGATCGACCAGATCTCCTTCCGGATGTTCCGCCTGGGCGAGGAGCCCGACTACGAGCCTCCCCTCTCTGCGTCCATCGGCGCGCGGGCCCGTGGCATGGGTATTCCCGCAGCGGAGGCGCTCTACGACGCACTGCTCGAAGGCGAAGGCCAGGAGCTGATCTATTTTCCGATCTTCAACTACCTCGGCTTCAACCTCGATGCCGTAGGTGCCATGATGGATCACCCGTTGGCGCTCCCTGGCTTGTCGGATGGTGGCGCTCACGTCGGCACCATCTGCGATGCGAGCTTTCCCACGTTCTACCTTACGCACTGGGCCCGGGACCGCGCGGCCGGCCGGTGGCCGATCGAACGCGCCGTGAAATTCCTCACGGCAGCGCCTGCCCGGTTCATGGGCTTCCGGGATCGGGGCACGCTCGCGCCCGGAATGAAAGCCGATCTCAACGTCATCGACCACGCGGCCCTTCGACTGTGCCGTCCGAGGCTGGTTTCCGACCTGCCCGCGGGCGGCCAACGCCTCCTTCAAGCCGCCGTTGGGTACCGCGCCACCGTCGTGAGCGGGATTGTAGTTGCGGAGAACGGTGAATTCACGGGACTGAACCCGGGCCGCCTGGTGCGGGGCGGCCGCTGACCACGGCATTTTTGTTCTTCGTCATTGTCCTGGTGGCCCTCGTCGTGGAGGCCGCCGCTGGCTTTGGGGCCACCGTCGTAACGGTCACCTTCGCCGCGCAGCTCCTGCCCGTGGACGACGTGCTGGCGGCGTTTCTGCCGGTGAACCTCCTCCTCTCGGCGTGGATGGTGGTGCGGTACCGTTCCCTGGTCGACCACGAACGCCTGTTCCGGCGCGTGTTGCCGCTGATGGGGGCCGGGATGGCGGTGGGCATCCTGCTGTCTGCCCAGCTCGGCGCGCTTTGGCTCAAGGCGCTCTTTGCGTTGTTTGTCGTGATCCTGTCCAGCCTCGAGCTGCGGCGGCGGGACACCGAGGTTCAGCTATCCACCGCCGCCGGAACCGCGGCCATGCTCGGCGCCGGCGCGATCCACGGCCTGTTCGCGTGCGGCGGCCCCCTGCTCGTATGGGTGCTCGGGCGCGAAATGCCCGAAAAGGGCCGCTTCCGCGCCACGCTCGCGACGGTTTGGTTGATCCTGGGCCTGGCTCTGCTCGTACGCTACCGACTCGCCGGCACGCTCACCTTGGACTCCTTGCGAACCTCGCTCTGGCTGCTCCCCGCGCTCGGGCTCGGACTGTGGCTGGGCGAGCGGGTGCACCATCGCATTCCCGAGGCCGCCTTTCGCCGATGGATCTACCGGCTGCTGCTGTTTGCGGGGGCCTCCCTGCTCGCCCGAACGATCACTGCTTTTTGGGCTTGACCCTACGGAATGGATGCAAGAACGCTGCGAGCGCCGGGCCGCTGCGGGTTTGCAACCAGAGCCGGCCTGTGCCGCTGAACTGACACACGAGCCCCTCCTTGGAGAGGAAGAGGCTCTTCATCCCGCCGATCGAGCGCACCTGAAATGAGAGTGTGTCTTCAAACGCGACGATGTGGGAGGTGTCGACCGTGTAGGCGCCCGTGACATCCACTGCGTGGATCGCGCCGTAGGTTGCCATCCACAAGTCCCCCTGGCCGTGGCACCGGAGCATGAACAGGCCTTCGCCGCCGAAGAACGTCTTCGCGCCGCCCCACTTGGTATCCACCGTAACGCCAGGCGTGCACGCACAGAAGGAGCCGCTCTGCACCATGACCGTGCGGCCATTCATCGGCACGTGCTCCATGTCCCCCGGGGCCGAAGGCGCCAGATCGAGGCGTTGCCCATCGGCAGTGGCGGTGTAGGTGTTCAGGAACAACGACTCCCCGCCGAGCGCCCGCTTGGCCGCGCCGAGGATGCCGCCCTGCATGTTGGTTTCGAGCTTGAGGCCGGGGGTCATCCCCATCATCGCCCCCGACTCGGTAACGACTTGCTCGCCGGTGTTGAGCACCACGTGAAGCGAGGTATAATCTGGCTTGTTCCGGAGTTCGAATTGCATCGCGGCTCCTAGTTCTCACGCATGGGGAGCTTGGGGCCGAGGGCCTTTCCGAACTCCTGGGGGTTTCGGGTTTGAATCCAGAGCCGGCCGGTTCCCGTGAACCGACAGACGAGGCCCTCCCCGCCGAAGATAAACGACTTCCAGCCTCCGCCAAAGCGGTTCACCGTGAAGTTGAGGCCGCCTTCGAACGCGACGATGTGGCCGGTGTCCACGGTAAACTCCCCTTCCACGTCGATACACTTTACGCCCCCGAAGGAGTTGAAGGCGATTGGCCCATGCCCCGTGGCCTTGAGCATCACGAGCCCCTCGCCCCCGAAGAAGGTACGAGCACCGCCCCACTTCGTATCCACCGCGATCGAGTCCGAGGAGCACAGGAACGCGGTGGATTGCAGGTACAACACCCCTTGCGCGCCCAGCTCGTGCACCACGATATCGCCCACATGAACCGGCGCGAAGGTTACCTGCCCCGGGGCGCTGGCGGTAAAGCGGTTCTGGAAGAACGACTCTCCGGCCACCACGCGCTTGAGGCCGGACAACAGGCCCCCAAGCAGGCCCTGCCCGGGCGCGGCCGCGCTCGTTTGCATCTGCACGTGACTGTCCATCGAAACCATCGCGCCGCCCTCGGCGATCACCGTTTCGTTTGGTTCAAGGTGCACGATCGCCAGCGCGTAGGCGGGGCGATGCTGAATGTCGAAGCGCATCTTGGGCTCCTATGCCGGCAGGAGGGGAGATACCCAGCCGACGAGCGCGCTGAGGTTCCGCGTTTGCAGCCACACCTTGCCCTTGCCGGTGAATTCGAGGACCAACCCTTCGCCGGAGAGGAAGGTGGACTTCCAGCCACCCACCCGCTTGAGGTTGTAGCGGAGCGCTCCCTCGAACGCGACGACATGTCCCGTGTCCACCACGTAAGCCCCATCGATCTCCACTTCTTCGATGGCGCCATAGGCGTTGATGAGCAGATCGCCGGTGCCGCGGCAGGCGAGGAAGAAGGCCCCTCCCCCGCCGAAGAGCATGGAGAAGCCGCCCCAGATCAGGTCCACGGAGATGCCCCGGCTGGAGGCCAGGTACGAGGTGGCCTGCACGGTGATCTTGCGACCGTCCCCCATGGGAAATGCTCGCACGTCGCCCACCATCGCTGGCGCGAGCATCACCTGCTGCCCCGCCTTGGTGGCCCGGAATTCGTTGACGAACATCGTTTCGCCCGCGAGAAATTTGCGGGCGAGGCCAACAAACGCGGCCTGGATCAGGTCCATGAACCCGCCGCCGCCGGTGCCGTTGAAGGTGGTGTTCACGGCCATCCCCGTGGACATCGCGACCATCGATCCGCTCTCCGCGGAGATCTGCTCGCCGACATCCAGGGTGATCACCGCCATCCCGAAGGAGGGCGTGGACTCGAGCTCGATCTTCATGCGCGAAGCTCCGCGGGGGTGGGGAAACGCGAAGTTAACCGGTTGGGCGGCGCGGAGGCAGCAGTGGGACGTCATACTCGCGAACACGGGCGTCGGCAGTCGCCAGTCTCATTCCTTCGAGCTTCGCCTGCGCCACGAGCAGGCGATCGAACGGGTCGTCGTGATGACGCGGAAGCTCCGCCGCGAGGAGGGCATGGTCCTCGCCGATCATCACCAACTCAACGCGATTGAGCTCCCGGTGGCGAGCCAGGAGCGGCCCCGGGGGCTCCGCGAGCGGCAATCGACCGATCGCGTGCTTCACCGCCACCTCCCAGGTGCTCGCAACGCTCCAAAATAGCGAGACACCGGAAGCGCCAAGCGCGCTGCGAAGGGGGGCGGCCAGCCGTGCGTCGTCCGTGATCCACCCCAAGAAAATGTGCGTGTCGAGGAGAACCCTCACCGAAACGCCGCCAGCAGCTCCGGGGGAAGCGGATCGTCGAAGTCATCCGGCACCGAGAGTTCTCCCTTCGCGCTTCCCGGGACCCGGGGCGCCTCAGCGTGCGCGGTATAAGGCACGATTCGCACCGCCGGCACGCCAGCGCGGGCGATCACGATCTCTTCCCCGCGCTCCGCCCGGGCGACCAGATCGGAGAGGTGAGCCCTGGCGGCATGTACGGTCCAGAGCGACATGGGTCCAAGCTTAGTCCCGCCGCCGGTTGGGGTCAACGCGGAGCGCGGCTAACCCATCACCGCCGACCCCACTTGATCCACCAACATCGCGCCAAACACGATGAACAGGTAGGTGATTGACACGCGGAACACCTGATAATCCACGCGCGTATTATCGGCGTAGATCGAGCGAAGAACCCAAACGCAGAACCAGATTCCTGCGAGGATGGCCACCGCGCCGTACGCCCAACTCAGGAGCCCGAGCGCAGCCGGCAGCACGGAGACCGCCGTGAGCAGCACCGCATACACCATGGATTGCCGCCGCGTGGACGCATCGCCCACCACGTTCGGCATCATCGGGAAGCCGGCGGCGCCGTACTCCTCCTTGCGGAAGATGGCGATCGCCCAGAAGTGCGGGGGCGTCCACAGAAAGATGATGGCGAAGAGGATCCAGCTTGCCCAGGTCAGCGTGCCCGTGAGCGCCGCCTCGGCGATCAGCGGCGCCGTCGCCCCCGCGGCCCCGCCGATCACGATGTTCTGCGGCGTTCGCGGCTTGAGCCAGAGGGTGTACACGAACACGTAGAACAGGATGGTCGCGAGTCCGACGCTCGCGGCAAAGGCCCCCCCAATCGCCCACAAGAACAACGTAGAGGCCACGCTCAGGAACACCCCCAGCCACAGCGCGTGCTGCGGCTGCACCGCCGCGGCCGGCAGCGGGCGGTTCTGGGTGCGCGACATCCGCGCGTCCGTTTCTCGCTCCAACCAGGCATTGAGCGTAGACGACGCAGCCCCGGCCATCGCCGTGCCGAACAACACGGCCAGCGCCTTCTGGAGGGTGGGCCAGTCGCCCTCTGCCATGCCGAGCACCGGCAGCCCGGTGAACAGCACCAGCAGGAGCACGCGCGGCCGCGTCATGTCCCACCACATGCGGAGCTGAGCCCGGAGGGGGAACGAGGGGGCGGCGGTCTCCATCATGCGGGATTCCGCATGAAGAAGGAAGACAAGACCACACTGGTGGCGGCGACGATGGCATGCGCCGTGGCCGCATGCGCGATCGCGAGCTCCACCGGCATGGATCCGAGCACGTTGAGGATGCCCAGCACGATCTGCATCCCCACAAGGCCAACCAGCAGGTAGATCCAGCGGAAAGCGCCGCTCCGCCCCGCGAGGATGCCGAGCGCGATCGCCAGCCCCGTGAGGAGGTAGGCGCCGAGACGATGCGATAGCTGCAGGCCAATGATGCCGGTGAACGTCGGGAACCACACCCCGCCGCTGCAAGTGGGCCACTCCGTGCACGCGAGCCCGGCGTAGTTACTCGAGACGAGCCCGCCGAGCGCCATCTGGAGCGCCAACGCCGCGGCGAAGGCCACACCGACGCCGCGCAGAACGGGCGGCGCCGCCGGGGCGGACGCCGCCTCCCACACGGAAAGTCGCCGCGCAAGCACGATCAGCAGCACCATGAACAGGTTGCCGAAGAGCAAGTGGAGGGTGACGCTCCAATATGCGAGCAGCTTCAGCACCGTGAGCCCACCGAGTACGATCTGGCACGCCAAAACCAGCGCGAGCGCGCTCAGGTGGCCCCAGTAGCGCGTTCGCAGCTCGCGCCGCGACAAAATCAAGCTTCCGAGTACCAGACCGCCGACCGAGATCGACCCTGCGAGCACGCGGTGGCCCCACTCCAGGAACACCTGGAAGTTGAGCTTCGGGATGACCTCTCCGAAGCACAGCGGCCAATCCGGGCACGAGAGCCCCGCGCCGTGAACGCGCACCGTGCTCCCAAAGATGAGGAGCAACCAGGTGATCCCCGCCAGGGCGGCGAATCCGGCGCTCAGCCGCTTGGTAAGAACACGGGTCTCGCTCACGCACGCCTGTCGAAGGGGCGGCGGCGTAGCCCCCCGGGGGAGGGCGGGCAAGTGACGCCCCATACACGCCGACGCGCGCTGCGATAAACAGCCGCCCTCCCCCGGTCGCCCATGTTGCTCCTCCTCGCGCTCCACGGCGCGCACGCCGCTGAACCCGAAGCGCCCGAGTGGGACGTCGCCGCGCCCCACGGCCCCGGCCGAGACGTGAGCTTCACCGTGGATCAAGGTACATGGCTCGGGGTGGATGTTTCGCCCGATGGCGGGTTCGTGTTGTTCGACCTGCTTGGCGACATCTACGAGGTGCCGCTCATCGGCGGCCAGGCGAAGCGGTTGACCTCCGGCGAAGCCTGGGACACGGACGCGCACTACTCGAAGGACGGCACCCACATGGCCTTCACCTCCGACCGCGGGGGCAGCGAGAACCTGTGGACGATGAACACCGACGGCGCCGAGCCGGCGGCCTTGACCGAGGAGACGGTAGACCGGTGGACCGACCCGGTCTGGGCGCCGGAACCGGGGTGGCTGTTGGCGCGAAAACGAAAGGTAGACACTCGGAGTATCGGCATCCAGGAACTGTGGATGCTCAACGCTGCCGGCGGGACCGGCGTTCAGATCACCAACCTCGACACCGACCCGCACGCCGGGGAGGCCGCGTTCTCGCCCGACGGTCGCTACATCTGGTACAGCACCCGAAACGGGCGCTTTGAGTACGACCAGAACGTCCACCAGGGCTTGTGGCAGATCGTCCGCTTCGATCGGCAGCTCGGCGAGCGCACGGTCGTTACCTCGCTGAGCGAAGGCGCGGTGCGCCCAACCCCCTCGCCCGACGGCAAGACGCTCGCCTTCATCAGCCGCGACCGGGCGCAGACCATCCTCATGTTGATGGACGTGGCGAGCGGCCGCCTCCGTCGTGTCGCGGACTTCCTCGACAAGGACGCGATGGAGGCCTTCGAGCTCCGCGGCGCCTACCCCCGCATCGACTGGACGCCGGACGGGAAGGAGCTGGTGCTGTGGGCCGGCGGCAAGCTCTGGCGTCTCGACGCGGCCACGCTCAACCGGGCCGAGATCCCTTTCCGCGCCCTGGTCGAGCACCGCGTCACCGACTCAGTCCACCCGGCGCGCCGCGTGGCCTATGGGGACGTACACGCCCGCGTGATCCGGTGGCCTTCGCGGGCGCCGGACGGCACCGTGGTGGCCGCGGCGGTCGGCCGGCTCTGGGCCATCCCTGCCAGCGGCGCGGCCCGCCCGCTCACGCCGGAGGGACAAACGGCCTACTTTCCCTCGTTGACGGCCGACGGGAAGACCCTCACCTACTCCACCTGGAGCGACCTCAACGGCGGCCAGGTGTGGTCGGGGGCCTGGGGTGCCGCAAAGCAGATCACGAAGTTGAGCGGCGACTATCAGTCCCCCGTGCTGAGCCCCGACGGACAGACGATCGCCGTGCTCAAGGGCACCGGCGGGTCCGCAGTGGGCAGCGACCTCGGCGCCGAGGCCGCCTACGATTTGATGTTGGTCCCCGCTTCCGGCGGAGACGGCGAGCGGCTGCGCTCGGTCCCGTTCCGCGGCAGCAACAGCCGGGCGCCCCGCCTGCAGTGGACCGCCGACGGCAAACGGATCTTCTGGATCGAAGACGAATACCCGACGCCCCGGGCGCACGAGAAGACGGTGCTCAAGTCGTGCGACCGGCTGGGCCACGACGTGCGAACCCACCTCCGCTTCGATGGCGCCCAGGAGGTGCGACTCTCGCCCGACGGCCGCTCCGTCGCCTACAAACACGACCATCAGGCGTGGCTCGCGTCGATGCCGGAGCTGGGAAACACCACGATCGAAGCCGAGTCTCTCCCCTCGCGCAAGCTCACGGACATCGTGGGCGACTGGCTCGACTTCTCGGGGGGCGATGTCACCTGGTCGCAGGGGGACCGTTTTTACAGCCTCCCCGTAGCGGGCACGGTCGTAAAGCCGGCGAAGGACGCCAAGGAACCGATTGCCCTGCCCAACGCGGTTGAGCGCCCGCTCACCGTGGAGGTGCCCCGCTTCGAGGGGAAGGGCACGATCGCGTTCACCAACGCCCACATCCTCACGATGGACGAAGCCGGCGAGATCGACCGCGGCACGGTGATTGTACGGGGGCGCCAGATCCTCGCGGTGGGCGCAAACATCCTCCCCCCTCCCGACGCGAAGGTCATCGATCTACACGGCAAGACCTTGCTCCCCGGGCTCATCGACGTGCACGCGCACCTGCACTACGCCTCGGGCGACGTGTTCCCGGAGCAGGAGTGGCGGCACCTCGTCAACCTGGCCTACGGCGTTACCACCGCGTTCGACCCGAGCGCATCGACCGACCTCGTGTTCGGGCAGGCCGAGCTGATCGAGTCCGGTCGGATGGCGGGCCCGCGCACGCTCTCGACCGGGTTCATCCTCTACGGTGCCGACGACACGCAGGGCGCGAAGATCACGAGCTACGAGGACGCAGAGAAGCACATCCGGCGGCTCATGCGATACGGGGCCTGGGGCGTGAAGTCGTACCAGCAACCGTGGCGCAGCCAGCGGCAGTGGCTTGTGGAAGCGGCGCGCAAGCTCAACATGCTGGACGTTCCCGAGGGCGGCGGCGACTTGTTCATGAATGTGGGTATGGTCATCGACGGACACTCCTCGATCGAGCACGCCATCCCGGTTGCGCCCGTGTACGCCGACATCAAGACCCTATGGTCGAAGTCGAAGACCACCTACGTGCCGACGCTCCTTGTGGCCTACGGCGGCGTGAGCGGCGAAGTCGCCAGTTATCAGCGGGAGAAGGTGTGGCAGGACGAGCGCCTGCGCCGCTTCACCCCGCCGGAGGTGCTGATGGGACGGGCGTACCGGCTGCCGCTGGTGATCACCGACGAGCAGGAAATGCATCACGACGACGTTGCCAAGGACGCAGCGGAATTGCAGCGCTTGGGGGTGACGGTGGCGCTTGGCGCCCACGGCCAGCTCAACGGCCTCGGTCCGCACTGGGAGCTGGAGGATCTGGGCGGTCCAGGCGCGATGTCTCCGATGGGGGCGCTCACCGCCGCCACGATCGCAGGCGCCCGGCACCTCGGCCTCGACCAGGACATCGGATCGATCCGCGAGGGCAAGGTCGCCGACCTCTTCATCGTGGACGGCGACCCGCTCGTGGACCTGAAGTTCGCCCGTAACGTCACCTACGTCATGAAGGATGGCGTGCTGTACGACGCCGTAACGATGGACCGGCTGAGCCCCGATCCGGCGCCGCGAAAGGCGATGATCTGGGAGATCGCCCACAAGCAGATGGACAGCGCTCAGCCGGTGCAGCGCAAGTAGCGACGCCGATCCCGGAGCTACTTGCCCTTTGCCGCGTTCTTCGCCTTCTTCTTCTCCTGCTTCTCGGCAGTGGAGAGCTTGGCTTTGTTCTGCGTCGTCTGCTTCTGTGTACCTTTGGGCATGGAATCGCTCGGGTGAGCGCCCAGCGTATCGCACCGATCGGCTGCCGGTCTACTCCCCGCGATCGTCGATCGCGCCGAGGCGGCGGAAGCGCGCGTAGCGATCGTCGAGCAGCTCCTGGGGCGTGAGCTTGCTGAGCTCATCGAGCGCCTCCGCGACGGCATCGCCCAAAACCCGCATGGTATCGGCCTGGTTGCGGTGGGCTCCGCCCGCGGGCTCCTCCACGAGTCGGTCGGCTACGCCCAGCCTCAAGCAGTCCTGCGCCGTGAGCTTGAGCGCCTCCGCCGCGCGGGGGGCTTCGGCGCGATCGTGCCAGAGGATCGCGGCGCAACCTTCGGGGGAGATGACCGAGTACGTGGCATTATCCAACATCAACACCCGATTCCCCACGCCGAGGGCCAACGCGCCTCCCGACCCGCCTTCGCCGATCACACAGCACACGACCGGCACCTTCAGCGTAGACATCTCCATGATGTTGCGCGCGATGGCTTCCGCCTGACCGCGCGCCTCGGCGTCGATCCCCGGGTAGGCCCCCGGCGTGTCGATGAGCGTGACGATCGGGAGCCCAAAGCGCTCGGCCAAACGCATCAGCCGGAGGGATTTGCGATACCCGTCGGGCATCGCCATGCCGAAGTTCCGCACCACGTTTTCCTTGGTGGTGCGCCCCTTCTGGTGGCCGATGAGCACGATGCTGCGGCCGCGAAAGGTGCCGAGCATGCCGATGATCGCCTGATCGTCGGACCCCGACCGGTCGCCGTGGAGCTCGTCCGCATCCGTGAGCCAGTCGGCCGCGTAGTCGAGCGTGTAGGGCCGCGCGGGGTGCCGACTTAGCAGCGTGCGCTGCCAGCGCGAGAGGTTCGCGAGGATCTGCCGCTGCAGCGCCTCCGCCTGGCGCTCCAGCTCACGGATCGACGCACCGAGGTCGAGCCCGTTGGCCAATTCGGTTTGCCGCAGCGTGTCGATACGGCGGCGCAGCTCAACGAGCGGCCGTTCAAAGTCGAGGACCAGTTCCATCGCTACCCCGGCTATCGTGGCATCGGCCCGAACGCTCGCTCGGCCGCGGCCCAGGGATCGCCGTCGGGTGCCAGGCCCAGCCCGCGGAGGAAGCCGCGTTGTTTGCGAGCGAATTGACGGGTGTCCTGCTGGGTGAGGCGCACGGCTTCGTGGATCGGGAGGCCATCGAGCAGGTGCGCGGTGAGGTAGCGGTAGCCGAGCGAGCCCATCGGCTTGAGGTCGCGGGCGTATCCGGCGGCGATCAGCCGCCGCACCTCATCGAGATACCCGGCCTCCATCATGGTGATCACCCGGCGGTCGATGCGGTCGAGCAGGTCGGGCGTATCGATCCACACCACCTCCGCCTCGCGACGTTCGTGCGGATCGGCGGCGTGGAGTGCGGAGAGCGGCGTGCCGGTGAGCGCGTGGACTTCGAGGCCGCGGATCACGCGAACGCGGTCGTTCGGGTGCAGGCGCGCCGCCAGGACGGGATCGACTTCGGCGAGCGCGGCGTGCGGGTCGGGGAGCGCTTCGAAGCGGGCGCGGGTGGCGGGGTCCCCCGGCGGGGCAGGCACCAGACCCAGCCAGAAGGCGCGCAGGTAGAACGGGGTGCCGCCGCAGAGGATCGTCGGCGTGCCAGTCGCCAGCACGGCTTCCGCTTCCGCGACGAAGTCCGCCGCGGAGAACGGTTCGTCGGGGTTCCGCACGTCGATCGCGCGGTGGGGCACCCGGGCACGGTCCTCCACCGTCGCCTTCGCCGTGCCGATGTCCATGCCCCGGTACACCGCCATCGCGTCCATCGACACGATCGTGGCCCCGTATCGCTCGGCGATCGCCATCGCGATGCTGGATTTTCCGGCCGCGGTGGGGCCGGTGAGGATGAGGGGGGTGGGCATGGCGGGCGGGAGCTTAGCGCGGTGGGGCGCCCTCCGAGCGGGGGTCAGGACGGTGCCATTGCGATTGGGCGCGGGGCCGGCTCACCCCCGGGTGGGGTCAGGACGGTGCCATTGCGATTGAGCGAGGCGTGAACCGGCAGCGGTGTAGAGTGACAGGGTGAAGCCCACCTCCGTCCCAATGCTCTGGCTCGTGCTCACGCTGAGCGCGGCCTGCGATGCCGGCACGCCGGGGGCGACCGACACCGGCGATGGGGTCGACACGGGCCGGGTCGACACGGGCGGAGGGGCCGACGCGGACACGGGCGACGACCCCGGTTGCCGCATCGTGACCATCGAAATGATCAACGGAACGGACGGCGTGGTGGACGCCCGCTGGACGTACACCTACGACGCCGCCGGGAACCTGCTCGTCTACGCATACGACGGGAACGCCGACGGCACGGCGGACGAAAAAGAAACGCGATCCTTCGACGCAGCCGGGAACGTGCTCACCCACGAGCTGGACCGCAACGGCGACGGCACGCCGGACCGACGCGAGAGCTACACCTACGACGCCGATCGGAACGTGCTCACCGGCGAGCTGGACTACGACGGCGACGGCGCCGTGGACGCCCGCTACACCAAAACCTACGGCGCCGAAGGGCGCCTGCTCACCTTCGAATACGACAGCGATGGCGACGGCACGGTGGACAGCCGCGACGCCAACACGTACGACGCCGACGGGCACCTGCTGACCTACGAGCGGGATAACGACGCCGACGGCGCGGCGGACTACCGCGAGACCCACACCTACAACTCCAACGGGAACCTCCTCACCCGCGAGTGGGACCTGGACGGCGACGGCACAGTGGACTCCCGCGAAATGTACACCTACGACGCCGACGGGAACCTGCTGACCGAAGCCTACGACAGCGGCGCCGACGGCACGGTGGAACACCGCGAAACGTACGCCTACGACGGCGACGGGAACCTGCTCACCTGGGGGTACGACGACGACGGCGACGGCACGGTCGACTACCGCGAAACGTACACCTACGACGCCGAAGGGAACCTGCTCACCTGGCGGTACGACAGCGACGCCGACGGCGCGATGGGCGACCGCGGGACGAAGACCTATGACGCCGACGGGAATGTACTCAGCTACGAGCTGGACTACGGCGGAGATGGCACAGTGGACTACAGCTACGCCATCACCTACGACGTCGACGGGCACGTGCTCACCTCCGAGTCCGACTACAACGGCGACGGCGCACCGGAAAAGCGCTACACGTACACCTACGACGCCGAGGGGAACGTGCTCACCTACCAGGCCGACGACGACGGCGACGGCGCGCTGGACCGACGCTACACGTACACCTACGACGCCGAGGGGAACGTGCTCACCATCGAGAAGGACAGTGGCGGTGACGGCACGGTGGACGTGCGCACAACGTACATGTACGCCAACGACTGCGAGTAGCGCGACCTGACCCCTCCGCTCACAAGCTCCGCCCCCGCACCCGCCTCCCCTTCCACACCGTCGCCCCGCGAAGCTGCGCCTGCAAGGAGTTGAGCATCGCCGCGATCCCGATCACTGCCCCGATGGGCTGACCCAGTAGCGCCATCGGGTTTCGCGACAATCGCGCTTCGGAGGGGCCGTCACACACCGCCGCGTACACTCTCGCCCGGCCCAGCAGGATCATCCCCAACTGAAAAATCGCCAGCGCGATCGCCGTCGGTTCCGCCCAAATCCCCCCTGACAGCGGCGCCATCGCAAACACAATCCACGGCCACAGCTCGGCCTGCACCGAAAACACCGCGGCCAGGGTGGTGAGCGTGATGGACAGCCCCGGCCGCGCTGGATCCACCACGGCCGCGTTCTTTTGGAAGCCACGCCACAACGACCCGAGCCCCGTGTACATCCGGGTTCGGGTCAACTCCGGGCCGAAGCGCAGGCGAAACTTCGCGCCCGAGGACTTCAGCTCGCGAACGATCGCTACATCCTCCGCGAGCCGATCCTTCACGGCGGCATGGCCGCCGATCCGGTCGTACGCCGCGCGCCGCACCAACCAGAACTGGCCATTTCCCATTGCGTCGTTCGGGCGGGCCGGATCGTCGGCGTGGGCCACGTTTAGAAACGAGAGCAATGCCGCCCAAAAGAACGGCATCACCCACCGCTCCCACCACGTCCCGAGCGCGTGGCCACTCACGACCACCAACACATCGAGCCCATCCCGCTCCATCTCGGCCGCGCAGGTGCGAATCGCGGCGGGGTGGTGCCAGGTATCCGCGTCCACGAAGCAGAGGATCTCGCCCGTGGCCGCGGCCGCGGCGCGGCTGAGCGCCCACTGCTTCCCGAGCCAGCCTTCTGGCGGTTCCGCCCCCGCCACGACGCGGCACCGATGCGTTCGGGCGCGGTCGCCCGTGCCATCGGTGGAACGATCATCCACGACGATCACCTCCAGTTTGGCGTGATCCTGGGCGTCCAACGAGGAGAGCAGCCGGTCGATCACCGCCGCTTCATCCCGCGCGGGTACACACACGCTGATCGAAACCGGAGGGTCCGCCCCTCCGGTTGGCGCCGGCGCCAACCGCCAGCGCTCCCCGAGCACCTCGCGAATCCGGCCCACTGCCACCCAACGAAACAGCGCACCGCCGTAGGCCACCAACCAGAAGCCTACCTCGGAAGCGGTCACCCGCCCGCACCGTCGTCGGGGACCAGGAGGCCCGCCACCGACCGATATTCGCCCGGGGCCAAATCGCGGGGGATTCTTGCTACCGCTCCCTCCGCCACGATGTGAACGCCATTCGGGATGTCTCGCCCCGAGGCGATCGTGACTCCCGCGCCCAATCGAACGCCATTCCCCAGCGCCACGCCCAGGAAGGGCACGCCCGTGTCCAACAGTCGACTTCCCCAGCGCACCTTCACGTTCCCACGCAAGTTCAAGTCGTGCATCGTGGCAAACGTGCTCACGAAGCAATTGTCCCCGATGACGCACGCTTGCGCGCCGATGTGGCCAATGCTCGACTTCTCTCCGATGCTGGAGAGGTTGAACATGGAGTAATTGCCGACGTGGGCGCGCGGACCGATCGCGGACAAGCGGGCGGTGACGTGGTCCTCGACGTGGGTGCCATCCCCGAGCCAACACCCGCGCAGGACCGTGAACGCGCCGACGTGCACGTCATCGCCGAGGATGCACCCCTCTAAAACCGCGGTGGGGTGAATCTGACAGCGCTTGCCAACGAGGGCCAGGCGGGGGTGCAGCGGCCACCGCAGCCAGGTCCACAAGGTCGACCACGGCGCGAGGACCATGCGCTCCCAGATCTCCACACCCATCGCCGCATACGTCGCCCGCAAGACGTGCACCCAGTGATGGATGGTCACGGCGGTTCGGACGTCGATCGCCCAGTCCAAAACCTGCCCATCGCCGAACGGGCCCGGAAGCGCCCCGCGGCCGGTGAGCCCGAGCGGTTCCACCCGCACTGGCCGGGAGCCGTGCCCCCAACGCACGCCCATCACCCGCAGCGGCTCCGCACCTTCGAGCGGCTCAAATCCCGCCACACCGTCGCGATACCAGGCCACCGGCTCCACTTCCAGCTCGCCCACTCGCTTGGGCCGCTCAACGAGCGCCATCACGGTGTCGGGACCGGCGGCCTTGAGCCAGGTGCGCAGGGTTCCCGCCGCGAAGTCCACGTCGTCGTCGATGTAGAGCGCGTCGGGTTCCGCGCCGCGCTCGCCGACCTCCACCTCGCCCGAGACCGTCAGGCCCAGCCGCGCGAGCACCCGATCCTGGCGTTCAACCAGAGTTCGACCGAGCAGCCGCACGTCGCGAGCCGGGATCTCCCAGGGCGCCACGAGCGTGCCGGTGCGAACACGGAAGACTCGTTTGGGGGCGGCGGCCATCGTTAGCGGGCTAACCCGGCCACCCATACGCCCGCGGCGATCAGCGCGGCGCGCTCCTCGACCGGAACGTTCCCGACCTCGCTCGACCCGCTCGCCATCGTTACGCAAGTCTGCGCGGCTGCGGCGGACAACTCAATCGCAACGGCGGCCCCGTCGGCCCCCTGAACCACCGCCACGGCCACCGTGCCCCGCGCGGTGAGCGCGCCGCCCCCAAGCGTACGGTCCCACCCCATCGGCGCCTGCACCACCTCGACGCGGCCCAACCGGAGCGGTCCCTCAGGATCGACGCTACCGGCGAGGGTGAGCGCGACGAGATCGACGGGCGGGGGATCGGCCAGCGCGACTTCCAGCGCGATCAGCGCGCCGATCGGCCCAGGGATCGCGGGTACGGCCTCCGACAACCGCCGAACGAACGGTAGGCGCTGCCAACGGTCTCCGGTGGCAAAAGCCTCCGCAAAAGCCGCCCTCCCCTTGCCCAGATGCCGCGCTGAACGGGGCAACGCCGAGCGAATCGCGGACTCGAGATCGGTGGGACGTAGCCCAAGGCCACCCTTGGCAAGCCAGTAGCCGACCGCAAAAACGTCGTCGGCAGCCGGGAGCTCCCACTCGTGAGTAGCGAGGACATAGGCATCCACCAGCGCATCCACATCCCGGTTCGCCGCGGCCGAAACGAGGGCCAACTCCAGTTCGGCGGCCGCTTCGCCTTCGGTGTTTGCCCACACCTGCAGCACGCGCGCCGACACATCCTGAAGGATCCAGTCGTCGGTGCCGCCCGCCCAAGCGGACAGCGAGGCCCCATCCACCACCGCGGCGGTGACCTCCCGCACGCGGTGAATCAGCGCGGCCGCGGAGGACCACCGACCATGACCGGCCGGCACGAATCGCTCGATCCAGCTACCAAATCCCGGATCACGCCATCGAGGCCCATGCGCGGACGCCCAGGCGAAGCCGTCGCTGGAGAGATCGACGCTCCGGAAGGGCGTCGGGCACGGCGCCCCCAGCGCTAACGCCGCTTCGGCAGCCGCAAGCTCACGTTCCACGAAACGCCGCCCCGCCGCCATGACCGCCTCGTCAATCTCTTCGCGCGGACCGGTGAGCGCCGCCGCCTCACAGTCGCGACAAAATCCCGCTCCCCAGGCATCGACGTACGCGTGCAGCTCGCACCGCCGACGATCCGCCTCGTCGAAAAAATACCAAAGAGCGACGGGCAGGATCTCCGCGATTCGCGCCACCGTCGCCAGCTCAACGGTGGACATTCCGGGCCACCACGCCCAGCCCACCAGCTTGTGCGCGAGCTCGTGCGCCGTCCATTTTGCCCGTTGCCCCGGATGGTAGCTCCCCACCATGCGATCGATGCGGAAGTGGCGGAACTTGGTTTCTGCCCGGGTTCCGCCCACCCAACCCGACACCTCGCCAAGGTCGGGCCGGTTCACCGGCTCCCAGGCCTCGGGAAGCGCCAACCAAGCCGTGTGCTCGAAGTGACTCAAGAACAGGCCGCTCTGCCGGGCCAACGCCGCGACCCGTTGGCCCGCGCGCGTGGCGCCCGCCTCCGCGACGATCACCGCGTCCAGCTCCGGCCGGAGCCCCCCTCCACACGGCGGATTCACCACGTCACAGGCCGATCGTCATCTCGATGCCCGGCTGCACTTCCCAGGTGCCAAAGCTCTCGGCCGCCAGCGACTCGTCGTCGAACCAGATCTCGTAGTCCACGCGGTAGAAGGCGCCGAGCGAGAACCGATCGGCGATGCGTACGCCCAGCGTGGTGTCGACCCCCAGATCCGCCCCGACGGTAATGTCTTCGTCGTTGATCATCGCGATCCCGGGATCCACGAAGAAGCCGAGGCCGACGAACACCTTGTCGCTCGACTTCGACGGTAGCGAATACCGGACGATGGCGTGGACTCGCTCGGCTTCCCGATCCCCCACGACGTCGTGTTTGTAGAGCAAGCCCATACGCAAGCCCCCTTCCACGTTCACGTCGGCCCCCAGCACGTAGTTGTCTTTGCGGCGGCCTGCATCGAAGGCATAATCGAGGTCTGCCGCGCCATGCAGCCGAACGAACAGGCTGGGGTCGTGGTACTCGCGGGGGGGGCGATACGGCTCCGGTTCTGGCGCCGGGGGCGGCGGAGCGTACACGGGCTCCGGCTCCGGCGCGGGTACGGGCTCGGGGGCCGTGCTCCCAGCGACGGTGAACCCGAAGCGAGCGGCAAACGAGGCCTGCGCGCGGCCCACGGCCTCCTCGATCACCGTGCCGCGAGTGCCCAGATCGCTCGTGATTGTGCCGGCGGCCGTGGCCTCGTCGGGCGTGATCTCGCCGTCGAGGAAGAAGCTCGAAAGGGTGGCCAGCTCGCCGCGCGCCATGCCGTCCCAGAACTCCACGAGGCGCAGCACCTGGTCGCGATACGCCGTTTCCCCCTGGCAATCGCCGAGGCTGGACACCTGCGCCCTGGTGTTGGCAACCACGGCGACCAGCGTTTTGCGGGCACCTTCCATCGGCGTGTAGCCGCCATCCATCGCATCCACGAACTTGTCGCTCGTGTCGACCATCCGATCCGTGAGGACGACCAGGTAGTCGCTATAGGCCAACGGAACGCACGCGCTCCCGGTGACCGGGCGTTCCTGGGCGAAGGCGGGAGCAAGGAGGAAGAGCAGCATGCGACGCGAAGCTAATCGTTTTTTCCCAGCACCGTGACCTCTCGGTGACACCGTGCCGGGACTGATCGGGTACACCGCGCCCCCCGCACGCAGGTGATCCTCGATGTCCTTCGCTCCCATCGCCATCGTCGGCGCCGGCGCCATCATGCCGGCCGCGCTCGATCTCCCTGGGTTCTGGCACAACATCCTCGCCAAGAAGGACTGTGTCACCGACACGCCGCCCACCCACTGGCGCATCGACGACTACTACGACGCCGACCCGAAAGCACCGGACAAGACGTACGCCAAGCGCGGCGCGTTCCTCCCCGATGTGCCGTTCGACGCGATGGGCTTCGGCGTGCCTCCGAGCATCATGCCGGCGACGGACACCAGCCAACTGCTGGCGTTGATCGTGGCGAAGATGGTTCTGGACGACATCGGGAAGAGCGGCGAGGACCTCCGTAGAACCAGCGTCATCCTCGGCGTCACCGGCGCCCAAGAGCTCCTCGGCAGCCTGGTGAGCCGCCTGCAGCGGCCGGTGTGGGAGCGTAGCCTGCGCGAGCTGGGTTGGGCGGAAGATGAGGTTCAAGCGGCCTGCAAGAAGATGGGCGAGCACTACGTGCAATGGCAGGAGTCGAGCTTCCCCGGCCTGTTGGGGAACGTGGTGGCGGGGCGCATCGCCAACCGGCTCGACGTGGGCATGACGAACTGCGTGACGGACGCCGCTTGCGCGAGCGCCCTCACGGCGATGCACATGGCCGTTCTGGAGCTACAAACTGGGCACAGCGACATGGTGATCACCGGCGGGGTGGACACCATGAACGACATCTTCATGTACATGTGCTTCAGCAAGACGCCTGCTTTGTCGCCGACGGGTGACTGCCGGCCGTTCGACGCATCGGGGGACGGCACGCTGCTCGGCGAAGGGATCGGCATGATCGCGCTGAAGCGCCTCGACGACGCCGAACGCGACGGCGACAAGGTGTATGCGGTGATTCGTGGCTTGGGATCGAGCTCGGATGGTCGCTCGAAGTCGGTGTACGCGCCGGTACCGGAGGGCCAGGCCCGCGCGTTGGAGCAGGCGCATGAGATGGCTGGTTACGGCCCCGAAACCGTCCAATTGATGGAGGCCCACGGCACCGCCACGAAAGCGGGAGACGCCGCGGAGCTCAAGGGCTTGCAGCTCGTCTTCAAGGCCGGAGGGATCAAGCAGTGGTGCGCGCTCGGCTCCGTGAAGTCGCAGATCGGGCACACGAAGGCTTCGGCCGGGATCGCCGGGATGCTCAAGGTGCTCGGCGCGCTCCAACACAAAACGTACCCGCCGACGATCAAGGTGACGAAGCCTTCCACCTCGGTGGACTGGCCGAATTCCCCGTTCTACGTGAACACGGAGGCGCGGCCGTGGGTGCGGTCGCCGGCTCACCCCCGGCGCGCCGGCGTGTCGTCCTTCGGCTTCGGTGGCAGCAATTTCCACGTGTGCGTGGAGGAGTACGAAGGCCCCGCGCGGCGCCCCGCCCGCATGGATCCGTGGCCCACGGAGCTGGTGGTGTTCGGCGGCGAGAGCACCGCGGCGCTGCTTGCGAAGCTTGAGGACGCAAAGGGCGGAGACGCCGCGAAGCTGGCGATCGCTTCCCAGACCGGACACGAAGCCCATGCGAAGCTGCGCGTAGCGATCGTCGTGAAGGGCGACCTCGACGCGAAACTGAACAAGGCGATCGACGCGGTGAAATCGGGCAAAGAGAGCGTTCGCGGGGACGTGTACTTCACCCCAGCGGCCGCGACCGGCCCGGTGGCGTTCCTGTTCCCCGGCCAGGGCAGCCAGTACCTGGACATGGGGGCCGCGATCCACCGGTTCCCCGCGATCGCCGACACCCTCGACGCAGCGGAGGTAGCGGTCCCCGGGCTCGCTCGCGTGATGTTCCCGATCCCGACGTTCACGACGCACGATCGGAAAGTCCAGGAGTCCCTCCTCACCGCTACGCAGTGGGCGCAGCCGGCGCTCGGCGCGCTGGGCGTCGGGATGGCGCGACTGCTTGGCAGCTTTGGCCTCGCGCCGGCGATGGCGGGCGGGCACAGCTTCGGGGAGCTCGTGGCGCTCCACGTCGCGGGTTCGATGGACTTTGGGACGCTCATGCGCGCGGCGCGCAAACGCGGCGAATTGATGGCGGCGGCGGCGTCGAAGCCGGGCGCGATGGCGGCTGTGATGGGCCCCTCCGGCGCGGTGGAGGCACATCTCGGCGACCAGGTGGTGCTCGCGAACCTCAACGCGCCAGAGCAGACGGTGATCGCCGGGGAAACCGCGGCCGTTGAAGCGGCGATGGCGCGCCTTGAAGCGGCGGGGCTGCGCTGCACGCGCCTGCCCGTGGCGACCGCGTTCCACAGCCCGGTCGTTTCGGCGGCCGGGGAAGAGCTCAGCGCGTACTTGACGGCAGAGGCGCTCCAAAAGCCGCAGATCCCGGTCTACCGCAATACCACCGCGAAGCCGCACGGAACGAACCTCGCCGCGGCGCTCGGGGAGCATCTCCGCTCGCCGGTGCGTTGGGTCGAGCAGATCGAGGCGATGTACGCCGCCGGTGCGCGCGTTTTCGTGGAGGTCGGCCCGGGCAGCGTCCTGAGCGGACTCGTGGGTCGAATCCTCAAGGACAAGCCCCACGTTGCCGTGGCGCTCGAAGCGAAGGGCAAAGACGGCCTTGAGGGGCTGCAGGCCGCGCTGGGGCGGCTGGTCGCCGCTGGCGTGCCGCTGAACCTCGTCCCCCTGGCCGAAGGCCGCGCGCCGGGCCCGAACCGATTCGTCGCGAAGCCGGGAAGCATCCTGATCAACGGGGCGAATTACGGGAAGCCGTACCCCCGGCCGGACAGCAAGCCAGTGCCGCCGAACGCGGAGGGAAAGCACCCCGCGCCGGCGACGCTCCCTGGCGCCGCTGCGGCTCCAGCTCCGGTCGCGACGGCCTCTGTCGTTGCGGCGCCCCGAGCCGCGACGGCCGCGCAGGCGCCGAACGCTGCGCCCCTCGCCACAGCGAGCCTGCCGCCCGCCCCCTCCCACGCGCCCGCGCGCCCCGCGCCGGTTAGCGCGCCCCCTTCTGCGAAACCGGAGTCCCGCGTGTCCAACCCGACCAACGCCGCCCATGGGTGGATCGCCGCCTTCCAGGAAAACCAGCGTCAGCTCGCCGAGGTGCACGAGCGCTTCGGGCGCAGCATGGCCGACACCCACATGGCGTTCCTCCGCGCCCAGGAAGTCGCGACCGGCGGCCTCGTCGCGATGGTGACCGGCCACGCTCCAGCGATGGCGGCCCCTGCGTACTCGCCTGCTCCGGCGCCCACGTACGCACAGCCAGTTTACGCACAGCCGGCGCCGATCTCCGCACCCCCGGCGTACGCAGCGCCGCCGGCCCCCGCGCCCGCCTACGTGGCACAGCCGGTGCCCGCGACAGCAAGCGTGTACGCGCCGCCGCCCCTGGCGCACGCGGCCCCGGTCGCGACGCCGAAGCCCACCGCGCCCGTCGCCGCCCCCCGCGCCGGCGCGGCTCCCTCCCGGGACCTTCCCGCGATGCTGCTCAGCGTCGTCGCCGAAAAAACCGGCTACCCCGCCGAGATGCTCCGCCTCGACATGAACCTCGAAGCCGACCTCGGGATCGACTCCATCAAGCGCGTCGAGATCCTGAGCGCGCTTCGGGAGAAGGCCCCCGAGCTGCCCGAGCCCGACGCCGAGAGCCTCGGGAAGCTGCACACCCTGGGCCAGATCGTGGAGCTTCTGGGCGGCTCGACCGCACCCGTGGCCCCATCCGCCGCGCCGGTTGCCCCAAAGGCCGGCGCTGGCTTGCCGGGCGGGAGCACGCTTGCCCCCGGGCGGGACCTCCCCACCATGCTCCTCGCCGTCGTCGCCGAAAAAACCGGCTACCCCGCCGAGATGCTCCGCCTCGACATGAACCTCGAGGCCGACCTGGGCATCGACTCCATCAAGCGTGTCGAGATCCTGAGCGCGCTGCGCGAGAAGGCCCCGGAGCTCCCCGAGCCCGACGCCGAGAGCCTCGGGAAGCTGCATACGCTGGGCCAGATTGTTGAGCTGCTGGGCGGCAGCGCGGCGGCGAGCACGCCCGCAACGAATGGCCACACCGCCACGAACGGACACAAGCCCAACGGCGCGACGACCGCGCGGGATCTCCCGGCGATGCTCCTCGCCGTCGTCGCTGAAAAAACCGGCTACCCCGCCGAGATGCTCCGCCTCGACATGAACCTCGAAGCCGACCTCGGGATCGACTCGATCAAGCGCGTCGAGATCCTCAGCGCGCTGCGTGAGCAGGCGCCGGAGCTGCCCGAACCCGACGCGGAAACGCTCGGCAAGCTGCACACGCTCGGCCAGATCGTGGAGGTGCTCAACCCTTAGCCGCCCCCTCGACGAGGGGGGGCGAAGTGAAGCTCGAACCGGCCATCGGCGCCGCGCTGTGCCGCATGGACGTGGCGCTGGTGCCCGTGCCGGACACCGGCGCCCGGCGCCTCCCGGCGGTGCTTGTCATGGGCGACGCGGCGCTGCGCCACGCGCTCACCCGCGACCTCAAGAAAGCCGGCGTTGACGCTATCGAAGGCGAGGCCGCCACCGCCGACCGCGGCGTGGTGTTCTGCGCCCCCGCAGGCGACGACGCCACTGTGCGCCTCGCGTTTCAATCGGCCCGCGCCGCCAAGCTGGACAAAGATGGCGCGTTCGTGGTCGTGACCCAGCTTGGCGGCGACTTCGGCGCGTTCGGCTGCGAAAACCCCATCCTCGCCGGCCTCTTGGGGCTCACGAAGACCGTCGCGTTGGAGCAGCCGGAAGCGTTCGTGCGCGTGATCGACACCGCAGCGGGCGTCGGCTCCGAGGCCATCGCGGCGGAGCTCGGTCGCGCCGGCCCCGTGGAGGTGGCCCTCACGGGCGGCGAGCGACGCACCCTCGCGAGCGTGAACCTCCCCTCCCCGCACGGGAACCCCGACCTGGGTCCGGCGGACGTGGTGGTGGTTTCGGGCGGTGCACGCGGGGTAACGGCGGCATGCGTGATCGAGCTGGCGGCCCGCACCCAAACGCGGTTCGTGCTCCTCGGCCGCTCCCGCATCGACGTGCCGGAGCCCCCCGAAACGAACGCCGCCACGACCGAGCCCCAGCTCATGCGCGCCCTCGCGAAGCCGGGGATGACGCCACCGGAGCTCAAGCGCCAGGCGAACAACATCCTCGCTGCTCGGGAAGCCCGCGCGACGGTCGCCGCCGTGGAAGCGACGGGCGGTCACGCCCGCTACGTGCCGGTGGACGTGTGCAACGCGGCCGCCGTGGGGGCGGCCTTGGACGAGGTTCGTCGTGAGTGGGGACCGATCACGGGCGTCGTACACGGCGCGGGCGTCATCCACGATCGGCGCGTAAAGGACAAGACCGACGCCCAGTGGGACGCGGTGTGGACCACCAAGATCGACGGCATGCGCGCCCTTTTGGATGCGACGGCGAACGACCCGTTGAAGGTGCTCTGCTTCTTCTCCTCGGTGGCGGCGCGGGCCGGTAACTTCGGTCAGGCCGACTACGCCGCGGCCAACGAAGTGCTCAACCGAACTGCGGCCGCCGAGCAGGCGAAGCGCCCCGCCTGCGTCGTGAAGGCGATCGGCTGGGGGCCGTGGGAAGGGGGCATGGTCACCCCCGCGTTGGCGGCCGCGTTCCACTCCCGCGGCATCGCGCTCATCCCGCTCCTCGCGGGGGCCCGCGCGTTCGTGGACGAGCTGGTGAACGGCGGAAATCCCGGCGGCGGACCTACGGAGGTCGTGATCGGCGGTTTGTTGGCAGGCGACAAAGCCGCGCCGAGCCTGAGGCGCGCCTCGTCGCGGGACTACCCGTTCCTGCGTGATCACACGGTCGCGGACGCCCCGGTGGTGCCCGTGGTCCTCGCGCTTGAGTGGTTTGCCCAGCGGGCTCGGGAGCTTCGGCCAGCCGAATTCGTGCAGGCCGTCGAGAAGGTGAACGTTCTGAAGGGCATCACGCTCACCGACTTCGACGGCGCGGGCGATCTGTTCGCGATCCACACCGTCGCCGAGCGGGCCGATGGCTTCAGCTTCGAGCTTCGGGGGCTTCGCGGTGCGCTTCACTACCGGGCTGAGGTGCGTATGGGGGCCAAACCCCCGAGCGCTCCCCGAGCGCCGAGCGCCGTCGCGATGGGAGCGTACGCCCACGATCCCGCCGCCATCTACGCGCGTTTGTTGTTCCACGGCCCGGACTTCCAGGTGATCCGCCGGATGGTCGGCGTAGGCGACGACGCCGCCGAGGCCGAGCTCAACGGCATCCGCGAGCAGGGGTGGACGCCGAACGGGTGGATCACCGACATGGCGGCCGGCGACGGCGGCTTGCAGCTCGCCGTGCTGTGGTCGCGCGCGGCCCTCGGCGGCGCCTCTTTGCCCACCGGAATCGAGGCGATGCGCCCCTACGGCGTGCCCGCCGCCGGCCCGGTGCGCGGCGTGCTCACGGGCCGCAAGCGCGACGGGAAACGCACGCTGAGCGACGTGGCGCTCATCGACAGCGCTGGTCGGGTGTATGCGGAGCTGCTCGGCGTGGAGCTGCACAAGCTCCCGGCGGGGGAGTATCCCGGGAAAAGCGGGTAACTTCGCGGGGGCGACGCAAAGCGCAGCTCTCGCCGACGTGTCGTAGGTCGATCGAACGGACTTCTGGGTCGCGTCGGTTTTGCCTGTCCGCGGGGCACACACCCCGCCACCGTTGGCCCGAGATAACCGGGATTCATGGCACGCATGATCTTTCTCCATGGTCTCGAGAGCGGTCCCCGTGGAACGAAAGCCCGCTGGTTGGCAGAACACTACGGGGCAACCACCCCGAAGCTCGACACCTCGTCGGTCAAAGCGGCTCTCGCGGTCGCGCGAAGGGCCGTGGCGGAGGTGCCTCCCGACGTCGTGGTAGCCTCGTCGTTTGGCGGCGCGGTCGCCGTCGCCCTCCTTGCGGAAGGCGTTTGGACAGGCCCCACCGTGCTGATTGCGCCCGCCACGCGTCGTCTCGGTCGCGATGATCGACTGCCCGCAAACGCACGCGTGGTCGTCCTGCACGGCTCGGCCGACGAGGTGATCCCGCTCAACGACTCGCGGTTCCTGGTCGAGGGCTCGCGCGCGGACCTCCGCATCGTGGCGGGAGGAAATCACCGGTTGAACATCATTCTCAAGGACGGCACGCTCGCGGGCGTGCTTTCCGCACTTGGAGTGGTCGCGACTCGCCCCTGACGCGTCGCAGCCTATTCGGAATGCCACTCGTGGGCGTGCCCCCCGGTTTCCTCCGTCGTGCCCGAAACGCCGATGCCGTTGAGATCGCTCAGCAGGTCGAGGCTGACGGCGCTCAAGGTGACCGTGTGGGTGTGTCCGTCGCCTTCGGTCGTCTCCAACGCCACTCCGGTGTCGGGTGGGTCACGCAGATCCTCGCGAGGAATGGTGAAGTTGTGCCGATGACCCTCCGCGTCGTCGGTCGTGAGGGTGCGGCCGCCGCACGCCGACAAGAGCAGGAAAAGCAGCATGCGGCAACGTAGCCGACGTGCCGCCGGCGGTCGCAGCGGCGACGCGAGGCGCGGCGAGGCGGCCTGGCGAAGGGACCGGGCCGCGCGCCTCGCCCGGATCCGCTCAAAAACGCCGACGGCCGCCACAGGGGGCGGCCGCTACGAGGGCCACAGCAGACGGCCGGCACCAAAGCCGGCCGCTACCGGGAAGGCCGACTACTCGCGGTTGACGTACGGCAACAAGCCGAGGTGCCGCGCTCGCTTGATGGCGAGGCCCACTTCGCGCTGCTGCAACGAGCTGAGGCCCGTCATGCGGCGGGGCAGGATCTTGCCGCGTTCCGTGAGGAAGCGCTTGAGACGCGCGGCGTCCTTGTAGTCCGAGATGTCTTCGGACGGCTTCTTGGCGACGGGGGCTTCGGACATGAACTCTCCAGATCGATACGAGACCGCGCGGCTATCGCGTGCCGGGGGCGGCGTCAAACCGTCTCGATGTTGTCGTGTTGGTGGGTGAGGATGGTGCAGTTGCTTGAGGGCGTGGCGGAGCAGAGCAACGTGAAGCCCGCGGCCACATCCCCTTCGCTGAGGATGTACTGATCGTCGAGGACGACTTTTCCGGATTCAACCTTGCCTGAGCATTGGCCACACGCGGCCGAGCGGCAGGAATACGGGAGCGCGAAGCCCCTGGACTCCGCCGCTTCGAGGATCGGTTGGTCGTCTCGGCATGGGAACGTGACATCCAAGCCGTGCGCAGGGTTGTGGAGGCGGATGGTCCAGGTAGCCATGGTGCGCCCGGCTAATCAGATCGCGGGCGAGACGCCCATCTCGGTGAGCAGTCCATCCGCCTGGGCTACCGCGTCGAGGTACCAGAGCAGGTACCGGATGTCCACGTGCACCGACCGTGAGAGGCCGGCGTTGTACATCCAGTCGCTCCCGATACCCTCGTAGTTGGAGTCGAACGCCAGGCCAACCAGGCGCCCGCGCGCATCCAGCGTGGGGGAGCCGCTGCTGCCCCCGGTGATGTCGAGATCGGCGAGGAAGTCCACGGGCACCGTGCCCAGGGCGGGATCGGCGTAGGGCCCCCACGTTCCAGCGTCGATGGCAGCAAGCAGCGGTGCCGGAGCGGCGAACGGCCACGGGCCCGCCTTCTCCACGATCCCGGCAACCGTCGTCTGGGGCGCGTAGCTGACCGCATCCCGAGGTTTGTAGCCTTGAACCGAGCCGAAGGTGACCCGAAGGGTGCCGTTGGCATCGGGGTAGCTGCGTGCAGGATCGAAGGTGCGGAGCGCATCAACAAAGACCGGACGAAGGCGCGAGAACGCCCCTTCGTCCTCTTTCTGCGCCTCTTCCCGGGCCGCGTCGTAGGGGCGCAGCGCGACCGCGAGGGAGAGAAACCCGTCGGCGACACCTTCGAGCGCGCTGCGGGGGCGATCGAACAGCTCGAGCCGTGCCGCGGCGGTGGCCAAAAGCGGGCTCCGATAGAGCCGATCCAGCGCGCCGGCGACCAGCGCATCCGGGCGGTTCTCGGCCGCTGGGCTCGTGCTCAGGACCCATGCGCGCAGCTCCGCCGGCTGCTCCGCCACGGGCAAGGCGAGGATCAGGGTGAGGAAGTGCTCGACAAGGCGGCGATCCGTGTCGAGGTGGAGGCTTCGCTGCATTTCGGCGAAGCGCGCCTGGGCCCTCGCGACATCGCGCTCCTGGTACCCTGCCTCTCGCCTCACGTCGGCCAGGGGCCGCTCGATCGACCATCGGTAGAGGGAGCGCGCCGCCGAGAGGAGGTCGCTCCGACCGAGATAGTCCATCAGCTCGTCGCGACGGCGGGTGGCATCCCGACGGGTGACGGTCTCGCGGAGCGCGGCGATCGCGGGCCCGTACTTCGCGGCACGACCCGGCTCGGCGGCCACCCACGCGGCGAGCGCCGCATCTCGCTTCCGCGCGCGCTCCACGACGTTCCCGCGAGCGAAGCCATCCACCATGGCCTTCGCTTTGAACACCGCGTTTCCCAACCCGAGGCGCGGCACCGCCAGGGTTGGCAGCGTTCCCGGATCAGCGGCGAGCGTGGAGGTGAGCAGCTCAAAAATCCAGCCGAGATGCTCGATCTGGCCCGGCGAGGTGAGCGTGGCCTGGCGCTCCAACTCCAGCGCGGAGCGCCACCGCCGCGTGGTGCCCGGATAGCTGGCCAACATCACAAACTCACCCGGTTCAACGCCGCGGGTGCTCACCAACAGGTGGCGCTTTGGGGTGTACGGTACGTTCGTCGGCGCAAAGTCCGCGGGTTTTCCATCGCGACCTACATACGCCCGGATGAAGGAGAAGTCCCCGGTGTGGCGGGGCCAGTGCCAGTTGTCGACCTCGTCTCCATAGTTGCCCACCATCTCCGGCGGCGCCATCACGACCCGAACATCCCGGAGCTCAACCTGGCGGACCAGCGTGAACCGGGAGCCTTCGTAGAACGGAGCGACCCGGCACCGGGTGCCGCCCGGAGCCTCGCACGCCGCGACCAACTTCTTCGTGTTCGTGTCGATAGCCTCGGTGCGCTGCCGATCCGTGAGCCGGGCCGGCAAGCTGCCGATGACTTTGGTGGTCACATCCTCCAAGGACTGCGTGACGTACACGCGTGTGCTCGCCCCGGCTGGGCGTTCGTCCGCCCGGTTTCCCGCGTAGAACCCGCTCACCAGCAGATCCTCGCCCTCCCGCTGCGCTCGCTGCAGCATCCCAGTGACGCAGTGGTGGTTCGTGACGAGCAGGCCGAGATCACTCACGAACGAAGCCGTGCATCCACCGAGGCTGGCCACGGCGCCGAGGGGTGCCCCCGTTACGTCCACCAGTCGCGACGGATCTTCCAGGTAACCGGCCGAACGCAGCGGGGCGCCGAGGCCCGCGAGCTGCGAAGGTTCCCACATGCCTTCTACGGCGAAGGCCATCGAAACGAAGCAGGTCCAGAGCATCCACCCAGCTAACCGGGTTAGCGCGCGGCCCCATGTCGACCGGCATCCTCGTGAGCCAGGACCTGCGTGAGCTCGTGGCGACCGGCGCCATCCGCTCGCTCTACCCCGTGCGCGCCGAGCAGCTCCAGCCCTCCTCCATCGACCTGCGGTTGGGGGCGAGGCTCTGGCAGCTCCAATGCAGCTTCCTGCCCGGTGCAGGCGGCATCGGCCCCAAGCTCGGGCGGCTGGCGATCGACGAGGTGAAGCTGAACGCCGAGCAGCCAACGGTGCTTCGTCACGACGGCGTGTACCTCGCCGAGGTAGAGGAGGTTCTGGAGCTTCCCCCAGATGTTTGGGGCCGGGCGAACCCGAAGTCGTCGTCCGGGCGGCTGGACGTGTTTGTGCGCTTGCTCACCGAGCAGGGCTATGCGTTCGACACCGTGCCGCTCGGCTATTCTGGCCGCTTGTACCTTGAGATCACCCCGCAGAGCTTCCACATCGGCGTGCGGCGCGGGGATACGCTTGGGCAGCTTCGCCTGGCTCGGGGTCGGCCCCGGCTCGGGGCGGAGGCGCTTGCGGCGCGCCAGGCGCACGAGCCGGCGGTGTACTGGTCGGACGGCCGCCCTGCCCCGGTGATCGATCCCGACTCCCCGGGCATCGAGATGAGCGTAGACCTGCACGAAGGCGACGGCGGCATCGTCGGCTACGCCGCGCAGCGCTACCGGCCGCCCATCGATCTGCGGCACCGCGGCCTCGACCGCAGCCGGTACTGGACGCCGATCCAGGCCGATCGAAGCGGAGAAGGGTTTGTCCTCGAACCCGAGCAATTCTACATCTTCGCCACCCGGGAGCGCCTCGCGATCCCCCCCGAGCTCTGCGCGGAATTGGTGCCGTTCGACGCGACAAAGGGCGAGCTTCGCACCCACTACGCGGGCTTCATCGACTCGGGCTTTGGGCACGATTCAAGCGGCCACGGCGCCAAGCTCGTGCTCGAGATCCGCACGCACGACGTGCCCTTCTTGCTGGAGCATGGGCAGCCCTTGTTCCGCATCGAACTGATGCAAAACCGCACGGTGCCCGACGTGCTCTACGGGAGCTCGGGAACGAACAACTACCAGATGCAAGGGTTGAAGCTGGCGAAGCAGTTCGCGTGACCGGTGCTTGCGCCCGCCGTCGCCTACCCCTCCTCCGGCACCGGAAGCCGGATCCCGAAGCGGCTCCCCTTCCCGGGCTCGCTCACCAACCGGATATCCGCTTTCATCGCGGCACATAGATGCTTCACCAGCGCCAGTCCGAGCCCCGTGCCGCCGATGACCCGCGCACGACCCGGATCCACGCGGTAGAATCGCTCAAAGATGCGCGCGTGGTGGACCGGATCGATGCCCGGACCGGTGTCGTTCACCCACACCTCCACGGCGTTGTCGAGCGGCGTCACCTCGATGCTCACCTGACCGCCCGCCGGGGTGTATTTCAGCGCGTTGTCCACGAGGTTGGACAGGGCGTGTTCGAGCGCGTCGGCGTTGAGCAACGCCTCGACTTCGGATGAGGCAGGACCCGTGAACTGTACGCCGCGGCGCTCCGCAACCGCCGCGAATCGCTCCACGATGGCGGCCACCACGGGGTGCACGCGCTCCCGGCTCAACTGCAGGTCCTGTTGGCGAGACTCGATGCGGGACAGGTGGAGGACGTCCTCCACCAGCAGGCGGAGGCGCTCGGAGTTGCGGCGGATGGCGTCGACCATCGGCCATACATCCTCGGGAAGCCGGGCCCGCTCCTCGTCGAGCGCCTCCGAATAGCCGACAACGGCGGTGATGGGCGTGCGCAGCTCATGACTCACGTTCGCGACGAACTCTCGTCGGAGGCGGGCAGCGGTGCCGATGCTCGTCAGGTCGAGCACCACGCCAAGCACCCCTTCGCCTTCACCGGAGGGGACGGCACGCAGCAAAAGCTCCTTTCCCTCATGGGTAATCGAGCGTTCGCACACCTCCCGGGTGCGCGCCGCCTCGTCGATGACGTACTGGACCGCGGGCAGGGGAATCGTTTCGATGGGGCGGCGCCCAACGGGATCGGCGCTCACGCCCAAAAGCCGCCCCAGCGCAGGGCTCGCCCGCCGAACGATCCCCTCGGCGTCGATCACCACCAGCCCGTTCGGCGTTTCCCGCACCATCAGCCGGTCCAGGTCGCGTTCCTGCTCCGCGAGCCGAGCGCGCTCCCGCACGGTGGTCATCAGGCGATTCACCGCCTCGGCGACGTGCCCGGCTTCGTCGTCTTCGCCCGCCGGCAGATGGACGTCCGTTTCGCCATCGGCGCCGCGCCGCACGGCCTCCAGGATGTCGAGCAAGCGCTGGCGACGGTCGCGGTGAATCGAGAGCGTACGCAGCAAAACCAGCAGCAGCGCCACGGTCGCCAGTCCCGACGCCGTGACCAACGACGAGGCGGCGGACGCCCGCACGAGCAGCCCAACCTGCAGCGCCGCAAGGGCGATCCCCAGGGCCAGGTGCAGCCGCATCGACGTAGCGCGCATGGTCAGGGCTCCGCGCGCCCGAACGAAACCCCAAGCTGGCGTATCCAGGCACAGGACTGCCAAGGCAGGTCGCGCAAGCGCCAACCCCAGTTGCCGTCCGCCACTCCAGGCGTGTTCATCCGCGCTTCACTGCCGAGCTTCACGAAGTCCTGCATGGGCGCGATAGCCGTGCCGGCGATGCTGGCCCAGGCCTCACGCACGAGCGTCCACGCGGGGTCCGCGCCGTCTCGACCGGTGTAGAGCCGGAACCGGTCACGCGTGGCCTCGTCGACCGACTGGTACCAGCCCCGGGCGGTGTCGTTGTCGTGGGTGCCGGTGTAGGCGATCCAGCGTGGGCTGGAGAAATTGTGTGGGAGGAACGGGTGATTCGCGTCGCGACCGAACGCGAACTGGAGGATCTTCATGCCCGGCAGCTCAAGCTCGTCGCGAAGCGCCTCCACGTCGGGCGTGATCTCACCGAGATCCTCCGCCCAGAGCGGCAAGCCTCCGAGCGTTTCCCGCAGCGCCTCGAACAGCGCCGCGCCCGGCCCGGGCGTCCACTCCCCGTTTCGTGCGTCCGGCTCGTCGGCCGCGATGGCCCAGGCGGCTGCGAAGCCCCTGAAGTGGTCGAGACGCACAGCATCCACCAGCGCCAGCTCTCGCGACAGGCGCCGTCGCCACCACGCAAAACCCGCGGCGGCATGCGCATCCCAGTCGTACATCGGCGAGCCCCACCGCTGGCCGGTGGGCGAGAAGTAGTCCGCCGGAACACCGCTCACCGGATCAGGCTGCTTCGCCGCGTTGAGGCGCCACAGCTCCGGCTGCGCCCATACGTCTGCCGCGTCGTGCGCTACGAAGATCGGGACATCCCCCACCACGCGAATCCCGCGGACACGCGCCGCATCCCGCAGCGCCGCCCACTGGCGCGAGAAGAGGAGCTGCAAGCCCGACTGAACGCCGATCTCATCCGAAAGTTCGTCGTCCCCGATGGCGGTCCAGCGCCACCACTCCCCATGGCCGAAGTGGACGACTCGGGCCGCGTACCGCGACCAGTCGTTGAGCCAATCCGCCTCCTTCGCGGCATAGTCCTTCAATTCCGAAGAACCGGCGAGGCGCTGGGCCGCGCCCCGGACCAGCGGGAGCTTCCAGGCCTCCACGGCCTCCACATCGACGTGATCATGGCCCCACGGCATCGCGGACGGCTCGATCAGCCCCTCGGCGACCAGCCCCTCTACCGAAAGGAGGCGGGGATCACCCGCAAACGCGGATGGGCTGCCGTAAGGGGAAGCGCCGGGGCCGACCGGGTGCAGCGGGAGCACCTGCCATGTGTCGAGACCAGCGTGGCTCATCCACTCCAAGAAGGCATGTGCGTACGGGCCCAATTCCCCGATGGGGCCGGGGCCCGGGAGGCTCGACGGGTGGAGGAGCACCCCCGCGTGGCGAGCGCGCACAGCCACCGGCGCGACCGCGTCCTAACGACGGAGGCGGCGGCCGCCGCCGCGCTTCTGGAGCTGCCCCTTGGCGCGCATCCGCTGCTTGGTGTGCTTCGCCTTGAGCTTCGCGCGGTGGCGGGACGACTTGTTGCGCTTGCGGGGGGCGGCGGTACGGGCCATGGGATCTCCGAAGGGTAGGGGCCGCGGGGCTAACCGTCGCTCCCCTCTTCGTCCACCCCGCGGGCGCTGTTGCCTCCGGTCATCGAGCGCCCGAGCCGCTCGTACACCTTCTGCGTTTGCCGCAGCTTGTAGAGGTCGTGCCGATTTTCGCCCGATTCGTTGGCGATGTCGGTTGCCTGATCGACCACTTGAAACTCCGTAAGCACCGAAACCACCTCTCCGAGGAACGCACGGTGCCGAGGCACCTCCACGCCCGGCGCGTCGTACACCCGCACCGGCATCCCCGCGACGAAGTTGATGACTCGATACCCGCTGCCGGAGTGCGGGTTCACGGCCGGGGCCCCGCGCAGCATCGCGAGGGTGGCGCGCTCGCCATCCTCTCGGCCGTCGATCTCGAGCTCCTCGGCGGAGAGCAGCGTGTTGAGGCTCTCCCCGGGGATGATCGCTGGGAACGGGAGCAGGTGACGGAAGATCCATGCGATACAGGGAACCACGTCTTCCCGCTCCGCCGTGACCAGCCGGAACCGGAGCTTGTCGAACACGGTGGCCGCGGTGGACTCGCGCTTCGCCAACAGCTTGGTGATTACGCTGGGCCGTGTCTTCCGATTTCCGTAAAAGGCTTGGACGGGCAATCCTTCTTCGCGCATCATCCGCGCGGCATCGAGCACCTTGTTGTTCGCGACCTCCAGCAGGTCCAGCTCACGCACCGCTACCTGGTTTCGCAGCTCCTGCATCTCAAGGTGGTTGATTACGTGAACCAGCTTGAGAATCGCACAATATTGGATTCTGTGGCGCGAGAAGCGCTCGCGCATCGAGGCCCGGAGGAAGGCATCCCGCACGTCGCGCGGCCGCCGCACCTCGGGGGCGAAGTGCAGCCCGAGCTGCTCCTCCAGGTACTCCACCGCCTGGTTGTATACGTAGCGTACGCGCTCGCGCGCCCAGCCATCCTTCTGAAGATCACAGCCCCAAACACGGAGAAACTGATTCACGTCCTCGTGGGTGCGGAAAGACAGCCTATTCCACTCCACAACGGAGCCGCCCGCGAGCGCCAACCGCACCGCATCCTCGTCGAGCATGGTGAGGGGCGCCCGTACGATGTCGGCCGCCTCCGCTTCATCCGCCTCAATGGGGTCGCGCCGCACGGGCGCATTGTAACGGGTTAGCCGCCGGCCCATGACGCAACTCGGCGTAGGCACCATCCTGAAGAACGCCTTCTCGGTGTTCTTCGAGAACCTGTTCACGGCGCTCTTCATCGCGCTGGTCACCGGCGGGCTCGGGTTCTACCTCACGGACGCGCTGGGAACGCGGGCTGCGGCTTCCCTGCATCTCAGCGAGGGAAAAGCGCTCCTCGTCGTGGGCGTGCTCATCCAGAGCGCGCTGTTGTGCGTGTGGAGTGGCGTGGTCGGAAGCTGGGCTGCACCCGCCCAGATCTACTTGTGGGTGCAGCGCGAGAAGAAGCAGGTTGCCTCCCTCTCCGGCGCCATCAACTACGGGCTCAACCGCATGGGCCGGGTCATGGGCCCTCACTTCTCCGCGTACGGGCTCATCGCCCTCGGGAACATCGTCATCGTTCCCGGCGTGATCTTCGGCTTGCAGTTCGCCTTCGTGGATGCCATCGCCACGCTCGACCAGCAGGAGAAAAGCCCGCTCTCTCGCAGCATGCGGCTCACCTCCGCCCGCCGGGGCACCATCTTCCAGACGATGCTGGTGTTCTTCTTCGGCTGGTGGTTGTGGTACCAGCTTGGCCTCGCATTCCTGCAGTCCACGATGCCGTGGTGGGGGAAAGTGGCCCTGGGAACCGTGGATCACCTCGTGCTGATCCTGGTTGACCTCGCGATGGTGCAGATCTACCTCGACCTCTTCCGCAAGCCGGCCGAAGCCTCGGCCCCCAACCTGCCTTCGGCGCTCCCGGCCGGCACGAACGAGAACCCTTGGGCCGCTTCTTCGTCGGACTCCGAGACGCCGAAGAGCTGAGCGGGCTCGCGGGCTCCTCGCCCGCGTACGTGCTCAGTCGAATCGTCCGCAGCGGGCCCGCCACGGTGGTCGTGCCGGACGCCCGCAGCGTCGAGCGCCTCGTGCGAGGGTTGAGGTTCTTCGCGCCGAAACGGACGGTCCTCGCCTACCCAGCCGACGACGGCCGCGCGTGGGACGGGGACGTTCGCGATCCGGCGCACACGCACGCACGAATGCTCGCGCGGGCAGCGACGGATGCGTGGGTCGTCGCGGATGCTACTGCGCTGCTCCCGCGCGTACCGACGCTCGTCTCCCGCACCCTACGGCCGGGAGAGCGTGTTGAACCTCAGACCTTGCTGCGATGGCTCGTCGCGGCGGGGTACCTCGTCGCCCCCCACGTGGAAGAGCCGGGTACGGCAGCGCTCCGCGGCGGCACGCTGGAGGCCTGGGGCCTTGGCAATGAGCGACCGACGCGAGTCGCGTGGTTCGACGACGAGATCGAGGCCGTGCGGGGGCCGGAGACGCTGCTCGCGGCGCGCGAAGCGCTCCTTGATGCAACCGCCGCCGAACGAGCCGCCGCCTATGTTCACGCCGTCGCCAACGAGCGCGGCGTGTTTGGTCAGGACCGGCGCAGCGTGCTGCAGGATCTCCGCGCGGGGGTGTGGTTTGCTTCGGCCGAGGACTACATTCCCGCCCTCGCGGACGTGGCGCTCGCCCAGCTCCCGGGAGAACTCTTCGTGCTCGAGCCCGGCCTCGTCGGCGAGCGGTTGCGGCAAGCTGCGGCCGAGGTGTGGCGCCGGTTCGACGCGCTGCCGCCCGAGGAGCGGCCGCTCGTGCGCCCAGAGGACCGCTACGCCACTCCGCGCGAAGTGCTCGACGCGCTGAAGGAAGCGCGACCGATCACGTTGCTCGGGAACGGGTTTATATCCTGCCCAACCGCGGGCCTGCGCGTCGGCCACACCGGCGACCTGGCACCGACGGTGGCCGCGCTGCGCCAGCTCGCGGCCGCGGGCGCCGCCGTGGTGCTCGTGGCGGACGATACGACCCGCGCCGAGCGCATCCGTGCGCTGTTCGCCGCGCACGACCTGAACTTTGGGGAGAAACCACGCGCCTACACGGTGGCGCTCCAGGTGGGCGACCTCCCCGAGGGGTTCACCGCCGAAGACCTCGTGTTCGTGACGGCGGACGAGATCTTCGGGGAGAAGCTCCGCGACCGCCCCACCAGCGTCGTGAGCAAGTTTCGGAAGGCAGCCGCGGGGTCGCTGGGAACGCTCAACCGCGGCGATCCCGTCGTTCACGCGCGGCACGGTATCGGCCTCTACCGCGGCCTCTCGCGCATGCCCCTCGGCGAGAGCTCCGGGGACTTCGTGATCGTGGAGTATCGCGACGGCGACAAGCTCTATGTCCCCGTTTGGAAGCTCGATCTGCTCGCGCCCTACCGTGCCGATACGGAGGGCAAACCCGCGTTGGACAAGCTGGGCGGCAGTACTTGGGAGCTGCGCCGCGCAAAGGTGAAGGACGCAGTGCTGCGCCTCGCGGCGGAGATCCTGCGGATGCACGCCCGACGCAAGCTGGCGACGGCGCACGCCTACCACGACTCCGGCGATACCTTCGCTCGCTTCGAAGAGGCGTTTCCCTACGTGGAGACGGAGGACCAGACCGAGGCGATCCGCGCGGTGCTCGACGACCTTGCGAGCGGCGAGCCGATGGACCGCCTCATCGTCGGCGACGTAGGCTTCGGCAAGACCGAAGTCGCGATGCGCGCTGCGTTCCGCGTCGTCCTCGGCGGACATCAGGTGCTGCTGCTGGTCCCGACAACCGTCCTGGCCTACCAACATTTTGGCACCCTACGACGGCGGATGGAGGAGTTTGGCGTGAACGTCGCGATGCTCTCCCGGTTCGTCGACGCAGCCAACAGTCGCGAGGTGATCGCGAAGTTGGCGAGCGGCGGCGTGGACGTAGTGGTCGCGACCACAGCCGCGCTCGGCAGGGGGGTGCGCTTCCGGAAGCTCGGCCTCGTGATCGTGGACGAAGAACATCGGTTTGGGACGAAACAGAAGGAGGAAGCCCGGCGGATCGCGGAGGGGGTGCACACGCTCGCGCTGTCGGCCACGCCCATCCCCCGCTCGCTGCACATGGCCCTGGCTGGCCTGCGGGCGATGACCCTGATCACGACGCCTCCGGAGGGGCGACGCCCCATCCACACCGAAGTCGTGCGATTCGAGGCGACGCGCATCGCCGACGAGATCCGGGCGGAGGTGGCCCGGAATGGGCAGGTGTACTTCGTTCACAACCGGGTGCAGTCGATCGCCGGCGTGGCCCGCTGGTTGCGCAAACAGCTCCCGGAGCTGCGGATCGACGTGGGCCACGGACAGCAGTCCGCAGATGCGCTGGAGAGCGTGCTCGGGCGCTTTGCGGCGGGAGACGTGGATGTGCTGATTTGCACGACGATCATCGAGAGCGGTGTGGACTTGCCCAACGCCAACCTGATGATCGTGAACCGCGCCGAAGCGTTCGGACTGGCCCAGCTCTACCAGCTCCGGGGCCGAGTGGGGCGGAGTCGCGCCGAAGCGCGCTGCCTGCTGTTGGTCGGAGGGAGCGGACTGGTGCGAAAAGAGGCGATGGATCGCCTGCATGCGCTGCAGGGCGCCAGCGCGTTGGGCAGCGGCTTCACCGTGGCCAGCCGGGATCTCGAGCTGCGAGGCGGCGGCGACATCCTCGGCGAGAAGCAACACGGCCACATCGCTGCGATCGGCTTCGACGCGTACATCGAGCTCTTGGAACAGGCCTGCGCACAGGTGCGAGGCGACGTTGTGGCCGAAGCTATCGACCCCGAGGTGGAGGTGAGGCTCCCCTGCGTGCTTCCGGAAGACTGGATCCCGGACACGGCGGAGCGCCTCGACGCCTACAGCCGGTTCGCCAACGCGGCGACGCCACAACGCATCCGCGGGGTGCTCGCCGACCTGGAGGCCAGGTACGGCTCCGCCCCGGCCGAGGCTGACAATCTTCGGCGGCTCACCGAGGTTCGGGTCGCGTGCCGCGTGCTGGGTATCGTGAAGCTGGCCGTCCTCACCGTGCGGATCAACCTGGTGCTCCACGAGCGCCACCGGCTCGACCCGATGCGCCTGATGGAGCTCTGCGCCAAAGAACCGGGTCGGTTCAAACGGCAGGGCGACATGGGGCTGGATGTGCGCGGCACCCCCGAAGAAACGGCGGACCCCTTCCGATTCGCGGAGTGGGCGCTAGCGCGCCTGCGCGGCTGAGGCGAGCCCCGCCAACACGGCCTCCCCGATCAGCGCGTGCCCGTGCACGTTCGGGTGCACCTGATCCGCAAAATGACCAATCGTTCCACCATGATCGTGGAACCACGCCGGCCCGTCGATGTCGGGTGCCGCGTACTCC
>BJHF01000034.1 GCA_014191855.1 Deltaproteobacteria bacterium
CGGCTGTGAGACGACGGGCGGCGGCGGCACCGCGATCTACACCAGCACCGGCATCATCGTGAACGGCGATACGTTCGAAGATCGAGCGAAGGCGGCCTGGGCGGCGGCACCTTCCGTGTCGCTCAGCGAGGGCGCGGCGGAGGTGGTAACCAAGGTGGGCTCGAAGTTGGCGGCGGATGCGCCGAGCGAGGTTTCGGGTGCCCCGTCGGGCGTGGAGCTGGTGGACCTCTCCAGCGAGGCGCTGCGAACCGCCGCGATGGGGACGGACGAAAACGTGTTCGCGGATGCGCTCCGGGCGGCGGGGGCGAAGGTGCTGGTTTTGCACAGCGGGCTGAAAGAGTCGTTCGACCGGGACTCCCACGTGCTCAGCCGGCTGTACCACCACGGCCAGCTCGAGCGCTTCCAGCTCTCGCGCGTGGAGAAAGGCGCCTACGTCTACCTGATCAACGACAAGCCCTTGCGCTTCGACCCCGCCGTAGCGGATGCCGCGATCCGGTGGCTGCGCGAGAAGATCGGCGGGAAGAACCCGGCGCCGTTCCAGCCGGTGGCCTCCGACCGCGGGAATTGGCTGCTCATCACCAGCGTTCGCGGCGCCGGTCAGGAGCTGGCGTTCTCGCTTGCCGAGGCCCCGACCCTCGACGTGGCGCTGCTCGAAACGGTGGATGATCTGGAGTCCATGCACCGCAGGCAGCGCGAGATCCTTGGCTTTCCCCGCCTCAGCGTGCATGTGGACGACCTGACCTTCGAAATCCACCGCATCAAAGAGCGGGCCACCGTCGTTCCCCGGGCCGACGAAGACCTTGCTGCGATGTGGGAGATGGGCATCGACGGCGCGATCCTGATCGACCGCACCGAGGGCAAAAAGTTGGCCGGCGCGTGGCCCGGCGCGGTGGCGGTGGCCCGGGGCATGACCGGACCGGACGAGTTCCTGCGCGGCGTTGCGCGGGAATTCAAATTTGACAGTCTGCGGCCCTGGCGCGACGAGGCGGTGAGCCTTGAGTTGATCCGCACCACCGACTACCGGGAGCTGAAGGGCGCGCCGGTCGTTCCGATGTACCGCGGCACGACCCAGGTGCCGGTGGACGCAGTCACGTTGGCGAGCGTGAAAGCCTCCATCATCTACGCCGGCGAGTGGTGGTTGGCGAACCTGCAGCCCGACGGCTCCGTGACCTACAAGTTCTGGCCGGAAGAGAACCGTTACTCAAACGAATACAATCACGTTCGGCACGAGTTGGCGACCTGGAACCTGTGGCAAGCCTGGACGCTCGATCCGCGCCCCGAGTTCATGGAGGGCGCGATCCGTGCCCAGGATTGGACGATGCGCTCGCTTGTTCAGAAAGATGGGACAAACCTTGAGGATTGGGAGCTCAAGCTGCTGGAGGGTTCGCCCCTCAAGGCGGAAATCGAGCGCGACGGGATGGCGTATTTCACCTACGGCGACAATACCAAGCTGGGAAGCGCCGTGGTGGGCCTGTTCGGGATGATCGAGGTGGCGCGCGCCACGGGGGATCACTCCAACGACGACGTGATGCGCAAGCTGGGTCGGTACGTGCTGGCCTCGCAGCTCAAGGAGGGGAACTTCCGCCCTTACTGGGTTCCCGCCGGTCACCCCTACGAAAACGCCAAGAACGACATCGTTCCCGGCGAGGCGGCGCTCGCGCTCGTCTACCTCTCCGAGTATTTCAACGATCCTCAGTACCTCGATGCGCTTGAGCCCTTCTTCGCCTACTACAAGCCCTGGTTCCGCTCGCGTGAGGAAAAGAAGAACCTGCGCGCGCCCTGGCCGGCCTACACCTACGACAACACGACGCGTTTGGACCTCGTGCAATTCGGCCCGTGGACGGTGATGGCGGCGAACGCCTACACGCGGGTTCGCCCCGAGAAGACCGACATCGCCAAGTTCGGCTTTGAGGTGGCGCGCTGGATGGTAGACACCTACGAATATAGCCAGAAGCGAACGTTGTTCCCGGACTACGTGGGCGGCTACTACAAGTTCCTCGGCGAGCTCCCCGCCATGCAGGCCTTCTGCTACGGCGAGGGTACGGCGGCGGCCTACCAGATGGCGCTGCGGCAGGATCCGGCCCAGGCTGCGTATTTCGAGCTGGCGACCCGCGAAACCGTCCGCATCGGCATCCAAATGCAGCACGACCGGTTGGATTCGTTTTATTATGCTCGGCCGGAGCTCGTAGAAGGCGGGATCCGGTACGCGCTCAACGAGCCCAAGGTGCGCGTGGACTACACCTACCACGGCCAGTCTACGCTCTATCAGTGGTACACGGCTGCCAAGGACGATCCCAACCTTCCGGCCGGGGTGAAAGCCGAGCCCAGCGAGCCCATCGCGCGGCTGTATGCGGCGATGGACCTGCCAGGGTTCCGCGCTCCGGACGCCCCGGTTCGCTCCGCCGTGCCGGCCGTTGCCGGCATCTCGGTGGGATCGCCGATGGGGGCGGCGGGGCCGGGCGTGTCGTTGGTGCCCGCGTTGCCGCCAAAGGTGGAGGACGACGGCGCGGAGTGAGGCGATGGGGGGCTACGGTTCGTTCTGGCGCTTCATGCGCACGAGACGAACGCCGTCTGCGGCGGCGAGCAGCGTGTCGCGCCACTCGTCGCCCTGCCAAACGTAGCGCACCTGCACCCCGCGAACGCGACCCTCGGCGAGGAGCGCCTGTGCTTCGCGCAGCGGCACCTGGGTTCCGGCGGAGTGTTGTACCGGTCCGCCCTTGGTGATCACGTCGAGCACGGTGGCGTGGGCGTTCAGGTCGTCGAACAATGCGGCGAGCGTGGGGGCGTCGAGCGCGCCAACCGTCAGCTCCGGGAGGATCATGTGAGCACGGGGGTGAGGAGGATGGCGCCGCCCGGGGCGGGGCAGAGCGGTACGCAAATCCCGCAACCATCGCAGCGGGAGCGTTCGACCACCACACGGCGCCCTTCGAAGCGGATCGCGCCCGGAACCGGGCAACGCTCCACACAAGTGGCACAAAAATCGGCCTTGGCGTTGAGGCACGAGAACGTGGACACGACCGCGACCATCGGGCGGGGCGCCGGTGGAGTGCGAGAGATCGGCGCCACGGCGCGCGTGCTTGGGGCGGCCGGCTCGGCCGGCCCGTCGAAGCCAAAAGAGAATAGGGCGCGGCGGGAGATCATGGGAGCCCCGGGCGAAGGTTGGTTTCCGCCGAGGCGGCGTGGCACTGTTCGCAGCTTGCGCGCGATGGATGCGTTGAGCGAAGCGCATTCCGTCCGTTCACGCCGTGGCAACTGTCACACTGCTCGCGCATGGCCGTACGGTGCGGGATTTGGGGAGGCGCGATGCTCCACGCGCGGGTGCCGGCGGTCGGCGAGTCGAGCCCGTCGAAGGCGTTCGCGACCACCCGGGGATCGGGTGGCAGCGTTTCGCCACCAGGCATCGGCGCGGCGTCCACGACGTGACACTGCGTGCAATTCGTGAGCCTGGTGTGGCTCATCGGGGTGGCGAGCAGCCCGCGGAAACGCAGGCCCGCTTCGTGGCAGGTGAGGCACTCTGGCGCGGAATCCTGGCGGATCGCGTGTGGGATCCGTGGAGGCGCACCATCGTACGCGCGGCGCGCGGCGCGGGCTTCGAGATCCTCCGCCTTGGAGGTGCCCGAAAGCTCCACCGGATCGAGGGGCTGTGGCCCGGCCTTGCGGAGCGCAGCCAGATCCTCGTTCCAACCCGAACCGTCGCCGCGGGGGCTGGTGCGAAGCTCCAGGTAGCTGCGCGCGGGCGCGACCCCGTCCACCGCCGCCGGGGCCCCGGTAGTCGGCGTTGTCTCGGGCACTTCGGTAGACGATGTGCCCACGACAAAGCCGACGAGCGCCACCCCGCCGACAATGGCAAAGAACACCCGCAGCGCCGCGGAGGTCACGTCGCCACCCGCGAAACCCGCACCGCACACTTCTTGTAGTCCGGCTGCTTCGAGAAGGGATCGTAGGCATCGAGGGTGAGCAGGTTGATCAACAAACGCTCATCGAAGAACGGCACGAACAAGCTGCCCGCGGGCGGGCTCCCGCGCCCATCGATCCACACCGGAACGTCGAGTTGGCCCCGCCGCGACGTGAGCCGGACGAGCTCCCCGTTGGTGATGCCCAGCCTGCCGGCGTCTGCGCGGTTCATCTCCACGTACGCCTGTGGCATCGCGCGCTGAAGCGGGGGGATCCTGCCCGTGAGCGTGCCGCTGTGCCAGTGCTCCAAAACGCGGCCGGTGCACAGCCAGAAAGGGTACTCCGCATCGGGGGACTCGGGCGGCGGCTCGTACGGATGGAACCAGATCTGCGCGCGCCCATCCTCGGTGGTGGAGTGGTAGAAATCATGGCCCTTGCCGGCGCCCACGAAGGAGTCCTCGCCTTCGGTGAAGCGCCAGCGCGTCTCTTTCCACGTGCCGTCGGCTTGCTCAACCACTGGCCAGCGAAGCCCACGCGCCTTCACATACTCGCGGTACGGGGCGAGATTCTTGTGCTTCATCGTGCTGAAGGCGCGGTATTCGTTGAACAGCAGCTCGTCGACGTTCACATCGTAGTACCGCTCCCAGTCCCACACCGGGATCGGCTTGCCGGCGGCATCGGCGTAATGGAAGAGGAAGCGCCCGTCCTTGTCGGACATGCCGGCGAGCCCCCGGCGGTGCAGCTCGCGCGCGACGGCCAGGATCTGCCAACAATCGTCGCGCGCTTGGCCCGGCGGGTTCACCTGTTTGAACCACTGCTGGGTGCGGCGCTCGGAGTTACCGAACATCCCGTTCTTCTCCACCCAGAGCGCCGAGGGCAACACCAGGTCGGCGATTCGCGTGGTCGCCGTGGGGTATACGTCGGACACAATGAGGAATTTGTTGGGGTCTTTGCGGCTCGGCGCCACCAGCTCGTTGAGGTTCGGGAGCGTTTGCGCGGGGTTGGTGACCATCGACCACACGGTTTGAATGTCGCCGCCCTTCGCCACGGGTGTCGAGAAGCGCCGCCACATCTCGACCGCGTGGTGGCCGGGCTTGGCGAGGATTCGGTCCGCTGGCAGGTTCCAGATCTTCTCGGCCAAGGTTCGGTGTTTTTCCTTGGTCACGTTCCCGCCGCCGGGCAGCGCGTGCGCGAGTGTGCCTACTTCGCGTACGGTGCCACACGCGGACGGTTGCCCGGTGAGGCTCGTCGGGGCATCGCCGGGCCGGCCGAAGTGGCCGGACAAGAGGTGCACCCCGTGCACCAGGCAGTTGATCGCCGTACCCCGCGTGTGTTGGTTCATGCCCATGCACCAGAGGCTCGTGATGCGCAGGGTGTGGTTGCCGAACAGACTCGCGAGCATGCGGAGATCGCGGGCCGGCACGCCGGAGATCCGCTCCACATAGTCCGGGGTGTACATCGCGAGCGAGCGGGTGTATTCCTCCAGGCTGCTCGCCCTGCCGTTGAGTTCACCATCCTGGGGAGCGCGGAAGGCACAGTGCTTCGCGACAAAGTCCTTGTTCCACGTACCGTTCGCGAGCAGGAGGTGGGCGATGCCATTGGCAATCGCGAGGTCCGTGTTGGGCTTGAATTGGAGAAAATGATCGGCCTGGGCGGTGGAGCGCGTTCGGCGCGTCCCGATGTCGATGATCGTGACCTTCTCCCCCCGCCCTCGTCGGTCGACGATCCGCGAGAACAGCACCGGGTGCATCTCCGCGGGGTTGTTACCCCACAGCACGATGACGTCGGCGCGGTCGAGATCGTCGAAGCAGCCGGCCGGTTCGTCTACGCCGTAGGTTGCGAGGTAGCCCGTTACCGCGCTCGCCATGCACAGGCGGGCGTTGGGATCGATGTGGTTGTGGCCGAGTCCGCCCTTCACGAACTTGTTCGCGGCGTATCCTTCGGGGATCGTCCACTGTCCGCTGCCATATACTGCGAAGCTGGCGGGGTCGAGCATCACCCGGTCCGCGATGATCCTGATCGCTTCGTCCCAGGAGATCGGCACCTGTTTGTCCCCGCGGCGCAGGAGCGGAGTCGTGAGGCGATCGGCGCCGTACAACGCGAGGCCGACGTGGTAACCCTTCACGCAGAGCAGTCCCTTGTTCACTTCGGCGGCCGTATCGCCCGCGATGGCAACGACCTTGCCGCCCTCGGTACCCACCTGGACCGTGCAACCTGTGCCGCAAAAGCGACACGGCGCTTTGTCCCAATGAACGCCCGATCCGGCGCCTGGGCGAAGGTCGGGGGTGGCGGGCGCGGGGGTGGCCGCGGCGGCCGGGGCGCCGGCGGCGGTGGCGGCCGCCGTGGCGGCGGCGAGCGCGGCGAGGGTGAGAAACTCACGACGATCGGGCGTCATGCGCGCGCCTCGTCCGAAAAGTCGGCGAACGCGAGTCCAACCGAGACCACATTGGGCAGGGCACGCAGCGCATCGAGCGCGGCTTCGACGTCGTCCGAGTGGGCGAGGTCGAGCACCAGCGGCACGGCCGGGCCCACCGGATCGCCCACGCGCGATACGAGGGCGAACCATCGGAGGACTTCGCACAGGTCGGGCGGGGAGGGGTGATTCACGATGACTCCGAGGATGGGCATTCAGGCCTCCTCTGCGCGCATGCGCCCGGTGAAGATGGTGACGGCCAACTTGAGGCCAACGGTGAACACGAGCAGCCCGAGCGCCCAGATTCCCAGGGTGACCTTCCACTCGATCTCGTTTGGAAGGTACTCGATGAGCTCGTGCAGCGTGCTCGGCACAAATCCGGGGACGATGAGGCCCAGCCCCTTTTCGATCCAGATCCCGCACAGGGAGAGCACACACGCCACGTCGATCCCCCACAGTTGCGTCTTGGGGGAGGCGCTGAGGAAGATGACGGCGGCGGCGATGTTCATCGCGATTGCGGACCAGATCCAGGGAACGAGCGCGTGATGGCCGTGGAGCCCAAAATAGAGGTAACGGGCCGAAGCGGTGTGACTTCCTCCCGAATACAGCTCCGTGAACACCTCAGAGCCCACCAGGAACAGGTTGAGCAGGACGGTGACCCGCAGCACGCTCAGCAGCGTGAGGATCGGCCCATCTCCGACGTGAAACGAGGTGAGCCGACGGACCACCTGCAGCGCCAGCACGATGAACGCCGGCCCGGTAACGAACGCGGAGGCGATGAACCGCGGCGCGAGGATCGCCGTGTTCCAGAATGGGCGTCCGCCGAGCCCACTGTAGAGAAACGCCGTGACCGTGTGGATCGAAACCGCCCACAGGATCGAGAGGAATACGAAGGGGACGTACCAGCGGGGATCAGGCACGGCGCCCCGATACCGGGTGTAGAGCAGGTACCCCACCACGTGGAGGTTGAGGAACAGGTAGCCCGAGAGCACTACCACATCCCAGGTGAGCATGGAGATCGGCCAGTTGAACCGGCCGACCACCGGCATCAGGTGCCAGGCGTGATCGAGGCGGCCCAGGTCTACGTTGACGAAGGCGAGGGAGACAACGATCGCTGAGATCGCGAGGATCTCACCGACGATCACGACATCGTGCATCTCGTGGTCGTTGTACAGGTAGGCCGGGATCACCATCATCACGGCGCCAGCCGCCAACCCGACGGCAAACGTGAAGTTTCCGATGTACATCCCCCAGCTCACATGGTCGGACATCGCCGTGATGGCGAGTCCGTGCGCGAACTGTTGAGCGTAGGCGTGAACGCCAACCAGGAAGATGGCGGTGAGGGCGGTCATCCACGCGTAGAACGCGGCGTTACCATCGGTCGCGACGCCGGCCGCTTTCCAAAGGAACGCGGGGTAGGAGCGGATGGGGTGCGCGGGCTTGGAAGACATCGTTACTCGTCGAAGAAGTAGAAAAAGCGTGGGCGAGTGCCGACATCCTCCTTGAGGACGAACACGCGTTTGTTTTCGAGCACCCAGCGGATCTCGGAGTTGGGATCTTCGAGGTTGCCAAACACTCGCGCGCCGGTGGGGCAGGCTTCGAGGCACGCCGGCATGCGCCCGTTCCGCGTGCGGTGTAGGCAGAAGGTGCACTTCTCCATCACGCCCTGGGGGCGGATCCGGTTGGAGAGGTATGCCTGATCGGGGTTGATCTCCTCGGCGGGGATCTCCGGTTTCTGCCAGTTGAAGCGGCGCGCGTGGTACGGGCACGCCGCCTCGCAATACCGGCAGCCGATACACCAATTGTAGTCAACGACCACGATGCCGTCGGCCTCCTTCCAGGTGGCCTCGACCGGGCACACCTTGACACACGGCGCGTTGTCGCACTGGTGGCACTGCACGGGCATATAGAAGTGGTCGTCGTCCGGTACCGGGTGTTTGTAGTCGGTGCGCCCCTGTTCGAGGTCGATCCCGCCCTTCTTCATCTCCAATACGCGGATGTACGAGTTGTTGGTCGCCCGGTCGTGGTTGTTTTCTTCGTGGCAGGCGACCGCGCACTTGCGGCACCCGATGCACACCGAGAGGTTCAGCGCGTACGCAAACGAGACGCCGGGCGTGGGCCGCGGGTCGGAGATCGACACGGCGACGCCATGCTCTTCGAGAGCTTCGGTCTCGAGGCGCGCGAGCACCACCGACATCTCAAGCTTGTTCATCTCCTTGTAGTGCTTTTGCAGGAAGGAGTCGACGGATACGTTCTCCTCCCACTCGGTGAGGGGGGCGAGCGCCCGGGCGAAGGCGGCGGCGCCAAGGGTGGCCCCGCCCGTCTTGAGCGCGGCACGCCGGGTGAGCTCATCCATGCGAGTCTTCCAGGGGGGTGCGGTCGTTGGCGGGCGCCGCGGGCACGACCGGTGCGTAGGCGGGAGCGTGCGGCGCGTGGCAGTCGACGCAGTGGTTGCGGGTGCGAGGCCCGCGCCGAGTGTCCCAGTACCCGGCCATTCCCCCGTGAGAACCGTGGGTGTAGTCGCGGAACTGGGGCCCGTGACACTGGGCACAGAGCGTCATCGCGTCGGCGAGGTCGAGGCCGGTGCCATCGGCGAGTCGGAGCTTGGTGCGATCGTCAGGGTCGTGGCAGGAGGCGCAGGTGATCGGGCCGTGATGCAGCTCCACGCCGGTGTGGAAGGGCTCCCCAGGGCGGGAGGCCCAGGCCGTCGCAGCGTCTGGCCCGTGGCAGGTCGCGCACGCCACGCCGACGGGGGTGCCGTGGACGTCGGTCACCGGGGTATCCACGACGCCGAGCGTGGTCGGGGTATGCACCTCGGTCGGGAATCGCTCGCCTTCAAGAACAGGTGCGCCGAATTCACGGGAAGGATCCGCGAAGCCGGCCTGGCAGCCGAGGAGGACGAGGAGGGTCGACATCGTGCCGAGCACTGAGCACGAGGTGTGCCGGATGGCACGGCCGGGGGGAGGGCATCGGTCTTCGGCGCGTTGGCGGGGCGTATCCGCAGAACTCCGGAGGGCGCGATCCGGCGCCGGCGGGATAGAAATGAGGGTTTTTCCACACGCGGAGCTGTGGCAAAGTGAACAACGTCTGTGCGGCGCCCGCGATGCGCCGCATCGACCGCCCCGACCCAGGCGAAGCGGGCCGCGCGCATCGCCCCTTGCCTCCCCCGCCCCCTCCGGCTAAGCCGCTGAACCGCCATTCAGTCGCCTCCCGAGCGCCCCCTGTCCACCCCCGAACCAACCCGCGATCGCACCGACAAGCACGAGCTGATCCTCGAAGCGGCGATCCGCGTGTTCGCCGAAAAAGGCTTCAATGCGGCGCGGATCTCCGATGTGGCCGATGCAGCCGGCGTGGCCGATGGCACGATCTACCTGTACTTCAAGAACAAGGAAGATCTGCTGCTCTCCATCTTCGAGGAGAAGATGGATCTGCTGCTCGCCGGGCTGCGCGAGGCGCTCGATGGCGTAACGGAGCCGCTCGAGCAGGTGCGTACGTTCGCCCACTACCATTTCCGCCAGGTGCGGGACCATCGGGAGCTCGCCGAGGTGCTGCAGATCGAGCTGCGCCTCTCCAACAAGTTCCTCAAGGAGTACCGCCCGCAGAAGCTCTGGGAGTACCTGTCGATCTTCGCGGAGATCGTGCGGGTGGGTCAGGAGCAGGGCGTGATCCGGAAGGACATCGATCCGTTCATGGCCATGTGGGCCTTCTTCGGCGCGATGGACGAGATGGCGATGCAATTCATCCTCGCCAAGCACCGTAAGTTCTCGCTCGACGCCGCCGCCGAGACGGTATCGAGCATCTTCATCCGCGGCCTCTCCATTCCGGAAGGGCGCGGTCAGTCACTGGAGGAAGCATGAAAATCGGCGTCTGCCTCAAGCAGGTCCCCGCGACCGACACCCGCATCCGCGTAAACGCAGATGCCACAGCCATCCTCACGGATGACGTGAAATTCGAAATCAACCCCTACGACGAGTACGCGCTCGAAGAAGCCTTGCAGCTCAAGGCTGCGGGGAAGGCCACCGAGGTGATCACGTTCACGCTCGGCGGCGCCGACGCGGACCCCCGGATCCGCGACGGTCTCGCTCGTGGCGCAGATCGGGCCGTGCGCATCGACGACCCGGCGCTCGCCGGCTCGGACGCGCTGGGTGTGGCCCGCGCGCTGGCCGCTGCGCTCAAGGCGGAGGGGGTGGGACTGGTGCTCGCCGGCCGCCAGGCGGTAGACGGCGATGGAAGTGCGGTTCCGGCGATGATCGCCGAGCTGCTCGGCTGCGCGCAGGTGTCGTGGGTGGACAAGCTCACGATCGAAGGGGAGTCCTTCACCGCGCAGCGTGCGGCCGGCGGCGGCGTTCGCGAGGTCGTTACCGGCTCCTTGCCCGCGGTGGTGACGACGGACAAGGGGCTCAACACCCCGCGCTACGCCACCCTCCCCGGCATCATGAAGGCCAAGGCCAAGCCCATCGCCGTGAAGAAGCTCGCAGATCTCGCGTTGGACGCGAGCTCGGTCGGCGCTGGCGCGGCGCTCGTTTCCTTCTCCAACATGGGCCAGCCGGCCGCGCGCCCCGCTGGGCGCATCCTCAAGGGCGACAGCGCCTCGGTCGTAGCCGAGCTCGTTTCCCTGCTGCACAACGAAGCCAAGGTCATCTAGGAGGATTTGAATCATGGGCAATGGAATCCTCGTTTATTGCGAATTCGAAAACGGCTCCCCGCGCAAGACGGCGTACGAGCTCTTGCAGAAGGCCGTCGCGCTGGGCGCAGGCCCGGTGTCGGCGCTCGTCATCGGCGGTGGCGACACCTCCACGCTCGGCGCGAACGGCGCCACGCGGGTGTTTCAGGTGGATGCGCCGCAGGTCGCCAGCTACTCGACCGGCGCCTACGTCAAGGCGTTGGCGGCGGGGATCGCGGCTTCGGGGGCCGCCACCGTCCTCGCGGCGGCAAGCTCGCCGGCGCGGGATGCCTTCCCGCGGTTGTCGGCGCGGATCGGCGCCGGCTTCGGCGTGGAGGTGACGGATCTCCGCAACGAGGGCGGCAAGATCGTCGGGCGGCGCCCGGTGTACGCCGGCAAAGCCCTGGTGGACGTGAACATCCTAAGCGCGGTCGGCCTGTTCACGGTGCGCCCGAACAGCTTCCCGGTGGCAGCGGCCAGCGGCGGATCCGCGGCGGTGGTGGCGGTGGATGCCGGCCTGACGGACGCAGACGTGGATGTGAAGGTGATCGACCGGGTGGCTCCGGCCAACAAGGCGATCGACCTCACGGAAGCGGATCGCATCGTATCCGGCGGGCGCTCACTCAAGACCAAGGAGCAGTTCGACGAGGTGCTTCGGCCGCTGGCGGCCGCGATCGGCGCCACGGTGGGCGCGAGCCGGGCCGCCGTCGACGCTGGGCTGGCCGGACACGGCGAGCAGGTGGGCCAGACCGGAAAGGTGGTGAACCCCTCCTTGTACATCGCGTTCGGGATCTCGGGTGCCATCCAGCACCTGGCCGGCATGCGCACCTCCCGGGTGATCGTGGCCGTGAACAAGGATGCGGACGCGCCGATCTTCCAGTACGCCACCTATGGCATCGTGGGCGATCTCTTTGAGATCGCTCCGCTGCTCACTGCCGAGCTGCGGAAGCACTCGTAGGGTAGGCGAGGGTGGTAAGATCAGCCTGGTGACGAGCGCCTCCCCCAACATGGCTTCCGTGAGCGACGTCGAACGACGCCGCGAGCGGGCCGTGCTTGCCCTCGGAGCCCGGGGGGATGCGGCCGGCGTGTTGCGCCTCACCGCGGCCTGGAGCGCCGTGGGCACTCCGACGGTGGCGGCGAAGGTCGGCGAAGGTCGAGCTCTGTTGCAGCTCCGGATGGTGGACAAGGCGCTGGCACGCGCGCGGGAGGCGGTCGAGGCGGCGCCGAGCGACAAGGCGGCGTTGCGACTGCTCGCGGAAGTGTACGTGGAGCGGGGATGGCCGTCGCGAGCGAGGCCGGTGCTGAGCGGCCTGAAGACCGCCGGCGAGGATGTGGATGAGCTGTGGGCCCGCGCCGCCGCGGAGCCGGCCACCCCTGAGGCGACTGCCCGCGAGGTCGAAGCGAGCGGCGATCCGGCGCGCATCCTGAAATTGGCCGAGCAATTCATGGGTTCCGGCAGCCTCACGCGCGCCGCGCAGTTGCTGGAGCAGCTCGCCGGCAGCCGGCCGAATGACCCCAGAATTCGGGAGTTGCGCTGGGCGCTGAAGGGCGACTTCTCCTCGCCGGAGCCGATCGAGCTCCTCGTGAAGCGCGCGCTCCCCGCGATCCTGGAGCTCAGCGCGGTTCCGGAGGAGTCGGAGCACACCGAGAGCCTCGGGGACAACGACGCGAGCCTGCTGCTGGAGCCCGAAACGGGCGCCGCGCCGTTCCCCACGCTGTTCAAGCGCGTTGGCCCGGTCCCGGAGCCGGTGCCGCCTGCCCCGGCCGCCCCGGGCGGGGAGACGGAGGAGGAAGAGCGAACTGCAAGCTCCTCTATTCCGGAGCCCGGTGCCGCGCCCGTGGCGCTCCAGAACATGAGCGGCGGCGGAGAGGGGGACACCCAGATCCGCATGATCGTGGGGGAGGGTGAGCCCGCCGGGCCGATGCACCGCAAGCGAGAGGAGGGAGGACGAAGCCTGAATCTGCGCGAATGGCAGGCCTCGATGGGCGTGGATCCGTTGGCCTCCGACCTCGACGACGTGGAGAATTCCGAGGTGATGCGCCTCAACGCGGGAGATCCCCTCATCGAGGTCGCGCCGCCCGCGCCGCCACCGCCCCGCGAGCCGATCCACGCCTTCGACGCGCCGATCGAGGTGATCGAGAAGCACCCGGTTCCGGAGGTGGAGCCGGTGAGCGACGACGCCCTGATCGACGACGATCCGCCAACCCGCTCCGGGTCCCCCGCGCTGCGTCTGGTTTTGGCCGGGTTGTTCCTCGTCGGCTTCGTGGTCGTACTCGCCCTTCTGGGACTGTTGATCGCACGGGCATCCGGCGTCTTGGACGCGGCACGTGCCGGGGTGGACCTCTCGCGTGTGCTGGCCTCGTCGGATTACCCGGCGTTGGTGGAGGCGGAGGTGCGCTTGTCCGAGCACGCGGATCAGCCCGCGGAGGCCGCGGAGCTGGCGCGTGCTCGCCTCGTGTTGTGGGCGGAGTACGACGGCAACCAGGCGCTCCTCGAGCAGGTGGATGCCTACCTGGCGAACCCCGTGGGGATCGACGCGCACCGGCTCGCCTACCTGCGGGCGGCCGAGCTGCTGGCGTTCCGCAATCCCGCTTCGGCCTTGGCCGCCATCGGGCGAGAGGCGGCGGGAAACGATGAAGAACGCCTGCTTCTCGCGCGAATTCACGCAGCGCTGGGGGATGGAGATGCCGCGCTGGCGGATCTGGCGGAGCTCTCCGCGCCCGACGAGCCGCGGTTCCGCCTGGGTCGGGCGCAGGTGCTGCTCGCTGTCGGTCGCGACGCCGAGGCCCGGGCGATCGTCACACTGATGGTGTCGACTTCGCCGAACCTGGTGGCCGCGCGCCTTTTGGAGCTTCAACTCCGGGAAGGATCCGCGAAGGAGCGGGCGGCGGCGGCGGGCGTGTTCCGGCGCACCTACAGCTCCCTCGGCTTGTCGCCGCGGCAGGAGGGGGAGGCGGCCTGGGTGGAGGCGCGGGCATGGATCGAGGCCGGCGATCGCGAACATGCGGTGCGGGCGGCGGAGATCGGCGTGTCGCGGGATGGCACCCATCGCGACCTGTTGATGTTGCTTGCGCATGAGGACGTGGAGTCGGGAGATCTCGTCGACGCAGCGCGAAAACTCGCTTCGTTGGTAGAACTGTACCGGGCCGACCTTGAAGCGCGTCGCGACCTCGTGATCGTGTACCTTGAGCTGGATCGCATCGATGAGGCGAAGGCCGCGGCGCAGGCAGCGAACCCACCCCTACAAGGCGTGCTTTCGGCCCTGGTTTACGGTTGGTCCGGTGAGGCAGGGGCGCCCGACCCGGCCAGCGTGGATCCGTCGACTCCCATCGGAGCCTGGGCCCAGGCTCTACTTGCCGTGAGCGCACACCGCGCCGATGCCGCTTCGATCGTCGCTTCCGCCGCGGCCACGCTCGCTGCCTCGGAGGACCCGATGATTCGTCGCTACGCACGGCGCGCGGAGGTCCTCGCCGCGACCTTGTTGCCCGAGGCGGAAGCGGCCGCGAAGGTTGCGACGCTCCGGCAGAGCGGGATCGCGGACGCGGTAGCGCACGTCTACATCGGTCGCTACTACGAGCGCGCGGGTCAGCGAATCCTTGCGGCGCAGCACTTCGATCGGGCGGCGGATCTGGAGCCGGAGCTGGGCGTGGCGCTGTACGAAAAGGGGCGATTCTACGCCGACGCGGGGGACGACCAGTCACGAACGGAGGCCGCCTGGCAGGCCTACCTGGCCCTGGCGCCGAGCGGGCCGCGCGCTGAACGCGCGAAGGGCGTGGCCACACCGGTACCCGGCTGATCGGTGAGCGATCCCGCCGCCCCGTCCCCGGCGCGATCCCCCTGGCTGCGGAGCTGCGCGATCGTGGCAGGGAGCGTCTTGGCGGCGGTGCTCCTCGGTGCTGGCGGCGGCTTGTGGTGGTGGAGCGCCCGGGATCGGGCCGCGCTGGATGCCCAGGCGGAGGCGGCCGAAGCGGCGTTCGCGCCCGCCCAGGCCAAGCTCGCGGCCGACGCGGGCCAGGACCTCGATATCGACAAGACCATCCGGGTGCTCCACCAGGTGGATCAGTCGATGCGGCACCAAGATGATCTGCACGCCTACCTCGCCTCGGTGGCGGGCACCGACTGGCGGGGCGTGCCCGACGACGTATTGGCTGCGAGAAAAGCCATCCTTGACGCCGAGCTTACCCTGTTCAGCAAGCAGACGGAGCTGGACGCCCAGGAGGCGACCTGGAGCTTCTCGCGCGACGTGGTGCTCACGACGCTCTCCGTGGTGGCGGTCCAGGGTGAGGGAGGCATCACGCCGGATGCCAAGTTCGCCGTTGATCGTTCGGCCGCCGAGCGCCGGCTCACGGAGCTCAAGGAGGAGGGGAAAGAACGCCGCGCGCTGATTCGCGATGTCGATGCCCAGGAGCGGGCCCTGATCGAAGCCTCGATCGCCTACGCCGGTGTTTGGGCCACGTACATGGAGCAGTACGACCGGGTGTGCCACCATCGCGACCGCGCTTGGATGGCAGCGGGCGCACAGAACTGGACGGAAACGGAGTCAGAAGCTCGGGAGGCCATTCGGCTCGCGCCACACGAGAAAGAAGCGCACATGCTTTTGGCGCAGGCGCTGATCCAGCAGGGAGCGCCGGAGCAGCTCGATGAGGCGAGGTCGATCCTCGATCCGTTCGCGACCGGAGATCTGCCTGGCGCGATGGCGCCGGCCCTGTTGTTGCGGGCCACGCTCAAGGAACGGGGCGGCGACCTCGCGGGCGCCGCCGATGACTTCCGACACGCCGCGCTCAGCTACCCGACCCAGGCCGCACGCCTGGATGACGTGCTCGATCCCTATCGGATGCGCTCCTCATTGCGAAAGTCCAGGGCCGGGGCCGGGATTGTGCAGTCCTACAGCGCCACCATGGTCGGCGCAGGCTGGTTTTCTCCGGAGCTCCACCTCGCGCGACTCGCGTACGGGCGCGGCGATCGCGAGGCCGGAAAGGCCGCGGTGGTGGATCACTTCGAGCGTCGCCGCGCGCAGCAGCAGTGGGACTACGTGCTGGCCGACCTCGCGTGGGCCGAGGTGGTGCTGGGGGATGACTTCCGGTCGATCTTCCCCGAAGAAGGCTGGCTCGATCTCCATGCGGAGAAGTCGTTGTTCGGGGTGGGGAAGCAGCTTTCCCTCTCGGTCGACAACCGCAGCGGGCATGGGCTGAAGAACGCCGCGTTGATCCTTTGTGTTCGCTTTACCGACATGCTCACCGGCGACTACGTGACGATCGCGGGCGAGCGCACCGTGCCGGCGGTGGCCGCCCACGAAACGACGAGCTTCGGTACGGTAAACGCCGATACGGAGGTGTTCGGGCTGATGCGGACGGAAGACGACATCGTGGAGATGCGCGCGATCCTCGTTACCGACGATGGGGTATTGTGGGTGGACAGCGAGAAGTACAAGGCCGAGCTGCTAGCCGCCGCGAAAGATCGGCGGCGAACCGACCCGACCGCGAAGGGTGAATCTGAGCGGTGGCGCGCGGTGGTGGAGGATGCCGGGCGGGGCGCCACGGTGAAGAAGCAGAAGGGGCTCGTACAGGACTCCTTGGAGATCGAGCTGCCTGCGGAGCTGGTGTGGTTGCGGCCGCGGTTCACCCTGAAGTACGGTGAAACGACCTTGGAAGCCGATACGAACGTGGTGGACGGAGACAAGATCCTGCTCCGCTTCGATGGTATCGGCGATCTGCTCTCGCGCGACGCCCCGGCGCAGCAGGCCGATCTGGTGTGTGAGAGCGTGTTTGGTACGTTTACCTTGACCTTCGGGCCCGCGGCCGATGGCACCTGGACGTACCTCGGGGCCACGGGGGAGTAGATGTACTGGCTGAAGCCGGATGCCGTGCTGGTGGACGGGGTGGTGAAACCCGGCGTGGGGGTGCTCGTTACCGCTCGCGACGGCACGGGGCGCATCCTTGAGATCGGTCCGCCACGGGAAAGCGCGGGGATCGACGTGATCGAGCTCCCGCACCGGCTGCTCATGCCCGGGTTCGTGAACGCGCACAGTCACGCCTTCCAGCGCGGCTTGCGCGGCTGGGTGCAGCACGGCGAAGGACATGATTCGTTCTGGACCTGGCGGGAACAGATGTACACGCTGGCGTCGCGACTCTCCCCCGAGGGGGTGGAAGCGATCTCGGCGCTGGCGTTCGCCGAGATGCTTCGGGCCGGGTTCACGTCGGTGGGGGAGTTCCATTACCTCCATCACCAGCCCGACGGCCGGCCCTACGCGGACCCCGACGAGCTCGCCATGCGAGTGGTGGCCGCGGCAAAGAAAGTCGGGATTCGGATTGTATTGCTGCGTGTGGCCTACGCGCGCGCGGGCTTCGGGGCCGAGCCGAACCCGCGGCAGGCCCGGTTCCTGGATGGCTCCCCGGAGGCCGTCATCGCCGCGACGAGCCGGCTCGCGGCCAAGGGCGTGGATGTCGGCCTCGCCCCGCACAGCGTACGTGCGTGCCCGAAGTCGTGGCTCCGCGCTTTTGCCGAGGTGCCACTTCGGATCCATGCCCACGTGGACGAGCAGCAGGGGGAGGTGGATCAGTGCATGGCCGAGCACGGTCGCCGCCCCCTGCAGGTGTTCTTCGAGGCCGGCTTGCTGGGGCCGCGGTTCACGGCGGTGCACCTCACCCATCCCGACGATCACGAGCTCGCCATTCTCCACGAGTCGGGCTCCACCGTGTGTGTGTGCCCCACGACGGAGCTCGACCTCGGCGATGGGTTCTTCCCCGCGTGGAAGGTGAACGCGCCGGTCTGCATCGGCACCGACAGCCACGCGATGATCGATCCGTTTGCCGAGCTACGCGCGATCGAGCTGCATAGTCGAGCCGTACTCGGCCGTCGTAACGTCACACCGCACCACGGGCCGGACGGCCTTGCGGTCGCCCTGCTCGCGAAGGGGAGCGAGGTTGGAGCCCGTTCGTTGGGGCTTGACGTCGGACGAATCGCGCCGGGGCTGGGGGCTGATCTCGTAGCCATCGACACGTCGCGAATGGAGTTCGGCGCCTCCCGACTGCTGCCGGCGCTGGTGTTCAACGGGAGCGCCGCCGCCGTGCGGGACGTTTGGGTGGGCGGGCGCCACGTCGTTCGGGACGGTCGCGTGCCCGGGGGCGAGGCCGTCGTTGCGGAGGCCGAGCGAGCCATCCGGCGGGCCGCGCTGTAGGTGCCCTTGCCCGCTTGACACTTCTGTGACATCCTCGCGGGCGTGACTCTCCTGGCCCCTCAAGCCCGATTGTGGATGCATAGGCTGCTGTTTGGCGCAGTCCTGTTTGGGGTGAGTCTCGCGGTTGTCGAGCTCGGGCTGCGCGCCGCTGGGCGGGGGGTGCGCCACCGGATGGCGACCTTCGTGGACTTCGGGGGAGGGGACGTCGGGCTGCTCCCGTGCGCCGAAGGGCAGGTACTCGTGGCGGACGATGTGGTGACTGCGGTCCATACGGATCGCCGGGGGCGGCGCTCCGCCGCGGCCTGTGTCGACAGCGGAAAGGGTGCCGTAATCCTGGGGGATGAGCAAGTTTTCGGCCTGGGCGTGGAGTTCCAGGACTCCTTCGCTGGCCGGCTCGGCGCGAGAAACGCTGGCGTCCCCGGGTACGGAGTGCTGGATGCGCTGGCTCTCGGTCGCCTCGCGTTTACGGTGGAAGGGGTTTCCACCGTGGTGGTTGTCGTTGATCAGGCGAACGACTGGGTGGACGGCTCGACGCGGATCGGGGAACGTAACGAGGTTCGTTCAGGGTTTCTGCTCGAGAGCGGCTGGCGCGAGCGCCCCGGGGCGTGGGCGTGGTCACCGCCTTTCTCTCGCAGCGCGCTGGCGTACACCTTCGCTCAACGTTTCTCGGTGGAGGTGCCGCCCGACACTCCGATCTGGGTGCGCGATCCAGCCTCGCTCGCGCCGCTTGCAAGCACATTCGGTACGGAAATCGTGGCGTTTGCGAGGCTGCGCCCGGAGCTGCACGTCGTACCCGTGTGGTTGCCCGCCGACCTGGCGACCAGCGAGGCCCGAGCCGTCGTGAGCCCGCTGGCGCCTCGCGAAGCTATCGCCGAGCTCCGCCCCTGGGAAGACACGACGCTTCGGGACGAGCTCGCCGCGGCCGTCGCGCCCTTGCCGCTGGTTGACCTCACGGATGCCCTGCGCGATCCTGCGAGCTTCCTCCCTGGGGCGCCACAGCTCTCACCGGTGGGTCATGCAGCGGTCGCGAGACAGCTCTCCGCAGTTCTGGCCCGTTGAACGCCCTATCCGCAGCACCGCGCGGCGATCTCCGCCACCACACCCACCGCGCGATTCAGCTCCCCGACGTCGATGTACTCGTCGGCCATGTGCGCCACATCGATGCTGCCCGGTCCGAAAACCAGGGGGGACATGCCCAATTCGGAGAGGTTGCCGCCGTCGGTGGCGAAGCTCACCGCCCCGGCGCCGGGCGCGCTGGCGTGGTTGGCCAGAATGGCCTGCAGGGCGGTGCCCTCCGGCGTGAGCATGGCGGGCGTTACCCGCAGCCGCTCCACGGTTCCCCACGCCGCGACGCGGGCGCGAAGCTCGGCCACGAGATCATCCTCATTCATCCCCGGTAGCGGCCGGAAGCCGACGTCGATGACGCAGTGATCGGGGACGATGTTGATCGCCGCCCCTCCGTGGATCGTCGCGGTGTTGAGCACCACAAACGGGCGGTCCAGCATGTCGGCGAATCGAATGTTTCGTCGCCAGTCATCGGCGAGCAGATCCAGCGCTTCGACCACCCGGGCCGCCTTGCGGATCGCGTTCTCTCCGAGGTCCGGCTTGCTGGAGTGGGCCGCGCGCCCCACGCAGGTGATGCGAACCGCCGTGTGGCCGGGGTGCATGCGCTGAATTCGAAAAGCGGTCGGCTCGCCGATGAGGCAGGCCCGGGGGAGGGCGCGCCCGGCCAGTTTTGCCACCAGATCGCGCGATCCCAGGCAGCCCACCTCTTCGTCGCACGTCCACACCAGCACGAGCTCCCGCTCTAGCGCCGGAAGCAGGGGCAAGGCTTCAAGCGTGGCGGCAATGAAGCCCTTCATGTCCGCGGTGCCGCGCCCGACGAGGCGGCTGCCGCGCTCGGTGAGGCAAAACGGGTCGCTCGTCCAGGGTTGTCCTTCGACCGGCACCACGTCCATGTGGCCGCTCAGCACCAACCCGTCCGTTCCGACGGGGCCCTTGCTGCACACGAGGTTCAGCTTGCCCTCCCCGGGGGATACGAATCGTTCAACGCGGAATCCGGCGGCCTCGCACCGCTCTGCCACAAACGCCGCCAGCTCCACGACCGGGCGGCTCGAAACCGTGGGGCAGGCAACCAAACGAGCGAGCGTGTCGACGACGGCCATGGCGCCCCCTATCGCCTACCGCCGCGGCGCGCGCCGCTTCCCCGTTTCAACAGGCTTCTCGGCGTGTTCTGGCGCCCGCTCGTGCTCAACGGGCACCACGCTCACCTCGCGCACCGCCGGCGCAGGCCCCTCCACCTCCGCAGCGGGGCGGCGCGCCATGTCGGCCGCCGCGGCTGGCTCCTGCAGCCTGCGGCTTCGGGGCGCGCCGTCCTTTGGCTTCTTGTCCTCGTCTTCGTCCACCTCCGACTCCCACCAAACGCCGGCGTGCCGCGCGTTCGCGATCTGGCCCACGTTGTCCGCTGCCTGGCCCACGTTCTCGATCCGCGCGGCGAGCTGAAACAGCTCCGGCGCGCTCCTGGGTGTGCATCCCTCTCCGTCGCGCACCTCAGCGAGCGCTGCCGTGGCGATCGGGGAGGTTGGAGCTTCAGCCGGCAGTTTTACCTGGCGCGGCACCGCCTTTCGGTGGGTTCGCTCGCTCTCCCCCGCCTGCTTCATGAGATCGGCGCCTCGGCCGAGATCCCCGGCACAGATCGCGTCGGCCGCCTGGCGAAACAGCTTGGCGGGGGCGGCCCAACGCGTCGGTTCGGGCATCGTAATACCGCGTTCCCCGCGGCGGAGTCGGCGCCACCACGGCCCGCGCTCGTGTAGCGCTTTGAGCTCGGCCTGCTGCGCGAGCGCGATGGCCTGGAGCCGCTCCTGCACGACGGCGAGCAGCAGATCCCGGAGCTGGTCGTTCTGCGCGAGTTTTCCGGCCAGCGCCTCGTTCCCGAGGGCGCGCCCCAAACGCCGGAGCTGCTCGACGTTCGCATCGGCGAGGAGCCTGCGAACGTCCCCGCGGAGGGTTTGACTGACCCGATCCGTCGCGGTCGCGTTCGTGCGCTGCCGAGCCACAAGATCAGGTATCCGACGCTACGGCCTCACGCGGCGCGTAGCGGTGCGATACTTTCCCTGCGGATGCGCTTCGACCCCCGTCGCCGCCTCGATCGCCGCGTGCCGGGAGCCGACGTGCATCCGGGCGAGGTGTTCAGGTTGCACCTCGATGAGGAGCGGGGGGCGCGCCCCGATCCGGTGCCCGCCCGGGACACCATGACGGTGCGCACCGCGGAGGTGCGCCCCTCGCGCCGGCTCGCCCAGGTCGGCCCCTATGCGCCGCAGTTGATTCGGTTGATCCGCACCCCCTACGCGATGTCAGGGGTGCGAGGGCAGCGGCAGGTGGTGAACGCGCCCGCGCAGTCGGATGAACCGCGGCCGAAGTTCGGCGATGCGTTGCGCGCCGCGGCCGCCGACTGGCCGGAGGTCGGATCGCCTTCGCCGGTGCAGGCCCGCCCCCGCGCCTTCGCGGTGCGTCCGCTCTCCCCCGAACCGTTGCCGCCGCTCGCCGCCAAGGAGCCGCGGTGACGCCCCCCGAACGCGCCGCGATCCTCGCTGCTGCCGGTCCCGCCTCGGGAAAGAACATCATCGGTGAAACGACGGAGTCTCTGCACAAATTTCTGGTCGACGGCTACAACCTCGGCGGCCAGCCCCCGCGCCTCGAAGAAGACCTGAAGTTTGTGCCGAAAGACCGGGAAGAGGTGATTTACATCTACATGTACCGTTTGGCTCAGAACCAGACGATGCTCAACTCGAAGCGCCATCGGCAGGCGCCCGTATTCACCAAGACTGACGCCGAACAAGGCGAAGTCTACTACCACCGTCCGCCGCTTTTGCTCGACCTGTACTACCTCGTGGCGGTGCACAGTAAGTTTCGGAGCGACGCCGAGCGGCTGATGGGCTGGTTGCTGGTGCGCCTCAACGAGGCCACCCACCTGATCCACCGCCCGCGCCGCTTCGCGCTTCCCGACGGCCGCGAGGTAGATAGTCTGGGTAGAACCTATGATGTGGCGAACTTCTCTGCGCCAGCGCCAGATGCGACGGAGGACGACAAGCCGGCCGATGACGGGCTGCTCGTCGAGAAGGTGTCGCTTGCGTTGACGGACGACCTCACGGTTGGCGATGCCATCAATCTGTTCACGTTGCACGAAGCTCCGTACCGTCCCTTCTTGACGTACCGGGCCCGAGTGGCGTTAGATGGACCGCTCTACAAGAGTGCGGGCGGCTCAACCGTTCGCATGGGCCGGCTCGAGCCCGTTTCGCCTCCGGCGGACGGTCCCGGGCAGTCCCGAAACGGGCGTATCCGTCCTGGAATGCCTTTGCCCAAGCCGCGGTCGCCCCCTGGTCCGCCCCCCCACTTCGTCCGCAAGATCGCGGATACTGACTCAGACTCGGAGGACTGAAGAAGCATGGATTATCATACCCCAGGCGTATATATTCGCGAAGTCGACAGCGGCGCCAAGCCGATCGCGTCGGTCTCCACCAGCATCCCGGGCTTCCTCGGGCTGTTCCACTTCAAGCCGCCGATCGACGCCACGGCGGTAACCGGCTCCAACGGCAAGAAGCTGCTCAAGGGCAAGGTGCCCCCGCAGCTCATCGACGAGAAGGGCCAGGTGAAGGGGGATGCGGCGGAGGCCACCACCGCGCTCACGCAGTCCATGCGCCTCGACCGCAAGGCGGTTCGCGACGTCAAGAAGTACTTCGAGCTCTTCGGCGCCGCGAAGGCGGGCCCCACCGCGCCGAAGTTCGAAGCGGGGACCAAGGGCAAGGTGAAGGTGACCTGGCAGGAGAAGACCATCGAGATCGCCGAAGTCACCATGTCCGTAGAGGGCAAGGTGGTGAGCGATGCCGACGATGCCGTCGAGAAGCTCCTCAACAGCCTGCATGAGACGTTCCCGCTGGACAAGGCGCAGCCGAAGACGGCCTCCGATGTGCTCGGTGCGTACGGCTACGAAGTGAAGGGGACCGCCGGGTCCGCCATGCGCAGCGAGTACTCCGTGCCCCCGGTGGCGATCACCAACAAGGCCGAGTTCTTCCGCTGGCTCCAGAGCTACTTCGCGCAGTACCTCATCGAAACCCGCCCGGTCGAAGACCTCGTGGGCAAGACCTTCACCAACGCAGACGACGCGGCGGATGCGGTCTACGAAGCGCTGAACACCGACGACGCGCTGAAGTCCGAGTTCCGCGACTGGCTCAGCCAGCCCACGGCCTTCAACTTCGTGGCGGGCGTGAACGGCTTCTTCGATAACGGCGGCGGCAAGTGCTACGTGTACCTCATGGGCACCCAGGACACTGAGTGTTCGGTTCGTGAAAACCAGGCCGACAAGCTCGGGCTCTACGCCTTCGACGACGTGGATGACATCGCGCTGATGGCCGCTCCGGGCTGCACCCCCACCCAGCAGAAGGAGATGCTTGAGCTGTGCGAGGTCCGCAAGGATCGGTTCGCGATCATGGACGGTCCGATCATCTCGGACGGGAACATGGACATCCCGGCCAGCAACAAGGGCTACGGGGCGCTGTACGTACCCTGGGTCAAGGTCACCAAGCCGAGCTGGTTCACGGGCAACCAGGAGCACATCAAGATCGCGGGGCCGAACCGGCGCAAGCTGGTCAAGACCGAGCGCAACGAGCTCTTCGTGCCGCCAAGCGGCCACATGTGCGGGTTGATCGCCCGTGTTGACGGCGAGCGCGGCGTGCACAAGGCGCCGGCGAACGAGATCCTCATGGGGATCACCGGCCTGAGCCAGAACATCAACCGTCTGGAGCAGGGCCAGTACAACGATCGCGGCATCAACGTCGTTCGCATCTTCAAGGATCGCGGCATCCGCGTGTGGGGCGCCCGCACCCTCGGCACCGCTTCCGACCCGTCCTGGAAGTACATCAACGTGCGCCGGTTGTTCATCATGGTCGAGCAGTCGATCATGCTCGGCAGCCAGTGGGCGGTGTTCGAGCCGAACGATCACACGCTGTGGAAGAAGATCACCCGGGATCTCCGTGCGTACCTCATGCGCGTGTGGCGTTCCGGTGCGCTCTTCGGCACGACCGCCGAAGAGGCGTTCTACGTCAAGTGTGACGATGAGACGAACCCCCGTTACTTGATCGACGCCGGTCAGGTGAACATCCAGATCGGGATCTGTCCGGTGAAGCCGGCGGAGTTCGTGATCTTCAGCATCGGCCAGTGGGACGGCGGCGCTCTCATCGAAGAGTAGTCGCGAGTTGGAACGCCGGGGTGGCGCCTTGCCGCCCCGGCTCTCTTTCAGGCAGGAGTGACGCGTGGCAGCCGATTTCAAGACCGAGTACGAGTTCATCCTTCCGCGTGGCTTCGTCGACAAAGACGGGGTGCTTCACCGGGAAGGCGTGATGCGCCTCGCGAACGCGAAGGACGAGATCACGCCGCTCACGGACATGCGCGTACAGCGCAACCGCGCCTACCTGATCATCGTGCTGCTCTCACGCGTCGTTACCCGTTTGGGCACCTTGAACGAGGTGAATACGGGCGTCATGGAAAATTTGTTCGCCGGTGACCTGCGCTTCCTCGAAGAGATGTACAACCGCATCAACGAGGACGAGTCCACCATCACGGTTTCGTGCCCCGAATGCGGCGCGAAGTTCGAGAAGGAGTTCGGGCGCCTGGGGGAATCGTAAGCTACCCCTTGGAGAACATCTTCAAGGAGGTAGCTTTCATCGCATACCACTTCCACTGGGCGAAAGACACGGTCTTCGAGCTGTCGCACAAGGAGCGTCACGCCTGGGTGAAAGAGATCTCGACGATCAACGAGAAGATCAACGCCCCCCGGTAAGACTCTGCGATGCGCCCTGGAATCCTCATACAGCACAGTACCCAGACCACGCGCTCGCGTGAGCTGGTGCGTTGCGACGTGGGGGCCGTGATCGGCTTCATCCCGCAGAGCGCCTGGCCGCCGGAGGCGACCGCAGGCGACTTTCTGGAGATCCCGCTGACGCGCTGGGAGGAGCTGGCGGAGCACCCCCAACGCGCCATGGTGGACGTGGCGACGCGCCGCGGCGCGCGCTCCTTCTTCGAGAACGGGGGTGTGGAGCTGCACGTGATCGTGGTGTGCATCCGCGACGAAGCCGAGCTGGTCGGCGGCGGACTGGCGGAGGGCGTGTTCGCGCCCCTGTTCGAGCGCCTGAGGATCGAAGAAGAGGTGGGGCTCATCTTCGTGCCCGCGCTCGCATACTTGCGCTGCGAGGTGACCAGGCTCGGAAAGGTCAACTGGCAGGGGGAGAACTTCGCGAACGAGCTCCTGGTTCACTGCCGGATGATGAACAACCGCTTTCTCATCCTGGATGCGCCGCGGGGCCTCCATGGCGAGCTGCTCGCGCGATGGTTCGAAGCGTTCCGGACGATGTATCCGGAGAATCGCTCCTGGGGCGCCGTGTACTACCCGTGGATCATGCGCGGGGACGAGCTGTTCCCGCCCAGCGGCGCCATCGCGGGCGTGTTCGCGCGGATGGAGCGGGAGCGCTACCCAACCGGGATCGCCTGGCCGCCCGCGAATGTGTCGCTTCGGGGCGTGACGCACACCGAAGTGGAGATGGACTGGACGGAGGTCGGCGCCGTGAGCGAGACGGGCATCAACCCGCTCGTGGTGGCGCCCGGCCGCGGTGTGGTCGTGTGGGGCGCGCGCACGATGTCAGCCGATCCGAACTGGGTGTATATCAACAGCCGCCGAATTGTCAGCATGATCGGCGAACAATTGCGCCGCGACAACGAGTGGGCCATCTTCGAGCCGAACGACATGGGGCTGTGGAAGGTGATTGAGCGCGACGTAATGGCGCGGCTCGAACAACTTTGGAACGCAGGTTTGTTGTCCGGGGCTCGCGCGATGGAGGAATATTCGGTAGAGTGTAGTGGCGCGACGAATCCGCTCGCCGTGCGTGATCGGGGAGAGCTCCACGTTCAGGTGAAGCTCAAGCCAGTCGGCACGACCGAGCAGATATTGATCGATCTTCGACTCGGTTCTCCGGGCCTCTAAGGCGATCAAAGGATAGCGATCACTCCCGGAGGTCTCATGGCGGACTGGCGCGGACGCGGACAGGGACGAGCAGGCGGACAGTCAACGCCGGAAATCAGCGGCGGTGCCGGCAAGGGTGGGGGGCGCCCCGGCTCCCAGCCAACGCTGGACATCAAGGGCGGTGCTGGGCGCGGCCAGGGACGTCCGGGCTCGCAGCCCACGCTCGACATCAAGGGTGGCGCAGGGCGTGGCCAGGGTCGCCCCGGAAACCAGCCCACGCTCGACATCCAGGGAGGTGCCGGTCGTGGCCAGGGTCGCGCCGGGAACCAGCCGACGCTGGGCGCGAAGGTCGACTTTGGTGGGGACTCCACGAGCTACTCCTTCAAGGGCACCTACAAGTCCACCACCTCCGCGCGGGCGGAAACGAGCATCGGCAAGAGCACCGGCCCCGAGAACGACGCGCGCGTGGCCGACCCGGAAGGCAACTTCATCTTCATGTTGGAGATTGAAGGCTGCGATCCGAAGCTTGGCGTGGCCCAGTTTCGCGAGGCGAGCGGCCTCAAGTCCACCACCCAGGTCTTCGAGCTTGAGGAAGGCGGCGTCAACCACAAGGTGCACAAGCTCCCCGGGCAGTCGCGTTGGGACAACCTGGTGCTTCGGTATGGCGTGAGCAAGGACACGACCTTGCTCTCGTGGCGCAACGAGGTGCTGTCGGACGAGTTCGGCAATCGGCGCAACGGCAGCGTGGTGATGATGACGCTCGCCGGCGAAGAAGTGCGGCGGTACAACTTCAAGGAGGGCTGGCCAGTCGCGTGGGAAGGCCCGCACTTCAATGCAGACGGCGCCGAGCTCGCCGTTGAGATGATCGAGATCGCACACTCTGGAATCCAGATCACCTGATCAGGTGGGAGGCGACATGTCGGGTGCAGAACGGCGGATCCCCGGAGAGGGGCTGATGGATCGGATGGAGGCGCGCTCGCGCCGCCGGCCGCGCATCGGCATGTCCCCTGCGTTCTATACCCGGCTCGGCCTTGAGGATCCTTGGGCGCCGCAGGGCACGAACGCGGCGTCTCCGGCGGGAAATGACGGGATGGTGTTCCTGTCGGCCGCCCCGTACCACGCGATGATGGAGAAGCTGGCCGCCTCGCGCCGTCGCCGTGAGCGTCGTGCGTCCCGGTTTGCTGAGCGCCGTGCGGGCACGACGCTTCGCGCCGCAGCGCGCTCATGGCCGGGTGAGGGTCGGCTCCCGACGCCGCGGATCGCCTCGCTTGCGCTCGATTCGATGCGCCTCCCCGAAGCACCCGCGCCGCAGGTGGTGGAAGTCGAGGTCGCTGCCCCGGGCAGGCGCCCTCGCCGTCGCGAGGACCGCGAGTCGGCTGTGCCGGTTGAAACGAGTCCTTGGGCGATCACGCCGTTCATCCCGGCGCGGGTCATCCGCGGCGGCGATTCCGCGGCGAATCACGCGGGGCAGCGGCTCGCGCGAGCGGTGGAGAGCCGCGAGAAGGCGGCCGCACTGGCGGATTTGCCGCAGCGCGCCGTCTCTGCGGTGGCGCGCTCGGCGCGCTCTGCGCCAGCCAGCGTTCTCCCCGAACAGACCGTTGAGGTCGTGCGCCGCACCCGGTTGCCGCGTCCGGTCGTGCGCTACGTTGAAGAGGCGGTCGGGGCGGCGGCGGATGCGCCGGTCGCGCGCGCCTCGCGTCGCGGCACGCAGGCTGTTGCGCAGGTTGCACGCGCGCCCGCCTCGCGTTCCCCGTCCTTCCAGATGGCTTCGGCTGCGTACGCCGCCGAGGTGGATCGTGCGGCGGCGAACGCCCTCGCGGCGCCGGAGCGCGGCGAGGCGATGCGCCCCGCGGCGGCGCGGCGGGTACCGCCAACGCAACGCGCGGCGTCGCGAGCGGATCGCCGCGAACCTGCGAATTCCCTGAGCGCCTCTCCAGTGAGCGCGGCCCGGGTAAGCGCGGGGCGTCCGCTCTCTGCGTCGCCAGTGCAGTCTGTCTCCGTCGCGGCTGGCGCTGGCCCCCGAAGCACCGTAGGGGCTCGAGCCACAGCAGCACCGCACGGCGCGGCTCATCCCGGCGCGGTAGCTCACGAAGGTCGGGTGGCCTGGGCCCCACCGCGTCGCGTGGTGCGTGCGTCTTCGGCCGCGATCGCCCGCATGGGCGACGCGCCGGCTCAAGCTACGCCGGCTGTCGATGTGGGCGCGCCCCCGAGCCGAACCATTCGCCTTGAGCGATCGGCCACTGGCGTGCTGAGCCGTCCGGTTCGTCGCCTCGCTGCGGCGGAAACGCTGGTTGCTCGCCCGGATGGCGGTGACTCCTCGCGCCACATCGAGGCAGCGTTGCCAGCTACGGGTGCCCGCTCCGAGCGCCCTGGCGTTTCCCCGAGCCCAGTGTCGGCTCGCGGCCCCGGCGCAGCGTCGCCAGCCGTTACGCCGACCTCGGCCGCTGTCGGGCGGCCCGTCGCCGCGAGTCCGTTCGTTGGCGCTGAAACGCCCAAGGCGATCGAAACCGAGTCCTCCTGGGCAGCGTCGCCTCGCGTGGCCTCGGCCACTCGCCGGGCCGCGCAGCGGGCCGTTGCGGTCGAGCACCACGGCTCGTTGCTGCCGCAGGTCGTGCAGCTTTCGGAGATCGTACCTACTCAAAGGCCCGCGCTACCACGGCGTGGGGCCGCGCAGCGCCTCAGCCAGGGCACCTTTGGGACGGCCGCTGCGGCTGCAACCCTGGGGCGGAATGTCCCCGAGATGCTGCCGCCCCGCGCGGGCTCGCCGCTGGCCACGCCTTCGTCGTCGGGCCCGGCTGCGGTCGCAGCTTCCGTGAGTTCACCAGGTTCGCCGGCCGTGGTGCGCCCCGCCGCCGGATACTCCGAGCCAGCGGGTACTTCGAGCGCCCGCCGTGCGGCCGACCGGGTGGTGGCCGCGCCAGCAGAGCGAGAGGGGCGCGTGGCGGCAATGCAGGCGATGCCGACGGCGAGCTGGGCCGCCGCCCGCGGCGCCGGGGCTTCCGTGTCGGGCACGGCGCCCGCGCGCTCCGTGTTGCCGCGCCTTACGGCTTCCGCGTTCGCGCTGCCCACGCCGAGCCCGGCGTTCGAGGCCGAGTCTGTGAGGGTGGAGCCCGCGCGCCCTGCTCGCCGCTCCGCTCCCCTGTCGCCGGCTCCGCCGGCCGCCAGTCGCTCCCAATCCCCGGTTGCGCCGATTTCCGGGTCCGGCACGGTCGCACCTCCGGCGGCAACGCGGGTTCCGAGCGCCGTCCGGGCCGCGCGTCCGGGCAGCGTCGCGCGGGCGGTGTCGCGCGGCGGTGCTTCGGCCCCGGCAGCGCGAAAGGCCGATCCGATGCGCCGAAGCGGCCCGTTGTCGTGGGCTCGCCCCAACGGCGAAGCCGCGCTGGTCGCGAGCTTCGCGTCGCGCCCCGGCCGCGCAGCGCGCGTCGGTGTCACAGGGTCGCCAGCGTCTGCACCGTCGCCGTTGCCCGTTTCGGCGCAGGCCGGCGCCGTTCGTGGCCTCGGCGGCGTGCGCGCGCCAGCCACCCGCACTCCGGATCAGGTTTTGGCCGCGGCTCCCCAGGCCGAGGTGCTCGCGGAATTGTCCGCCGCAGGCCTGGTGCAATCGAGTTGGAGCCCCTCCACGCCGGTGCGCACGCCCGATGGTCGCTACATCTCGGCCCGCGTTGCGGAGCGGATTCCGGGGCTGGCGATTTTGCCGGCCGTGAGCGGCCCGGTCGCGATCTCCACCACCGCGCCCTCGCGCAGCACCGGGCTCCGTACGCCGGACGTTCGATTCGTTGGTGCGCCGAGCGCGGCGGGTGCCAGCTTCGGCAGCTTCGAGGCGGCGAGCCCCGGCGCTCCGGTCGCTCGCTCGCGTCCGACCGACTGGGTTTCGGCTCGTACCGCGGTGACGGAGGCCACGGCGTTCCGCGGCGCGATGTCGGTTCGCAGCCCGGATGGGGCCTTCGTTGGCGCGCAGTCGAGCACCACCCCGGACGGACAGTTCGTCGGTGCCCGTCGCGGTCGGGCGGCGCCGGGGGTGCATCTCCGCGGTCCGGAGCAGGCGTCCGATTCCAGTGGTTCATCGCCGCGTACGGGCGCTACCCGGCCACGCCGGGCGTCGCTCGAGAGCACGTTGGCGGACGTCTCGTCGTTGCAACCTCCGGTCGATGCGCCGATGTGGGCCGCCCGTTCGGACGGCGCGCCGCAAGTCCGGTCCGCGCAGGGGTTGTTCCAGTCCCTGGCGCGGGCGACGACGGCCGAGCAGGTGGTCAACGTGATCGCGGCGCGGGCGGGCGAGATGACCGGCCCGGTGCCGCTCACCGAGCCGATGCGCGCGGTGGTCGAGCAGATTCGCCAGGAGCTCCGGAGCCCCGCGGTGGCCGGAGAGGGCACCACCCTGCGCACTCGCGCTCCTGAGGTTCAGGCTCCGGAAACGACCGTGCTTCGGCCGAGTCGGAGCACCACTTCGGGCTCCGTGGCGTCCACCGCTGCGGTCCGAAGCGGCGCCTCGCGGCCCGTCCGTTCGTCGGCGGTGGTGCGGTCGCCGGGTGGGTCGGACGATCGGGTGAGCAAGCTCGTCAAGCGGCTCACCGACCTCATCCACCTCGCCGAGAACGAGCGTCGCCTCACCGAGGCGCAACGCCAGGTTCGAATGGCGGAAGATACGGCGGCGGCGAGGGCCGAGGGTTCGGCCCCGGTGGGGAGTTCTTCTGGTGGCGGTGCCAAGCTGGACATCGAGACCTTCGCTCGCGAAGTGCTCGAAGTGGTGAACCGTGAGCTCGAACTGCGCCGTGAGCGGCGCTCGGAGGATGGCGATGAGCAGCAGTGGTGGTAGTGGCTCCAAAGCCACGTTCACGAGCCTGGACAAGCCGGGCGTAAGCTTCACGGTCCAGTACAACCCGAAGGAATTCCGGGTGGAGAAGTCGTTGACCTGGGAGGAAGCAAAAACCCAGGGCCAATCGACCAACCCCATCCAGTTCCAGAAGGGCGCACCGATGACCGCGTCGTTCGACCTCATCTTCGACACGACGGCGGATACCCCGCCGAAGAACGTGCAGAAGGTGTGGGTGGAAGCCCTGCTCGCGCTCACCAACGCGGACGTCACGCCTTCGCAGGGCGAAGCGAAAGAGCTGGACAAGAAGCGTCCGCACGCGCTCACGTTCCAGTGGGGCTCCTTCAAAATGAAGTGCGTCATCGAGAGCGTGAACTGCACGTACTTGATGTTCGCGAGCAGCGGCGAAGCCGTTCGTGCCCGTTGCAGCGTGAAGCTGAAGCAGTGGGAGATCGAGGCGTTTGCGGGCTCGGGCACGTCGAGCCGCGCGAGCGACGCGAAGATCAAGCTGGTGGACGTGAAGGGCGGGCAAACGTTGTCGCAAGCGGCCTCGGCTGCGGGCTCCGACATGCGCACCGTCGCGAAGGCCAACGGGATCACCGATCCGATGGCCGACCTCACGGGCCAGGTATTGTCGATCCCGAACAAGGCGGCCGCAAGCGCACTCGAGGGCGCGGCGCGCAACGCCGCGAGCTCGGCCGCAACGTCCGCCGTGAACGCCGTGCTCGGCGGGAACTCCAGCAACGCCGGGAAGGCCGCGCTCGAGTCCGCGAAGAAGTCTGCCACGGGCGCGGCCAGTCAGGCCGCGAAGTCTGCCCTCAAGAAGCTTTTCTGACCGGAGCCGACCATGGCCGCGTCCAGCCAGCGTAGCACCACCAGCTACAAGGTCACCCTCGGGGGTCAGACCTTCACCCAACCCGAAAACGACGGCGTCGAGTCGATCGTCGTCGAGGATCACGTCGACATGGTCGAGATGCTCACCCTGCGGGTGAGCGGCGTGGAGGGCGCACCGAGCTGGCAGGCCGAGATCGGGCAGACCGTCGAGGTCAAGATGGGCACGGGCGACCGCGTCTTGTTCAAGGGCGAGGTCACGGCGCTGGAGCCGGCGTGGACGGTCGACGGTGTGACCGCAATCACGATTCGGGCGATGGACAACGCCCATCGGCTCGCGCGCGGTCGCAAAACCCGCACGTTCAACCAGAAGAAGGACAGTGACATCGCATCGACGGTCGGCGCGGAGAGCAAGCTCTCGGTGAACGCAGACCCCACCTCGGAAACCCACGACTACGTGCTGCAGCGCAACGAGTCGAACCTCACGTTCCTCAAGCGCCTCGCTGCGCGGAACAACTTCCAGGTGACGGTGGACGAAGGCACGTTGTACTTCAAGAAGGCGTCGTTGAGCACGACGCCCAAGAAGATTACGATGGGCAGCAACCTCCGCAGCCTCCGGATGAACTTCAACTCCCAGGATCAGGTCACGAAGGTGATTGTTCGCGGGTGGGACATCCGGAAGAAGGAAGAGATCGTCGGCACGGCCACCTCCGGCGACATCGAGGCGATCGGCGGCGGGTCCGCCGGCGCCAAGCTCTCCGAGTCGAAGTTCGGCGAGCAAATCGCCTACATCACCGACGTTCCGGTGAGCTCGCAGTCGATGGCGAACGACGTGGCGAAAGCGGAGCTGAACCGCCTTGCGCGCCAGTTCGCCCGCGGCACGTGCATCGTGGACGGGGACGACGGCCTCTACGCCGGCGCGATCGTGGAATTCGAGGGGTTGAACATGCCCCACAACGGGAAGTACTACATCGTGAGCACCCGCCACGTGATTACCTCCCAGTCGGGCTACACCACCGAGATCACGTTCTGCGGGAACACGCTCGGAACCTGAGCTTCCCGGGGCAATGACCCGCGCGGCGGCTGCCCGCGTGGCGGCGATCGGCGGGCTGGTCGCGGCTTGCCTCTGCGGCCCCGCTTGGTGGGCTGGAGAGCTGGTAGGCTCGCCCGGCGCCGAGACCCTCGGGCACGCGTGGGTGCAGGCTTGGGCGTCGGCAGCGTGGCCGGCGTGGCCCTCGGGAACCGAGAGCGCGGCGGGCGCGTCGTCGTGGCCCGTGATCGATCCGCTTCCAACGTGGATCATCGCCGGCGCTGCGCGTGTGATTGGCCTCACCGCGGCCTGGAACCTGCTAGTGGCGGCGGGGATCGTGGTGGCGGCGGTGGGGGGCGCGCGGCTGGCGAAGGCGGCGGGTGGGGCGCCCCTGTTTGGCGCCGTGGCCGTGCCATTGATGCCGGTCTACCTGGGTTCATTGACGAGCGGGCTCACCGAGGACGCGATGATTGGCGTGGTCGCGCTCGCGCTGGCGAACGCGCTCGAGGGGCGCTGGGTGCGCGCGGGGGTCTGGTGCGGGTTCGCGGCGTGGTGCGGGCTGTATCTGGGCTGGATGGCGGGGATCGGCGTCGCCGCGATCGGTATTCGGGCGGCGAAGCCCGCGGAGATCCTCCGATCGGGCCCGCGCATGGTGGGCGGCGCCCTGCTCGCCCTGACGCTCGGCCTGGGGGCGGCGGCGCCTTTCGCAGGACAGATTCAGGCCTCGTCCGTGGCCCGACCCGCGCCTCCCCCACACGAGGAATTCTGGCGGGTGAACCCCTGGCGCGGGGCCGACGTGGCGAGCTTCGTTTCGCCGGGCAAGGTGGCGCTGGAAGGCGCCGTGCTGCGTGAACATCCGGTGTACCTGGGTTTCGCCACGGTCGCCCTGGCGGCGGTCGGCGGCACGCCCGTCGGGTGGGGAGCCGCTGCCGTGTGTGTCCTGGTGGCGCCGGGAGACGATCTGGTTTTAGCGGGAAGCCCGCTTGGAATTCACAATCCCGCCGCGACGGCGCTCCACGCGTTGCCGTTCGGCGACAGGTTCAGGAACCATGCGCGGCTGATGTTGGTGGGACAGGTGGTGTTGGTCGCGATGGCCTCTCGCGGCATCGCCAGACTCCGCTCGGTACACCGGGCGCTGCCCGTGGTCGCGACGCTGCTGGTGGTGGCGGAGGTGGTGTGGTGCAGCCCGGCGCGAGCGCCGCTCCCCGGCACTCCCGCCGAATCCCCGGGGATCTACGCAGCGTTGGCCGCGGCCCCAGCCGAGCTTCCCGTGCGCGTCGTCGGGGCGCACAATCCGCAGCAACCGTTGTTCGACCAGCGCGCCCACGGTCGCCGGCTGCTGAACAACCCGAACCGCCCCGATCCAGGGCGCCCGCATCCGGAGTCCGAGATCGTCGTGGCTTTTGGCGAGGCTGTACCCCGGTTGACGGTGGAGCTGGGGGTGCCGGACGTGGTGGTGGCGGATGCCGCGGCGTGGTGGCCCCCCAACGCGTCCGAAACGAGCGCGCCCCCTTGACGCGCACCCGGTGACGGGCGTCGGCGGACACTGACGAACGTCCGACACCCCTCACGCGAATAGCGCACCTTTGCCCGTTGGCATGGCCCGTGCACCGGGCGCCGCCATGATCCGACCGCTCGCTGCTGGTGCCGTGTTGGGCGCGTTCGCGTGGCCCTGGCTTCAGGTCGCGCCGGGGCCCGCCGTCGCGGCCTCAATCCTGCTCGCCGTGCTCGGCGCCCTGAGCCGCCGCCCCTCGGTGTCCGCGGGAGCGTTCGGCTTCTCGGGGATGATGTTGGGTTTTGCCCTGGTGGCGAGCCTGAGGCCCGGCCCTGAGCTGCTGGGAGGGGTGCACGTGCGGGGCGTCGTGGTCACGGCCGCGGAGGGGCGCCGTGCGGACGTGGAGCTGGCGGCGGCGGGCGGGAACGGCCAGCCGGCAAGACCCACAGAGGGCAGGTTGCGGGTGATCTTTCCGGAGCGGAGCCCGCCGCCGGGCACGGTGGTTCGCGTGGCCGGCACCGCTAGGCGCATCGACCCGACGCACCTCCCCGGCACGCCGGATCCCGTGATCGCCGCCGCGCGTTCGGGTGTGCGCAGCGAGCTGGTGGCCACGGACGCGGTGCGCCTGGGCCTCGATCGGGCGCCTCCCGACTTCGCGGAGGCGCGGCACGGAGCGCTGCTTCGTGCGCTTGTGGATGGCGACGTGGCCGAGCTGGACGAGGCCAGCGTGGCGTTGCTCAAGCGCACGGGCACCTGGCACCTGGTCTCCATCTCGGGGCTGCACGTCGGGATCGGGGCCGGCTTCGGCTGGTTTGCGGCGTGGATTCTGACGCGTCCATTGGTGTTCCTCCGGCGCTCGCCCCTGTTGCGCTGGGCGTGCGCCTTCGGGGGGATCCTCGGCGCGTGCGGCTATGCGGAGCTGGCGGACTGGGGCGTGCCGGCTCGCCGGGCGGTGTGGATGACCTCGGCGGCGCTGCTCGCCATCGCCGGGTCGAGGCGCCCGGAGGCCGGAAGAACGCTGGCGATCGCCGCGCTCGCCGTGGTGTGCGTCGACCCCTCCAGCGTCGGCTCGATTGGGTTCCAGCTCAGCTTTCTCGCGGTTGTCGGCATGATCGTGGTCACGCCCCGCGTCACGCGCCTCGTCCCCCCTGACCTGCCCTGGTCCCTCCGGGCGCTCGCGGGGGCCGTAGCGGCGTCCGCGGGCGCAACCCTGGGCACCCTCCCGATCGTCGCGCTCCATCTCCAGGCGTTGTCCCTGCTCAGTCCCCTCGCGAATCTCTGGGCGGTGCCGTGGATAGGGTCGTTGGCGACGCCGCTGGCCGTGCTGGCAAGCGGGCTTGTGGGAGCCCCAAAGCGCCTCGCGCTCGGCTTCGCAGATGCCGCGGTGGACGTTGGTTTGGCTGGGTTGCGCCTGCTGGATGTCGCCCCGGCGGCGCCCGCCGTCACGGTGGTGGGCGCGCTGATGCTGTTTGGATGCGTGTTCTTGTGGAAGCGCGAGCTCCTTGCCCTCACGCTCACCGTCGCTACCCTGGGCGCGCCTCGCCTGCCTCCGCACGAGCTGGTGGTCACGTTCCTGGCGGTCGGTCAGGGCGACGCAACCCTCGTAGAGTGGCCGGACGGGCGTCGCTGGCTCGTGGACGGGGGGCCGCCTGGGGTTGCCCTGCTGCGTTGGCTGCGCGCCGAGGGGATCACCCACCTCGACACCGTGTTCCTGTCCCATCTGCATCCCGACCATTTTGGGGGTTTGATGCCCATCTTCGAGGGTATGCGCGTGGACGAGTTTGTGGCCAGCGACCGGCTGGATGGGCAGGACTTCTCCCGCATCGGGTCGTGGAGCACGCGGCACCCAAGCCTGCTGGTGCGCCCCGCTGGTTACGACGACCGCGACGAGAACAACCGGTCGGAGGTGCTGCGATTTCGCTTCGGCAATCGGACGTTCCTGCTCCCGGGGGACGCGGAAGCCGAGGAGGAGGAGGCCCTCGTTGCGCGATACGGCACCGATCTGCGGGCCGACGTGCTCAAGCTCGGACACCATGGCAGCCGAACCTCGAGCACGGAAGCGTGGCTTCGAGCGGTACAACCCACGGTGGCGGTGATCCCGTGTGGGTTCGACAATCGGTACGCCCACCCGAGCCCCCTCGTCCTACGCCGCGTTCGGGACACCCTACCGAAGGCCGAGATGTGGCGCACCGACCGGGATGGCTCCGTGGAAGTGCGGACGGACGGTACAGACCTTCGAGTACGCCCCATCGGAGAGCCCGCCGCTTGGCGCGGGCGGTGAGCCCCGGCGCACGCTAACGATCCGCCGCGTGACCGCTGCTGAGCTGGGGTTGTTGTTGTGGCTGGGGGAAGACATCCCCCTCGGGGCCGGCGGTTTGCAGCCGGGGGTCAGCTACGGCGCGCGGGCACGGCTGCGTCCGCTGCTGATGGCAGGGGTGGAGCTCGGATTTGCCGTAGGCCCGCGGGGGACCGATATCGTGCTTGATGGCCTTGGATTCCTGGGCGAGCCGGTGGCGGACGTGGTGGCGGTGCCCGTGCTCGGCGCGGGCGTGCGGATCGGCGAGCGTGCGGAGCTGCTGCTTGAGGCCGGGGCCTCCGTGGACCTTGTTCTCGCCCCTGTGCTCGATCTGCGGCCCGACGCCCGCATTGTGTGGACCATCGATGACCGGGCGTCGATCCTGCTGAACGTCGGATTGCAGCTCCATCTGCCTCGCCGCTTCGACCGCGATGGGGATGGCGTGAACGACCGGGCCGACCGGTGCATCGACACCCCGGAGGATCGGGACGGCACCCTCGATGCCGACGGCTGCCCGGACCTCGACAACGACCTCGACAATGTGCCCGACACCACGGATTCGTGCCCGGCGACGCCGGAAGATCGGGATGGCTTTCTGGACGAGGACGGCTGCCCCGAGTCCGACAACGACGGCGACGGGCTCGTTGACGATCACGACGCGTGCATCAATGGGGCCGAGGACCGGGACGGCTTTCGTGACCTCGACGGCTGCCCGGACCCGGACAACGACGACGACGCCGTGCCGGATGCCGCCGATGCCTGCCCGAACGTTGCCGAAGATCGCGACACGTTCGACGATGGCGACGGCTGCCCCGATCCGGACAACGACGCGGACGGTGTGGGGGACCGCTTCGACCTCGCGCCGAACGAGGCGGAGAACATCAACTTCTTCGAGGACACCGACGGTTTGCCGGAGGCCTTGCCGCCCATTCTCCAGAAGGTGCTCGGGGCGCAGCCGCGGTTCCGCTTCGTAGGGAGCGCGCTTACGGAGGGCGGGGCGGACCGGGTGGAGCTGTTAGCCGCCGCGATGGCGGAGTATCCGGAGGTGCGGGTGCGGCTGCGCGTCGCAGATGCCGACGGGGGCCGCGCCGCGAAGCGCGCGCTCACGATCGCGGCGGCGCTCGTTCAGGCCGGAGTGGTGGCGGAACGGGTGGAGCCCGAGGGCGCGGAGGGCGAGGCAGGCGTTTGGGTCGAGCTGGTGCCTTGAGGGCCGGCGAATCACCCCCCCAATTCCATGATCAACGCCTCCACTTCACCAAGGTACCGACTCGTGCGCACCTGTACGTCCGGCCCGGGCCTCGCCGCGGCGGCCAGCTCCGCCTTCAACGCGGCCAACGCATCTGGGCGCTTTCCCTGCCCGTCGAGCGAGCGCGCGAGGCGTTGCACCGCGCGTAATCGCTGGTCTCCCCAAGCCTTGTCGAGGGCGGACCGCGCCTTGGCCTCTGCCTCGGGGTAGCGCTTCGCGTCGAGGAGCAGCCGCGCGGCTGAGAAGTCCCAGGTGAACTCGGCCGGGTACAAGGCCGAGTATTCGGCGAGGATGCTGAGTGCCTTTGGCAGGTTGCCGATCCCAGCCAGGCCGTCGGTAAGGTCGACGATGTGGCCACGGGCAGCTTCAACGTCGGCGCCCATCTGCTTCCAGACCAGCGCGGTGAGGGCGACCCGCGCCACAAGGGCGGCCTCGGGGCTGGCCTTGCCGGCGTAGACGTCGAAACAGGCCACGATGTCATCGGCTTCGAGGGCCGGAATCCGGGGGGCGAGCGCGGCCCACCGCTCCGGGAACGCCGCCAGCACCACGGGGATCCAGTCCCCGTCGGCGGCGTTGGCCTGCATCCAGTCGGCGTCGGCTGGCTTGGGATCGAGCAGCAGGCGCGCGTATCGAGACTCGGTGTTGTCGGCCGCGGCAGCGAGCCAGCGCTTCGCGGCGTCGTTCTTGCCGACCTTGGCGAGGCGCAGCGCGGCGTGCGCGGCGGCGGCGGGGTCGGCGCCGAGGGCCGGGCCGGCCTCAAAGCCCGCGATCGGCGCGACGGAGTCTAGCCCGCTGAACCATGCGAGCGCGGTCGCTTCGGAGTCGTATCCGAGCAGGCGATCTACCTCGTTCCCGGCGGCGTCCACCGCCACCAACGTGGGGTAGCCCGTGACGTGGTAGCGGGTCTTGAGCGGCCAGCTCTCCGGTTTGTCCGCATCCACGTAGATGATCTCGACGCCGCCGACGGCCTCGGCGTCGGCTGGATCCTCGATCACCTCCGCGCGCAGGAGGTTGCAGGGTGGGCACCACACGGCGCCGAAGTCGTACACCCGCGCTGCCGCCGTAGCTGCGCGCGGCGCCAGCCGGCGATCGGCGGCGGGGAGCATGCGCATCTTCCCGCTCGCAACGCCGCTTGTGGAGCGGCCGGTCACCTCGACGATGCGGCACTTGCTCCCGTCGTCGGTGCAGACCGGAATCGCGGCCGTAAACGTGTTCCCGGCCACGAATGGGAGGCGCGCCCAGGCGAGCCCGCCCGAGCCGCGAACCTCGTCGTGGCCATTGCTGAACCACGCCGGCGCCGCCTCGTTCACGTGCTCCTCGGCCCCCGCGGTGATGACCAGGCGCGCAACGAAGGCGGACCAGCGAACCTCGATCACGGGATCGGCGGCGAGCGCGGCGGCGATGAAAAGCAACATCCGTTCAACCTAACCACCGCTACCGGGCGCTGGCCTCGTGAAGCGCCCGCCGGTATCGTTCCGCATACTGTCGAAGCAGCCATCGCGTGCGCCAGCGCATCGGCGCAGACAGGGAGGTTTCACCCTTCCCAAAGCGCGCGTCGGCGTCGGCGGTGAGCGCGCGGATCCACTCCGCCTCATCTACAGGTGCCCCCGAAGCGCTCGCGGGCCGGTTCTCGTAGCCGAGCGCGCGGTCGATTTCCCGATCCCGGATCACGTGGGCAAGGCAGGCGGCCTCGGCGAGTTGGTCCACGCCGACGGGCAATGCGCCTGGTTCTCCGGCGCATATCCACACCGCGTTCACGAATGCACCCCCCACCCGCGCCGCCTGCGCCAACAGCGCGTCGGCCGGGATCGGGGCCGGCCCGCGATCGGTGTCGAAGCGCAACGCGGCCAACATCTCCTCGACAACGGCGAGCAGGCGGACACCATCCTGGCCATCAAGAACGGCCCGAATCGCGTGTTCCCCTGGCGTTTTTGGCGCCGTGCGCCCCGCCACCACGAGCATCTGCCGCTCAACGAACAGCGCCACCTCCGCCTGACGCCGGCCGGGAGCGTCCACGACGTCGTCGGCCCATCGGAAGTAGGCATACAGCCGCTCGAACGTGGCCAGTCCGCTCGCGGGCAGGGCCAGCCAGAGCGCCCACCAGGCGCGACCGTTGCGCTCGCGCGTGAGTGCGCGGGCCCAAGGATCGGTCACGAGGAGCACGCGCCTAGCAAGCGCCGTCGCACGCGCTCCCGCACACGTTCCCGCAGGCGTCGTCACAATTCAGGTTGCAGCTCCACCAACCGAAGTTGGAGGCGCACGGGTCGCACAGGTTGCCACAGTCGTTTCCGACCGCGATTCCGCCCGTATCGGCGGTGGCGGCCAGGGCGCCGGTATCCCCCGCGCCATCCAGGCCGGGATCGGCGCCCTCGGGCCACCAGTCCGCCGCCCACGCCGCGCGCGGGAAGAGCCAGGCAGCGAGGAAGGCGACGGCCACCCGCAAGCGCACCGGCATTCGGGCGCGGGCACGCTCCAGGTTCATCGCAAGCGCATGCGTGACCGGGGTGCGAGGGGGCAGCAAGTCGCCCAGGTCTGCCCGGGCGAGGGCTGCGGGCGGCAAGGCGCGGTACCGCCGCAGCTTGTCACGGAAGCCGAGCACGACGCTGCGGTGAAGGGTGCCGCGAACACCGGTTTCGGGGAGGGCCGCCACGGCTACGGCGAGCGCATCCACCTCCTCGGAGGCCCGCGCAAGCGCGAGCGCACGGGCGGCCTCGTGTGCCCCTGGGGATGACCTCTCGATGCCGAATGAGCGGGCCAGTGGGTTGTAGCTCCCGGATTCGAGATCGCGCGGGAGGTCGAGCAGGCCATCCATCCAGAACAGGAAGCCGCCGACGTGGTGCCCGATCCGCGCGAGGGCCGCGGCGTTGGTGCTGTTTCCCCCTCCGAAACACGCAGCCGCGATGGAGCGGGTGGGCGCGGCCGCCACCTCCAGGTCGCGTTCGTTCCCGCGCTCGATGGCGGACTGCGCCTCCAGCCACGCTTCGATCTCGCCGAGATTCACGCCGAGCGCCACGAGTGCAGCCCGCGCTCGCTCCTGCCCAGACCGCAGCGATCGCCACGCCAACCAGCGCCACCACCCTCCTTCATCCTGCCAATTGTCGCGCAGCTTCTCCACAGCCATGTACACGCCGATGGCGGCGGCGTACCGGATCCCTTCGTTCAACTCGCGCACGGGCAATCGCGTGACGAGCGGCGCAATCACGCATGCGCGGTGGCCGATCTTCGCCACCTCACCGGAGCCCACCTCGCGGAGCAGCGCGAGGAACACCATGTCGGGGCCCGCGAGCAGCCGGTACACCGGGCCGTACTCCGCGCCGAGGTGGTGGCACAGCGCGCACTGCGCGGAGCGGTACGCCAGGCGAGTTGCGGCATCTGGTGAAACTGGCGCAAGATAGCCGTTCATTCCGCGACCCCAAACAGGGTGGCGATCGCCGCGGACCGTGGATGCCCCGTCACCTCCACCGTCGCCCCGCTGCGCGACACGGCAACGCCCTCCAGCCCCTTCGCCTCAAGGCCTGCTGCGCCGAGGCGGAGCTCAAGGTCCATCGCCGCGGCTTCGTCCGCGCAGACCGCCCGGGCGTGCAGGAGCCCCGTAGCGCTAACCGAGGCGGCAAGCGTTTCGACACGATCCAGCGAAGGAAGCTGCGTGCGCGCCCGCGCCAGCCCCGCGTGTACGCGCGCCGCCCCGTCTGGCCTCACCGCGCCCGCTCGGGCGGCAGCCTGCGCTTCAAAGCGTTCAACGTCGCGTACCAGCACCCACAGGCCGCCGTCGGGAACGCGCCCCTCCAACGCGGCCACGTCCAGACCAGGGGCGCCGGATCGAACCGCCTCCCAGACCTCCCGCACCGCCTCGCGGTCCCCAAACACCGCCTTCTGGGCGGAGAGTCGTCGCAGCACCCAGTCACCGTTCGCCACGGATGCTCGTTCGGCCTCTGCGTCGGCCACGGCGTCGGCCACCGCGTCCGTGGCCCGTTCAACGCCGGCAGGCGTGAACCCGCCTTCAAGAAGGGCCACGCACCCCGAGCCGCCGCACCCCAGGCGCGCGTCGCGAACCCGGAAGCCCTCGACGCCGGCGCCGACCTCCGCGAGCGCCAGCAATGGCGCCGGGTCCATGCCCGCTTCCCGCAACAGACTCACGACGCCTGAGCCCGCTGCGAGGGCAGGCAGGTCGATGCTGGCCACCAGCGTGCTGTCGAGCGGGAGCGTGGCGAGCCGCTCGTCGTTCGCGACGGAAACCGACGCCGGGGCCGTCGGTTCCGCACAGGCCATGAGCGTCAAAAGGACCAGGGAGCGCCACATGACGCTATGCTACCCCGAATGCTGCCGCGCGCCGCCCGAAACCTGCTGCTGCTCGCCGCCCTGCCGGGTGGAATCGCCCATGCCGCGGAGGCGGTCGCGCCGCTTCCGACGGTTCAACCCGCGTTCGTCGACGTTCCGTACACCGGCCCGGTGTGGTCGCTGGGACCGTCGGTCGGGGGCGGCATGCTGGTCGGGATGACGATGGAGGTACAGGCCAGCCGCACGCTCTGGGTGCAGACCGATCTTGGCCTGCGTCCAGGGATCTCGGTGTCCGACGTGTATCCGAACATCGCGCTGAGCACGGGCATCAACATGGGCCTCGGGGAGAAGCGCATTCGCCACGGCGTGTTCGCCGTGACCGGCCTGAGCGCGCCCCTCGGGTTCTTCGACGCCTGGCTGGCGGCCGGGTGGTCGATGGAGGTGTTCAACAAAAAGGGGCGCCGCACCATGAATCTGGAGGTTGGGCCATCCCTCTACCTGGTGCGGGAGATGCCCGCGGAGACGGACCTGTCGTGGCCCGCGTTCTTGTACCTGCGCGCGGCCTGGCCCTTCGAAGTTTCCCGCCAGCCGGGATGACCGCGCGCGCTTGGCCTACGCGCGGCCAAACGCGACGTCGACCTCCGCGCGCAGCGCGGCCAGCTTCGCGGCGGCTTCGTCCCGGTAGAACAAGTTGAACGTATCGAACGGGATGATCCTGCCGTCGGGCTGAGCGATGTGCACGCAGGTCTTCTTCACCGACCGCACATCGAAGCTGTGCGCGTCGATGAATTGCATGATGAGGACCCGGAACACGCTGTCGTAGCGCAGCTCCGGGGGGGCCTCGATCTTCGGGAGGCAGCAGAGGAGGTCGGAGAGGCAGTTGGCCTGAGATTCCGGGGAGTGGTTCGTCGCGAACAACTTGAACAGTTGATCGCGCACCGCGGGCTCCCGCTCAAACACGATCGTGTTGCGGGTGCCCTCGAGGTACACGCTCGGGTCGAACAGGCCGGTGAGGGGCACGACGCCGGAGGGCAGCTTCAACGCGTACGCCATCGCAAGGGCGTCGGGATGACACGGCACGGGGATCAGGTCCTTCGGCGCGAAAACGCTGGTTTGTGCGAGAATTCTCCGGCGCACCTCGGACAGCGTGAGTCGGTCCTTCAGCGGGTCGAAGCCCTGGGTGCGGCCGGCCACCTGAACCGGTTGGAAGGTGACGCCGCGCACGCAGGGGCGGGTGAGCGCGAAGTCGATGATCTCGCCCAATTCCTCATCGTTCAGGCCGCGCTTTACGGTGACGACGAGCGTGGTGGACACGCCGGCTTTGTCGAGGGCATCCAGCGCGCGCAGCCGAACGTCACGCAGATCGGCGCCCCGCAACTCCCGGTGAACTTCGGCCCGCAAGGAGTCGAATTGCAGGTAGAGCTCAAAGCCGGGGGCGTACGTGGCCAGCCGCTCGGCGAAGCCCGGTTCTTTCGCGATGCGAACGCCGTTGGTGTTCACCATCAAATGGCGGATCGGTCGGCGCTTTGCCGCATCGAGGATGGCCCAGAAGTCCGGGTGAATGGTTGGTTCCCCGCCGGAGATCTGCACAACATCGGGCTGGCCTTCGTTCGCGACGATGGCATCGAGCATGAGCTCGATCTGGGCGAGTGTCCGCTGCGTGTCGCGATGCGGGCCGCTGTTTGCATAGCAGATCGGGCACGCCAGGTTGCAGCGGTCGGTCACCTCGATGAGCGTGAGGCAGCTATGCTGCATGTGCTCGGGGCAAAGCCCACAATCGTAAGGGCAGCCCCACCGCTGCGGGGTGTTGAACCGCCTCGGCATCTCCGGTCGCTTGATGTAAATCTCGCGGGCCGAGCGCCAATATTCGGCGTCATCGGCGAGCAATACCCGCTCGTGACCATGCCGGGGGCACCACTTCTCCATCATCACGCCGTCGTCGCCGATCACGATCTTCGCCTCCACCCGGCGCAAGCACGTCGCGCACACGCTGGTCGCCGTGTCGTAGAACAACCAAGGGCGAACGCGGGGACCGCCGGCCTCGCTCACGTGGGGGTCAGCCAGGTGTCGTAGACGAACGCGCAGTCTCGACGGATGCGGTTGGCGTCCAGTCCATACTTCTCCAGCTTGTAGGTGTGGCTGCTCTTGTAGGCACGCTGCTCCTCGGCGGTGGCTTTGATCGCCGCGAGCTGTTCAGGCGTGGGGTTCATGTCGAAGAAGGGGACCATCTCCGCCATCAAGCCGTCGAAGTCCTGCATCATGCGGTCGTAGGAAACGACCATGACGCGTTTCCGGTCGATCTTGCCGGATTCCCAGTCAGCATGGAACCGGCGAAAAAGATCCACGAGCGCGAGGTAGAGGCGTTCGTTGTACCGATTGCGGACCTCGTCGGGCTGCGACCAGTAGCCGAACGCCTTGTCGAGCACGCCGGTGACCAGGCTGAACGTGCTCGGGATCACCTCGACGGGATCACGCACCATGTAGAGAATGTGGGCGTCTGGAAAACGCTCCAGGAACGCCGGGGTTCGCACGCCGGTAGAGAAGAGCTTCGCGACGATCCGCGTTTCGTTCTGAGCCACGAGGCTGCGGCGCCACACGGCTTCCAGCCAGTCGAAGTCGCGACCGGTGGTGTCGCGCTTTTCCGGCGCGAACAGGGGGAGATGATCGGCGTCGTCCCAGGCCAGGAAGAAGCCGTAGAGGAAGAACCCATCCAGGTAGCGAAAAAATACTGTTACATCGTCCGTTTCGACGGATGACAGGTTCGTTTCGTGGACCGCGGACTGGTGGAAGCGGGCGGGCGAAACCTTCTCCAGGAGCGGGAGAAAGGGGCGGAGCACCTTCTGCATCACGATGGAGGGGTACAAGCTGCGGTAGAGGTGCAAGCCGGCGCCGAAGCGGTTCTTGACGAGAAACCGGTGCAGGAACGTGGTGCCCGTGCGGGGGTTGCCGACGATGATGATCGGCCGCTCTACCTTGGTTTTGCCGAGGCCCGGGTAGACGAGGTTGTCGATGAGCATCCACCACCACACCTTGAGGCGCAGCGCCGTGTAGAACCACACCACGAAGAGCGGGATCACGCGAACGTGGAAGACCCGAACGAGGACGCGGTAGACGAGGGACATGCGCTGGAGCATCGGGCGCGGCTAACTCGTGGGTAGAGGCGGTGAACGGCGCAGGGAGAGGCCAAAACCCACGATGGCGCCGAGGCACACCCATTGAACCGCGGTGAGCGGCCCAAGAAGCCAGCCTTGATCACCCCGAATCGGCTCCATGGCGAACCGGATGCAGGCGTAGCCGATGAGTGTGAGGCGAAAGAGGTGGCCCGCCGGCCGCGGCTGCTGGCGAATCGACCAGATCGCCGCGGCCAACCCGAGGTCGAGCGCCGCTTCATAGAGTTGGGTGGGGTGAGTACCGGCAGCGAGCCTCCCCATCGGGAGTGAGGTGGGCACCCCGAAACAGCAGCCGTTGAACCAGCAGCCGACGCGCCCGAAGGCCTGGGCGAGCGGCAGGGCCACCGCGAAGGCATCTCCCGTGGAGTGCTTGACGCCAACCAGCCGCTTTCCAAGCTCGACCCCGAGGTATCCGCCCGCGATTCCGCCCACCACGGTCTTGCCCGTGAAGTCGAATGTCAGCGCGGCGAGACCGAGGCTCCGCAGGGCTTCAGGGCCGACGAACAGGATCATTCCGAACTTGGCGCCGAGGGCGGCGCCCGCGAGCGCAAACAGGCCGACGAACGTGTGCCCCGGCGAATGGTCGTAGCCGAGCCGGCGCACCTCGATGCGGCGCACCGCCGCCGCCGCGAGCAGGCCGAGGGTGACGAAGAGTGCGTACGACGCGCTCATCCCCTCACTCCGGCGCGGCCACCGAGCAGGTTGCGAAGCCAGAATCGCAGCGCACGCGTGTCGTCTTGCCCGACTTCACGCGGATGCCCGTCACCGTGATGCTGGTCCCTCCATCGAACGAAACGGTGGCGCTGTAGGTGCCGACCGGTACGGTACCGACGGATTCGTCCCCATCGGGGCCGTGAAGCCGCGTGCCACCTGTGGCTCCCGACACCCACACCGTGCCGGTGCGGGGCGCGACTTCCACCGGGGGCGCCTTCACCATGACCTCCGGCTCGGGCTCTGGGGCGGGTGTTGGCGGTACGATGCGCACAACCTCCACTTTCTGGACCTCCGCCTTCGGTGGCTTGGCGACGATCGGCGCGACAGGCGGGGGCATCGTGGGTGGCGGCGCTTCTGGCGCGGACACTGCCTTGGGAGCGGCCGGCTTCTCGGCGATGACAGGCGGCTTCTCCACCTTGGAGGTGGGCTCTGCCGGCACACTCACTGCGCCCGCGGCCTTGCCCGGCGCGGGCTCCGTGGCCGACCCGCCGCCCTGAGTGATCGTCGCCAACGTGACGACCACGCCGGCGACCGTAATGCCGACGATCCCGGCCAGGGCCGCGGCCATGACCCAGTAGACCCAAGGAGTTTCGCGGGTTTTGGGGCGACTTCCCACGGCGGGCCCGGGCGCCGGCGGACCGGAGTCGTCCGGCGCGAGCGCCGACTCGCCGCCGATCGTTTGCCCGATGTGGAGCGTGGCGCTTGAGGGCGGGGCATCGGAGCTGCGGCTCTTCGGGCCTCGCTCCGCGGGTGGGGGCAGGGCGCGCACCACCCGCTCGGCCCAATCCTCCAGCAGCTCTCCCGCCACGCGGAGCCTTAGCTCCGAGAGCCGCCGCGCACATTCTCGGGCGCTGGGGCGATCCTCAGCCTCGTCCGCCATCATCGCGACGATCAGCGCGAACAGATCGGCGTCGAGCTCCCGGAGCCACGCCCACTGGGCCTTCAGGGCCCGGCCTGGGGGGCGCCGGTCGGAGTCGGCCGCGCTCGCGCCCGGCGGCACACCCGTCAGCAGTTGGAACAACGTGACGCCCAGCGCGTACACGTCTCCCGCGTACGTGTCTTCCCCGCGGTACCGCTCCGCCGCCATGTAGATGACCGTTCCGACTCCCACGCCCTTGGTGGAGGCCTCACGGGCGTTGAACTCGGCTCGTGCAACGCCGAAGTCAAGCAGCTTCACCTCGCCCTGGGGCGTGAGCCGGATGTTCGCCGGCTTCACGTCGCGATGCACGAGGTGGAGCGGCCACCCCTCCGGTCCCGGCTGGCTGTACGCCGCGTGCAGGGCGCTCGCGACCTCCTCGGCGATGTGCACCGCCACCCGGGCGGGGATCGGCCCGATCTCAAGCAGCTCGGCGAGGTCGGCGCCGTCTACGAACTCCATCACGACGCACCACGCGCCGTCGACGCGGATCAGGTCATCGACTCCGACGATGGCACGGTGGTGGATGAGCGATAACATCCGTGCTTCGTCGCGAAGTCGTCCCTCCGCGCCAGTATGGCCCGCGTGCGACGCGTGGAGCAGCTTCATCGCCACCCGTCGCGACAGGCCCTCGCCCACCCGTTGCCCCTCGTACACGGTTCCGAACGCGCCTTGGCCGATGACCCGCGTGATGCGGTATTGAACGTTGCCGGCGGACATTACGGACCGATGCCGCCGATCACCACGTCACCACCGTAACCACGCCTAGCGCCACGCCGACGCCCAACGTGGCGTAGCACCCGTAGCTGAACCCGTTCGCATCTCCCTGAATCGTGGTCAACTCGGCTCGGTAATCGGCTTCTTCGTCGGCGGATGCGCCCGAGTCCAGCACCGGCGATGCGTCGAACTCGGCGCGGGCATCCGCGGCGAGGGCGAACAACACGCCCGACGTCACCAGCGACGTGCCGGCGAGCGCGAGGAGCGGCGCCCGGTGCGCCCACGGGCCCGCGGGCTTCGATTCCACGACGGCGTGGGACTCGCTGAGGTTTCGGGTCGCGACCGCGCTCGGCTTTGCGCCAGCCACCGGAACCACCCAGTCAAAGCCCGCTTCGTCGGGCCAGCGGTAATGGGTCGCGAGCACGGCCCCTTGCCCGTCGAGCTGCTGGAGCAAGGAGGAGCGTTGCGTGGCCGCGCGCAGCGAATGGGCGCCGTCGGCCTCGATCCAGCCGCTGCCCGGCTTGGGGAGCTCAACGCCGGGATCGTCGCGCAGGTAGGCCATGGCGCTGGGAACGAGACCGCGGATTGGGTGCCCATCCGGCAGGAGCGAGGCGGGGATCTGGTGCCCTGGCTCCGCCGCGAACAGGCCCGAGAGCGCGACGGGGACGCGATCCATCCGCCCGTCGAGGAAGGCGCCCAGCGTTTGCACCCGATGGATCCGCGCTTGCGCGGCGGGGCTGAGGATCTCGGAGGCGCACACCATGCGGCTCTCTACGTCGGCCTGCCCGGTGCGAAAACCGGGTTTATCCAACTTCGTGAAGGCTTTCTCGGTGGCGTTCGCCGCCTCGATAATCTCGGCGGTGTCGAACTTCCGCGGGCAGTCGGCTGCGCCGGCGGCCAGGGACGAAGCGCTCAGGAGCAGGAGCATGGTCGTGGGAATCTATCACGACGAACGCCCTACGGGGCGCCGGGTCGGGCGCGCCGCTCCGCCATCTCCAGCCGCACCGCGCGTTGGTCTTCTGCCGGGAGCTGCCCGAAGGGCGTGAACCACGTCGTTTCCTCGGTGAGCGCGTGGGTTCGCAACAAGAGGACGACACGGTCTACCCGGGCGGAGAACGAGCTGAATTCCTCGACGGTCAGGCGCTCGCAGGCAGCCAGCTTGTCGAGCGCGGCGGTGAGCTGCGGGAGCTCGCCCTCCACGACCGCATGTTCCCGTGCGCCGTTGGCCAAACCGGGGGCTAGTTCGGGGTACACGGCCAGGAGCCGCGGCGTGATGGAGAGATCCTCGTCCTCCGCGTGCTTGGGCAGCGCCTCGCGGAAGTAGCGCGCGGTGATTCTCGCCGCGTCGGGGATCTGTAGATCAGCGGGGTTCTTCGCGTAGGACTCGACGATGCGCTCCAAGGCGGTGGTGAACAATCGCATCTTGGTGTGGCAGGCGCGGAGCAGGTCGAGCGCGGAGTCTTCGAGCGGGAGTCTTGGCAGCATGGACGCGGCGTAGCCTCAGCGCGTGAGCCCTGCCCGGGGATGCCGGGCGCCTATGGCAAAAAGCTCCAGGCGGCGACGCCGATGCCGCCGTTCTTGAACTGGGTCAGGCGCTCCGCGCGCTTGTCCACCCGCTCCGCGAGCGAGCGTTCTGTGGTCAAAAACACGACGCGCCAGCTCTGGAATCGCTCACGGAGCACCCGGCCGAAATTCGTGTACACCTCGCCGACCCGATCGCCGAGGCGCTCACCGTACGGCATGTTGCTCACGATGGTGCCCACCACGGCGCAGGGGGCGATGTCCTCGATCTCGGCGCGGCGAAACTGGATCGACACCCCGGCGCGCCGGGCGTTGGCCTCGGCGGCGAGAAGGGTGGCCGCGTGGTGATCGGAGCCGACGATCGGGACGTTGGAGCGGGTCAACGGCGCCGAAGTTGGCTTCACAGCGGAGTTTGGAGCACGCCGCGGTGCCCCCCTTGGCGGCGGTTTGGCCCCGCTCCGGCCGGGCGCGCCGAGCGCCGACGCGCCGAGGTTCTGCCACTCATCGCACGCGAGCCCCCGACCCACGAACGGGGAGCGATTCGCCGCGAGGAGCGCGCCTTCGATGAGGATCGTTCCGGATCCACAGAACGGGTCCATCAATGCGTCCGTGCCATCCCACTCGGCGAGGGCGAGCAGGCAGGCCGCGAGGTTCTCGCGGATGGGGGCCTTGCCCGCTTCGGTGCGCCAGCCGCGGCGGTGGAGGAGATCCCCGCCGGCATCGATGGAGATGGTGGCTTCATCGTCGAAGATCCGCACCTGTACGCGCTGGGCGAATTTGAGACGCCCGACCCAGTCCGGCGAGAACGGGCCCTTCCGGGCCTCGCGGATGAGGCCGAAGACCGAGCGGGTGATGTTCTCCTTGAAGCGGAGCGCGGAGCCCTTGCTGCTCACCTCCACGTGAACCTCGGCCAGCGGGTTGAACCATTGCTTCCACGGCACCTGGCGCACCAGGCCGCCGAGCGCCTCCGTGCTCCGCGCCGAGCCGTGCGCCACCTCCACGAGGAGCTGCGACGGTGTACGCATGGCGCGGGCAAGCGCCGCGATCTTCGCCGGGTCTGCCGCGAAGCGCACGCCACCGGGGCAGCGCTCCCCGGACACCCCAAGGCCGCTCAGCTCAGCCTCGACCACGGCCTCCAATCCAGGATGAATCACCGCATATCCGTGCATCATGCCTCCACCGACGCGACGGTGGCGCCCCCCCCCAGCTCCCAGGCCAGGGCGCCCGCCAGCTCGGGCTGCGAGAACGCAAAGCGGTTTGCGAGCGCGGCCGGGGCCACGTTTTGACCGGCGAGGAGGACCTCCTTGCCCATCTCCCCGAACAACGTCGAGACCGCGAGCGCGGGCAGGGGAACGAAGGCCGGCCGCCCAAGGGCGTGCCCGAGCCCCTTCGCGAACGCCTCCTGGCGCACGATCCCGGGGGCCACGAGGTTCACCGGGCCGCTGAGGTGCGCGTCGGTGAGGCAGTGCAGCATCGCGTAGAGCGCGTCATCCATGGCGATCCAGGGGAAGAATTGACGGCCGGAGCCGATGGGGCCGCCGACCCCGAGTTTGAACGGCGTCAGCATACGAGCGAGGGCGCCGCCGTGCCCCGACAGGACGACGCCGAGGCGCAGCATGACGACTCTCACGCCCGGGATGGTGTGGGCGGCCGCCTCCCAGCGCTGGCACAAGTCGGCGAGGAATCCGGCGCCGGGGGCGCTCGACTCGATCAGGCGTTCGTCGCCGCGATCACCGTAGATCCCGACCGCGCTCGCGGACAACCACACCCGCGGGGGCCGCGCGAGCTGCCCAAACGTGTTGGCCAACAGCGTCGTAACGGCGAGTCGGCTGTCGATCAGGGCCTGTTTGCGTGTATCGGTCCACGCGCCTTCACCGACATTCTCCCCGGAGAGCGAGATCACCGCGTCGAACCCCTCGAGATCCTTGGGATCAATGCGGCCGCGCGCCGGATCCCACTGCACCTGCCCCGCCGTGGGGGCCCGCCGCACAAGCTGCACCACCTCGTGGCCGGCCGTTTGCAGCAAGGCGACGAGCTGGGTGCCAACGAGCCCGGAGGCGCCCGCCAGCAGGATGCGCTGAGCCGCTTTCCCCTGGTGTCGGGCCAGCTCTTCCCGCAGCCGGCGCGCGCGAAAGGCGAACATGGCGCGCAGCCGGGAGTCCGCCACCCAGCCGGCGATATCCGGTGAAAACTCAATCTCATCATGGATTACGCAGCCACCGGCGCCGTCGGCGAGGAATCGATGGCGATGGCGCCAGCTCGACATCGGGCCGGACACCATCTCGTCCTCGAAGCCTTCAGGGAGCGCGTGATGAACGGCTTCCCACCGCGCCCCGGGCCAGAGCCGCAGCACGAGCCGGTCGCCCTCGGCTACGGTGCCGGTCTGCTCCAGCACCTCCATGGCCTCCCACGGCGGAACGAGCCTCCGGAGCGCACCGGGGCGCTCATGCCACGCGCGCACCGTTTCTACGGGAAACGGGAGCGGGGTTTGAAACTGACGAATCGCCACGGGATTAGGGCAACAACCAGCCACCGCAACCCGGGCAAGTATGGATGGCTCGGGCGAGCGCCGTTTCCAGCACGCGTTGCGCCGGGATCTTGGTCTGGCACGTCTGGCAGATGTTCTCGTGGGTGTTCACGAGCGCGGCCCGCTTCTTCTGCCGCTGCTGGGCGTACTGCGCGCGCAGCTCGGTGGGCACGAGCACCGCAATCGGCTCCCGCGCGGCGATGATGGCAGTAAGCTCGGCGCGAATGGCCGCGTCCCGCGCGGCGAGGGCTTGGCGCGCCGTACCCAGGAGCAACCGGTTGGTCTCGACCGCCTTCTCCGCGTCGGCTTCCGCTTTGGTGGCGGCTTCGGTGGCTTCCATGAGCTCCAGCGCGGTCGTTTCGAGGCGATCCACGATCTCGAGGCACTGCGCGAGCTGGCGCGTGGCGGCGCCGTAGTCGGGGGCCGTTCCGCCGTCGATCATCGCGCGGGTCTTGTCGCGCTTGTCGGCGTAGTCGGCCAGCTCCCTGTCGTTCTTTCGTGTGCGCTGAACGAGGGCCGCGAGCTTCGTTTCTGCTTCCTCAAGCGCTACCTCAGCGGCCTTGTGGGCGGTGTCTGCGGCGCGAACGGCGCCCGTCAACCCATCGTGTTCGGCGCGGAGCCGGTCGTTGGATTGGTCCAACTGCCACAAATTTGAGATCGCGACGAGATCTGCGTGCAATTCGACTCCAGCGTACGAGGGTAGGCCCGGCTGGGTTTGAACCAGCGACAGGGTGGATATAAGCCACCTGCTCTAACCACTGAGCTACGGGCCCGAAGGCTAGCCCTCCATGAATGCGCGCAGTCGTTTGCTGCGGCTATGGTGGCGCAGTTTTCGCAGCGCTTTGGCCTCGATCTGGCGGATGCGCTCCCGCGTGACGTCGAAGTCCTGCCCGACCTCTTCAAGGGTGTGGTCGGAACGCTCCCCGATGCCGAAGCGCATGCGGAGCACGCGCTCCTCGCGTGGCGTGAGCGTGGCCAGCACCTTCCGCGCCTGCTCGACGAGCGCGTGGTTCACCACGTTGTCGCCCGGAGAGGCGATCTGCTTGTCTTCGATGAAGTCGCCGAGGTGGCTGTCTTCTTCTTCGCCGATCGGCGTTTCCAACGAGATGGGCTCTTTCGCGACCTTCAGGATCTTCCGCACCTTGTCTGCGGGCATGTCCATCTTGTCGGCGATCTCCTCGGGCGTCGGCTCGCGCTCAAGCTCCTGCATCAGGTAGCGCTGGGTGCGGATGAGCTTGTTGATCGTTTCGATCATGTGCACGGGGATGCGGATCGTGCGTGCTTGATCCGCGATCGCCCGCGTGATCGCCTGCCGGATCCACCACGTGGCGTACGTCGAGAACTTGTAGCCGCGGCGGTACTCGAACTTCTCCACGGCCTTCATGAGGCCGATGTTTCCTTCCTGGATGAGGTCCAGGAACTGCAGCCCGCGGTTGGTGTACTTCTTCGCGATGCTCACCACGAGGCGGAGGTTCGCCTCGATGAGTTCGCTTTTGGCGCGTTCGGCGAGCGCTTCTCCGCGCTTGAGGCGCGCTGCGATGGCCCGGAGCTCCTCGCCCTCCACCCCCATGTCCTCTTCCACCTTGCGGATCTTTCGCAGCTCCCGGCGCACGCGACTGTCGAAGTCGGCCCATTGAGCCTCGGTGATCCCCGTGGTTTCCACGAGCTCGGAGCCCCCGCGCTCCGGGGCGCGGCGAACACGGCGGATGCTCCGTCGCAGCTCCCGTACCGGGATGCCTGCTTCTTTCGCGACGGCCTCGATCTCGCGCTCGCACACGGCGACGTGGGCCCAGTTGGCGTGGATCTTTTTCGAGAGATCCGTCATCGCCTGGCGCTCGAGCTCCAGGCCATCCATGATCTCGAGGATCGTCTCGTCGATGGCTGCGACTTCCGCAGGTACACCCTCTACCAGACCATCGGCGCGCCCACGCTCGCTCTCCTTGATGAGCGCGCGGCGGCGGCTGTGGAGATCGCTGAGATCGGACACGACCACGTCGAGCGTGCGGCCGCTTTTGGTCTTCACGCGGCGGGTTTTCTTGCCGGCGCGCATGGCACGGTCGATCCGCTCATCTTCGGCTGCGAGCAGCTCCATCGCGATGCTGATGCCGAGCGGCGAGCCCACCGTGTTGCGCTTGATTGCGAGCTCGCCCGCCTCGATGCGCTTGGCGATCTCGATCTCCCCTTCGCGCGAAAGCAGGCTTACGCCGCCCATCTTGCGGAGGTACATCCGAACCGGGTCGTTGCTGCGACCGGAAGGGGTGGTCTCGTTGACCTTCTTCTCTTCCGGCTGGACGCCGCGGCGCTCCATCTCGGCGCGCTTGCGGGCCGCCTGCACCACCTCGATGTCCATCTCGGAGAACATGATGTTGATCTCGTCGAGGTTCTCTCCGATCAGATGCACAGGAAGCAGGCTATGAACCTCCTCTTGGGTCACAAACCCCCGCTCCTTGCCCATCGCGATCAACGCCTGGACTTCCTTCAGCTCCTTGTCCTTCAGCATCAGCCCTCAGCTCTCGCTTTGCGGTTCAGCAACTTTTGCAAGACGACGCGCCGCGCGTTCAGCGTGGCGCTCTCAACAACCCGTGACATGTAACTTGACTTGTCGCCAGTTGTCGCGCCATGCTCAATCTCACGGGTGATCCTTCGGATCCTCGCGTCGAGCTCGCGCAGCTCCATGCCGGCGAGGATGCCGCGGCAGGCAAAAGCAGCAGCTTCAAGGCGATATAAGTCTGGACTCGCTGCCGCTGACGCCAAGACGCGCGCGATGTCGGGCGCGTCGGTCTCCGCCCAGGCCAGCACGTCGGGGAGCGTTTGCCCCGCGAGGCACCGGGCGATCGCCTGTAAAACATCGCTGCGATCGGACACCAGGCCCGGGTCCTCGACCGTCGCCATGATCGGCTTCACTTCGTTCGGAAAATGGACGACCAACCAGATGAGATGGGCGAGATCCTTGTCGGGGGTCCATCGCGCCGGGGCGGGGGTTTGGGGCGCGTCCTGTGGCGCCCTGCCGACTTCTCGCAGGATCTCGTCCTCAGGCACCCCGAGCCAGCCCGCGGCGCGGCGAATCGTGATGTCGCGCACGGTCCCGGAGAGCTTTCGCAGCGTGGGCACCAGCTCCGCCACCGCCCGAGCCCGGCCTTCGGCGCTTGCGCCGTGCCGGTCGAGCACGCGGCGGATGACCAGTTCGAGGAGCGGTTCGGTCTTGGTGAGGCGCTCTTCGAACGCCGCGGCCCCGTTCTTCATCACGTATTCGTCCGGGTCCTTGGCGCCGGGAAGGTCGAGGCGCATCGCCTGCACACCGGCCGCGAGGAACAGCTCCAACGAGCGTAGCGCGGCGTTGATCCCGGCTTCATCGGTGTCGAAGAGCGCGACCACCTTGGTCGTGAGCCGCCGCACCATCTCGAGGTGCTGCGCCGTCAGCGCCGTTCCGCAGGGGGCAACGGCCTCTTCAAAGCCCGCCTGCCACAACGAAACCGCGTCGAAGTAGCCCTCGACCACGATCAGCCGGTCCTTCCGCTGAACCGCGTTGCGCGCATACGACAAGCCGTAGAGGACTTTCGACTTTTCGTAGATCTCGGTGCCCGGCGAGTTGAGGTACTTCGGCGCTTCCTTGTCGGCGCCTGGGAGCACGCGCCCGCCGAAGGCGATCGGGCGGGCCCGATCGTCGGTGATCGGGAACAGCAAGCGGCCGCGAAACACGTCGTAGGTGGTCTGGCGCTCCTCCTGCTTCTTGATGAGCCCAGCCCGCAACAGCAGATCCAGGTCGTAGCCCTCCTTCCGGAGGTGGTTCTCAAGGTTGTTCCATCCCTCCGGCGCGAAGCCCAAGCGGTACCTCTTCGCCGTATCCAGGGTGACGCCGCGCTTTTCGAGGTACGCCCGCCCGGGCGCACCGTCTCGCCCGACCAGCAGCGTCGTCTCAAACCAGCGTGCTGCCGCTTCGCAAGTGTCGTACAGGTCTTTTCGACGATTCAGCCGCGCCGTCTCCTCCGGGCTGAGCTGCCGCTCCTCGATGACGACGCCGGTCTGCGCCGCGAGCTCCTTCACCGCGTCGATGAACGCCACGCCGCGGGTTTTCTGCAGGAAGGTGAACACGTCCCCGCCCGCCCCGCACCCGAAGCAGTGGTAGATCTGCTTGGTGGGGATGACGTTGAAACTACCGGTTTTTTCGTTGTGGAACGGGCATAAGCCAACCCAACTGCTGCCCCGCCGGCGCAGGGTAACCGTGGCGCTGATCACCGACACGATGTCCGCGCGTACGCGCACCTCGTCCACGACGTGCTTCGGAATCAACGCCCACCCGCCCTGGCAGGTGTTCTAACCGGGCGCCCACGCGGAGCCGCACCTCCACGCGCTTCCGCGGCGGGGGCGGCCCCTACGCGACTTCCCTGCGGGGGGCCGGGCGGCCCTCCTGGCCCCGCTCTACGACCGCGCCCACGGCGGAGAGCTTCTCGACGAGGCGCTCGTAGCCACGATCGAGGTGGTAGAGGCGAAGCACTTCTGTTTTCCCCTGAGCGGCCAGCCCCGCCAAGACGAGCGACGCCGATGCGCGCAGGTCGGTGGCCATCACGGTGGCGCCGCTGAGCTGTGGCTGCCCGGTGACCGTGGCGGTGTTCCCTTCGATGTGAATCTGCGCGCCCAACCGTAGCAATTCGGCCGCGTGCATGAAGCGGTTCTCGAAGATCGTCTCCCGGATCCGGGAGGTGCCCTTCGCGACGCACATGAGCGCCATCAACTGCGCCTGCATGTCCGTGGGGAAGCCCGGGTGCGGCGCCGTTTCGATGTCTACGGCGTGTACGCGCCCGTCGGCCCCGGCGCTCACCCAGGTATCGCCGCATTCCACCGCTGCGCCCGCCTCGCGCAGGACCCGGATCACCGGCTCCAGGTCGGCGGGACGAACGTTCTCGCAGCGAACGTTCCCCTGGCTGATCACGCCAGCCACCAGGTATGTGCCGGCCTCGATGCGATCGGGCAGGATGTTGTGAACCTTCGGAGAGGGTTTCAGCGAGGAGACGCCATGGATCACGATACGGGAGGTGCCCGCCCCTTCGATGTGGGCGCCGCAGCCGTTGAGGAAGGCAGCCAGATCCTCGACCTCCGGCTCGGCCGCTGCGTTGTCGAGCACCGTTGTGCCTTCGGCGAGCACGGCGGCCATCAGCACGTTCTCCGTGCCTGTTACGGTGACGACGTCGAACCGGAATTCGGCGCCGCGCAGTTTGTCTACCCGTCCGTGTACATATCCGCCTTCAAGCTCGAAACGGCAGCCGATCGCCTCCAGCCCCTTGAGGTGCTGATCAATCGGCCGCATGCCGATTGCGCAGCCGCCGGGCAACGACACGTGGGCTTCGCCGCAGCGCGCCAGGAGCGGGCCGAGGGCCAACACGCTGGCGCGCATGGTGCGAACGATGTCGTAGGGCGCTTCGCAGAAAGCCACGCGGGAGGTGTCGATGCGCGTGTTCGCGCCGATGATGGAGGGGCAACCGATTCGACCGACCAAGGAGAGCATCGACGATGTGTCGACCAAACGCGGAACGTTGCCCAGGAGATGTTCACCCGGCGCCACCAACGTGGCGATGAGGATCGGCAACGACGCGTTCTTCGCCCCGGAGATGGGTACGGAGCCGCGGAGCGGGCGGCCGCCGTTGAGGAGGAGGGTGTCCATGGAGGGTCCGGAGGCGGGGGTGCTGGGGGTAGGCGGGACGGCGATTATTCGACGGCGCACGCCCTGTAAAGCCATCGCGTCGATCTCGTGACAAGCAAGGTGCGTGCCAGATCGGAAAAAACGCTAAGTTGAGGCTGCGTGCCCGCGTTCCGCCTTACCTCCCGCTTCCGCGGCGCTGACCTGCGCGCGGTCGATTTCACGCAGATGGAGCTTCGTGGTGAGGATTTGTCCGGTTGCGATCTGCGCGGGGTGGACCTCTCGGGCCGATCGCTGGCGGGCGCCGACCTCACCGGGGCCCGGCTCGATGGCGCCCGGCTGGCCGGCGCGGATCTCAGCGACACGCTGCTCATCGGCGCTTCGCTGCGCGAGGTTGATGCCGGTCGGGCCCGCTTCGACCGCAGCGTCGGCAGCGATGTGGATGCGGTCGGCCTCTCGGCCCCAGAAGCCTGCTTCGTGGGCGCGGACTGGGCCCGCGCTCGGCTTTCCCTCGCGCGCCTGGAGGGCATCGTCGCTCGCGGCGCACGCTTCGACGGCGCCCTGCTCGACGGCGCCTCCCTCGCCCGCTCCGACCTCCATCGCGCCGTGCTCGACGACGCCACGCTGGAGGGCGCCGATCTCGGCTTCGTGCGGGGCACCCGCTGCGCGTTGCGCGCGGCGCGAGGCCTCTTCCGCGTGGCGGGTGCCGATCTCCGCGGCGCGGATCTCCGCGAGGTGCCGCTGCTTGACCTCGACCTGGCCGACGTGCGCCTCGACGGCGCCGCGGTGGACGCGCGCCTCGCCCGTCGGCACGCAACGACACTCCGGAGCCACGGATGGGCGCCTTCCGCTGTGCGCGGCGCCGGAATTGCCGCGAAGCGGTGGATCGAGGCGTGGCGCCGCCCTGCGGAGTCGGACCCTACGCCGAGGCTGGCACCGGTTGAGGGCGCCGCTGCACCGCCGCGCGTCGGTGCTGCTCCCGATCGGCCTGTGGAGGAGGACGAGGAAGAAGAGGAGGTTGACGAGGACGAGTTCGCTCAGGCGGCCTTCGAGCGGGAGCGGGCCCACGCGAAGCTGGCGCTCGCGCGGCGCGCGGCGGCGGCGCGCATCCGCGTACAAGCACGCGCCCCCGCTGACGGGGAGGACTCGGAGCCCGATTCGGCGCCGACCGAACGCACGCCCCGCCGCCGGGAACCGCTGAGCAGCGCGGAAGCGGCCCTCGCTGCGGTGCCGAGCGAGATCCTGGACGCGTTCCGGGAGGGGGCCGCGGTGCGCGAGAGCGACGGGCATCGGGAGTCCCTTGATCGTGAGGCCCGAGCCCGCGAGGCGGCTCGGCGTGTCCGTGAACGAACGGCGCGCAGCTCCGCGTCCGAGGTGGCGCGCCGCGAGGCGGAAGCCCGCCGCGAAGCAGCTGATCAGGCTGCACGCGCCTGGCAGGCGCGCCTCGAAGCGGTCCGCGTAGCCGAGGCCTCGGCGCGGGCCGCGGACGAGGCGAGGCGTGCGGAGGAGGCGCGCGTTGCTGAGCTGGCCCGGCAGCGGGAAGCCGCCGAACGCGCCAGGGTGATTGCCGAGAACGAAGCCCGGCGGCTCGCGGAGGC
>BJHF01000035.1 GCA_014191855.1 Deltaproteobacteria bacterium
ACCCGGTGGGAGGGCATGCCGTCGGGGCGCCGAAAGCTCTCCACAAGTTGGGGGTACCGGTAGACCTTGTCGCCGCGGCGGTTGGTGACGAACCGGATGTGCATGACGCTGTGCCTACCACATATGGTGCATAACGTCAATATAAACATATGTTATTCTATGCTGTGTGTGCCTACAGCGATGGAAAACCCAGGTTCTAAAAGGATCGGTGATCAACTTGGGACCGGCCGCACTGTCGGATGTGAGAATGCGCGAATTGGGGCGCCGCGCCGGCCGCGCAGCTGTCTGGGCCAGCGCGGCGGCGCGGAAGAACGGGTCGCTACGCAAAATACTTCGCCCCCGTCAACCGCCGTCCCCCTCGCGCTGGGCCTCCGCCTGGGCCACGACGAGCGCCTCCCAGGAATCCGCGAGGCGGTAACTCCGGCCTTTGGTCGAGGGATCATGTACAATCAGGAACCCTTGCGCGACCCAGCGTGCGCACAGCGCTGAGCCCCGGCGGGGACTCAAGTCGAAATAGGCTGCGACGTCGGCAGCGGTGACGTGCCGGGCGCGGAGAAACAAGCCGAACGAGCGCCGCTGCTGCGGCGTGAGCGTCCGAAGCGCGTCTGCAGTGCCCATCACCGGGCTTCTCGGCGCCGTCTCGGCGCGCCGACGCACCTTGTGCAACGCGTTCGCCATGCCAACGCAGAAGTACTCGATAAAGGCGGTGACCTCCCCCTCCACCCTGCCAAGGTAGTAGTTGTGGCTAGGCCCCACGGCCAGGCCCCGATAGTAACCATCCAGATTTGCCGAGTAGTATTCCTCAAGGGAGTAGATCCCGTTGAGGCCGTATCCGCTGCGGTGCAGAACGAGGTTGGTGAGCAAGCGCGCGGTGCGCCCGTTCCCGTCGAAATAGGGGTGAATCGTGGCGAATTGGTAGTGGACCAGGGCAGCGAGGATGGGAGGAGGCCAAGCGGTTGTTGTGAACGCGGACGCCGCCCACTCCACCAGCTCCGCCACCAGGCCGGGCACGTCCTTCGCTTCCGGCGGCATGTAGACCACCCGCCCGGAGCTGGCCTCCCGAATGACGTTTTGGCCGCCACGGTAGGGCGTCGGTGTGGCCCTGCCGGTCATCACCAGTCCGTGGATGTTGCGCAGCTCGGACTCCGTGAACCCGAGGCCCTGCTGCCCGAGGACTTCGACGTACTCGGCGGCCGCGAAGTGATTCCGGATCTCCGCCTCGTCGCGCTCCATGCCCGGGAAGTTCCCCTCACCGCGCACGACCGCGGCAACCTGCACGGCTGAGAGTTGATTGCCCTCGATCTGTGTGGACAGGTGGGTGGAGAGCAGCCGGGCGGTACGCCGGAGCGAGTCCAGCATCGGAGCGGTCAGCGGGAGCAGGGTAACGACCTGGCGGTCGGCCTCGATCGCCACGAGCGCGTTGGCGATGGATCCGGTGACTCGAAAATTGGGTTGAAACATCGCCCGGCCGGCTCTCAACCGTCTATCAAGCGGTCGGGAAACGGTCGAGAAAGTGTTGAGAACGCGCCGCGGTGCCGCGAAGCGGCGGAGGGGGAATTCTTGGCCGCCCCCCTCCGGCCTTCGGCCACCTCCCCCCGGCGGGAGCCGGAGGCAGGACCGATCCGAATCAACCGTCCCGACTACTCCTCGCTATCCTCGTCCTCCTCCTCGTCCTCGTCCTCCTCGTCTTCATCCTCGTCCCCCCCGATCGGCGGCCCATACCGGCGGAACTCCTTGAGGAAGGCCAGGGAACCCACCTGTGCACGGTCGACGTACAGCACGCCGTCGAGGTGGTCGCATTCGTGCTGCACCACCCGTGCGGCCCAACCATGGGCTTCGAACGCGAAGGGTTCGCCATCGCGATCAAGCGCATCCACCCGGATGTCCACCCAACGCTCCACCCGCCCGCGCAGCTCGGGCACGCTCAGGCAGCCCTCGTAGCCGAACGCGCGAACCTCGCTGATGGGCGTGATCACCGGATTGATCAGGAACATCGGGTCCTCGTCGCGATCGAGCTGGAACACCGCGACGCGCTGGCTCACGTGGACCTGGGGCGCGGCGAGCCCGAGCCCGTCCTGGTCGATCATCGACTCGTAGAGATCGTCGCAGAAGCGTTGAAAGGCGTCGCTGGCGAGCTCGACCGGGGACACCGGCTCGGCGACGATGCGAAGAACGGGATGCCCCATGCGGGCGACCTGAAGGATGGCCATGACTTCTCGTAGCCGGCTCCCCCTTGCGGCGGGAGCCGGACGGGCTACACCCGGCAGCCATTCGGAGCATCTCGTGGCGGATTGGAACAACCGTTGGGAAGACAACATCGGCGGCACGGCCGTCATCTCGGGTAAAAAGGTCGGCTTCTACGTGGACAAGGAGTGCATCCTCTGCTCCGTGTGCTCCGACGCTGCGCCGAACAACTTCCGCATGAGCGACGCGGAAGATCACGACATCACCTACAAGCAGCCCGAGAACGAAGACGAGCTCGCGCAGTGCCGTGAGGCCGCCGAGAACTGTCCCGTCGAGGCGATCGGCGAGAACGGCGAATAACGAACCCGGGCTTCACCGCCCGTGTTCGACTTGCGGCCAGTAGCCCGACCACACGAAGTCGGGTGAATTGTCGCGCGTGTGGCATCCGACGCACGTGCTCGCCGCCTTCGGGAGCCGCCCGTAGCCGCGCGTCGGCGAGGCAGCGTGCCCGCCTCCCGCTCCATGGCACGACTCGCAGCCGACATTGCCGAGTGCGGGCGTCGCGTTCCCGGTCCAGCCGGTGGGCTGACGGAACCCGGTGACATGGCAGGCAAGGCACTCCGGATCCGCGCCGTGCTGCGCCGTCGTGAGCGTAGCGAGTGCGGTGGCGTGCGAGGAGCGCGCCCACACCTCGTTCGCCGAGACGTGGCAGGCTCCGCAGGTGGCGCTCCCGACGTAGGTCGCGGACGCTTCAGGCGCGGCGCCGGGCGTCGCGCCCGGTTCGACAGGGTGCGTCGGAAAACACGCGACCATCCACCAGATCATGCGCGGGGCACGCTACGAACTGGGCATCAGCGAACGCAGCACCGCACGCGTGATCGCCGCCTCCACGAGCGGCGAAGGTGCCATCGGCTGCGAGTTCACCCGGGCGAGGCGCAGCTCCGACTTCGGGGCGATTCCGGTCGGGGCCGGGTTGGCGCAGCCCGAGCAGGTCATGCAGGCGTGGGGGAGGTCGGCGTGGGGGAGGTCCGCTTTCGCGACCGCGTTCGGTGGGCCACCGTAGCGCTTGAGGCCCATCGAGCGCAGATGCGCGGCCTCCTTCGGGTCGAGCTCCTTCACGCCGCCGAGGTCGCGAGCCGTCTTGGTGATGAGCGCGGTGTGCTCCACGACCTCGAGCCGGCAGAACGCCTCCAGCACGCTCGTTCCGAGCGCCAGCGCGCCGTGCGTGTCCATCAGCACGGCGTCATGATCGCGGACGTACGGCCGCAACGAGTCCGCGAGGTTGCGCGTCCCCGTCGTTTCGTACGGCACCGTCGGCACCGTGCCCAGGGTGAGCACCACCTCCGGGAGCACGCAGCGCGCCATGCTCACGTTCGCGATCGTGAAGGCGATCGCCATCGGGGGGTGGGCGTGGATCACCGCCTGGCAGTCGGGCCGCTCCTCGTAGCAGGCAAGGTGCATCGCCATCTCGCTCGTGGGGTTGCCGGCGCCGCGGAGCTTGCGCCCCGTGGTGTCGATCACGACGAGGTCGTCGTCATCCAGAAAGCCCTTGTGGCAACCCGCCTTGGTGCAGAGGATCGAGCCATCAGGAAGTCGGGCGGACAAGTTACCGTCCATCGCGACGAGCAGGTTGCGCTCGTAGCAAAGTCTGCCGAACTTGATCAGTTCTTCACGAAGACGACGCTCAGGAACCATCGGGCCTGTGTATCCTCGCGGCGCGAGGTCGCGCGTGCCAGGTTCGGCTGGGAGCGGTTGGAGCGAAACCCTGACGCGGATCACCGCGGCCCTCGCGGGGCCTCGTGCGCCGGGCGCCGTGCTCACGGAAGCGGCGGGCGTGCTTGGTGAGCAGCTCGGGGAGGGGTCGTTCTGGCTGGCGGATCCGCGCCACGAGGCTCCCCCTCCGGGCACCGCGGGCTGGACTCAGGCGCGAGTGGCCGAGCCCGTGCCGGTGGCGCTTCGGGTGGCGCCCGCCCTGGTCTCGGAAGTCGATCGCCCGCTGTTGCAGGTGCTCGTATCGGTGGTGTCGTGCGCGCTCGACCGCGCGACGCTGCGCGGCATCCTCGACCCCATGCCGATCGGGGTTCTGGTGCGGCGCGGGCCTCATCAAGAGGTGAGCGAGGCCAACCCCACGCTGCGCGCGTTGGGCTGGAGCGCGGACAACGAGGGGTCCGACCTGGGTGCGGGGCTGCGGTTCATGGCCGATCGGGTGCTCGCCGGCGGGGGGCCGGAGGTGAAGCGGGGCTGGCGCGTCCAGGATCCGGAGGGGTCGGAGGTGTACCTTGACGTGACGACGCAGCCGCTCCATGCCTCCGATGGTGCGATCGACGGTACGGCTACCTTTGTGGTCAATACGACCGAGCTTGTGCGTCAACGCCGGGCCGCAGAGACGGCGCAGCAGCGGCAAGGGCAGCTCCTTCAGAGCATCCACGCGATCGTGTGGGAGGCGCCGGCGGGGTCCCCGGGCTGGACGTACGTGAGCGATGGTGCGATCGCGTTGCTCGGCTATCCGCTCGATCGATGGCTCGAACCTTCCTTCTGGCGAACGATCCTGCACGAGGACGATCGCGCGCGGGTCGTCGCCAACTCGGGCGCGGTCCGCGGCGACCACGAGCTGGAGTATCGGGTGTTCGCGGCCGATGGCAGAGTGGTCTGGCTTCACGATGCTGTGCGGGTGATCACCGACGGGGATGGGGGCTCGATCGCGCTGCGCGGCGTCATGCTCGACATCACCACCCGGAAGGAGGCCGAGGAGGAGCGCAACCGCATCCAAACCGAGATGGTGGACCTCCAGAAGCTGGAGAGCCTGGGCGTGATGGCGGGAGGCATCGCCCACGACTTCAACAACCTATTGACGGTGATCCTTGGGAATGCCTCGCTCGCCGCGATGCGCCTGCCCGATCACAGCTCGGCCCGCTCCGCGATCGACGACCTGATCTCAAACGCGCAACGGGCGGCCGACCTTACCCGGCAGCTCCTCGCCTACTCCGGGCGCACCCAGCTCAGCTCGGAGACGCTCGATCTTGGCCATCTCGTGCGCGAGCTACGCGGGCTCATGGTCGCCACGCTCTCGAAATCCGCGACGTTGGAGATGGAGATCGACCCGCTCGTGCCCGCGGTGGAGGGGGATCCGACCCAGCTCCAGCAAGTCGTGATGAACCTCACGACCAACGCCGCGGAGTCGCTCGGCGAGCGCGCGGGGCGCGTGATCGTGCAGACGAGCTTCGCCGCCTTGCAGCCTGAGGAGGCGGCCGCGCTGAACCTCTCGCCGGGCGCGTACGTGGTGCTCAGCGTGCAGGACGACGGTTGCGGGATGAGTGCGGCGGTGAAAAAGCGTATCTTCGACCCGTTCTTCACCACGAAGGCGCACGGGCGCGGGCTCGGCCTCGCGGCGGTGCATGGCATCGTACGGGTGCACCGCGGCGCCGTGGACGTTCGCACCAAGGAGCAGGTCGGCACCGTCGTGAGCGTGTATCTTCCGGCGACAAGTGTGCGGCCAACGCCGCGCCCTCAGCGCACCAACACCATTCGTACCGGATCCGGCCTGTTGTTGGTGATCGACGACGAAGCGGAAGTGCGGGCGACCGCTCGCGCGATGTTGGAGGCGCTCGGGTACGACGTCATTGAGGCGGAGGAGGGGCGCTCCGGGCTCCTGCTCTTCGACCGGCACCGCAAGGAGATCCGGGCGGTGCTCCTTGATATGACGATGCCGGTGATGTCGGGCGAAGAGGTGTATCGGGAGCTGCGGCTCCGCGACAGGAACGTGCGGATCGTGCTCTCTACGGGCTACTCCCAGGTGGATGCGCGCCGGCGCGGCATGCTCGACGGCATCCGCGGCTTCCTGCAAAAGCCCTACACCGTGCGCCAGTTGAGTGACACCATTGGTCGCGCGCTAGAGGATGGCGCCACCGGGGTGGAGTGAACCCGGCCTTCACCGTGGTGATCCCCCATCGGAGCGCGACCGCTTCCCTGCTGAGGCTCCTCCCCACGCTCAAGGCTTGGCCCGTCCTCGTGGTCGACGACACCGACGATGGCCTCGACCTCGACGTGCCAATGGTGCGGCTCGGCGGGGGGAGCGGCTTCGCGCGGGCGGTGAACGCAGGGCTCGCCGAGGTGAGAACGCCCTTTGCGGTGGTGCTTAATGACGATGCGATGCCCGAGGCCGACTGCCTGGAGCGCCTGGCGCAGCGCGGGGGGTTGTGCGGGCCGGTGCTGCTCGGTCGCGATGGGGTGGAGTCGGCGGGGCTGCGGGTGCGGAGCTGGGGGCGCGTAATGCAGTGTCGCGACCTTCCCGTGCGGGACGAGGCCGTTGATGCGTTGAGCGGCGCGTGCCTGCACTTGCCGGCAACCGCCCGCTTCGACGAGCGTTTTCCTCACGGCTTCGAGGATGTGGAGCTGTGTCGCAGGCTCGGCGGCGCCTGGCTCGTTGCTGGGGCGCGTTGCCACCACGAGGGCGGCGCGACGGTGGGGCGGCGCACCGCGTTTGCGACGCAGGCGGCCGTGACCGGGCAGGCGCTCTGCTTTGAGCCGGGGTGGCGCACGGCGGTCGTGGCGGGGCTGCACGTGGCCCAGGTCGTGCGGGAAGGCGGGCCGATCGACCGTTTTCCGGCGATCTGGCGGGGGGTGCTGGCGGCGCGGGGGGGGCGGTGAGGGGCGACGCTCGGTGCCCGGTCCCTTTGTCAGGCTGGGTTTCGGAGCGTCGCGGGTGCCTTCCAGTCACTCCGCGTCCACAAACTCCCAAAGTCGATACCACCCCTCGTACGGCCACTTTCCGTTGGTCGCCAGGAATGCGTCCCGGCCGGTCTCCTTCCAGTTCGGCAGCCGTGTCACGGTGTCCCCGTCGCCCTCATTCGCGTCGTCGGGCAGGTGCATGCGGCGGAACAGGGCGCCGGTGCCGTCGCCGAGCAGCAGCGAGTCCGGCCGGTCGAGATCCCCGCTCATCCCCTCGACCAGGAAGATGTCGGCGAAGCCATCGCCGTTCGCGTCGCCCACCGCCACGTCGCGACCGTGCTCTAGCCGGAGGTCGTAGCTCCATTCTGGGAACACCCCGCCTTGACTCAGCGATACGGTGAGGTACTTGGCGGTAACGCCGACCAGATCGAGCCAGCCGTCTCCGTTCACATCTGCCAGTTCGGCATCTCGAAACGCGATCTCGCCCAAGCCACGCGGCCCCGCCTCGTCGGAATACACCCCAAGCAGCGCCTGCCGGTACAATAGGATTTTCTCGCTTCCGCAGAGCAACAGCTCTTCGAGGCCGTCGTGGTCGATGTCCCCTCTCGAGGTGCAGCTCGCGCCGAGCTCCGCATTGAGGCCGCTGTCCGGATCCTCCACGAAGCCGCCATCGCCACCCTCGCCACCTAGATAGTGCCGGCTCGGGCTGGGAAAATCTACGCCGATCTCGTTGCCGACGAACAGATCGGGGCGCGCATCCCCGTTCGAGTCGAGGAAGAGCACTTCGCGCCCGCGCCCGGCGCCATCCTCCGCACCCGAACCGCGGATGGCGTTGTCGAAGCCGCTCCCGTCGGCGCGCTGCAGCCACAGTTCATCGAGTCCGGCGACGTCGGATGTCCCCTGGCGCGCACCGATGACCGCGTAGAAATCCAAAAGACCGTCCCGATTGACGTCGGCTGCGTCGCAGCCATGCCGGTCGGCGATGGGGAGCGTGAACCAATGGGAGTAGGTGCCGTTTCCTTCGTTGCGGAGGATCGGCCACTCGGCGCGGTTGTGCGCCGGGACCACGAGGTCCGCGTCGCCATCGTTGTCGAAGTCGGCCACACAGGGCTCGCCCTGGGTGCCCACGCGGAGGTCGAGGAAGGGGCTGGCGGCGGCAGCCACGTCGGTGGGAACGAGGGATTCGGACCTTGTCTCGCCGGTTTCGTCGGTATCCGCCTCACAGGCCGCCAACACAACGAGCAGACCGATCCTCACCGCAGCGCCCCGATGCGCTCGGTGTAGCCGAAGCCGGTGCCTAGGGGGGAGCTCATCTGCCAGCGCACGGAGTCGTCCGCATTCAGTTGGAGGACCACCCCCGCGGGCGAATAGGTCACACGCGTGCCGCCATCTGCGTCCCGCTCCACGTCTCCCAGCGCGTAATTCCAGATCTCGGGGTCGGAGTAATACGCCCAACGTTGGGTGAGCGTCGTTCGACCCGCATCGAAGCCGTATTCGACCGGGTGCGACACGCGGTCGTCGGGCGAGTTGTCAAACACCAACAGCCCGTCCTCAAGCCACTGGAATTGGTGCTGACCGGAGAACGCCTCCGACGCCTCCGCGAACGGCAGGGTTGGGTTGTCACCCCCGACTCGTTCGGCGACTTCTCCAGTGGAACGGTCGATCTTCACGAGCATGTCGAGGTTGCGCATCCCAAGCCAGTAGCCGTCCGAGTCGGCGTCGTAGTCGATGGCATTGGCGTGGGTCCACAGGTTGCCGTCGTCGTACAGCGAGGGGTTCTCGATGGGGTCGAAGTCATCGAACGCGCTCCAAACCACGGTGCTCGTGCCATCTTTGGCAAGCTCCTCGATCGCGTTTCCGCGGTATTCGATCCCCTCCACCGTGCGCGTGTCGTTTACAATTGCCGCGATCGTACCATCAGGAAGCTCCTCAAAGTCATGGTTCGCGGTGCGGATGTGGTAGCGCGCCAGCTCCTCGCCATCGAACCCGACCCGCACGATGGCTGGGTCCCCCTCCGGGTTCTCTCCGTACGCCGCGACCATGTAGAGCACGCTGGCGCCGTCTACAGAGAGCCGAACTCGCGTCACCCCCATGCCTTGCCCCTCCACGTGGTACCAGACGACTCGGCCCTGAAGGTCGAAGATCGCGGCGGCGGTGTCGGCCCCGAGGGTGGGCATCAGCAGCAGGTCGGTACCCTCATCGGGGGTGCCCTCAACCGTGAGGTCCGCGAGCCCCGCCGGGAGGGTGCTGGTGGAGCCGGTCGCCGCCTCCCCGCTGGCCCGCTCCTCGGCTTCCGTGCATCCCACGCTGAATGAAACATCCCGGTTGGAGGGTAGATTCAGCAAGATACGACGATGGGTGACCGATGGCTTCGGCTCCCGAAGCGTGGTGAACGAGACCTCCCCCTCCAGGCCGTACCTCACGTCGCCCACGCACTCCCGGTCGGTCGTCCACGTGGCCACCAGCACGGTCGCCATGTGGGGGCTGGGCTCGGCCGAGATCTCGGAGAACACCAGGGGGCCGCAGCCCGTGGAAAACACCGTCAGAAGCAGGGCGATGACGGATACTGGCGGCGCGGCTCGCATGAGGGCGCCACCACACTACCCCAGCGCGGCGCCCACCGCATCGGCGGCGCGCAGCGACAACGCCATGATCGAGAGCTGCGGGTTCACGCCCGGAGAGCCGGGGAGCGCGCTTGCATCCACGACGTAGAGGCCGGGCACGTCGTGGCACAGGTGGTTCGCGTCCACCACCGAGCGCGCGGCGTCCGCGCCCATGCGGCAGGTTCCCGCGGGATGATAGGCGGTGAGGTCGAAGTGCCGGGCGGCCATACTCGCGTTCTCGAACCGCGCCACGTCGGCGAGCGTATGGAGGCGCTCGTGGCCCATCGCGGGTTGCCTCACTTCGCGCGCGCCGGCCGCGAGGTACAACCGCGCGAGCAGGCCCAGGCCCCGCTGCACCCGGGCGGTGTCTTTGCGGTTGAGCCAGTAGGTGATGCGCGGCTCGCCGCTACGTGTGGCAGAAACCCGCCCGCGGGAGGTGTCTTTCACCAGGAACCCGAAGAGCATCGTGTGCTGTGCCTGCTCCATGAGCGCCGTCCACGCGGGGCCGAAGCCGGGTGTCATCGCCGCCGTGAGCTCGAGCGGCAGCGACGAGCCTTCGAACAGCAGGCCTTCGTCATGGAATTCGTTGATGCCATACCCCTGGGGCACGGAGCGGAACCCATCGACGCGCTCGTCGAACAGGCCCATCGACGCCGTGGCGGGATGGATGCTCAGGTTGCGGCCGACCTCGCCCGAGGTGTTGGCGAGGCCTTGCCGCAAGAGCAGCGCCGGCGTGCCCAGGGCTCCACACGCCAGCACCACGGCCCGCGCACGTACCTGCACCTCCCGCTCGCCGACCCGCGCCCGAACGCCCACCGCCCGGCCGTTCTCGGTGACGACGCTCTCCACCTTTGCTCCGGTAACCAACATCGCCCCCGCGCTCAGCGCACGCGGCACATAGGACACGTTTGTGGAGCGCTTTGCGTCGGTGGGGCAGCCGAACACACACACGCCTTGGCCATCGCAGCCGGGGGCGTTTCGCGCCAGCGGGTGATGCGCCCAGCCGAGCGCGTCGCATCCCCGGGCCACGATGTCGCCGATCCGCCCGATGGCGGCCGGCGACGACGGGGCGATCTCGAGATCGCGCTCCACGGCGGAATAGTACGGGTCTAGCGCCTCGGCGGTGAGCCCCGTGATTCCGCTGGATTCCCGCCACTCCGCGAGGGTATTCGTCGGCACCCGGAAGCAGGTCCCCGAGTTGATGAGGGTCGTCCCGCCAACCCCGCGCCCGACCGGGATCGGAATCACCGTGTTTCCAAGTGCAACCGTCGCGCCTCCATTGCGGTAAAGGCGTCGCATCATGTCCACCGGGCGGCCAGTGAAGTCGGTGCGGGTGTGGTGCGCGCCCTCCTCCAACAAACACACGCCGAACCCCGCTTCCGCGAGCCTCGCGGCGAGCGGGGCGCCGCCCGCACCGGTGCCGACCACCACGACGTCGCACTCCAGCGTTTCGTCGAGCAGGGTGGCGCCGTCCACGACGCCTTCGCGCCACCGGGCGGGCTCATTTGCGGTCGGGGTTCCGTGGCCGTACTCGCAGCCCAACCTCGTGTGCTGGCGCGGATCCTCGAACGCCGCGAGCTTGAGCGGCGCGAGCAGTCCCCGAAGCAGGTTCCGGGTGCTCTCACGCCGGTCGAGGCTCTCCAGTATGGCGAGGCGACGCCCCAGGGGCAAGCTGGCGAAGTGGTGGCGAGTGGTCGCGAGCGCCCAACCGTCTACGAACATCGCAAGGGCCCGCCAACCGGGCGCGAGGGCGGGATGGATGTCGGCGAGGCCCGCTTGCAAGCGGGCGACCGTCGCCGCGTCGCCGCCGAAGAGGCCGCGGCCCGGCGGCACGGCTGTTTCGGCGATCGCGGCGTACACCCGGGGATCGTAGAGGTTCACGACCGCGCCATGGGCATCAGCCAGGAGAGGGCGAACGCTGGGAGCTCACGAAGGGAAAAGCGCAGGTTACCCCTTGCGCGCTCGGCGCCCGCCGGATCATGGAGCACGATGGGGAGCACGGTCATGGAGCGAACGGCGGCGCGCGGCGAAGGCGACTTCTGGCCGAGGAGCATCCAGTCTCCCCTTGGGCCGGGGATCCGTACACGGTAGCGGATGAAGCCCAGGCCGATGGTCAGCGCACCTTCGCACGCCGTCGCATCGAGCAGCCCTTGCGAGAAGGCCGTTCCGGCCAAGCGAAAGTAGCCACCGCCTTCCCCGGTGGCGCGCACGGTGAACGCGGTCTGGTGCGCCTGGCCGGCGCTGTCGGTGAGCGTACCGGCCATGGTCTCTGCGAAGCCGAGGGTCATCTCACACCACCGGAAAGGCAGGGTTGGGCTCCGAGCGGAGCAGCTCCAGCGCGCCGCCGTGGGGCGACTGGCAGTGAAAAGCGGGCTCACCACGTGGTGAAACCTCCAAGAGCGTGTCGGCCAGCTTGCTATTGAAGCAGTACGACATGCGCCCGTCGGGGTTGGCGTAGCCGAGGCACGCCATCGGTCGGCCGGCAGCGTCCATCCGGAGGCGGGCTTCGCCGTCGCGCCCGCGCATCCGAAGCGTCCAGCGTTGGTCGGTGATCGTGGCCTCCTGGCGCCACAAGTCCACGATGCTGTCGAAGCGGTACTCGCGCTCGCCGCGGCGCACCACCAGCGCGCTCAGTCGCGGGGAGAGCCGTGTGCCGAGGCGGATCCGCCCGGTGAAGCCCTCCGCCATCGTGGGCACCTCCCCAGGAAAAACACACTGCCCCCAGGCGTACTCGGGGGCGTGTTCCTTGCCCCAGTTGTGCCCCTGCATCCCGAGCCACTCGTGCACCTCCCAGCGCTGCCCGAAGCAGTGCGCCGTGCCCTCGAAGCGCGCCGCCGGCACGGGGGAAAGCAGCTTCGACTTGGGGAAGGGCGCGGTGAGCATCCACGCGAAAGGGAACATCGAGAGGGGCGCGCCGACTGGACCGGCGAGCGGCGTGAACGCGAGGTTGAAGGCGGCCGCGCCGGCCTGCCCCGAGATCGTGCCACCGAGGAGGTTGAAGCGGAACGTGCCCGCGGAAAGCGAGTCGGCGAGGGCGTGTCGGTCGCACGGGTGGGTGTCGCGATGCGCGTAGGTTGAGTTCGTTTCACCGTCGAAGGCGATGAACCACGTTTCGGCCACCGCGTCGCCGACCAGCGGCGCGAGCAGCGTGAGCTTCACCCACACGGCCAGCGGGCGAGACGGGTGGTTTGCCCGCAGGAAGTAGCTCTCGACGTGCCCAGGATCGCCCGGGTACCGGAGCGAGTTCATGAGGGCGCCTTCCCGTTCGCGTTCAGGCCGATCGGGGAGAGGGCGTGGGCCCGCATCGCGGCGCCGGCCGCCGCCGGGTCGCGCGCGCGCAGCGCCCCGACGAGGCGCTGGTGGTGCCCGACCTCGAACACGCCGGGCCCGTACATCGGAAGGAACCGGTCGCGACCGGCCAGGTACACGTCCCGCACGACGTTCGCGAACAACGCCAGCACCCGATTCCCGGTGATGGCGACGAGCTGCTGGAAGAACTCGTAGTCGAGCTCTTGCAGGGTAGCCGCCTTGCCCCGAGCATCCTCCATGCGACGCACCAGGGCGTCGAGCCGGGAGATCGAGGCCGCATCCGCCTTCACCGCCGCCTGTTCGGCCGACCAACCGAGCAGCATCGCGCGCACTTCGTGAAGATCGTGCAGCACCTCGGGGGCCACCGGCCCGCTGGCTTCGAGGAGGTGGGGAATGAGGTCGATCCCCGCCGACAACAAGAAGTCCCTCACCTTGGTGGCGCCGCCATGCCGTACCTGAACGAGGCCCCAGGCCTCGAGGCGCTTGACAGCCTCCCGCACGGAGGAGCGGTTGACTTCGTGGGTTTCAGCGAGATCCCGCTCCGAAGGCAGGGCATCGCCCGGCCGGAGCCGCCCGGTGAGGATGGCGCTGCGGAGCGTGCTGGCGAGGCGTTCGGAGGTGTTTGCCATAACTGGCCCGACCAGTACCATGAGAAGCTCCCACCTGCAAGGGGTTGACAAGCCTCTCCCGGGAGGTGAGAGCCACAAACTGGACGGACCAGTTCATGCCGCAACCCGCTTTCGACCTCCTCCGCCGCGGCTACCTCCGCGATCCCGACCCATCGCTCGCCGAGCGGGTGGATCGCCTCGTCCGGCTGGAGCACCTGCTCGTGGACGAAGCCGAGCGCTTCGTTACCGCGATCGACGCCGACTTTGGCGGCCGGTCCCGCACGGAAACGCTGCTCGCCGACATCGCCACGACCCTCGACTCGGTGCGTCATGCGCGGCGCCACCTGCGCGGCTGGATGCGACCGGAGCGTGTCGACCCGCACCCGGTCTTCCGGCCCTCCCGCGGCTGGGTGGAGCGGGTTCCGAAGGGGGTCGTCGGCATCATCGCCCCTTGGAACTACCCGGTGAACCTGGCGTTGGGGCCGATGGTCGCGGCGCTCGCGGCGGGGAACCGCGTGCTGCTCAAGCCCTCCGAGGTCACCCCCCGCACGGCGGCGCTGCTCGGGCGAGCGCTGCGGGACCGGTTTACGGCAGAGGAGGTGGCAGTGGTGGAGGGCAACGCCGAGGTCGCGCGCGCCGTCACCTCGCTGCCGCTCGACCACCTGTTTTTCACGGGATCAACGGCCGTCGGGACGCTGGTCGCCCAAGCGGCCGCAGCGTCGCTCGTTCCGGTGACGTTGGAGCTCGGCGGCAAGTCGCCCGTGCTGGTGACGCGGGACGCTCCGATGGCTCACGCTGCGGCCCGCGTGGCCGTCGGGAAGCTGTTCAACGCCGGGCAAACCTGCATCGCGCCCGACTACGTGCTGCTACCGCGGGGCAAGTTGGATGTGTTCGTGGCCGCGTTCCGCGATGCGGTGGAGCGTATGGGCCCCAGCGCCCGCCAAACGGCGGTCATCTCGGACCGCGCCCATGCTCGGTTATTGGCGTTGTTGGCGGAGGCCGAGGCGGGCGGAGCGACGCTGGAGCATGTCGGGAGCGACGGGGCGGGGCGTCGGATGGCGCCGGTGTTGGTGCTTCATCCGCCCGCTCACGGCCGCTTGCTCACGGAGGAGTTGTTCGGCCCGGTGCTGCCCATCCTTGAATACGACAGCCTCGATACGGCGATCCGCTACGTTCAGGGCCGTCCCCGGCCGCTCGCGTTCTACGTGTTCGAGCCGGATGTGCGTCGCGCGGAGTCGCTCCTGCGCCGCGTGGTCAGCGGTGGCGCCTCGATCAACGACACCCTCGTTCACTTCGGTCAGGAGAACCTTCCCTTTGGTGGTGTGGGTCAGAGCGGGGTGGGCGCCTACCACGGGCGCGCCGGCTTCGACTCCTTCTCGCACATTCGCGGCGTGTTGTCGGCGAGCGCCTTCGCGCCAGCGCGGCATCTGCTCGCGCCACCCTACGGCCGCCTGCTCGAGGGCGCGCTCGCGGCGCTCCGTGGCCCGCTGGGACGGCTCACGGCGTAGCGGCGGTCGGGTCATCGTCGGCCTGTAGGGCCGTTCGCCGGCCGCGCAGGTGCACTCGACTCGGCGGCGGCGACTGAACGGCTCCTACAGCCCGCTCCGCTCACACTCAAACGTAAGCGGCACCGCCTCCCCCTGCAGCGCCACGACCTCGAAGTCATCAGGTTCGATGCCCCACAAGGCGTGGCTGCCATCTTCGAAGAGGTCGGCCCACTTGTGGGTGGAGCGCGCATCCGCCTCCGCGGTGAGCGCGATGTTGCCGCCATCGGCGAGGAACATGCCGTAGGTCTGGAGCGCGCGGGCCACGACACGCGCGTCGGGATCGGCGAGGCGTGTTTCATCGAAGCCGGCCTTCAAGCGGAGGTGTGCGCCGTAGGGGAGGGCGTCGGCACCGCCACCGCTGGCGTTGGTGGCGTGCGTGGCGGGGTGGTAGTATTCGCCGTCGCGAATGCTCTCGTTGGGGAGGATGAAGCGGATCGCATGGTCGATCGTGCCGCTCGCCACCTCGTCGGCCGTGAACAGCAGCGGCGCGATCGGGTAGCCCGCCGCGTCGGCGCTGGTGCACTGCTCGCCGCGACCTTCGGGCGGGTACACACGGTCCATGTCCCACACCGCGAGGCAGCCGCCTCGGAAGGTGTCGCCACGCTTGTCCGCGCGCCACATCTCGTAGAGTCGGGCTTCGTGCTCCGCTTTCACGAGGAGATGGCAGTCGCCGCCCGAGGCGCAGGCGTAGTCGGCCTCGCCCTCGACGTTGCCGCCTTCGGGCAGGGGAACCGGCGTTTGGTCGCAGTCGGGGGAGTAGAAGTCGCTCGTGGGCTCGAGCGCGACGCGCTCGGTCGTTTCGTCGGCTTCGAGCACTTCGATGGAGAAGTCGATCTGGAAGTGGCCGGTGCCCCAGCCGCGCGAGGCGAGCCCGGCGATGAGCGCGTCGTTGTCGGGGTCGAGCGGGGCGTCGGCCACGGCCGTGGTCCAGGGCGCGGCGTCGGGGAAGTAGTGGCCGGGCGAGCGCGTGTCGGCAGCGAGGGCGGCGGAATCGGCGTTGGGAATGCCCGAATCGGCAGCGGGATCGGCGCATGCGGCGAGCGTGCTGAGGCCAAGGAACGACGCCACCGAGGCGCCGAGCTGCCCCGACACCGCGCCTGACGACGAGACCGGGCCGCGGGCAGCTCCCTGAGCCGTTCGTCGACCCATCCGCCGGCGCAACAACACCAGGGTAGCCACCGCCGCCACCCAACCGCGGCCTGGGTTGGTGTTCGAGCAGCCACACCCGCCGCTTGAAGCGCCGCCGCCTGCGCCGCCCGTATCCTCAGGATCGTCGGCTGTGTCCTTGGCGCCCGTGTCCCCCGGCTGCTCTCCAGTATCTTCGCCGGCTCCCTGCCACGGATACGCGATATCCCCGGACTCCTCAAACACCGCCGCGTCGGCGGCGGCTTGCACGGCGACCACATCCGCGGCGCTCAGGCTGGGGGGCGCCGCGCGACCGGAGCACACGTCGCCGGAGATCGAGGAATAGATGACACACGCGGCGAGGTAGGTTCCAAGCGGGGAAGGATGGCTGCCGTCTTCAATGTACAAGCGGTAGAACCGCGCGGCCGGGTCGAGCGGATCCTCGCCCGCGTCGACGGCATCCTGCCAGACATGGCGAAAGCCGTAGCCGGCGGGGGCGACCCAGGCGGTGCGCGTATCGGTGGTAATGGCGGCGGCGTAGCGTAGGTACCCGTCGGCGAGCTTGGTTTGCATCGTCGGATAGTCGGGGTACCACTCGGGGTTGGTGCTGTCGCCATCGCGCCGACCCCAGGTCATCAACAGCATCGTTTGGCCGCCGTTGGCCTCGATCAGCGCGTCGAGCCCCGGGAGGGCGGCGAGGCTGGCCATGACCTCGGGTTGATCCTCGGGGAAGCCGGGGATCTGGCTCTGGTCCTGCAGGAGCGTCCACGTCCAGGCCTGTGTGCCCGTGACCAGCGCCTGGCGCAGCGGTGTGTCGCCGTTCGTGCCGTCGGCGTCCGCCAGGTGCTGGGGGAGGGTGTAGCCGCCGGTGGCCTCGCGGTGAGCGAGCGTTTCCCCTGTAGGATCGGCGTCGAGGAACAGCGCGCCGGTGGTCTGGTCCAGCTCGTTTACGAACACGTAGGAGTTGCCGACGAAGAGCAGGGCGAGGGGCATGGGGGAGTCTATCCCCGCCGGGAGCGTCGCCATCGCCAGAAACGGCGGCCCAACCATCCGGCGAGCGGCACGCCGAGGCCCAGGCCGACGATCCACGCTTGCGTGACGGTCAGTGCCGCGCGTGAGAACCAGATTCGGCGTTGGTTGGGCTTCAGCCACGTTTGGGCTACAGTCACCATGTCGTCGGATGTGACCGCCGCCACGCGGGCAGGGGTAACGGGGCGCGCGAACGGGCCGGCGAGGGTGGTGCGTTCTTCAACGAAATCACCCCAGGCGGTCGGGCCTTCGAGCTTCAGCGCGTCGCCACCGGCGCGCGAGCTTCGGGCCTCCTCGAATCGGGGTGCGTCGACGGTCCCTGCGGCCGTGGCGTCGATCAGCGCGTCTACCGCGTCGGCTACCTCGTCTTTGTGGCTGCAATCGGTTTCGACCGTGACCGTGAATTCTCCGCCATCCGACAGGGTGTAGTTCCACGCCGAAACACCGTAGGTGATTCCACGAGTTTCACGGAGGTCGTGTTCGAGCACGCGGTCGAGGTAGCGCGCGAGCACGTCGGCGGCGGCCGCGTCGGGGGCGTCGAGCGCAGGGCCACGGGCGCCGAGCGACACGACGCATCGATCGCTGATCTGGGGCGACCACGAACTGTCGCGACCACCGAGTTCCGGGGGGCCATAGTCCATCGGTGGCTGGTGTCGCGCGCCGTGGGGGAGCCCTTCGAACGTGGTGATGGCGAGGGCGAGGACGTCGGCCGGACGCTCGTCACCCACTACGACGAGATCCGCGTTCTCCGCGGTGTAATGCGCCGCATAGAACGCGCGTAGTTGATCGATGGAGAGGGCGTCGAGGCTGGCTTCGTCCCCGATCTGCGGGCGGCTCCGCGACGACCCCGGGAAGATCGCCCGCCCCCGCGCTTCGGAGAGGCTCATCGGAACGCCGAAGTCGTGAAGGGTGCGGATCAACCAGGGATCGTGACCGCCGCGCTCCTCAAACACCACCTCGCGCTCCCGGTCGAACTCGTCGGCCGGCAGGGTGGGGTGGAAGGCGATCTGGTCGAGCCAGTCGAGCGCGGTGGCGCACTCACCGGCCGGGAGGCGCGCCCAGTACCCGACCTGCTCCTGGCCGGTGAAGCCGTTGTGCACACCACCTGCGCGGTCAATCACCGCGCGAACCTCGGCTTGTGTCCACCGCTCGGTGCCCACGAAGAGCATGTGCTCCAGCATGTGGGAGGCGCCGCTCGTCGCCTCGTCCTCGTAGCGGCCGCCTGCCTGAAAGACTAGCTCCGCGAATACGCTGGTTGCTCCGGCCTTCGGCGCGAACCAGAGGGTCAGCCCGCTGGGGAGCGAGGCTCGCAACAGCGGGAACGGCGCGGCGTCGATGCGCTCAAAGCCCGCGGGCGGGGCGGCGTCGGCGGAGAGCGGGGCGGCGTCGGCTGAAAGCGGGGCCGCGTCCGCGGTGGGTTCAAGGTCCATCGCGGGACGGTAGCACGGGGGTGGGAAGGGCTTCGGCGGCGGTCGGCCGAGGTCGGCCGAGGTCGCCCGAATGGTCGACCCCACTTGGATGGCCGCGCAGCCAAGTCGAGTCCTTCTGTTTGACCTCGGTGGCGTGACACCGCTGCGAAGCGCCTCCCAAACCCGGCGTTTATCCGTTCCCTGCGCCCGCGGGCTTCGGAGGCACGCTGCGAGCGGTCGCCACTGCGAGGCTTTCGCCCTTCGAACGGCCATTCAGCCCGGCTCGACTTCGCCGCACGGCCAACGCGCTCGACTCGACTCGCCGGCGCCAAGGGGCCCCCACCCCGTCGAGCAGCCTCACACCCTACATCCCCGCTGCCACCCCCGCCCCCTCCACCAACCGCCACCGCCCGTCGGCGCCCACGCCGGTGAACGTCTCCGTGGCCCCGCCGACCCAGCGTACCGCTACCGAATCGACGGCGTCCACCTCGCCCAACCCAAAGTGCACCGTAAATGGGCGCTGTTGGTTGAAGCTGCCGCCCCCCACCTGCACGTCGCGAATTCGGGTCACCCCCGCCGAGGTCAACGTCACCCTCGCACCGGCGGCGTTCCGGTTGGTGCTCGTTCCCTCCAGCTTCAGCTCGACCCAGTGGTTCTGGGTGCCGATGCGGTTCTCGAACAGGTGCACCCGAGTGTCGCCGTACGAGCCGGCTACGAGGAAGTCGAGGTCGCCGTCCTCGTCCACGTCGGCCCACAGGATCCCCCAGCTTGTCTCCACGTTGAGCCCAACTTCGTAGGTTACATCCACGAACGTGCCGTCTCCCTGGTTCTGGTACACCCGCGGATAGTGGTTGGGGTACAGGCTCGACACCAACAGATCCAGGTCGCCATCGTTGTCGTAATCCCCGAACTGCCCGTGCACGTCGCCTTCGTCGTACTCCAGGCCGCGCAGCGCGGCTTCGTTCGTAAAGCTGAAGTTGGGGGCGCCGTCGTTGATGTTCAGGGTGCTCTGGTCCGACCAGGGGTACGTGCGGGGGTGGCAGAGGTTCGCCTGGAAGGCGTCCATGTCCCCATCGTTGTCGATGTCGCCAAAATCGCCGCCATAGCTGTGCCCGCCTGGGTAAGCCGGGTATTCGGTCGGCTCCTGGTCGTGATCGAGGTGAACGTCCGCCGCCACGTCAACGAACGTGCCGTCCCCCTGGTTTTGCCACAGTTGGTTGTCGAACAGGTGATAATTGGCCACGAGCATGTCGGGGTGGCCGTCGTTGTTGGTGTCGGTCCACTCCATGCCGTAGGCCGACCAAGGGGTTGGGAGCCGCAGCCCGGCCGCGTCGAAGGCATCGGTAAACATACCGCCGCCCGCGCCCTCGTAGTAGCGGTCCTGCACGGCCGGGTCGTCGGGATAGTGCTCAAGCCAGTTGGCGAAGTAGAGGTCGAGCATCCCGTCCTCGTTGCCATCGCCGAACGCGCCCGCGGTGCTCGGCTCGCGCACTTCCACGCCCGACCCGGCTAGCGCCGAAAACTCACCGGTGCCGTCGTTCAGCAGGATCTGCGAGGGAAAATCCTCGTCCACCTCAAGGTCGCAGTCGTTGTCGATGCTGTCCTTCACTTCCCGCGCGCCCGGGTAACGATCGTATTCGGTGTCGTCGCAATCTCCGGCGGCCACCGAAGCCCCATCGCCGTCCGCGTCCGAGGCGTCCGTCCCGTCGTCCGCCATGCCGTCACAATCGTTGTCGATCCCGTCGGTCAGGTCCTCAGCCCCCGGATGCACGTTGGCGTCCACGTCGTTGCAGTCTCCCTCGGATAACGTCACCAGATCCCCGTCTCCATCCGCGCTCACATAGCTGGCCGCAAACGCATCTTCGTCGCCGTCGTTGTCCACATCGCCAAACAACATCCACGACGCAAACATCGCCTCCGCCCAAGGCTCGGTGGCGTTGGCAAAGGCCCCCGCCCCATCTCCCAGCCACGCCTTCGGTTGGCCTCCGGTGGTCACCAGATCGTCGTGGCCGTCGCCGTTCAGGTCCGCCATCGCCAGGTTGCCAGCCTCCTCCGTGTTGAACGGCGCGGTGCGCTCCGCAAACCAGCGGTCCGCCTCGGCCCACTCGCAAAACGTCTCCCCCTCCAACATCATCAGGTAGTCGCCCGGCAAGCCGTACGGTTCATCCATGCCATCCACGATCAACAGCGCGCGTGAATTGGCGTCATACTTGGTGTTCATCAGCGCCACGGTCGGCGCTCCCTTCTTCGGATATTCGTTCACAAGCGCGTAGTGTTGGGTCGGTAGCAGGAACAGCCCATCTTCGCTCACGTCGATCTCCGTCCACACCTCGTCCTCCCACGCGGCGCTCACCTCCACCTCCCAGGGGCCGCCAACGTTCGCGCCCTCGCTGTCGAGGTCGGGGTACCCCGCCGGGTAGCTGCGCCCGAGCGTGTGCATCAGGCGCACGTTCGCCTTCCCGTCCCCCTCCGCGAACAGCACCCGCACCTTCGTGACGTGGAACGGGGCCGTCGGCACCAGCTTTTCCAGCTCCACCGTGCCGCGCCCATAGCTGGTGTGGTCGGGGAGGTAGGTCACGGCCTTGCCATCCTTCTCGGGGAGGGTGGCCGCCTTCGTCGTCGTCGTCCAGTCGGTTCCCCTGCAGAACCGGTCGAATTCTGGGGTCGGGCCGCCGCCGATCACCGCGGTGTCCTCCGCCGAGTCGAGGGTTCCGGAGTCTTCGCGCGCGGTTTCGCAGGCGGCGGCGAGGAGCGAAAGGAGGAGGGCGTAGCGCACGGGGCACCCGGAGGAGGCGCAGTGTAGCGCCGTTGGGCGAGGCCCGTGCTCGCCGCACTTCGTGGCCCGGTCGCCTTCGTCAGGAGGGGGTAGGGGGGCCTCGCGTATTCACCCGCCGCGAGAGACTTTGCCGAGCCCTGACAAGCGCCCGGAACCGTGGGCCGACTCGTTGGTCTGCTGTGCCGCGCCACCTCTGCCAAGGCGCCGGAGCTCCCATGATCGTTGGATTGGTCGCGGCGTTGGCCGCGGTGTCTTCGCCTGCCCAGGCGCGCGTTCCCGGCTGGGACGATCCGGTGCTGTACCCGCCCGAGGTGTCCGCCTCCGACGACGTGGTGGGCGGGGAGCTGCGCGTGGGGGAGGCTGATGCCAGCGGTGTGCAAAACACCCTCGTGTTGGAGCACACCAGCGTGTACGCCGAGGTTTCGGCCGGCATCGTGGACGTGACGATGACCCAGTGGTTCAGCAACCCCTATGACGTTCCCATCGAGGCAACCTACCTTCTTCCGCTCCCCGAGGGCGCCGCCGTGAACCGGATGCGGCTCACGTGTGGGGGCCGCGTCGTGGATGGCTTCGTGGCGGAGCGCGGGGAGGCGAGGGCGATCTACGAGGCCGCAAAGGCCGACGGGCGCAAGGCGGCGCTCCTCGAAGAGACGAGGAACAACCTGTTCCGGCAGTCGATCAGCAACCTCTGCCCCGGAGAGGAGGTGGAGATCGAGATCGGGTGGGTGGAGCAGGCCGCGCTGGAGGACAGCGTGTACAGTTGGACTCTCCCGCTCACCGTGGGCCCGCGGTTCTCGCCCCCGTGGGTGGAGGACGCCGCGGAGTTGGTCACGCCGTACGCAGACGACGGTCGCCGCGTGGACGTTTCCGTGGCGATCGAAGAGGGGATGCCGGTGGAGGGCCTTTGGAGCGACACCCACGACATCGGCGTGGTGGATGAGGGCGCCTGGGGCGCGGAAGTCGCGTTCGCGGCTGATGTCGAGATCCCGAACCGCGACTTCGCGCTGGACTGGACGCTGGGCGGCGAGTCCGTTCGCGCCGCGGTCGTCGCCGCCTGGCCCGACCCCGACGACGACGGGTATTTTGCGCTGACCGTTGAGCCACCGGGCGCCGGCGAGCTCGACCCCGGTGAGCTTCGCCCTCGCGAACTGGTCTTCCTGATCGACGAGTCTTGCTCCATGTCCGGCGAGCCCTACGAGGTCGCCAAGGCCGCCGTCACCCAGGCGCTACGCGACATGCGCCCGAGTGACACGTTCAACGTCATGCGCTTCAGCGACGACACCGCCTCGCTGTTTCTCGAGTCCCAACCTTCGACGCGGGACACGCGTGCATCGGCCACGGCCTGGCTGGAGCACTTCGACTCCGGCGCCACCTACATGGAGAACGGGCTGCGCGCCGCGCTGAGCGGGCCGGCCCGGCCCAATTCCATGCGGCTCATCCTGCTGCTCACCGACGGCTTCGTCGGCGACGATGACATGATTGCCAGCGTCGTCCGCGAGAACCTGGGGAACAACCGCGTGTTCGCGCTCGGCGTATCGAGCAGCCCCAATCGAAGCCTGCTCGCCCGGGTGGCCGAGATGGGCCGGGGTGCGGTGCTCTATCATCGGCCTGGCACCTCGGTGAAGCGCGCGGTCGACACCTTCTACCAGCGCATCGCACGCCCCGCGTTCACCGACGTGGTCATCGACTGGGGCGGACTCGATGTAGACGAGGTCTACCCCTCGCGGACCCCGGACCTCTGGGCGGGCCAGGTGCTGCGGGTCGTTGGTCGCTTCTCCACCGAGAACCTCGACTCCGCGGACGTGGTGGTGAGCGGCTATGTCGGTCGGCGGCGAGTGTCGTTGGCCGCCACCGTAGACCTCGCCGGCGCCCTCGACGACCCCCACGCCGGCGTGGCCACGCTCTGGGCCCGCCGCAAGGTCGCCGACCTCGACGGTGCAAACCCCGGTCACGCTACGGGCATCCGTCGCGACGAGATCGTGGACGTAGCACTGGAACACTCTCTGGTTACCAGGTACACATCCCTGGTGGCGGTGGACGAAGCGCCGGGCACGTGCGGGCCGGGTGGGGTGACGGTCGAGGTGCCCAACGAAGCGCCCAGTGACATGAGCACCGCCGGGCTGCTCGGGTACGGCTCTGGCGGGGGCTATGGGGTTGGCTACGGGCTGGCTGGCGGTGGACGCTACGCCTACCGGGGCAGGGCGAGCATCGGCGTCGTGGCCTCGGAGCCGATGATCCTGGGGTCGATCGACCACTCGCTGATCGACGCGGTGATCAAGCGCAACCTCGCGCCCATTCGCTACTGCTACCAGCGCGAGCTGCAGAAGAATCCCGCATTGGCGGGCAAGGTGCAGACGAAGTTCGTGGTCGCGGCGGATGGCAGCGTGGCCAGCGCGGAGGTGCGCAGCTCCACGTTGGGTTCGCCCGAGGCGGAAGCGTGCTTGCTCGGGGTGCTTCGGCGGATGGCGTTCCCGGCGCCTGCGGGCGGGGGGATCGTGGTGGTTACGTATCCGTTTGTGTTTGCGGGGGAGTAGGGGTCTTGCCTCCGCCTCCACCGTGCCTACACTGGCACCCCACCGGCGCTCCGCCGGGTCCGCGGCGTTCCCGCGAGGTGTTCCGTGTCCCAGTCCCTCGTGCTGCCGGTAGAAGGCGGCGTGCCGATCCACGCGTGGGTGGAAGGCGTAGAATTTGAGCACCACGCTCGCGCGCAGCTTCAAAACGTCGCTCGGCTGCCGTTTGTTTTTCGCCATGTTGCGGTGATGCCCGACGTTCACGCTGGGATCGGCGCCACCGTCGGCACGGTGCTCGCTACGCTTGGCGCGATCGTGCCGGCTGCCGTGGGCGTGGACATCGGCTGTGGAATGATGGCGGTGCAAACGACGCTGAACGCGAAGGACCTACCCGATGGGCTGGGAAAGGTGCGCCATACCATCGAAGCGGCCGTGCCACACGGGCGAAGCCACAACGGCGGAAAACACGACGCCGGCGCCTGGAACGAGGTTCCTGACACGGTGGAGGCCGCGTGGGCGGAGCTTTATCCGGGCTATCGCGCGGTGCTGGCGAAGAACCCCCGCTCCAGCCACCCCCGCCCGCTGGAGCAGCTCGGTACGTTGGGCGGAGGCAACCATTTTGTGGAGGTGTGCCTGGACGAGGCGGGCGGCGTGTGGGTGATGTTGCACTCGGGCTCCCGAGGGGTCGGAAACAGCGTCGGCAGCTACTTCATCGACATGGCGCGTGAAAAGATCATCCGCCGCCAGAAGGATCTGCCGGACATGAACCTCGCATGGTTGGAAGAAGGATCTCCGTTGTTCGACGAATATGTGGAGGCCGTGGGGTGGGCGCAAGAGTACGCCCGGGTGAACCGCGTGTTGATGATGAACCACACGCTGCGCGCGCTGCGAAAGCACACCAAGCGCTTCGAGGTGATCGACGAGGCGGTGAATTGTCACCACAATTACGTCGCTCGGGAAACCCACTTTGGGCAGTCGGTGTTGGTCACGCGCAAGGGCGCCGTGCGCGCGGGGCTGGGGGAGCTGGGGATCATTCCGGGGTCAATGGGGGCCAAGTCCTTCATCGTGCGCGGGAAGGGGGAGGCGGAGGCGTTCTGCTCGTGCAGCCACGGCGCCGGCCGAGCGATGTCCCGCACGGACGCGAAGGGGCGGTTCACGCTGGCGGACCATCGCAAGGCCACCGAGGGGGTGGAGTGCCGAAAGGACAAGGATGTGATCGACGAGACGCCTGGCGCCTACAAGTCGATCGACGCGGTGATGGCTGCGCAGACCGACCTCGTGGAGATCGTGCACACGCTCAAGCAGGTGCTGTGCGTGAAGGGGTAGGCGGGCCTCATTCCCCAGGGGGAACGATCCGATCCGTGGTGCACGGGAGCACGTTCCATGGCCAGTCGTCGGCAGCTCGGGGAGATCCTCATCGGAGAATCCGTGGTGACCCGCGAGGTGGTCGAGGGCGCGCTGCGAATGCAGAAGCACGGGACGCGCGGCCGGCTGGGCCAGCTCCTCGTGGACTCCGGCGCAATGGACCCGGGGTGGTTGACGGCGGCGCTGGCGGAGCAGGCCGGCGTGGACACGGTGGATCCGCTGATGCTCGCCGTCGATCCCACCTGGCTGTGGCGGGTGCCCCCCGATGTGGCGGAGCGGCTCGGCGCGTTCGTGGCGAAGGACGAGGATGGTCTGCTGCTGGTGCTCGCAGATCCATCGCAAACATCGACCGTTCGCACGGTGAGCTCGCTGTTGGGTGTGTCGGGCCTGCGCGTCGCGGCTGGACTCCCCGACCGGGTGACGTGCGCCATCGCCCGCCATTACGACACGCTCCCTGCACGGAAGCTCCGGGTTCGCGGCGTCGTAGGTGAACAACGGCCGATTCTCCTCAGCGCCACGGGTCTGGAGTTGGACGTTCGTGGCATGCACGCCCGTTTGGCTCGGAACGGACCCCGCACCTGGTCCGACTTCGCGACGGCCCTCGTGGTGTACGCGGTCGAAACCGGGGCCGAACGCCTCGTGATCGACCAGGGGCGCGTCCGGCTCACCTGGGATGGCGTTGAGGGCGACGTGATGGAGCTCCCCGCGAGCCATGCCCTTGGTGTCGTCGCGAGGCTGCGGGTGCTCGTCCACCTCGACGCGGGCGCCATCAAGGGCGAGGCCGGCGCTGCCCGCGTGATCATCGGTGAGTCGGAATTCGTGGTAGATCGCCGCATGTCCCCCGGCCAGTCTGGCGGTCGGCTTGAGCTCCGCTTGGAGCCTGGCCACGCGGCCTCGGATCGGGGGATGGCGCCGAAGGTCGCAGCGGCGTGGAAGTCGTTGACCGGCGCCCCGGGGCTCGTCGTGCTGGCCGGACCGGACGGCGCGGGGCTTGAGCACACGGCCGGTGCGGTTCCGAATGCCCGGGTACACCGCCTCGAAGATGGCGCGTCCGTCGGTGCCGCCGTGGCCGCGGCAGCCGCGGGTGTGACGGTACTGGGGTGCGTGGCGGCCGCGGGCGTTCCGGAGGCGTTGGCGCGGCTCCGTGAGCTGGCGCCGTCCCGCTCGTCGCTGGCCGCCGTGCTCACCGGCGCGCTCGCCCAGCGCCGGGTTCGTAAGGTTTGTCAAAAGTGTTCCGTCGTGGGCGAGCCCGACGCCGCGGCCGCGGAGCGCTTCGGGGTCGTGCCGTTCGCTGCGCCCCGGGCTGGCGAGGGCTGCCCGGCCTGCTTCTATCGCCGGTACGTCGGGTCGTTCTACGCCTACGAGGTCGTGCTCGCCGATGCGGCGCTTCGCGATGCCTTCGACGCGGGCGCTGCCTTGAGTGAGCTGGGTCGTCGCTGCGCTCCCGTGGCCGAGCGGCCCCTCCAGGTGGACGCGGTGTCGCGCGGTATCCTCGGAGAAACGGCGATCGAGGAGCTGTATCGGGTCATCCCGCCCCGTCCGGCCTGGTCGACGCCCAGCGAAGGCGAGCGGCACCGCGGGCTTCTTCGCGCGGTAACCGACGCGCCGCTCGGGGCGGACGAGGTCGTGAAGGCGACGCTCCCTGCGCTCCCCGCCCTGGTTTGGGTCGACGGAGGGAATGCGGGAACGGGCAGGCTGCGCGCGGCGCTGGCCGGCGCCGTCGACGTGCAGCTCGTGGCCAGCACGGCGCTGGCGCGGGCGTCGTCGCCACCGCGGGTGGGGGTGCTGTCCAAACACGCGCCCGGCGGGTGGGATGCGGTGTTGATCCAGGAGTGGCGCGCGGCGGGCACGCACGTTGTCCTCGTCGGCGCCCCGCTCGATTATCGCCAGATGAACCAGGCCTTCGCCCTCGGCGCTGACGATTACGCCGGCGGCGTGGAGGATCTGCTGGTGCGTGTGTCGCGTTGGGTGCCGGTGGAGACGGGCGAGATGACCGACGACGAGATTACGTATGACACCTTGGATGAGGTGTTTGTGGGGGGGTGAGGCGGGCCATCGGGTCATGGTAGGCGAAACCACAGGTTGAACGCAGGTCGCCCAGCGACCGTTTCGGTATCATCGAGGAACGCGCGCTACCGGTTCACGAAACGGGGGCTCACCGGCGCCACCGGCAGCGACGGCGTACATGCCACAGAAGTCCCGGGAAGTGCTGGCAGGCACCCCGAAAGCGTGACTATGCTATAGGGGTGAAGTGCCTCGCTCCGCCACCGCTGCGTTCCTCGACCGGCTCGACCGAGCCCTCGACGCGGACGAGGTCTTCACGACCCGCGAGGCTCGCGAACTCGCCCTCGGCCAGTTTAGCTGGGACGAGGGCGATATCTTCACGCTGCTCCGTGTGCTGGAGGAGGAGGACTTCCACCTCCTTGAGCCCAGCACGGCCGAGGAGGGCGGGATGATCTGGGTGTTCGTTCCGATGACCGACGACGGGCGAGTCTGGATCCGGCTTTGCGAGCGCCAGCACATGATCGTCGTGAGCTTTCACCGAGGGTGATGAGATGGATCAAACCGCAAAAACGTGCCCCTACTGCGAGAAGATGGCCCGCCCGGTTCTGGTGCCCACGCGGATCAAACGCGGGGACCGTGTCGTGTCGGTGCAGTTGGAAACGTGGGAGTGCGCTTCCGGCTGCCGCTCTGAGGACGGTTCGCGTCCGTTCGCGTTCAGCGATCAGGCGCAGGCGAAGCGGAATGACCCTGTGATCCGAGAAGCCTGGCGCGGCGCGTTCGGCGAGGAGATCCCCGACGCGATGCGTCCAGGTCGCAAGCCGCAGGAACCACGGAACCGAACGGTGCAGGTCAAGCTCACCGAGCGGGAGCTGCACGAGCTCGATCAACGACGGGGGGGCGCTTCCCGCAGCGAGTACATCCGCTCGCACGCGCTTCCGTTCGAGCGGAGGACGGGGTAGCGGCCGGGACCTCACTCTGCCGGAACAGAACCGTGAGAGGAGGAACGCACAGCCGACCTCGATCCTGGTCGTGACACACGACCACAAGCCCACCAGCCACAGTTTCGCGGGCAAGCACCCGATGGCGGAGCAAACGGGTCACGGTAGGCGAAAGAACAGGTTGAATGAGGAGCGGCCATCGACGGTTTCGCGGGAACGCGAAGGGCGCTTGTGGCGGTTCACGAAACGGCGGCTCGTTGGCCTCAACGCGCGCTCGAACCCGGCAACCCGAGGAACAGGCGAAGCGCCTCATCGAGTGCGGCGAGCTCGTTGGCAGGCAGCACACCATAGACGCGACGAATCCGGCGTTTGTCGATCGAGCGCAGATGATCCACGAGCGCACAGGACACCTTCGTGAGTCCGCTGCCGGTGGGAGAGAGCTGTGGGTAGAGCGCCCCGACTCCGAGCGTGCCAGTCACCGGAACCACGCAAAGCACGGGGAACCGTTGGTCCTGGTTGACGACGGGGTCGCTCACGACGATGCAGGGGCGCACTCCTCGTTGTTCGTTCCCCACAGTCGGATCGAGTTCGACCAGCACGACCGATCCGCGACTCAGGATCATAGGTTCCCCGCCTTCCATCCGTCGCCGCTGACCCAACGAACGGGCGTCCCACCGGCGAGGTCGACCAACTCGGCTGCGTTCTCCATCAGATCGGGCAACCAATCGCCCGTCCCGAGTTCCGACAGGTCGTCCCCGCCGGGGTGCGGCGCGCTGACGGAACGCAGCAGCTCCTCACGGCGGCGGTGCTCAAGCTCGCGCTCCACCGCCTGCGCGATGAAGCGGCTTCGGTTTTGCTCGAACCGGTCGATGCCGTCGAGAAGGTTCGACGGGAGGGTCACGGTCACGCGTTCGGTGTGCACCACGGATGCCTCGCGAGTATGCCGAATGGTATGATCATACTGGCCGACCGTCAAGGATCTCGTCGGGCGGCTGGCCGGCGAATTTCGCCGCACTTCCACCAGCCCCCGTTTCGCGCGCAAGCACCCGATGGCGGAGCAAACGGGTCGGGGTAGTCGAAACCACCGATGAACCCCGCCTACGTCGCTATCCCCGCCGCCGTGGCTCACGATCTCGCTGTCCTCGCGGCGGAGCACAAACACTTGCGGCATCGACACCGGCGTCGCCGACGCGTCGCGATGCGAGGACGAAGCAAGCTGGGCCAGGGACCGGGCCGCCGCATCGCCCGGATCCCCTTCTATCGACACATCTTGAACGCCTTCGAACAATTCACGGTGAGCGTTTCTCCAACCCGAACGCGTGCTTTGCCGAGTGTCAGCGCATCTGCGCCAAAGCGCGCGTGGATGATGTAGTCGCCGGGTGCCGTCGTGTGCCCCATCACGCGACCGTCGGGCCCCTCAAGCCAGGCTTCGTCGGCATCGCCGGTGAACGTGACGTAGCCAATGGTGAGCCCGATTCCCTTCGGTGCGGGCTCCGGCGCAGGCTTTTCCCCGATCGGCGCGGGCTTCGATGCCCCGACGGCCGAATTCTCAGGCGCTGGTTTCGGCCGCTCGATCTCGTGTTTCTCGGGCGCGGGTACGGTTGGAGCCGGCTCACCCAATGGCGGCGCCGGCTCCGTCGCGCCTGCCGGTTCCACCACCGGCTCCACGGCCACCGGCACCTCGGGGATGAGGATGGGCTCCGGCTGCGGCGTCGGAACCAGCGGCGGCGCGGAAACCGGCCACAAGAACCACGCCGCCAGGCCCACAACGGCGGCCGCTGCGCCGAGCACCAGCAGGATTCCGCCTCCCCCGAGCACCGCGACGAGCCCGGCCAGCCCGACGGCGGCGCGATGGTCGGGAATTTCGACCGGCGCGCGGTCAGCGCCCACGCTCGCCGGCGCGCCCTCGCCCACTGGCCCGCTCGCCGGCGGCGGCATCGTCTCCGACGTTGGCGGCAGCGTTTCGGTCGGCGCGCCGTCGAAGAGCTGCGGTGCCATGGTCGCCCCGCTCGCCGCAACCCCTTCCGCCACAAACGTGTTCGACCCGCTCGGGCGGCCGTGGCCCGCAGGCTCCAGGGTATTCGTGACGGTAAGGCGCGGCGGGGCGTCGCGAACGTGAACGATGTGCACCGCGGAGGTGTCGCTGAGCTCACTCACGTTCACGAACAGCGACCGCAACGCTGCACAATCGGCGATGCGCTCCTCGCGCTCGATCATCAGGGCGCCCCGGATCGCCCGCCGGAAGCGTTCGGGGAGCGTGGGCACCAGCGCCTCCGCCGGCGTGTACTCGCCGCGGGCGAGCTTGGAAAAGATGGTGAGTGCGTCCGGCGCATCGAACGGAGGCACGCCGCACACCAGCTCGTAGAGGATCGCGCCCAGCGCGAAGATGTCCGCGCGCTGATCCACGTTGGCCGCGTCGCGCACCTGCTCGGGCGCCATGTACGCCGGCGTGCCCATCGGCACGCCGCTCCGCGTTCGGAAGGTCCCCCCCTGCTCCACCAACACCTTTGCCAGCCCAAAGTCCGCGACCTTCGGGATGAACCCGTCGTCTGTTTCCTCCAGCAGCACGTTTCCCGGCTTCAGATCGCGGTGCACGAGGCCAATGCGGTGCGCGCGGGTGACGCCCGCGAGGATCCCGAGGAAGATCGCCTCGGCTTCTTCGAGCGTGGGTTGGTGGTTTCGTAGCCACTGCTCCAGGGTGGGGCCCGCGATGTACTCCATCACCAACCCCGGCTTCCCCCCAATGAGGATGACGTCGGTAACGGCAACGACGTTCGGGTGGCGCAGCGCCGCCTGGACCTGGCCCTCCTGCACGAGGCGCTCGGTGATCCCCGGGATCTCGATCCGCAGCAGCTTCAGGGCGTGAAGGCTGCCGAGCGTGCGGTGGCGCACCCGGTACACCTCCGCCATGCCGCCCTCGCCGAGCAAACACTCCACGAGGTATCGGTCGATCTCCAGGCCCGCGTCGAGCATCACCAGTGCCCGGCCACCACCGCGCCTACGCCTGAGCCGAGGGCGAGTACGCCCGCCCCGATGGAGGAGAAGTAGAGGGCGTTGGTGGAGTTCTGGAGCCCGGGCAGATCGGCGGAGGCGGTGTTCGGGTCGTGAAACGTGTCGTAGTCGGCGGCGGCAAGCCCGTAGCACACCGCGCCGGCCGCGAGGGTTACGCCCGCTGCGATGGAGAAGGGCAGGTTCGGCCCCTTCTTCACGGGCCGAGCGACGTCATAGGGGAAGAGCGCTTCGCCGGGCCAGAGCAGGGCGGATGCGCGAACGTCGCCGCTGGTGGCGACGAGCTGCGCCAAGGTTGCGCGGGCGTCGGGGCGGGAGTCGGCCGCACGACCATCGAACCAGATCACGGCCGCTTCGGGGGCGGGCACGCGTGTTTCGCCGCCCGTCAGGGGGTCGCTGGCCGCGTACTCGGCGAGAACGGGATGACCAGGGGGAACGAGGGCTTCCGGGAACGCGAAGCCTGGCTCGATCGCGCGGGCCGCGGCGAAGCTGGCGTGCGCGCGGGCGAGGTCCCCGTCAGCCCACCAGCGCAGACCTTCGAGGCGGTGCAGCCGCGCGGCGAGGGGGCGGGGGGCCACCTCGCGGAGACACTTCACGTCGGCGTTCGCCTGGTCGGTGGCGGCGCGAAATCCGACGATGTCGAGGCGGCCAAAGGCGGCTTCTGCGTCTTCGAGGGTGAGCTGAACGTCGGCCGTGGTCGCGGAGCAATCGGCAAACGCGGCGGCGACGAAGAGGAGCACGGCGGCAACATGGCACGGGAGGAGACCGCTGGCCAGTGGCGGGCGAGGGGGCGCCGTGGCAGGTTGCCGGCATGCTCTGGCTCGGCGGCTGCCTCTACATCTCGGACGAAGACCTCGCGATCGCGCAAGCGGAGCGGGTGGTCGCGGTGCCTGAGGTGCAGCTCAGCAGCGTGGAGGCCGACTGGGGGCTGACCACGGGCGGCGAGGACGTCGTGCTCACCGGGAAGAACCTCGGGGACGACGTGGAGGTGCGCTTCGGGGAAACGGTGGCCGAGGTGCTGAGCGCCGACCCCGAGCGCATGCACGTGCGCGCACCGGCTCGCGACGAAGAGGGCGCCGTGGAGGTGGTGGTTCAGCGGGGCGAGAGCGTGGATCGGATCGACGGGGCGTACACGTACTGGGCCAACGGCACCGACCTCATCGGGGCCATGGGATCCGTGTGGTATTTTCAGCGGCGCGGGGGATACTGGGCGTCGAGCGAGCAGGATTCGGCGACGCTCCAGTTCCGGCTCATCGAGCCGGCGCCCGCGTATGACTACAAAACCTACTGGGCGGCGGAGCTCGATACCTGCGAGGTCAACCCGGTGACGCCCTACAGCTTCACCGCCTACAATCTCGGGGGCATCGACCCGGACGCGGTGGCGCAGGTGGCCTCGGGGGACACGGTGGTGGATGCGCCGTGGGATGTGGAGTATCAAGGCTTCGTGCAGCCAGAATTCCCCGTTCGTACGCTGTTGACCACCCAACCGTGGAAGCTCCTGCCGCTCAACGTGGAGGACACTCCAGGGATCGCAACCACGGAGCTGTTCGTGACCCCCGCCTCCTGGGAGCTGGTAACGCCGAAGATCGACGGGGCGACGGAGACCCGCGCCGACGTGAACGGCCTGCACGTTACTTGGACCAACGCCGGCGGCTCGGCGGTGCTGCTCCAGTTGGGTCTGATAAAAAGCGGCGGCGACGGATTTGAGGCGGAGGTGTTCTGTTCGCTGGTGGACGATGGCAGCTTCGACGTGCCGGCCACCATCACCGAGGGGTGGGGCGACAACCGGGAGCTCCACATCCTCATCGGCCGCTACGTCGAGCCGACCGGCGTGATTGAGTTCAACGGGTCGAAGGCCGCCGTGATGTTCGTGGACTGGCGGTATGGGGCGCTGCGCTCGGAGTAGATTGTGCCGCGAGGCCGATGCGCGCTATGGTGCCGGCACCGTGATGTTCCTCCCCTTCGTGCTCCTCTCGAGCGGCGCCGCGCTGGCTGGCGACCGTACTCCCGTGCTCGTTTCGTCGCTCCAGGCGCGCAACAGCGAGTCCCAGCAGCTCGCCACGTTGATCGAAGGCTTCGTCGCCGAGAAGTTGGCGAACGATCCGACGCTGAACGTGCTGCGCGTGGAGGACAGCCCCGACTTCGAGGACTACTCGGCGCGGGTCTACATGGAGTCGTGCCCGAAGGGCGAGGTGGTCGGGTGCACCTTCGTGATCGGCGATCGGGCCAAGGCGGCGTGGGCCGTTACCGGCTCGGTGCAGTCCGTCGTAAAGGGCACGCGGGTGGACATCGACATCGTGGACATCGCGGGTTCGCGCGTGGCCGTGAGCTTCCGCAGCGAGCTGGAGGGGGGGCGAGACGAAGCGTTCGCGGAGGGCGTGGCCCGGGTGCTCGTGGCCGCGATCGCCGGGGAAGTGGGGCGCGAGGAGGACATCCGCAAGGGCGGCGACGAGGAGGAGACGAGCCCCGAGGACGACGAGGCGGTGAAGCGGGAGCTTTCGGCGCTCTCCAAGGAGCTGGGCGGGTTCACGACCGAGATTCGCCGGAGCAACGTCGAGATCGAGGTGCCGAAGCTCACCGAGTCCGACATCGCGGAGAAGTCGGAGGCCGAGGGCTCCAAGCCGTGGGAGCGGCTCGGGATGAGCGCCACGGATTACCTGAAGTACAAGAACTCGGGGTTGGACCTACCTACATGGCGCCAGCGCTCCCAGGGGCGGCTGCTCCAGGTGTTCGTGCGCGTGGCCGGCGGCGTGGTGAACGGTCCGATCAACGCCGAATACTATGGGCGGTACGCGCTCCAGGGCGTGCAGCCGGTGGACTCTTACGCGGCGCAATCGATCGAAACGGGGACTGGCGCGATGGGCGATGTCGCGATCGGCTTCGGCGTCCACCCGCTGGTGGACGTGTCGGTGCGCTTCGGCCTGGCCGGCGGTTCGTTCCAGTACCTGATCAGCCAGGAGCTGGTGGACGCCGTAAACACCGAGCCCACGACGGTAACTGAGCAACAAACCAGCCTCTTTCTCGGCCCGCGCGCGACCATGGGCTTGTTCCCGGCGTCGAACATCCGCCCCACCGTCGGCGTCGGCGCGTACTGGATGCAGGGGAGCGGGATCGCGGATCACATCTTGCCGCCCGACGAGTTGGCCAAGTTCCCGGCCGAGTCGATGATCCTTATGGAGGTGTTCGGCGGCGGGGAATTGCGCCTTGGGGAGAACCTGGAGCTCTACGCTCAACTCCCCATCTCGTTCCTGCTCAGCGGCCAGCGGGTGGTGGAGGAGCGCAACAAGACCATCGACGTGCTGGAGTCGATCCAGGTGCCGACCGGCGCCTCCGCGATCGGCGTCGGCTTCGAGGCGGGTTTGCAGGTGCGCCTGGGTGGAAAGAAGGCGAAGGCAGCTTCGATCCTGGACGAAACGGACGAGCCTTAGCGCACCCCTACTCCCGGCCCATCAGCCGCTGCCGCATGCGGACCGTGCCCTGCTTGGCGAGCTGGCAGGCGCGCGACTCGGTGACGCCCAGTTCTGCGCCGATATCCTTCAGCGTGCGGCTCTCCAGGTAGTACTTCGTGATCACGAAGCGCTCTTTCTCCGGGAGGTTGCCGATGGCGGTGATCATCTCGTCGGTGAGCTCGCGCGCCACCCACTCGTCTTCCACCGTTTGGCCGCCGGCGGAGATCTGGTCTCCGATCGTGGTGCTGCCCTCTTCGTCCAGCGGCGTGCTCGTGCTCACGACGGTGAAGATCCGCGACTGGTCGAGCATATCGTCGTAGGCATCGACCGAAAGCTCCAGGTATGCCGCCATCTCTTCGCGATCCGGCGTGCGCTTTAGCTTCTCGCGCAGGTGCACCCGGGCCGCTTCGAGCCGGTCATACTTGCGGCGCACTGCGCGCGTTACCGGGTCGATCCCGCGGAGATAGTCGACCATCGAGCCGCGGATCCGAATGTCGGCGAAGCCCTTGAATGGCACGCCGCGGAGGGGATCGAAGCGATCGATCGCGTCGATCAACCCGATGGTGCCGACGCTGATGAGCTCATCAAGGTCGACACTGGAGGGGAGGCGGCGCGCGAGGCGCCGGGCGATGATCCGGACCAGATCGACGTGGTCGAGGATGAGCGCGTCACGTTCGGCGAGGGAGAACGACATGGACGGCCCCACGATACGACGGCGAGGGGGCGCGTGCAACCCCTCACGGCGCGCCCGCAGGTTAGTCGGCGCGAATGAGCTACACCCCCCAGGGCTTCTATGGCCGCCTGGCGCGCCGGGTCATTCAGAACCAGGCGGCGCTCATCGGCATCCTCGCGGTGGTGTCGCTGGTGGCGGGATACTTCGGCTCGAAGGTAAAGGTAGACAGCGACATTCTCCACTTGATGCCGGCGGAGGAGCCCTCCACGCAGGCGCTCGCGACGCTCGACGGTGAGGAAGGCGGGGTGAACACCCTGAGCATCGCGACGGAGGCGGAGGACCCGGCGGAGCGCGATGCGTTCATGACGGAGCTTCAGGTCGCGCTGGAGCAGAACCCCGACGTCGACTACGTACTCTATGGGTTCTCGCCAGAAACCACGACGAAGCTGGGGTTGCTGCAGCTCCCCGTTGAGGACCTCACGACGAGCCGCGATCGCGTACGCACCGCCGTTACGCCCGGATCTGCGCTCTCCAACCCGCTAGTCGCGGCCAGCGTGCCCGACCTCGGCCCGGTTACCGACAAGCTCAAACACGCGGGCGCTGATCTCAAGCTGGTGTCGAAGTCGGGCGTCGCGAGCATGATCGTTCGCCCCAAGGGGTCCGCGCACGACATCCCGTTCGCCGAGCGCTTCATGAAGGGCGTAGACAAGACGCTCGACGAGGCGCAAGCGAAGCATCCGACCGTGAAGATCGTGTGGAAGGGAGGGGCGTATCGGCACAACGTCGAGGACTACCGGGCGATCGTGAAGGACATCGTGTGGACCACGCTCGCGAGCCTCATCCTCGTGCTCGTGATCATCGCGGGTGCCTTTCGCACGCCCCGAGCGCTGGTGGTGATCTTCATCCCGTTGTTGCTGAGTAATCTGTGGACGCTCGGAATCGCCGGCGCCACCGTGGGCGGGCTCAATACGTTCACAAGCTTCGTGAACGCCGTGCTCATCGGCCTCGGCGTGGAGTTCGGGGTGCACCTCTACTCGCGCGTTCGTGAGCTGGCGGACGAGGGCGAGCCCATCGAGGATGCGGTCGTTCATGCCTGGGATCTCGTGGGTGGGGCGTGCACGAGCGCCGCGTTCACGTCGTCGGCCGGGTTCGCGGCGCTGCTCTTTGCGCACTTTGCGGGTTTTCGTCAGCTTGGGTGGCTTTTGGCGTTGGGCCTCGTGCTCACGCTCGTGGCCGAGATGCTGCTGATGCCGGTGCTGCTGGTGCGGTTCGACGGTAGGGCCAAGGTGGCCAAGGCGAGCCTGCGAAACCTGTTTGTCGGCCGTTTCCCCGCGGTCTACCGCCTCGCGCCGATGACGTTGGTGCTCCTGGCCGGGTTTACGGTCGTGGCCGCGCTCTTCATCCAGAATATCAACTTCGAATACGATCTTTCCGAGCTGCGGCAGCGTGGCCTCGCGTACGCCGACCTCACGCCGCGTGAGCAGCAGCTCGCCAAGGATAGCTACGCGCCGCTCGTGATCAGCTACGCCAGCGAAGCGGAGTTGGATGCGGCGCTCGTTCGCGTGAACAAGAAGGTGGAAAGCGGGAAGCTGCCCGAGATCGCCAAGGTGATGTCGATCCGCACGGCGCTCCCGGCCGACCAGGAGCTGAGGGTGGGCGTGCTGCAGGAGATCGCCGCGCTCGCGAAGGATCCGAACAGCGCCTTCCTTCCGGCCCAGGTGCGGGAAAAGCTCCAGTTGGTGGCGGACGCGAACCCGCACGTCATGAAGCCCGACGAGCTTCCGCGCGGGGTGCAGCACGCGCTCGGCGCCCTCGACGGAAAACATCGGCTTTTGCTGTTCCCCAGCGGCAACATGTGGGACATGCGCGAGGCGTATCGGCTCACCGAAGTGATGGAGAAGGAGTTTCCGACCGAGGTGATCGCCAGCGAATATGTCACCTTGGGGGTGTTGTTTCGCTTGATGCAGCGGGATGCGCCGATCATCGCGGCGGTGGCGTTTGGGCTCGTGTTCTTCTTCACCTCGCTGGACCTTCGGAAGATCTGGCCGGTGCTCGGCGCGATGGGCGTGCTGATCGCGGGCGTGGCGTGGTGGGGCGCCCTCTTGGTGATGGCGGAGATCAAGATCTCCATGGTCAACTTCGTCGGCATCCCCATCGTGCTCGGCATCGGGATCGACGTGATGATTCACCTGATTCATCGTATCGAAGAGGAAGGGCCGGGGGGGATCATCAAATCGTTGGCCACCACGGGTTGGGCGAGCGCGCTGGGCACTTCGACGACGGTGGTGGCCTTCGCGGCGTTGTCGCTGGGCTCTTCGCAGGGCATCCGTTCGTTGGGGCTGTTGGTGCTCCTCGGCGAGGTTGCGGTGACGGTGGCCGGCTTCGTGCTGGTTCCGCTCGGCTTCGCGACGAAGTGGGCGCTCAAAGGTGACCAACCGCCGGCCTCGGGCGACGAAGACGCGCTGGGCAAGTGAGCCGACGCACGCCCCCAGCGCTGCTGCCGGTCCTGCTCCTGGCCTGTGACGAGGTGCAAGACAGCGGCGAAGAACGGGAGCCTGAATCGCTGGAGTGCCATTCGCTGCGAACGGAGGATGCGCTCCCGAGCGCCACGCAGACCTTCACCGTCGGCTACGATCCCGTCGGCGAGCGGGTTTTGGCGACAAACCTTGGGCTTCCTTACCTTTCGGTCATCGACCCCGCCAGCGAGCGGCGCACCGACGCGATTCGCTGGACGACCTCCCCGGCGAACAACCCCCGGCTCGTGGTGGACGGAGGCGGTCGCGCGTGGATTGGGTCCTTGTCGGATCCGAGCTTGGTGGCTGTGGATGTGGCGGCGCGCGAGGTCGCGCCGATCGAGGTGACGGGCGGCGTGAATTGGCTGGTGGCGCTCGATGACTCGGTGCTGATCCCGCAGAGCCGGGAGGTGGTGCGGGTAGCCGCAGACGGAACCATCGTTGCGCACACGCTCCCGGCCAACGGGGGGGCGCGAGTCGGCGACGATGTCGTGCTCGTGTCGGATGATTTGGTAACGCGACTCAACGTCGACACACTCGCGCTGATTGAGGAGTGCCCGGCGCCGTTCTCAGCGTACCTCGTGGCGGGGTTGCCCGACGGCGCGATGGTGGTGAGCGACGGGCAGCGCGTCGCGCGCTTCATGTGCGGGGACGCGGGGAGCGTAGAAACATGGAGCGTTGGCAACGACATCACGGCGTTGCTCGCGGATGGTGCCTCGGTGTGGGCATTGGATCGGGTGGGCACGGCGGATCCGACCCGCGGCGCGGCCTGGCGCGTGGACATCAGCGGGGACCCGGTGGCGGCGTTCGCGACGGCCAAGAACACCGGGTATGGCGCAGTGATCGACGGCGTGTTGTGGGCGAACGCCGAGGGATCTTCGGAGGTGAACGCCTGGTCGATGGGAGACGGAACCGTGGGCGCCGAGGTGTCCATCGGCACGTCGGCCGCGGATGTGGTGGTGGATGAAGACGGCGGCGTGATCGTGACCGGGCGGCTCTCGGCGCTGGTCGGCCGGGTTGACGGGGACACGGTGACGCGCGCAGAGCCGCTGGTGTGGCCGTGGGCGCCGGTGCTGAGCGAGGGCCGCCTCGTGATGTTGGATCACCTGGAGGGCAAGCTGGCCTCAATCGACGCGATGAAGTTGGATGATCTTCGCGCGGTGGATCTCGGGAAGGGGCCGAACTCATTGTTGACGTTCGACAGCCTGGCGTGGTCTGCCTCGCGCGGCACCTGGCTCGTTGCGGAGAGCGAAGCGGACGTTCTCATCGAGGTGGACTTGGAGGGAGGGCGCGTGCTGCGCGAGTGGGCGCTGGGCGGACCGGCGCTCACTGACGCCCACCTCGCGAGCCAGCTCGAGCTGCAGCTTGATGGCGACGTAGCGCTGCTCGCCCGCACCGCCGACGGCCGCCTCACGCGGTTGAACCTTGAGTCCGGCGAGCGCGTGGACGCCTGGCTCAGCGCGGATCACCTCGACCTCCTGCGCGCGCGCCGGCAGAGCCGCGCGACCCAGCTCGCCGACGGGGCGTTGTGGATCGGGCCGCTCCGCGTGAACCCGGTCAGCCTGGACGTGGAGCAGGTGTGGACGGAGGTGGGCAGCTTGTTGGCCGGATGGCCGGGCGCCGCCGGCGAGTGGCTGGCGATCTCTCCGAACGGGAAGTCCTTGTTGCACGTTGATCATGAGGGAGGCGCGCTGGCCTCGTACGCCTGGTTCGACGACCCCCAGCCGGGCACCGTGGCGGCGCTCACCCCGGAGGGGGACGCGGCGTGGGTGACGCGCTCGTACGAGGGGCGGGTGTGTCGGGTGCCGCTGGGCGTGATCGACCAGGAATCGGCGAAGGCCCCGGCGTATCCGTAGCGGCGCTCCGCTAGCGAATCGTCTTGCGCCGCGGTGCGCGCTTCTCGGGCGGGCGCTGGTCGGCGGACGCGAGCACGGCCACGGCCTCCGCAAACGGCGCGTTCGGATCGAGATCCCACCGCTCCATCCCAAGGAACTTCCAGCCGGCGCTCATCCACTTCCCGATCTCGCGGGCGAGCGCCAGGGGGTTGCTCCCCTGCAGCGCGACGCGGCGCGGGTCCAGGCCTTGTACGGCTTCCACGACCCGCGCGCCCAGCTCCTTCCGGCCCGTATCGATCCACACCAGCGGGCGCCGGCCCATGAAGCGCGGCGACACGTCTTCGATCGACTCCGGCCAGGAGAACGAGGCGAATTCGGCGGAGACGTCGTTTCGCGACGCATTTTCGATGGCTCGGGTGCGTGCCCGATCGTCTGTTTCCACGCCGAAGGCCCAGCCGGCCGCGCGTGCGAGGACGGCCGTGCGAACGCCGATGTGCGCCCCGAGGTCGAGCACCGCATCGCCAGGTTGCACGCCGAGCAGCCGCGGGGCTGCCTCCAGCATGTGGGCGTATGCGGGCAGGTGCCGCGGCAGGTTTTCTTCGCTGCCCATCCGGAACCGGAAGCCGGCGACGTTCCAGTCCAGCCCGTCGATCCCGTAGAGCTTCTGAAAGCCGAGCCCCAACCGGTCTTCTTCAACGGGCATCTCCGCTACCACGCCGCGCAGCTCCACCAGCGTAGAGGCCAGCGTGGGCGCCCAGGCGGCAACGGCCGGCTGGAAGCGCGCCACCTTTACGCCGACGAGGAGCTGCCCATCGACCTCGCGAGCCCGAAGGCCGAGAACCACCTCGTCGGTGCTCATCTCGGCGTGGCGCAGAGAGGCCGTCGCCGCGCCCATGAACGCCCGGATCGCCGGGCTGAGCTTCAGGCACATGGGGATCGCGACGAGTCCATCCCCCTCTCGTTGCGGCACGCCGATACGAGAGATCCCCTGCTCGGAGGCCCCCCAGAACACCCGAACCTCGGAGAGCTCGCCTTCAATCTGGTGAAGGGGCCCGGGATCGATGTCGAGGCCCACGCGGAAGAAGGCATCCGTCCACAGGGCAGCGTGCGCATCCTTCTGCCCGGCAGGATCAAGGTGCATCCATGGGCATCCGCCGCACGGCCCCCACTTTTCACACGGGGGCTTCACGCGCCGAGGGCTGCCGCGGCCGACCGTTCCCATCACCCGGGCGCGCACCTGCGACCCCTTCCGGCCAAAGACGCGCACCTTCACGGCTTCGCCAGGAATTCCGCCGAAGACCGCCATCTGCTGGTCCTCGCCGCTCACGTAGGCTTCGCCGCGGCTGAGCCAGCCTTCAGGGGTGACCACGTGAACGTCGGGATTCATGGTCGCCGCGCGGTATCACGGTGCGGCGATTTGGGGGCTACATGGGCCCCATGGAGCGACTCCCCCTCCGCCGCTTCTGGCCCCTGTTCGTCCTCGCGGCGGTGCTCTGGTTCTGGCCCGTTTCCTGGTCGCTCTGGACGGACGAGTTCTTTTCGGCCGGTTTCGCGCACCGCTCGCTCCAGGCGGTGATCGACGGCGTGTCGAAAGACCGCCATCCCCCCTTGTTCTTCTTGGCCGTGCGCCTGTTCGGTGCCGTCGGCGACTCGGACAACGGACTGCGCGCGCTCTCCGGCGTGGCGATGCTTGGCGCGCTTGGGTTCACGCTCGATGCGGCGCGGCGTCACCTTTCGGAGCGCGCGGCGTGGGCGGTTGGCGCGTGGTTTGCCGCCTCGGCGGTTCCGGCGTTGTTCGCGCACACCCTGCGTATGTACGGGATGGTTGCGTTCGCGGGGGCGGCGATGACCTGGGGCGCGCTCGAGGCGGCCACCGACGACGACGTTCGCGCGCGCCGCGGCCGGTGGGCGTTGGCCGTTGGCGGCATCGGCGCGTTCTGGACCCACTACGCTGCCACGCTCGTCGGGTTGGCAGCGTTCATTGTGGCCTTCGCCGCGCTTCTGCTGCCGGGGCGCCCCGAGTCGGCGCGCGGCCGCATCTTCCCCCTGCTCGGCGCCGGTGCCGCGGTGGTCGTCGGCTGCTTACCGTGGTTGCTCGGCCCCTTTCGCGCGCAGTTCTCGGAGCGCGACCCGGTGGGCGCGATGGTGTGGGAGGTGTGGACCTATCTCTTCTGGAGCCCGAACGAGCGACTGGGCGCGCTCTCGTTCGTGGCCTGCTTCCTGGGGTTCGCGGGCGCGTTGTGGCTCGGGCGGAATGGGTCGCGTCCCGTTGCGACGTTCGCTGTGGTGTTCCTCCTCGCGATGGTCGTGCTGCCGTTCGCGATGTCGGCGAACGTGCCGGCGCGGCTCGTTCGCAACTACGTGGGGTTCTTCCCCGCAGCGGCGCTGTTCTCCGGGGCTGCGATCGATGCGTTGGTCTCGTTCGTGGCCCGGCGGATTCCCCGCGGCGAGGCCGCGTGGCTTGGCGCAGCCCTCGCGGCGGCGCTCACCTTGCCCGCAACCCTCCCGCTGCTGATGGAGCCCGTTCATCCTCAGGACATCAACATCGGCCACGACTACCGGATCGAGGCCCAGGTGCTGGACCGCTTGATCCCCGCCGATGCCTCGGTGCGGTTCCAGCCCACCTACGTCGTCGAGCAGTTCGCGAGGTATGTGCCTGCGCTTCGTGATCGCGTCGGGAAAGGGAAGGCGGACTGGGCGCTCTTGACGTCCGGCGGCGCCGCGGACGGTTGCCTCGTGCTTCACGCATTCCGGGTGCGGGTGCAGGCGCCGGCCGCCACCTGCGCGGCCACCGTGGCCGCGTTGAGCGCGGAAGCCGACGCCACGGGCTACCCCGGCCTGCTGTTGGAACGCGCGGTTCGCTCAATCGAGGCCGGTAATCTCGACGCGGCGCGGGCCGACCTGGATCGCGTCCTCGCCCGCCCGCAGCGCTGGCCGGTCGCCTGGTTGTTCGCCGCGCAGCTCGCGGAGGCGCGTAAGGACGACGCTGCGGCGCTGGATGCCTACTCCCGGGCGCTCGCGCTCGCTCGTGCCTACGAGACGCCGGGCAAGGTGGTTTCGACCTTGTGGCGGAAGGTGGCCAAGCTACGCGAGGCGGGCGGCGATGCGGCGGGGGCGGCCTCCGCAACGGAGGCGTCCACCTGTGCGGCGGAGCGGGAGCCGATCTGGGCGTGCGGGGGGCCGCTCGCCTGGGCAACGCGGCCGGCGGAGGTTTTTGAGGCGGACGGGGAAGCTGCCGCAGAGAAGGTGGTGAAAGCGGAGAAGGGCGGGAAGCGGGGGAAGGGGCCGAAGTCAGAACCTGTGGCCGAGCAGGCGCCGCTGCCCGAGCCCCCCACCGACGCGGTCGAGGCGGACGACGACGAGGTGGGCGAGGAGCCTGTTCAGGCGGTCGTGCCCGTGAAACACGCGGACCGCGCCGAGCCGCTGCGGCCGCTGAAGCCTGCGGCGGGGCTCCCGGCGGTGAAGCCGGCGGCCGCCGCGAAGCCTCCGAAAGAAACCAAGCCCGCGCCGTCCGCCGCCGGCGCGCCCGCGGCCCGCGCGGGTGCTCCACGCGTACAGTACAGCTTCGCGGCTGGGCTTCCGGCCGGCTGGCTCACAGAGGGCGTCGTGACGCCAGAGGCCGGCGGCCTGCGAATCGGCGATGGCCACGGCGGCGTCGGCACGGTGTGCTCGGCGCCGCTCCCCGCCTCCGGGCCGGTGATCGGCACCGTTACACGCGGCGTGATGGTGAACGCGGAGACGCCGCCGACCTGGTCCCGGATCGAGGCGCGAGCGCTGGGCGCCGACAAGAAGGTGCTCGCGGGCACCAAGCCCGAAAATCTGGGATCCAAGAAAGAAACCTCGGCCCCCGCGCCGGCCACGATCCGCTGGACGCCGCCCCCAGGCGCGGTGTCCTGGCGGCTGTGCGTGCGCACGACCGGGGCCGCGAACGGGTCTACGTTGTTGGTGGGGGTGGAGCTGGAGTGAGGGGGCGGCCTCCGATGGCGCCGCGAAGCGCCGCAACTCCCGCCCGGAACCGGCTACCGGGCCTTTCGCTTCGCCCAAACCTCCCCGCCGCTCACCCCCCGCACTCCCGCACCGAATAAAGCGAAAACCGAACGTTCTCCGAGCCGAAGTCCACCCAGCCGTCGCTGGTTGGAGCGGCTTCTCGCTCCGCGAGCGGCTCAAGCCCGCAGCGCTCGCCGGTCCATCGGCTGGCGAGGCGGTCGGCGCTGCCGCGGAACACGAGATCGCCCGGCTTGGGGGTGCCGGCCGTCCACGGAACCCAGGTCATACCCGTAGAAACGCTGAGCCAACGCCCGAAGGCGCCGTTGGGGTCCTGACCGTTGTCGTACCAGCCGCGGGGGGCGTCGGCGTCGAAGCGCAGGTCTACGGGGTCGGTGAGGCGGGGGCGGCCTTGCATCGCGGCGCCGGCGCGGGTTGGGAGTTCTTCGCGCAAGAATCGGTATTCTTCCTCCCAAACCCAGGGGCGTGGCTGGGTGGGGGGCGCTCCGATCCCGACCGCGCCGATCCCGACGACCAGCGCGATTCCGGCGGCCGCGAGGCGCCGATCGGAGCTCCAGGCGCGAAGCAGTGTTTCCCCGCCCATCGCCGCCAGCGCGAGCGCCCATGCGGCAGAAGGCAAGGAAAAACGAAGCGGATCGGCCGCCGGGAGGTCCTTCGGCAGGTAGAGCGCGGTGGTTGCGACGAGGACGAGCGCCAGCCACGCGGCGATGCGCGGGGGCCGGGCGGTGGGGGCGGCCTGCATCGTAAGCGCGATGAGCGCGAGGGCCACGGCAGCCGGCAGCACAAAGCGCAGCTCCCCCGGCACGAAGACGAGCGCGGTGACCGCCATGACCGCGCCGGCCCAGCGGAGCCCGCGCGTCGTGAGCGGAGAGAGCGAAGATGGCCCCTTCAACGTCGCGACCAACCCGAAGACGGCTACCGCGTACACTCCCACGGTGAGCCGCCCCCCCGCGCCGGTCCACGCCGCGGCCATCGAACGCCAGTCCCCCGGCTGAAGGAGGCGTACAAACTGGATCGGGCCGCTTCCTTGGGGCGGAGGCAGATAGGCCAGGCGGCTCCCCACCAGGAGGGCGCCCACCGCGAACGGCATCCACTGCCGACGAGCCAGGAGGGGGAGCAGCAGCACGCCGGCGGCGGGGAGCTGGTCGGGCCGGAGGTGGGCGAGCAGCGCGGCGGACAACACGGCAAACGCTGCGTCTGCGCGGGTCGTTCCGAGCACCGCAAAGCCAGCGAGAACCTGGAGAAGGCCAACGAGGACGGCGTGATCTTCAATGTGGGCGAGGGTAACGGCGTGGGGGAGGCAGGCCAGCCCGAACCCAGCCGCCGCCGCCGCATAGGCTGAGAAGCCGGCCCTGCGGCACAGGCCCCACAACACGGGCGCCGTGGCGGCCGAGGCCAGCAGGTTCACGTGGTGAACGATGTCGGAGGGAAGCGCAGGTCCGAAGCCGATTCGCTGGGTGAACTCGTGGATCAACCCGAAGAGCGATGGCCAGGTGTCGCCATAGTATCGGTCGAGGCTCCCCCGCCCGAAGGCGAGGCCGAGGCGCTCGTACGCGGCGTCTCCGCCGAGGAGCGCGGTGATGGGGGCGAAAACCACGCGCAGGGCGAGGGCCAGCGCGAAGATCGCAGCGGGCATCGCCAGCTCTCTCGGTTTGCGGCCGGCCGCGACCAGCGAGACCAGGGTGGCCACCATCCACGCGAGCACGACCACCTGCCCGGGGCGAAAACCAAACTGGGCGAAAGCGCGATTTCCTGGCGAGGCCCAGCCGGAGGTCGCGACGCTGGCGCCGCCCTCGGGTTGGCCGGAACCGCCGCCGGCACCGTCGTCCGTCACGGGCTCACCATCGGGGCCGGGCGCATGAACCGGCGCCATCGCCGCCATCCGCGCGCGCAAAGGGAGCGCGGCCGTCGAGAGCCCTTCGCACGCCTGCTTCACCGGCGCTGGCACCGGGTCCAGCTCAAAACTCTCGTGGTCGTCATCCAGGTTCTTACGAACCTGAAGGGTGAGCCCGCCGCCCTGGCAGAAGCTCCCGGTCGGCGGTGCCCCCGCTTGGGAACCGGCGGCCTCGTCGGGCCCTCGGGGCCGCTCGGGTGTGACATCGATCCAGTAGCGTCCGCCTTCGCCCTCGATCTCGTAGCGCGCGAGATCCGGTCCCAGGTTCTCGCTAATCAGGCGGTTCCCCGCGGGCATCGGACCGAAGTCGTCCCAGGAGCCGGCGAGCGCCACCAGGGTCCAGGCGAGGAGCATCGGTTCGCGTAACTTGACGCCCCCCCGCCCGGTGCCTACCCCTGCGCGCCGGAGACACCATGGCCGAGACCCTTCCGTTCCAAGCCGAAGTCCGCCAACTGCTGGACCTCGTTGTACACAGCCTCTACTCCGACCGCGAGATCTTCCTGCGGGAGCTGATCTCCAACGCATCCGACGCGCTGGATCGCTCCCGAATTGCCGGCCTCACGCGCACCGATCTCATGGCCGCGGAGGGCGAGCCCCGCATCGAGATCGAGGTGAACCGCGATCGCGGCACCCTCACGATCCGCGACAACGGCATCGGCCTCACGAAGGACCAGGCCGTTGAGCATCTCGGCACGATCGCGAAGTCGGGCACCAAGGCCTTCGCCGAGGCGCTCAAAGCGAAGGGCAACAGCGCCGACGGCCTGATTGGTCAGTTCGGCGTGGGCTTCTACGCGAGCTTCATGGTGGCTCACAAGGTGGAGGTGCAGTCGCTCTCCGCGGAGCCGGGCGCCGAGCCCGTGATCTGGACCAGCGAGGGAACGGGCGAATTCACCATCGAGCCCGGCAGCCGCAGCACCCGGGGCACCGCCGTCACCCTGCACCTGCGCTCCGACTGCACGGAGTTCCTCGACACCTGGAAGGTCAAGGACATCGTGCGCAAGCACAGCGCCTTCGTCGCCTACCCGGTGATGTTGGAGGACGAGAAGCTCAACGAGCAGCAGGCGCTCTGGTCGCGCGACCCGGCCGAGGTCACCGAGGAGGAGTACAAGGCGTTCTACAAGCAGGCGCTCGGCGAGTGGCAGGAGCCGGCCACCTGGCTCCACTTCCGCGCCGAGGCCCCGCTCGAATACCAGGCGGTGCTCTACTTCCCCGGCGAGCGCCCGTTCGACCTCGACTATCCCGACGGAAAGCGCGGCGTTCGCCTCTTCCAGCGTCGTGTGCTGATTCAGGAAGCCAGCGACCAGTTCTTGCCGCGCTACCTGCGCTTCATCAAGGGCGTGATCGACGCACCGGAGGTGTCGCTCAACGTGAGCCGCGAGATCCTGCAGAACACGCCGGTGCTGCGCTCGATCCGCAACCAGGTGGTGAAGCGGGTGTTGCGTCGCCTGCGTGAGATGGGCCGCGAGGATGTGCCCGGGTACACGAAGCTGTGGGAGAACTTCGGCACGTCGATCAAGGAAGGCGTGGCGGAGGACAAGGACAATGTGGAGGCGATCACGCCGCTCCTGCGCTTCCGTACCACGGCGGGCGAAGAGTGGCGCGACCTCGCCCAGCTCAAGGCCGACATGAAAGAAGGCCAGAAGGAGCTTTGGTATCTCACCGGCATGGACCTCGGCCGCCTCCGCGCCTCGCCACAGCTCGAAGCCTTCCGCAAGAAGGGTTGGGAGGTGATCCTGCTCTCCGACCCGGTGGACGAGTGGGTGGTGATGAACCTCACCGAATACGACGGGGTAAAGCTCAAGAGCGCCGCGCGCGACGAGCTGGAGAAGGAGGACGACCCGATCGCGGAGGAGGCCCGCAAGCAGGCCGAGCCCTTCGCAACGTGGGTGGCCGAGCTGCTCGCAGGCACCGTTTCCGGCGTGCGCCCGTCGCGACGGCTCACCGACAGCCCGAGCGTGCTGGTGGACGAGGGCCACATGAGCGCGAACATGGAGCGAATCCTGCGCGCAACGCGGCAGGGCGGCGGGCCGAAAGCTTCGCGAGTGTTGGAGATCAACCCCGAACATCCGCTCGTGAAGCGCCTCGTGGCGCTGCATGGTGAGGGCAACACCGCGGAGGCCGAGCCGCTCGCCCGCCTGCTCCTCGACTACGCCCAGCTCGCGGAGGGCCACGTGGAGGATGTCGCGGGGCTCACGGCGCGGTTGAGCGCGGTGATGTTGAAGGCGGCGGGGTAGGGCTCACCAAGGATTCCCCAACACATAAAGCAGCCGCGAACCCGTGCTCGCGAGCAACAGCAGCACCGCGGCCGACGCGCCGAGCAGCACCACCCGCCCGAAGAACGCGCGCGCCCGCCACGAGCCGGGCGCGGGCTGCGCTTCGGTGGGCTCGCGGAGCCGCGTGAACGCCGCCACCGCCGCCGCCCGCGCCGTACCCGCGACGCCCGTAGAGAAGGCTGCGAGGATCGCGGCGAAGATCGCCGCCGTCGTTCCGCCGACCACCGCGAGCAGCCCGAGCAACAGACCCACCCCCACCACGGCCACCCGTCGCGACAGCCGCCCGTCGCCCACGCGCCGCGCCAGCCGGTTGGCGACCAGCGCGACTCCGCCGGCCGCCGCGGCCGACATCGGCGCGACAAGCCAGCCGCGAAGGTGGCCGAAGCGAACGTACATCGCGGAGTCTGCGCCGACCCAGTAGCGCTTGTGGGTGCGCATGGTGGTGGAGGGCGTGTCGTTCCAATCGGCGCCCACCTCGGCCTGCGGCGCGATGTCGCCGTACAGGCGGGTGTAGCGGTTTGAGCTGGGGGCCCGCACCGACCATTCCAGCGTGGAGATGGGAAGCTCCACTTGCGGAAGCTCAAGGGAGGACCAGCCGAACCAGCCGAGGGCGCTGGAGTGGCCCACCAGATCGACTTCGACCGTGAACGGCACCGGATGATCGGCGCCGGCGCTGCGCTTGAGGGGGAGCAACACCCGGCCGTCCGCCGCCACAGAGGGAACCACCGACTCCCCATCGAGGCGTACACCGCGGATCTCTACGCCCTCGGGCAAGCGCAAGCCGAGGCTGTGGCGGAGGCGATTGCGGAGGGTGAGGCTGAGGGTGGTGCGGGAGCCGCCCTCCGGGGCCAGCGTCGTCGTGATCGTCGCGCGGTCGATGGCGCCGCCGGCTGGCTCGCGCTCGGGGAGCGCGGTCGCGGTGAGGTGCAGCGTTGCCCCCGCTTCGTGGTAGCGCCACCCCTCCAGCACGGGGCTCACCGCGTTCTGTACGAGCTCCGCCGGGAGTTGGGCCACGCTGATGTCCACCACGGCCTCGCCACCCTTGTCCTCGACTTGGAGGGTGCCGATGGTCTCCAGCCCGAGCCAGCCGGTTTCGCGCTCGGCGCCGATGGCGTGGGGCGGCGCGACGTTGAGCACGCCGTCGCCCAGGCTACGCTCCAGCCGCAGGGAAACCTCGTAGGCGTCGCGGATCGCGAACGCGGTTTCCCCGTGGAGAATGGAGCCGGTATCTGTCGTTTCGAGCGTGTATCGGAACGCGCCGGCGCCGTCTGCGGAGACGACTTCGAAGCCCGCCGGCACGGCGATGTCGAAGCGGCGCGTCCCGGCCTCCAGGATCGAGTACCGCATGACCGTGAACAGCTCCACCGTGCGCTCCTCCACGGAGAGCAGCGAGAGCGTTTCGGCGTACACCCGGGCGTCTTTCGCATCGCCGCCGAGATCGCGGAAGCCGACGAGGTGGATGCGGCTCGTTGGGGAGAGCCACGCGTGCAGCTCGGTTACGCCGTTCGCCTCCGTGCGATCCTCCCGTACCGCACCCCGAAGCCGGGGTTCGATGCCGACCTCCGGAAAGTGGCAGTCGAACTGCGTAACGGGCGTGCGCGGAACGAAGAAGTCGTATTCCAGCGAGCCGCGCGGTCCGCTCGCGGGCACGACCACGTTCACCTCGACTGTCGTCTCCCCGACGGCGTCCGTAACCCACACCTGGTAGCCGTTCTGGGTACGTAGAGCGACAGGTTTACCGCCCACCTTCGCCGATGTGACCGCGACCTGCTCGCCCACGAGGGGGACGCTTTTCCACGCCCCTTCCTCGCGCAGCGTCACGTCGAGGCGGAGGCTCAGCTCCAGCCCCGCCGGCGTAACGCGGCCGCGGTAGGTCGAGGCGCCGAGGGCGACGAGGTTGGTGTAGGGGCTCAGCGCCGTGGCAGAGGAGGCGAGCACCTGCTTCCGGACGGCTTCGTACCGATCGAGGGGCACTTCCACGGTGCCGCCCGCGCCGCTCACGTCGGCGCCGCCGGGGGCACGCGGCGGGGGAAGCGACACGGTTGCGGCGGCCGGATCGGCGTTGACGTAGCCGAGGGCCTGCACGCGCCCATCCACGGCGTTGCCCGACATCACCGCGTCGAACGCCTGCTCGGCCGCGGCCTGCTCGGCGTCGTCATCGGCCACGGCGAGGGGGGCGAAGAACAGGAGAAGGAGCGGGATCATGCGGACCTCCGGGCGCGCCAGGCGAGCACGACGAGGGCGAGGGTGGACCAGAGCAGCGGGACCGTGAGCAGCAGCATCAGCGCGCCGCCGGCGAGGCCCAGCAGGACCACGCGCCGCAGCGTCCAGGCGTCGAGGAGCTCGCCGAAGGTGGGCGTTGTTCCTCGCCAGAGCCCGCGCATTCGGCTCCATTCGGAGCGCAGCCACAGCGCGGCGAGGCCGAGGTCGGCGCCCCAAACGAGGCGGCGGTGTACGCCATCGACGTACCAGGCGACGAGCAGCGACGCCACGATCCCGGCGACCAACAAGGGTTTACGGGTGCGGCCGCCCGCCCAGGCCGTCGCGAGCGCGGCACCCGCGGCCAGGCCCGCGAAGCGGAGCGGGATCAGCCCCTTCGCGTCCATCCAGGTGACGGTGAGCGCCGGCGCGGCATCGGAGGGCATCATCCGCCGGAACCGATGCCGGTCCCCCACGAGCGGGAACACGCTCGCGACCTCCTGCAGCTCCACGCTGGACGAGGTTTCGTCCGCGAAGATCGACTTTCGCCGCGAGAGGATGCTGGAGTAGCCCCCCTGCACGTCCGAGCCGGCCCACGCGGAGTGGATGCCGAGGGCGGCGTCGAAGAACTGCTGCACGCGGCGGAAGTGGTCGTAGCGGAGGTGCGACCAGGGCGCGAGGTTCCCGCCCAGGTCGAGCGCGTAGAAGGCGCTTGGAACGTACACATGCCACTCCACGCTGCCGACCTCGGCGTCCACGCCCGGCAAGGTGAGGCTGCGATGGCCCAGGCTCCGCATCGGGTCGCCCGCCTGGGTCCACGCGAGCTCGATCACGGCCCGGCTCGCCGCCACACCGCCCGCTTCCACAGGGGCAACATGGAGAACCTGGCCGACGTTCAGCTCTCCCAGCCCGTTGCTGAACACGTCGTAGTTCTGGGCGACGATTTCCTGCCACCGGCTCGGGTCCCCGTAGAAACGGTCGGCGAGCGCGCCCAGGGTATCGCCGTCGCGAACGGTCCAGGTTTGCGACTGGCCGGCGGTATAGCGCTCGCTCTGCGGCAGGGGGAGCAGGAGCGTCACGCCGTCGGGGGCCGTCGCGGGGCGCACCGCACGCCCGTCCACGCGAGCGTGGGTGAGCACGGCGTCGTCGGGCAGGCGCACGCCGAGCCAGGGCCGCGTTTCGTTGCGGACGTGGAGCTGCATCCGCGTGACCTGCGCGCCATCCTCGATCAGCACGGTTGCCGCTTCCATCTCGTCAATCGACGTGGTGGTGAGGCTCACGTCGGCCTCGCGCTTCACGTCCAACGTGATCGCCGGCTCGCCGCTCAGCGTGAAGCCGAGCAACAACGGGTTGGGCGTGAGCGCCGCGAGCTCCGGCGGGAGGTCGCGGATCGGCTCGGCACCGGCGATCGAGAGGACCGTGGCGGAGAATCCGGCGGGCCCCTGAACGCCGACCGCGCCTGCGAATGGGGCGCCGTCGAGCGGCAGGGGCATGGCCAGGGTGAGCGGCGCGCCGGCCTGAACGGGGAGCTGAAAGTGAACCTTGATGTCCGCTTTGTCGTTCACCAACCAGCGGTTGTAGACGACGAGCTCGCCTGCGTCGGTGCGCCACTGCAGCACGCTCTCGCCCTCCACGTCCACGATCTCGACGCCCGGCGGAACCCGGAATCGCAGGCGGTCCACCTCGCCTTCGAGCACGCGGGTGTCGAAGGCGGCGACGCCGCGCACCAGCGCTTCGTGCAGCGTGAACACGACGTGCTCGCGCACCTCCGTGCGCGCCGCCACGGTGTTGGTGGCGACGGTGCCCTTCCAGCCGAGGTCGAGGGCGCCCTCGCCGTCGAGCTGGCCGAGGATCCTCGTCGTCGCTCCTTCGATCCGCTGGCTCGTCACCGCGCCGTGCGCGAGATCGGCGGTGATGCCGACCTCAGGAACGACGATCGAAACGGCCGTGGGTCCGGCCGGCGGGAAGGAGAGGGTGAGGCGCCGCGCGAAGCGGTCGTCCTCCTGGCCGACGAAGAACGCCACGCGAACGGTGTGCTCGCCTACCGAGTCGATCGCGACGCGGTAGTTGCCCGAGTCTGCAAGGAGCGACGTGCGTTTTCCGTCCAGCTCTACGGAGGCGATGCTCGCCGCGTCGCTGAGCACCGGCACGAGCAGGCCGCCACCCGCGTCCAGCACGCGGATGCGCGTCGTGAGCACGCCGGAGAACACACCGCGCTGGAATGAACCTTCGATCGACCGGTCAACCTGTAAGTACGGCGCGGGCGCCGCAGGCTTGTCGGCCGCCGCTGCCGCCTGATCGAGCATCTGCACCCACTGGTCGAGCGGAATGGAAACGGTGCCGTCGGCGGCGTGGGCGAACGCGAGGAAGATGAACCACATGGCGGCCCTCGGGGAGGCGACTTGGTAACGAAGCCCCCCTTTTCGGTTCGTCACGATGGGTCGCGCTCGTGCAGGATTCGTGCAACGTGCAAAGGCAATGCCCGTGCACGCGCTCCATCAGCACCCGCCCCCCTGGCCAGGCTGGGTGAACGTTGAGAACACACTGAGGTGCAACCTTGATTGTATCTGGTGCGTGCAGGCGCTGGTGGGCTCAACGAAGTCGGGCGTGGACATGCCGCTCGCGCTGTTCGACCGGATCGTCGACGAGGTGCTGCCGCATGTGTCGCGCCTCTCGTTCAGCGTGGCGGGCGAGCCCACGATCGCGCCCCACTTCCTGGAGTTCCTCGACCGGGTGAACACGCTCGATCTCACCACCGAGCTGGTCACCAACGCAACCGCGCTGCATCGGCCGGGGCTGCTGGACCGGCTGCTCCCCCGCCTGGGGTTGCTCATCGCCTCGCTCGACGGCGCCCGCGCGCCCACGGTCGAGCGCATCCGGGCAGGCGCACAGTACTCGCGCATCCTCGAAAATCTGGAGCGGTTCCAGGCGGCCCGGATCGCGCGCCCCTCGGCGACGCGTCCAGAATTCCTGATCGCGATGACGCTCTCCACCGCCAACATCGCGGAGCTTCCGGAGGTCGTGGCGTTGGCGGCCAGGCTCGGCGCGGATCGAGTGGTGTGTAGCTGGCTGCAAGTGCACGACCCGATGCTGCTCGACCTGTCGCTGCACGCGGTGCCAGGGCAGGTTGAAGCTCGCTTTGCGGAGGCTCGCGCGCTGGCGCGTCGGTTGGGGCTGGGCCTCGATCTTCCGGCCGAGCCTCCGGCCGTCCCGCTGGGGCTCGCGGCGCGGCGAATGCTAGGCCACCTCGGCGACCGGAGCCGGCGCCGCTCGGCGTTGCGGGCGGCGCTTCAGCGGGCGCGGGTGCGGGCGTGGGAGCTGCGGAGCGGCCTGGAGGCGCGCTGCTCGTTCCTCTGGGGGCGCGTCTACCTGCACGCCGACGGCCACGTTTCCCCCTGTTGCGTGCAGGGGCGCCCCTACGTCGGAAATCTCGGTGAACGCTCGTTCCAGGCGATCTGGACGGGGCCGGAGATGACCGCCCTGCGCGCCGGAATGTTCGACGGGAACCCGCACGCCGCTTGCGCCCGCTGCTCGCAGGGCCAGGGGCCCAACCCCGCGCCCGTTGAGGCGTGGACCGAGCCGGTGCAGAACCCGCTCGACCGGTAGACCGCGGCTACAACGACGGCCAGATCGCAGCGTAGAACACCGTCAAGCCCACAAGCAACCCGATCCCGCCCAGGCAGCCGCAGCCCATCGGCACGGCCAAGCGCAGCGGCCCGCCCTTCACGACGAAGTGCACGACCACCGCCACGGCCGCTCCGGTGCACACGAAGCCGAGCGGGAAGGCGGCCAGGTTGGAGGCCAGCATCCCTGCGCTCTCCGAACCGTACCCCATCACGCCAACCGCCCCGACCACGGCGAGCGTGACCAGGGCGGTGGCGGCCATCCACAGGCCGGGCATCAGAAAGCTGGGGCCTTCGTCGGGAACTTCGTCCATCCGGGCGGCTAACTTCCGCTCCCGACGCCCGCCCGCCTCAGTGCGTACACACCTCGTACATCGAGTTGTACGGCGAGCCGGGGAACGTGGTCTCGCCCTCCCAGCAGTTCGTGCTGTCCACGCCGTAGCCGACGAACTCCGCCTCGATGGTGCCGAAGTAGCTGTAGTTGAACGTCAGCTCGTCGCCCACGACCGACCACGCGCCGCTGTAGTCGGGGTAGCCGGGGATCGAGACCGTGCCGTCGCTGTTGAACACCGCCTCGTGCTCGGAGATCGAGCTCGGGAAGAGCTCACACTCGAAGAAGGACTCCAGGCCGGTGCCGGTGCAGTGGCGGTTGGTGACGTTCATCGAGGCGGTCGTGGGCACCACGTAGTTGTTCAGCGTCGCGACGTAGCTGGAATCGTTGTTGGTGGTGGAGCTCTCCGTGGTCGTCGTGGCGGCGTGCGCGGAGAAGTCGAGGGTGCCGATGCTCTCGGGCAACGTGATGTTGATCGTCACGGACTTCGTGGTGTTCTTCGCCATGCTTCCGAGGGCACAGGTGACCTTGGTGCCCGAGGCCGTGCAGCCGGAGGTCATCGTGCCGACGGTCCCCATCGTGTACACGCCGGGCGAGGTGTTCGTGACCGGGAGCTGGATGACGACGGAGGCGCTGGCCGCGGTCGCGGTGCCGACGTTCTTGACGTTCACCTTCACGGCGCCGGACTGGTAGACGTACGGGGTGGCGGTGGGCGCGGTGAAGGAGCTGGTGAGGTCGGGCTTGGGGGAGGCGGCGAGGGCGAGCGAAGCGAAGGTGACGAGGGAGAGAAGCATGGTTGTTCCTCAGGGGTTGGGCGGCTACCGAGGGGGCCGGGGTGGCCTTGTTTTCGGTATTTGTATCTTTGCCCAGCCGGTGGACGGGCGCCACAGGTCGTCAGATCGGCGTCAGAGCGTACGATGGGCGTCAGATCGGGGGGGCACGTCGCCGAAGTCGACCCCCTCGCGATGGCCGGCGCGGCAAGTCGAGTCACGCTGTTTGACCTTCGGAGGGGGGCGACGGCCCCCGCCAGAGGCCAGCGCTGCACCTGGAGCGTGGGCGTCCCTGTTGACGACGCGTCCGCAAACCAACCAAGCTGCGTTTTTCGCAAGTCGCAGCGCGCTATTGCGCTCACGCGGCCAGACAGCCTGACTCGACTCTTCCTCGCGGCCAAGCAGGAAGACTCGACTGCGCGAAGGCGAACGTTGCCAATGTCGCGACAGTAATATTGCGCGAACGGGCGTCGACGCGAAGGCGCGACCCCCTCCCAATCCCCGCCGCGCCGCGCCGCGAGCCGCGCTCGGGGAAGGCGGCCAGGCCGCGCGCGGCGCCCCGATGGCCTGTTCCCCTCCGCTCGTTCCCTCCGCCCCCCCTCGCGCTCCCGTTATGGAATTGATAGTATCTGGGACAGGACTCTACGAGCTTCCACCTAAGTCGCGCCGCCTGCGTGACGATGAGAGGGGCTCGCCGCTACAGGAGACAGGCATGCTGGTTGACGACATCCGCAACATCATCGTGAAGCACGGGCGCCTGACGAACCCGGAGGGGCTCACGGCCACCTCCGACCTCTACGCCGCAGGGCTCTCTTCGCTCACCACGGTTCACCTGATGTTGGCCTTGGAAGACCACTTCGGGGTGGAGTTCCCGGACCGGGTGCTCGGTCGGAAAACCTTCGAGAGCATTCAGTCGCTGGCGGAAGTCATCGAAGAGCTCAAGGCCGCGGCATGAGCCAGGGGAGTCGGGGCGTGGGTGCCCCCGAGCTGGCGGCGCTGCTGGAACGCGTGCACGCCCTCGGTCGCGACCACGTCGCCCCGAACGCCGCCGCCGTGGATCGCGACGCGCGCTTCCCGCGCGAGGCATTCGCCGCGCTGAAAGCGGAGAAATTGCTGAGCTGCTATGTCCCCGTTGAACACGGCGGCATGGGCCTCTCGATCGCGGACCTTTCGCGGGTATGCGAGGTGCTCGGCCAGTATTGTGGCAGCACCGCGATGGTGTTCGCGATGCACCAGATCCAGGTGGCGTGCATCGTGCACCACGCGCTGGGCTCCGCGTACTTCCGGGCGTACGTCGAAGAGATCGTCGAGAAGCAGCTCCTGCTGGCCTCGGCCACGACCGAGCTCGGGGTCGGCGGGGACGTTCGCACCAGCAAGTGCGCCGTCGTCGTCGAAAACGGTCGTTATACCCTGGAGAAGCAGGCGCCGGTGATCTCCTACGGGGAAGCCGCGGATGCGATCATGGTCACCAGCCGCCGCGCGCCAGATGCCGGACCAAACGACCAGGTGCACACCCTCGCGCGCAAGGGCGACTACACGCTCGTGCCGCTCTCCGACTGGGACACCCTCGGTTTTCGGGGCACCTGCAGCTCCGGCTACACGCTGCGCGCCTCCGGTGCGGCGGAGCAGGTGCTTCCCGTCCCCTACGCCGAGATTCACGCCAAAACCATGCACCCGTTCTCGCACACCACCTGGAGCTCGCTCTGGGTCGGCATCGCAGGGGATGCGGTGAACAAGGCGCGCGGCTTTGTGCGGGCCGAAGCTCGGAAGACCCCCGGAACGCTTCCTCCCGGCGCGCTGCGCCTCGCGGAGCTGGACGGGGTGCTGTTCACCATGCGCTCCGGCGTTACCGCCACGGTGGCCGAGTACAATCGGATGCTGGCGGAGGGGGATGACACGGCGTTCGAGTCGAATTTCGGGTTCGCGCTCCAGGTGAACAACCTCAAGGTCGTCTCCTCGCAGCTCATCATCGAGGTCGTGAGCGGGGCGCTGCTCATCAACGGCATCGCGGGCTACCGCAACGACTCGCCGCACTCGCTATGCCGACAGCTTCGGGATTCGTACGGCGCGGCGTTGATGGTCAATAACGACCGGATCCTCGGTCAGAGCGCCACGATGCAGATCGTGCGCCGGGAGCGCTGAGCCGATGTGTGGGACTGACGACGCGAGCTCGTACCGCGCCTACCTCGACGAGCTGTTTCGGGCGGGGCTCCTGATCTCCTCGGGGGTGCGCGGCGTGTACGGCCGCAGCGGCACCTTCGAAGACGTGATCATGGGCTTCGAACGGTACGTTACCCGGGAGGGCAAGCCCCTTTCGCCGGAAGTGATGCACTTCCCCCCGCTGCTCAGCCGCGCCCACTACACGAAGATCAACCACATCCACAACTTCCCCGACCTCATGGGCTCGGTCCACACGTTTATGGGCGGAGATCCAGAACATCGGGAGCTGGTGCGGAAGCTGGCGGACGGCGAGGATTGGACGCGGGACCTCGCGCCGGCCGACGTCATGCTCATCCCCGCAGCCTGCTACCCGCTGTACCCCACGGCCACCGGCACCACGCTGGGAGCCAGCGGGCGCCTCATCGACCTCGTTTCGTACGTGTTCCGACACGAACCCTCCGATGATCCCGCGCGGATGCAGATTTTTCGCCAGCGGGAGTACGTGCGCCTCGGCACCGCCGAGCAGGCGCTCAACCATCGAAACGAGTGGTTGGAGCGGGGGAAGGCGATCCTGCAGTCGCTGGGGCTCGCGGTGGAGGCGGTCGTGGCGAACGATCCCTTCTTCGGTCGCGGCGGGAGGCTCGCGAAGGCCACGCAGCGCGAGCAGGTGCTCAAGTTCGAGCTGGTCATTCCCATCTGCTCCACCGAGAAGCCCACGGCGATCAGCTCGTGCAACCTGCACCTTGACTACTTCGGGCACGCCTTCGGGATCGACGGCCCCGACGGTCAACCCGCCCACACCGCCTGCATCGGCTTCGGCCTTGAGCGGATCGCGCTCGCGTTGTTCAAGACGCACGGCCTGAACGTAGACGCGTGGCCGAAGGGTGTGCGCGAGCTGCTCACCCTCGCGTGAAGGAGTAGGGAGAATGCCGCAGATCGCCCCGCTCGACTCCACGGCGTATCGCCGCCACGCCATCCACGGCGAGGGGCGCACCTGGGCCGAAACCAACTGCTATTCCGACGTGATCATCGAGCTCTTGCACGGCTTGGGGTATGAGCCGGCAGCCGCGCTCGCGTTCACGCTCACGATCGACTTCGACGTCGATCAATGGACCTTTTTCAAGTTTCCCCACGCCGATGTGGAGGCGCTGTATGGCCTCGGGATCCACGAGCTGGCGCCGTGGCGGCCGCTGGTGGAGCACGTCGCGGAGCAAGTGGCCGCCGGGCGCCCGGTGCTCGTGGAGCTGGACTCGTACTTTTTGCCCGACACGGCAGGCACGGCCTACAAGCTCGCGCACGTGAAGTCCACGGTCGCCGTCAACCAGATCGACGTGGCCGAACGTCGCATGGGTTACTTCCACAACCAGGGTTATCACAGCCTTCAAGGGCAGGACTTTCTGGACATCTTCCAGGTGGAGGGCCTCGTTCACCCGCGGATGCTGCCGCCCTACATCGAGTTCGTAAAACCCGTGCCGGGCGGTCGCGCGCTGCGGGGCGCGGAATTGGTGGAGGGCTCCGTTCGGCTGCTTCGAAAACACCTCGCGGCTGCCCCACCCGAGAACCCGTTCATCGCCTTCAAGGCGAAGTTCCAGGCCGACATGCCGTGGCTCCTGGAGTCGGACATCGAGGTGTTCCACGCCTATTCGTTCGCCACGCTGCGGCAGTACGGCGCCAACTTCGAGCTGGCCGGGACCTACCTGGGCTGGCTCGGCGCGCAGG
>BJHF01000036.1:0-2500 GCA_014191855.1 Deltaproteobacteria bacterium
CCTGTTGGTAGCCGATGCGCGCGGCGAATCTCCCCGGGAAACGCCGACTATCGACGTTTCCCGGGGGCGACCAACCTAGTCCGTCTTGAATGCAATGCAAGCACAATCGGCGTTCGTCGCCGATTATATTTGATGCGGATCCCTTGGACTTCGTCGGGCGAGCGTGGCGGCGCATCGCGGTGTGGCGGTGGGGGATGTCGCGGGGCGGTCGCAGGGACCGCGGCTGGTCGACGACAAATGTGTCGCGACACATGCTGGGCGCGCCGCTTGAAGTCGAGTCGCCCTACCCTTCGCGGCGTCCGAGTCGAGCCAGGCTATTCTTCGCCCGAGCGAGGGCGCAAACGAGTAGGACTCGACTCGGCGGCGAGGGCGCGAGCGGCGCTCCCGATGAAATGGAACCGCAGTGAAAGCGTAGAACAGCCTCGTTCGACTTCGAGAAAACGCAAACGAGGGGGGTTGACTTTCGTCCATCGGAAGCGCGCTTGCGACCGGCGGGCGCACGCCCACCCTGGGCGTCCGCGCTATACTAACGGATCTGGGTCGCCACGTGCCCCTATTCCTCCTACTTGCTTGCACCCTCATCAGCGACGCCGAGATCGCGGGGAAGCTGGGCGAAAGCGCCGGCTGTTCCACGCCTTCGGCTTGGTTCGCCGATGCCGATGCCGACGGATTCAGGGACGCGACCAGAACGCGCGTGCATTGCGCAGCCGGGCCGGGTTGGGTGGCGGACTCCACAGACTGTGACGACGACCACGACGCCACAAGCCCCGCTGCAGGCGAGGTATGTGGCGACTTCATCGACAACGACTGTGACGGGACCGCGAACGCCTGTTTCCCGGCCTCGGCGAGTTTGTCGGAGGGCCTGCAGTTCGTAGGGGAGTCCGAAGGAGACCACGCGGGCGACGCTGTGGCGGGCGCGGGCGACGTGAACGGAGACGGCTTCGACGACCTGATCGTCGGCGCTTACACTGCCGGTCAAAGCGGTTCGGGTGCTGTGTACCTCATACTCGGTTCCGGGTCGCCAGCCTCCTCGTCGTTACGGTCCGTGTACGCGGAGTACACGGGCGAAACTCCGTCGAGTTACGCAGGAGGCTCCGTCGCGGCAGCGGGTGACGTCGACGGGGACGGCTTCGACGACATGCTCGTGGGTGCCAGCGGCGCAGGCCGCGAATGGGAATCGATAGGGGCCGCGTACCTCGTGCTCGGTTCCACCTGGCCGGGCAGCGGCTCGTTGGCGGAGGCCAACGCCGAATACACCGGTGAGGCCATCGGCGACTACGCGGGAGTCGCCGTGTCGTCGGCCGGCGATTTCGACGGGGACGGATTGGCGGACATCGTGGTGGGCGCCTTCCGAAACGAAGAAAGCGGGACCGAAGCCGGCGCCGCGTACCTCGTCCTCGGTTCCGCGTCGCCCGCTTCCACGTCGTTACGGGCGGCTGACGCCAAGTATACGGGCGAGGCACCATCGGACAACGCTGGATTCTGCGTAGCCGCGGCCGGGGACGCCGATGGCGACGGCCTCGACGATCTGCTGGTTGGCGCGTGGTACAACGACGAGGGTGGCGGAGGCGCGGGCGCGGCTTACTTGCTGCTCGGTGCCAAGGCGCCGGCCGACGCGTCCTTGGCGCTGGCAGACGCGAAGTACACGGGAGAGGCGGTATCAGACTCCGCAGGCCGGTTTGTTGCGTCTGCCGGGGACGTGAATGGAGACGGATTCGACGACATCCTCGTCGGCGCCCAAGGGAACGACGACGGAGGCAGCAATTCTGGCGCGGCCTACCTCGTCCTGGGGTCCCGGTCACCGGCTGGGGAGTCGTTGACGACGGCGGACGCCCAGTACACCGGGCCTTCAGGCGCGGTGGCGGGTTCGGTGGCTTCGGCCGGAGACGTCGATGGGGACGGGTTCGATGACATCGTGGTGGGCGCGTCCGGCGACGACGACGCGGGGACCGACGCCGGAGCGGCGTACCTTGTGCGCGGATCCATCACTCCGTTCTCGGCTTCGTTATCCGCCGCGGATGCGCAATTCACCGGTGAGACCGCGGGCGACAACGCCGGCGATTCGGTCTCGGCGGCCGGAGACGTCGATTCAGACGGATTCGCCGACCTCCTCGTCGGCGCCTACAATCACGACGACGGCGGCACCAATGCGGGCGCGGCGTACCTGATCTTCGGCTCGGGGCTCTGAAGGGGGCAGCGACGGAGGGCGGACAGGCGCCCTGCCCCCGGCGACCCGCGCCCGGCTCGCGCCGCGGCAGGGACGCTGCGGCCCGGCGACGCCGAAGGCGGCGGCCGCCCTTTGCTCGCTCCCCTCGCTCCCCTACCGAAACAGCCTCGAAACCGAATCGTTGCTGTGAATGCTGCGAATCGCCCCGGCCAACACCGGGCCCACCGGAACGGTCTTGATCTTCGGACAGGCCGCGGCCTCGGGCGTGAGCACGATTGTGTCGGTGACGAAAATCATCTTGAGCACGCTCTCGTTGATGCGCTCGACCGCCGG
>BJHF01000036.1:2600-58293 GCA_014191855.1 Deltaproteobacteria bacterium
CGGCCAACACCGGGCCCACCGGAACGGTCTTGATCTTCGGACAGGCCGCGGCCTCGGGCGTGAGCACGATTGTGTCGGTGACGAAAATCATCTTGAGCACGCTCTCGTTGATGCGCTCGACCGCCGGCCCGCTGAGCACGGCGTGGGTTGCGACAGCGTACACCGACGTGGCCCCATTCTCCTGCACCGCTGCGGCCGCTTTTTGCATGGTTCCCGCCGTATCGATCATGTCGTCTACGATGATGGCCGTGCGATCCCGCACGTCTCCGATGAGGTGCAGCACCTCCGCCTTGTTCGGCCCGGTACGCCGCTTGTCGATGATCGCGATGGTGGCCCCGATCCGCTTCGCGAACCCGCGCGCACGCTCCACGCCACCCGCGTCGGGGCTCACCACCACGCAGGATGAGCGCGGAGATCCACCGCTGGAGGGCACGAACCTGCCGACGGCAGTAGACGCGCCCGCGAATCACCTGTAAAATCGTTGCACATGCATATGATTCAACAGGCTGAACGCATTCTTGGTGGACGAATTCCTGGGTCGGACCGTCAGCGTCTGGTCGTCATCACGGGGCCCCGACAGACCGGGAAGACGACGCTCGCGCGGCAGAAATGGCCGGAGTTGAGCTACTTGAACCTCGACGCCATCGAGATCCGGGAGTCGCTCCGCGGCACCCGTACGGCGACCTGGGCGCGGGTCGTCGGGAACGCGATCCTGGACGAGGCCCAGAAGGAGCCCACGGTCTTCGACAAGGTGAAGTATGCCTACGACGCCGGGGACATCTCCTTCTCCGTGCTGCTCGGCTCCTCCCGGTTTCTTCTCCTGGACCGCGTGCGAGAGTCGCTGGCGGGCCGCGCGTTCGTGTACGAACTGTGGCCGCTGTGCGTGAGCGAGGTGCGAAGCGCGCTGGGTCGGCCGCTTTCTCCTCCACTGCTCGACGCCCTGCTCGCTCGCCCCATCGATGAGGTGCTCGAAGCGGAGCCCGAGCTGCTGTTCGGCGAAGCGGATGCACTGTCCCGGCTGGCCATCGATCACGTGGCAACGTGGGGAGGCTACCCGGAGCTGCTCCGGTTGGACGACAACGATCGTCGCGAGTGGCTGCGTTCGTACCAGCAGACCTGGCTGGAGAGCGACCTGAGGGACATCGGTCGGGTCAACGACCTGCTCCCGTTCCGTCGCCTCCAGGCGCTCGCCTTCCTGAGGAGCGGGCAGATCTTGTCCTACAGCGAGCTCGCCCGCGACGCGGCGCTGCCGGTGGCGACCACCCGGAAGTACCTGGAATACCTTGATCTCGCCTTTCAAGTGATCTCCCTGCCGCCTTGGACCACCAACCTGACGAGCGCGGTGATCAAGACACCGAAGCTCTACGCTGCCGACCTGGGAATGCTCCGCGCGGTGACCGGCCAGACTCCCGGCGGCGGGGCGTGGTTCGAGACGCTCGTCGTGACCGAGATCCACAAGTGGGCGAAGAGCACGGGCCGGGATGTACGCCTTTCGTTCTACAGGACGCGCTCGGGGATGGAAGTAGACCTGCTCCTCGAGACGCCGACCGGCGTGCTCACGATCGAGGTCAAGGCGCGTGCCGCGGCGACGCTTTCCGATGCGCGAAACAGCATCACGGTCGGGGCGGCGCTTGGCGACCGATGGCGTGGGGCGCTGGTGGTGACCCAGGGGGAGCGGATTGAGCGACTTCATCCTGAGCAACCGGTCTGGGCGGTGCCGATCAGCCGGCTGCTGTAGGGGGTCGGCATCCGGTGTTGGGGTCCGGCCTAGGCGCTCGCCGACTCCCCTCCCCTACCTGAACAACCGCGAAACCGAATCGTTGCTGTGAATGCTGCGAATCGCCTCGGCCAACACCGGGCCCACCGGAACGGTCTTGATCTTCGGACAGGCCGCGGCCTCGGGCGTGAGCACGATTGTGTCGGTGACGAAAATCATCTTGAGCACGCTCTCGTTGATGCGCTCGACCGCCGGCCCGCTGAGCACGGCGTGGGTTGCGACAGCGTACACCGACGTGGCCCCATTCTCCTGCACCGCTGCGGCCGCTTTTTGCATGGTTCCCGCCGTATCGATCATGTCGTCTACGATGATGGCCGTGCGATCCCGCACGTCTCCGATGAGGTGCAGCACCTCCGCCTTGTTCGGCCCGGTACGCCGCTTGTCGATGATCGCGATGGTGGCCCCGATCCGCTTCGCGAACCCGCGCGCACGCTCCACGCCACCCGCGTCGGGGCTCACCACGACGCAGTTCGACACGTCGATGTTGCGGCGAATGTGCTCGGAAAGCGTGGGCCCGCCGTAGAGATTGTCCACCGGGATGTCGAAGAAGCCCTGGATCTGGCCGGCGTGCAGGTCCATGGTCACCATCCGGTCGATACCGCTCTTCTGGATGAGATCGGCCACCAGCTTCGCGCTGATCGGGGCGCGGGGCGCCACTTTGCGATCCTGCCGGGAGTACCCGTAGTACGGCACGACGGCGGTGACTCGACCGGCGCTGGCGCGCTTGCACGCGTCGGCCATGATCAGGAGCTCCATGATGTGGTCGTTCGCCGGGCGGCTCGTGGGCTGCAGGAGGTAGACGTCCCGGCCGCGGACGTTTTCTTCGATCTCGACCTGGATCTCGCCGTCGGAGAACCGCGTGACCCGGGCCGCCCCCATCGGGCAACCCAGGTGCTCAGCGATGCTGCGCGCGAGCACAGGATTGGCGTTGCCGGCGAAGAGGCGGATTTCCATGGGTCGGCTCCGAGGCGGGCCCGGACTAACCCGAGCGACGGCTCCGGTGCCTCCCCGTGGCCCGTACGTCACCCTCTTTTTCCTGACATCGGCGCTTCGATCGGGTAGACCTCGGGCACCATGATCGCGCTCCTGCTCTTCGCGTGCCAGGACGGCACGTTGAAATCCGCGAATGACGCGCCCGACGTCACTATCCTTCGCCCGACCGACGGGAGCACCTTCGATCCCGCGGTCGCGGTGACGTTCTGCGCCCAGGTGGACGACGAGCTCCCGAACGAGAAGCTGGCGTTTTCCCTGGAGTCAGACGTAGACGGCGTGCTAAGCGACGCGGCGGGGGAGGCCTGCGACGGGGGGAATGCGGGTTGGTCGATGGTGCTGAGCAACGCAGAGCAGGTGATCTCCCTGTTTGTAACGGACGAAGCCGGGCAGGTGGGCGAGGACAGCGTGTTCCTCGTGCCGGAGGTCAACGCCGCCCCCGAGTGCGAGTTCTCCTCGCCCATCGACGGCTCCGCGATTCGCCTCGGAGATCGTATCGATCTCACGGCCGGCGCCACCGACGACAACACGGATCCTGCGCAGCTTCTCGCCATCCTCGCGAGCGATCGCGACGGCGAGATCTGGGCCGGGAGCCCCACCAGCGCCGGGGTAGTGGCGCAGGCGTACACCCCAATCAACGGCGGGGATCACGTCTTTACGCTGACCCTGACCGATCCGGTCGGCCTCGTTTCCCAGTGCCGAACGTCGCTCTATGTGGAGGCATGCGTCGATCTCGATCACGACGGCGTGACCGACTGCGACGACGACTGCGACGACGACAACGCGTTCGTGTACCCGGGGGCACCGGAATTGCCGGACGCCGCCGACAACGACTGCGATGGGCTCACGGATGAAGGCACGATCTACGTGGACGATGACGGTGACGGCTACGCAGAAGTGGATGGAGACTGCGACGACGGCGACGCGATGATCTTCCCCGGCGCGGCCGATGGTTGGTACGACGGGGTGGATGCGGACTGCGCGGGCAACGACGACTACGACATCGACGGCGACGGCCAACAATCCGACGCCTACGGCGGCACCGACTGCGACGATCTGCTCGCGACGGTGTACGCCGGCGCTCCCGACACCTGGTACGACGGGATCGACTCCGACTGCGCCGGCGACAACGACTACGACAAAGACCTCGACGGCTACGACAGCGTGCGTGGGGGCGGTGACGACTGCAACGATGGATCCGCGATGTTCTACCCGGGCGCTCCCGATGCCTGGTACGACGGCCGGGACACGGACTGTGCGGGGAACAACGACTACGACCAGGACGCCGACGGCAGCGACGACCCCTCGGGCGGCGGATCCGATTGCGACGACACGGAGGCATCCGTGTACCCCGGCGCTCCCGACACCTGGTACGATGGCGTGGACAGCGACTGCGACGGTGGCGAGGACTACGATCAGGACGGAGACGGCTACCTTTCCGACGCCTGGGGCGGAGACGATTGCGACGACACGCGGTCCACCACCAACCCCGGCGCTTTGGATGCATGGTACGACGGCGTAGACGCCGATTGTGCCGGCGACAACGACTACGATCGCGATGCGGACGGCCACGACGCGCTCGCGACCGGCGGCGATGACTGCGACGACACGGACGCTACGATCAACCCTGACGCAGTGGATGTGGCCTACGACGGTGTAGACAGCGATTGCTCAGATTCGAGCGACTATGACATCGACGGCGATGGCTACCAGAGCGACACGGTGGGCGGCGGCGACTGCGACGACGCGGACGCGACCATCAACCCCGGCGCGGCCGAAACCTGGTACGACGGCGTAGACCAGGATTGCGACGGCGCGAACGACTACGATCAGGATGGGGACGGCACGGACGCGCTGGCCGTTGGCGGCGATGACTGCGACGATCTCGTGGCCACGACCTACGCGGGGGCGACCGACGCGTGGTACGACGGGGTGGACAGCAACTGCGACGGGCTGAACGACTACGATCAAGACGCGGATGGACACGACGCGCTCGCCTGGGGCGGCGACGACTGCACCGACACCGACGCGAGCATCAACCCGGGCGAGACGGACACGCCGTATGACGGCGTAGACAGCGACTGCTCAGGCACCAGCGACTTCGATCTGGATGCGGACGGCTACGTCGGCGAAGGCGGCGGCGGCTCCGACTGCGACGACGCGGACGCGGCGATCAACCCGGGCGCGAGCGAAGTCTGGTACGACGGGATCGACTCCGACTGCGATCTCGCCGATGACTTCGATCAGGACGGCGACGGCTACGACGATCCGGTGGCGGGCGGCGATGACTGCGACGACCTGGACGACGCGATCAACCCCGGTGAAGTCGAAGTCTGGTACGACGGCGTGGACGCCGATTGTGATGGCGCCGACGACTACGATCAAGACGGAGATGGCTACACGAGCGACGCCTACTACATCGGCAGCGCGGACGACTGCGACGACGCGGTGGCGAGCGTCAACCCGGGCGCGGTGGACGCCTGGTATGACGGGCTGGACGCCGATTGTGCTGGGGACGACGACTTCGACCAGGACGGGGACTCGTACCGCTCCAGCGCCTACGGGGGCACCGACTGTGACGACCTGGAGGACACGACCTACGCCGGTGCCGCCGATACCTGGTACGACGGGATCGACGCCGATTGTGCGGGAAACAACGACTACGATCGCGACGCAGACGGGTACGTCTCGGACGCGTACGGTGGCGACGACTGCGACGACGTAGACGCCAGCCTCAACCCCGGCGAAACCGACATCTGGTACGACGGCATCGACTCCGATTGCGACGGCGCCAGCGACTACGATCAGGACGGCGACGGCGACGACAGCGACGCGTACGGCGGCACCGACTGCGACGACACCGATTCAACCGTGACCCCTGCGGCCCTGGAAGTGCGCGACGGCCAGGACAACGACTGCGACGCGGACTGCGACGAGGGGCTGATCTCGGCGGGAGACCTGATCATCACCGAGATCATGCCCAACCCGGCTTTCGTCACCGACCCCGCGGGGGAGTGGTTCGAGGTGTACAACACCACGGGCACCGACATCAAGATGTGTGGCTGGACCCTGGCGGACAACGTCGGCACCCACACGATGACCGATGACGTGCTCGTTCCCGCCGGCGACTACGCGGTGTTCGGCTACTCGGCGAGCTTCACGGCGATGGGCAGCGTCACGGTCGACTATGCGTATGGGGCGGCGTTGCTCCTTGCGAATGCGACAGATCGCGTCGTGCTCTCGGACACCTCCTCCGAGATCGACCGGGTGTCCTGGACCTCCAGCTTCCCGTTCGCTTCGGGCTACAGCATGGAACTGCGCTCAACGGCCTACGACTCGGTGAGCAACGACGCGGCCGCGAGCTGGTGCAAGTCCACCAGCTTCTACAACACGTCGGACCACGGCACGCCGGGGGCGGTGAATTCGGGGTGTTAGGAAGGCCGGAGGCCTGAGACCGGAGGCTGGAGAGGCGGTGCGGGCAGCCTTGCCCTGCGGCCGCCGCTACACGCTGCTCGATTGACCCTATGCCGCCGGGCATCGGCCGATACGGGGGTCCGGCCGCTACACGACTCTCGACTTCCGGCGCCGCCGAAGGAGCGCCGCGAACACCATCAACGCCCCGTAGGCGCTGGCCCCCGTGCCGGCACTCCCAGCCGTCGCGCACGCCCGAATCACTGGCGGCGACCAGTCTCGCACTTCCAGGCTGGCCCCATCCAGCACCCGCACGCCGTCGTCCACCACGACCGCGTGGTCCCCAAGCGGGGCATCACTCGCGACTGATACCTGTACGATCAAGTCGGCCCCCTCTACGGCAACCGACTCGACCACCACCCCCTCCCCCAGCGTGATCGTCGGCACCGAGGCGGGCACGGTTGAGAGGGAAATGCGCACGTTCTCCGATGCCCCCTGAGCCAGGCTCTCTGGCTCGAGGCCCATGATTCGCGGTCGATCTGCCGCGTCCAGCATCGTGAACCCCGCAGGCAGTTCCAGCGTGCCGGCGGCCGAAACCACCGTAACGGTCCACGTTCCGGCGGCGGCGTCCTGTGCCAACCGGAGCTCGGCGACGAAGCGGTCCACGTCGCGAACCGTGATTGCGTCCACAATCGCATCGTCACCGAAATCTGCGGTGACTTCGCCGCTGACGAAGAGCGCATCTTGCCCGATCACCGTGACACGCAAGGCGTCTCCCGGGTAGCCCTCGCCCGGCTCCAGCGCCACCAGGCTTGGCACCACCGCGCTCACCGTGCACGGCGCGGATTCGTCCCCTTCCCCCACGTCGTAGACCGCACGCACGGTGAACACATCCGCCTCGCCGGCAAGGGCAACGGTAGCGCTCGTCGTGCGACTCGTCGCCACCACGGCGCCCTCACGCAGCACTTCATACCGTTCGACTTCATGAATCGAGGCCGGCGCCGTCCACGAGAGGGGGGCTTCTTGCGCCACCACGCGGCCCTCAGGCCCCGAAAGGCCCGTCGGCGCTGCGAGAAACACCCGAAAACCAGCCTCGGTGCTCGCTGGTTCACGAACGGAGTTCGCGCCATCCGTCGCAACCACATGGTAGCGCACCACCGTTCCCGCGGCCTGACCGGGCAGCTCGCCCGCCCAATTCGTACCGTCAGACGTGGACATCGCCACGCTGCCTCCCCCGCCGGTCGAGGCGGACCAAGACAGGCTCACCGCATCCACTTCGGTGTCGTCCTGCACCTGGGCATGCACCACGTAGGGTCCGTTCAGGTCCTCCGTGTCGGCCAGCGCCTCCAGCGAGTCCACTTGGGGCGCCGTAACGTCGCCATCCCAGATGCCGACCTGGTCCAGGAACCAGCCGACGCCGACACCCGCCACGTCCGCCACGAAAACCAGCCGCAACCTTAGGCTCGCACCGCCTGTCGGAAGGTCAAGCGTGGCCGCCTGCCAGCCGCCCGACGTACCGCTCCAGCCGAGGGCGGAGGGGTACCCGTATACAGGCTCCACCGCGTGCCAGCCCGAGCCTTCGTCGATCTCCACATAGCCGTAGTCACCCGGTCCGAAGGAGTACCAGTGCTGCAGCGAGAGCACCGGTCGCGCGATGCCCAAGAGGCTCGGAATCGGCAACTCCAACGTCTCCACCGAGTCGTTGAGGTACACATCCTCCAAGCCGATCGCCCAGCTATTCTGGCCGTCGAACCCTGAGCCGGGCCCACTCACGACCTCGCCCCAGCGCCACTGGCCGAGCTCGCCGCCAGCCATGAAGCCTCCGTCGTCCTGCTCAAGATCCCAGATCAGAACGGGCGTGGAAGCGCTTGCGATGGCGAGGAACACCAGCATCACGTGTCGCTCGCCGCGAGCTGGTAACGCACTTCGATGGTGGCGTACGGCGGGGGTGGCGTGTCCAAAAATAGCGTGAGCGCCGCATAGTCGACGGTGAAGTCGTCGTACCGCCCCCCGTTGATCTCCACGCTCACCGTGCCCGCCTCGGGGAGCCCCTGCAGGACAAACTCCTGTGGCCACACGACAGCCAGCTCACCCAGCCGCGCGGCCACGGCCGCGAAGTCCGCGTCGCAAACGCTCACGCTCGCCCCTCCGCTCCGCGTGGCCACCGCCAGGTACCGCAAGCCGGCGCTCGCTTCCCCCGTCGCACCGTCGCAACCGGCGGGCGAATCGCCCACCACGGCGGATGCGCGTGCCGGTTGGCCGGTTCGCGCCTCCTCTTCAAGGAGCAATGCCAGGAACGCATCCACGGGGTTGGAGCCCAGGATGGTGCCGCTCTGATCCTCGCCGTCGCTGACGAAGATCACGTGCAACGCCGCGCTCTCACGGCGAAAACCGTGATTCTGACCGGTATCATCGGCCAGAGCGAGCGCAGCCGCGTCCAGCCCCGCGCTGGGCGGGGCGTGGTCCGCCCCGATGTCGAGCGCAACCGCCAACGCGGCCGCCGGCGACTCGTGCTGCGGCGTGAGGATCCACGGATTGCCGTTGAGCACACCACCATCTTCGAGATCTGTCGACGTTGCGGCGAGCTGCCAGTCGAGCGAATCCGCCTCCAGCGCCCCGACAAAGTCGCCCGCCGCGGCCACAAGCGAGGCTTGCTCCTCCGCCATGCTCCCCGTGCCGTCCACCACGAACAGCACATCCACCGCCGGGGCCGAGTCCTGAACCAGCGACTCCGTGACCCACACCGGATCGGCGACCGCGGCGTCCGTATCGCCGAAGCCGACGTCGATTCCGCAGGCGAGCGTCAGGCTCAGAAACACGTCGTCGCCTCCCGAAACGGGCCTGCGGGTATGGTGGGCCTTCAGACGCCCCGGGTCAAGCCCTCCGGCTCACTTTCCGATGGTCCAGCCCAGCTTGTTGCCCGAGTACGCTGCCGTGTAGATCCCCTTTAGCGTGTTGTCGGGCTGAAGCTGCCGATACGACAGCGCCATCTTCTCGCCGGTGAGAGAAACGTCCCACCAGCCTTGCAGCGGCATGCACGAAGCCTCGTAGGCGCCTGGGAACCCCGTCCACGACTCGGCCGACTTGGCATGATCCATCGCCACCGGATTGCACTTGCGCAGCTCGGCCTGGCGTTCGAACTCGCGCAGGATCGCAAAGTCGAACGTCGTCTCTAGCTTCACGTCGGTCAACCCCGCCGCTTCGGCGTGGCCCCAGCGCTCGGGGGTATCGGCCGGGGCCCCGCCCCCGCCGGCGGTAACGTACAGCTCGCCGTACTTGCCATGCGGCAAAAACACTTCGTTCGTCGTAGACTTACCCGCGAACACCGCTTTGAGCGCGCCCACCTTCGTTTCGGCCTCGATGAGATCCAAGAGCTCCTTGGGGGCCTCGTTCACGTTGCTTTTCTGCCCGAACGCGAGCGTCATGAGCGGCCGGTACATGAAGACGAGCAAGGAATCATACGCATCCTGATCCTCGGTGAGCACCTTCTCCACGAAGGCCACCTGCTCGTCCCATCGACTACCCAGGATCTCCTTGCCGGTATCGACGGTGAGCAGGCGCCAGGTGTGCCCACCGACCTCCAGATCCACGTAGTACCAGGTGGCAACCCGGGCGAAGCCGATGTCGGCGCCCATCCCCGGGAAAGCGGCACCCATCCCCGTGTATCGGTCGTCACCCGCCGCATCGTCTTCGCCCGCGACCGGCAGCACGCGGGTGCGCATCTTCCCCTCGTTGGGAGGTTCGCTGCCGCTGATCACCTCCACCCAGGTCTTCGTGAAGGCCTTCCAGCCGGCCAGGGACGATCCGGGAACGAGGTTGCCGAGGAGCACGACGAACTCGGTGCGGCCCTCCTGGATCGTCGCCGAGATGTCCGCGATGATCGCCTCGGTGGCACCCTTCGTCGCGACGCGCTTCGTCGCCTCGGCCTCGCCCGGCTTTGCCGGACGGGTGTTGCCGACCACCGCGAACTCAACCGTGGAAGCGTAGGACTTCACCTGGCGGTCGTCCAAAAAGATGTCTTGCGAGGGCACCTTCTTGGTGTCGAACGCGAGCGCGAGCGAGCAGGCCAGCAACATCAGGGCTCCGAGGGCCGGGTAAGGTATCCGAGTCGGCGGGCGAGGCCGGTATGGCGTTCGTCAACCCCCGTGCGGGTAACGGCCATGCGCAGCGCGCGGGGGCTGGCCACGATGACCGCGAAGCGCTTGGCGCGGGTAAGCGCCGTGTAGACGAGGTTACGACGAAGCATCACGAAGTGGGCCGTGTGCAAGGCGAGCACCACCGCCGGGTATTCGCTGCCCTGGGACTTGTGGATGGTGATCGCCCACGCCAGCTCGAAGGTCTCCAGCGCATCCCCCGGGAGGTTGACGACGCGGCCATCGAAGTCCACCTCCATCGAGGAGTGCGTAACCGCGGTAACCCGGCCAACGTCTCCGTTGAACACGTCGAGATCATAGGCGTTCTTCGTCTGGATCACCCGATCCCCAATCCGGAACCGACGCGCGCCGCGCACGATCTCCTCGCCCGTTGGGTTCAGCGCTTCGCGCAGTCGTTGGTTGAGCGCAACCGTGCCCAACGGACCCGCGTGCATCGGCGTGAGCACCTGCACGTCCCGCTTCGGGTCGAAGCCGTTGGCGGGCAGCCGCTCGGTTACGACCGTGACCAGGAGGCGCGCGAGCTCCTCCGCGTCTTCCCTTGAGAGCACAAAACAGTCCCGAGCCCCCTCCTCTTTCTCCGCCGAGATCGGCACCTCGCCGACGAGCATCCGGTGCGCGTTCCGAACGATGGCGCTCGTCGCGGCCTGCCGGTACACGTCTGTGAGGCGGGCGACCGGGACGGCGCCGGAGTTGATCAGGTCCCGCAGCACCTGCCCGGGGCCGACGCTCGGGAGCTGGTCCACATCCCCCACCAGCACTAGCCGGGCGCGGGGCGGGAGCGCATCACACAGCGCGTCGAACAGGGCGAGATCCACCATCGAAGCTTCGTCTACGACCACACAGTCTGCTTCGAGGGGGCGGTTTCCATCCCGACCGAACCCCTCGCCTCCCGCGCCCCACTCCAGCAGCCGATGGAGCGTCTTCGCGTCCTGCCCGCACACCTCGGTGAGCCGACGCGCGGCCCGGCCCGTGGGTGAAGCGAACGCCCAGGCCTCCTTGCGATTCCGCGCGATCTCCGCCAGCACCTTCACGATCGTCGTCTTCCCCGTGCCCGGGCCGCCCGTTACCACGACGAGGCCCGCTGAGAACACCGCCTCAACGGCGCGAGCCTGCCCCTCCGCGAGCTCGATGCCCACCGCGCGCGAAGCGCTCGCGACGTCCGGCACCTCCCCTGCCGACTCTCCGCCCCGGCGCGCCAACAGCCTCGCCCCTACCCGACGCGCCACCCGCCCCTCCATCTCGTCCGTCACGGACCGGTACACCGGCCGCTCGCCTTCCTCCGCCGCGTTGTGCCTCACGATCCTCCGCATTCGCGCCGCATCCTCGATCGCCCCGGCGGCGACCGCGCGATCCACGTCGAGGCTGGCCAGCCGCTCCACCAGCGCCGCTTCGGGCAGGTAGCAGCTCCCTTCCTCCTCCGACGTCTTGAGCGAGTAGTCGATCGCCGCCTGCACTCGCTCCGGCGCGCTGCGATCCACGCCGTGGGCTCGCGCAATCGTGTCGGCTGTACGAAACCCGATGCCAGGCACCTCCACCAGCCGGTACGGTTGCCGCGCCACAATGTCCGCAGCGCCCGCCCCAAAGGTGCCCAGCACCTTGCGGATCGCGCCTGCGTTCACGCCGTGGCCGCGCAGCGTGACCTCCACCTCCCGCCCGGACCGCTCCGACACCCATGTCGAAACAATCTTTTCTCGGGTCTTCGGGCCGATCCCCTCCACCTCGCCGAGGCGCATCGGCTCGGCCTCCAGCACCCGCAGCGTATCGAGCCCAAAGTGGTCCACGATGCGACGCGCCAGCTCCGGGCCCACCCCTTCCACCGCGCTTTGCAGGTAGCGCTCCAGCCCGGCCAGCGTACGCGGCTCCTCCACCAGCACCGTTTCTACCTTGAAGCGCGGACCGAAGCGCAGGTCGGTCTGCCACTGCCCCGTCGCGACGATTCGCTGCCCCTCACGAACGTGCGCGATCGGCCCCAGCGCCGTGACCTCGCCGGAGGCGGCGTTGAGCTTGGCGACGGCAAAGCCCCCGTCCTCCGAGCGGAACACGAAGCTGGTCAGCTCCCCCTCGATGCGATCCGCGTACACGGCAGCCAGTTAACCGGTGCTGGCTTTTTGTTCAGGTCGAGCCTGCCCGCCCCCGACAGATTGCTGCACGTGGGCGAGGAAGAGGGGGCCCGCCGCCGCCGCGATCAAGGCCACCCACGCCACATGCGGCATGCCCACGAGCGCGCCGCCGGGCGCCGTCGTGAGCAGGATGGTACCCAGGAACGCGGCAACAGCCGAGGTGAGGTGCTGAGTCGCCGAGTTCAGGGACTGAAATGCGGCCCGATCTCCGGCCTCCGCGACCTTCGACAAGAGCGACTGGTGCGCGACGTTGCGCGCGCTCATCGCCAGCATCATCGCCGGGAACAGCACCCAAACGGGCACCGGTGGGGGCGACATCATCCACCACGCGACGCCAACCAGCGCAAACGCCAACGAGCCGGCGATGACCAGGGCCAGTGACCCGAATCGATCCGCGAGCGGCCCGAACAGCCGGAGCCCAACGAACGAGAGCACGCCACCCGCCATGTACAACGACCCGAGGCCTTCGCGAGGCCAGAGCAGGTTGAACTGGATGAAGGAGCTCAAGTTGGGGATGACGATAAACGCGGAGAGCGTAATCGCCGAGGTGGCCGCCAGCGCCGACCACGCTACCCGCTGTCCCAACAACCGCGCTACTCCTCCCTCGACCCCCCGACCGTCGAGGTGGCCCCGCAACGACGGCAACAAGACGATTGCCCCCCCCGCGATCAGCGCTCCAGCCGCGGCGACCGCGAAGAACGGCGTTCGCCAATTGAGGAGCTGGGCCAGCCAAAGGCCAGCGGGAACGCCGAACACACTCGCAACGCTGAACGCGCCCATCACGGCCCCGAGCGCCCGCCCGCGCCGTTCAACCGGGATCACATCGGCGACGATGGACATCGCAACGCTGGTGGCCGGCCCCCCGAACGCTCCGGCCACGACCCTCGCCGCCACCAGAGTCGTGAGGTCGGTCGCGAAACCCCCGAGCGCCGTCCCGATCGCGAGGCCCGCCATGCACACCGCCAGCGCGACGCGGCGGTCGGCTCGGTCGAGGATCGGGCTGAGCGCCAACCCCGAAATGCCCGCGGCCAGCGTGTACGCGCCGCCCACAACCCCTAGTTGATCCATCGGAACGCCGAGGCTCACCGCAAAGTCCGGCCCCAGCGGCATCACCATCATGAAGTCGAGGATGTTGACGAATTGGACGGCACCGACGAGGCCGATCACCGCCCGTTCGGAGCGCATGGGTACCCTCTATCGTGATACCGAGGGGGCATGCTCGTTCGGTCGGCAGCATGGTTGTTGCCCCTGAGCACCGGCTGGGCGCTGTTCTGTACGCTGCGCGCAACCGCCTGGGAGCGCATCCGCACGCTGCACGTGGTCGAGAGCTACGGCTTCGCGGTGTACGAGCAGCTCATCCATAACGAGGCGTTTCACGGTCGCTTCTTTCAGACCGTGCATCGCGGTTACATCGACCACTGGATGTGGTCGGGGCACCGCTCGCTGATGCTGTACGTCGCTTCGTGGATCTATGGGCTCTGGCCCGAGCCGATCACGCTGGCAACGTTCCAGGTTGCCCTTGTGTCCCTGGGGTGCATCCCCGCGTTCGGGCTGGGGAGGGCCGTCCTCGGGAGCGCGGCGGGGGGCTGCGTCGGCCTCTTGATGTACGCCGGCTTTCCGCCGCTCTGGGCGATCGCGCTGAACGACTACCAGGACATCGTGCTGGGTGTGCCGTTCGCGCTAGCCGCCGTGTGGGCGCTGCGTGAGCGCTCGCAGGTCGGTTTCGCGATTGCCGGCTTCTGCTGCGCCGCGGCACGCGAAGAGTGGGCGCTTACCCTCCCAATCCTGGGCCTCGCCGCCAGCGGAGGATGGCGTCCGCGCGCGCGGTTCGTCGGCATCGGCGCCGCCGTGGCCCTCGCGTTCGCGGGGATCGTGTGGTTCCTCGGTCGCGACGCAGTGGGCTACGAAACGCCGATGAACACCCAGATGAGCGCCGTGTTCGGGCACCTGCCGCCCATCCAGCGCACGTGGGCCGATGCAGACCGGTTCTACCTACACTTCTTGCGCCCGGCCACCTTCTTCGCGGTGTTGGCGCCGCTCACCGCGCTCCCTGCGGTCGGCGCCTTCTTCGTTCACCTGACGACGCCGAACGGCTCGGGCATCGATGCCGAATGGCGCGGCCACATCCACCACATGGCGCCGGTCGCCGCGCTGCTGATCGCTGCCTCCATCGACGGTTTCGGCGTGATCGGCGCGCTGGTGTGGCCCCGCCGTGGCGACACCCGTTGGCAAGCGCTACTCTCGGGCCGAGGCAACCCGCCTCAATGGGCGCCCCTGGTGCTCTTGGCGGGCCTCGGGGCAGCGTTCTATGTGCACGACCCCGCGTGGCTGCGGATGCTCCGCCTTCAGCCAACGCTTTCTCCTTTCCTTGCGGAACCCCAGGGCGCCGCGCCCGAGTGGGCGCTCGTCGCCGAGCTGCCCGACGAAGCGGTGGTCGGGGCCGATCAGGCGGGCGCGCTGCTCGTTTCGGGGTTTACACGGAGCTTCACCTACGGCGAGAGCCTCGACGAGAAGTCGAGGATCGGGCTTCGGGAGTTCGACTATTGTTTTGTGAACCGCAAGGACGCGAAGATCGCTGCGGCGGCTGAAGCGCTCGGCGCGAAGGTGGTCGAATCGACGCCGAACTACTGGCTGTATCGCTTCGTGAAGGCGGATCGTTTGGGGGAGAATTGACGACGACATCGATGCATCCGCACCCGGAGCAACTCCCTGGCGAACCTCCCGTATCCGTGCCGGCCGGGGCCGTGCTCTGGCTCCGGGTCATCGTGGGAGCCCTGGCGCTGGTACTACTCACCCTGGTCACGCTCCCGGGCTGGCTCCCCTACCTGCTGCTCGTCGCGGCGTACGGCTGGCCGCCCAACGTGCCCCGCCGCGCGCAGATCCGGCGCTACCTCGCCGCATCTTGGGCCACATCCACCCCCGGGCTCACGGCGGGTCGGCGCGCGTGGCTCACGATCCTCATCCTGAAGAAGGTCGCGACGATCCCGGTGTGGGGGAGCGCCTGGCTCTTTGATGAACTGCTGTACAAACGTGAGCTTGACGCGGTGGAACTGCGCGCGCCGCTCTTCGAGATCAGCGCGGGCCGCAGCGGCAGCACTCAGCTCGCGCGCTATCTCGAAGACGACCCCGCGCTCGCAGCGCCCAGCCTGCTTCAGTTCAGCTTCCCCTACCTGTGGATGTGGCGCCTCGCACCCCACACCCTGGGCCGCCTCATCAGCGCCTCCCAGGTTCGCGCGAAGTTTGAGCAGATGCTCCCGGAAGCCTTTCACGAGCGCCACGAGGGCGACCCGTTCCGCACCGATACGTTCGAGGCCGCGCTGTACCTCCCCCACCTCAACCACCTGTCGCTCTTTTTCGGCCCCGACTTTGCCGTGGCCGAATTCTCGCCCTCGCGGATCTCGCCATCCAACCGCGAGCTCTGGGAGCGGGACTTCGTGGTGTTGCTCGACCGGATCGGCCGGAAGCGCCTGCTACAGGTGCCCGCCGGCGACCGCCCGCGACTCTTCGTCAAGGGACACTTCCTGTGCGCCGCAGACGCCCTCGCACGTCGCTACCCGGACGCCCGGTTCCTCACCGTGATCCGCGCGCCCAGCAAGCGGATCCAGAGCGCGATCAACTACCTGCGCGTCAACCCGTGGGACTCGACCCTCGGCCCGCCGTCGTGGAGTTGCCTCGCAGAGGGGATCCTCCGCTCGGAGGTGGCGTATTGCGAAGCTGAGCAGGCCTGGTTCACCGCGCCAAACGGCCCCGCGCGTACCGTGGTTCGCTTCGAAGACTACGTTCGTGATCTCCCGGGTACGATGCGGCGGATCTACGCGGAGTGCATGGAGGGCCCCGTACCGGCGACCGTGCCAAAGGAACATGCGCCGCGACGACGCTCCCACTACCAGGTGGATCGTTCCCTGGAGCAGCTCGGGATCGACGCGGCGGCCCTCAACGAACGGCTGGCCGCCTACGTCAAATGGTGCCGCGCCACGCCGCCGACTACTTAGAGTAAACCTCGTACTTCTCGGGATGCAGGTGCAACAGCGCCCGCACCACCACGCGCTTGCCGAGCCGCGCCTCCACCTGCTCCAACACGACGTACTCGTCGCCATACAGCACGTCGGCCACGCTCGGGTGCACGTTCACATACAAGGTTTCCTTCGCGACGGCGCGTGCGGCTTCCCGTTGAAGTTCGCGGAAGATGTCGTAGCACACCGTTTGCCTCGAGCGGATTGAGGCGCGCCCCTCGCAGGTGGGGCACGGCTCGCTGAGGTACCGCACCACGTCTTCCTGCACGCGCTTCCGCGTCATCTGCACCAGGCCCAGCTCGCTGATCTTCAGCACGTTGGTGCGCGCGCGATCCCCACGAAGCTCATCCTCGATCGCCCGGAACACGCGCTCGCGGTTCGTTTCGCGATCCATGTCGATGAAGTCGATGATGATGATCCCGCCGATGTTCCGGAGCCGAAGCTGGTACACCACCTCCTTCACGGCTTCGAGGTTCACCCGCAGCGTCGTGTCTTCCAGAGAGGAGCTCTGACCGACGTACTTGCCCGAGTTCACGTCGATGCTCACCAGCGCCTCGGTCTGGTCGATCACCAGATAGCCGCCCGACTTCAGCCACACCCGCCGGCCGAGCGAGCGGTTGATCTCCGTCTCGACGCCGAACGTGTCGAAGATCGGCTCCGCGCCCCGATACAGGTGCACCTTCTCCTTGAGGTTCGGCGAAAACTCGTCCATGAACGCGCAGACTTCTTCATGGAGCTTCACCGTGTCCACCACCATCCGCTCCACATCGTCGTGGAAGGAATCCCGCACCATCCGCAGCACCAGCCCGTGGTCGAGGTGCAGCGGCGCCGGCGCTTTACGCGACTTCGCCGCCGCCTGGACCTTCTCCCAGATGGACACGAGGTAGTTCATGTCCTGCTTGAGCGTGATGTTGGTCTGCGTGGCGCACACCGTGCGCACGATGAAGCCCCCGCCCTTCGGCCGGTTCTTGTCTACGAATTCGCGGAGCCGGCGGCGCTCACGGTCCTTCGCGATACGCCGGCTGATGCCCACATGGTCCACCGTCGGCATGAACACGAGGTAGCGGCCAGGCAGCGTGACATGCGTCGTTACGCGTGCGCCCTTGGTGCCGATCGGATCCTTTGAAACCTGGACCACGATCTCCTGGCCTTCCGTCAGCAGATCCTGGATGGCGGGCTGGCCCGGCCGTGGCGAGTCGCGCGGGGGAGCCTCCTCGACCACCGTCGCATCTTCGTCCAGCTCCGCCCCCTCGGAGGCCTCCTCATCGTCGCCGGCATGTTTGTGGTCGAACATCTGCGGCCAGATGTCCCCGACGTAGAGGAACGCGGCCCGATCGAGGCCGATGTCCACGAACGCAGCTTGCATGCCTGGAAGGACACGCACCACGCGACCGAGGTACACGTTGCCGACGTAGCCGCGGTCCACCCCGCGGTCTACATGCAGCTCTACGAGGTGGCCGCTCTCCATGAGCGCGACACGGGACTCACGACCCGTCGTATTGACGAGAATTTCAGTAGGCAAAAGGCACCTCGGCCGGGTGCCCGCGAAGACGACGGAGCCACCCCGCAGCCCGCATCATGCGAGACTGTAGGGTTTCTGGGGATGGAGAACGAAGATCGTGCCATCTGGCTCCGCGCGACCATCGACCCGGCGCGCAGCGCAACAGGCATCGAGGTGGCTCGGCGGGTACCCGAAGATCGGGTTGGGGTTGAAAAGGAGTCGGCGAACAGATGTGCGCCAGCCCGTCCGCTATCCCATCGCGCCGCGGGTGGCCAGAATTCCCGTCAAGCTCGCGCCAGCCACCAGATGAGCGTGCCGACAACGGCGAGGAGGCAGCCCACCCCAACCATCACCTTTCCACCTGGACCCGGCGCTTTCGCCGGCTTCCCCTCCCCCACGAACGTCTCGCTCGCCGGCGCCGGGCTCGGCGTGGATCGTGGACCGCTGCTGCGCCCCGCCCGCATCGGTGAGGCCACCCCGGGGATCGAACCGCGCCTCGCGCCTCCGCCTTCGCTCACCCACCGCTGCTCCCCCCGAATGATCGCGCGCAGCGTCGCCACGTCGGGCACCCGCATCTCCGGGTTCACGTGCAAACACGCCTCCACCGCGACCTGCCACCTAGCTTCAACGCCAGGAACGACCGCGTCCAGTGGGGCGTACCGCGCCTTGGTGACGTTGAGCAGCACCTCGTCCACCGTTGCGCCATCGAACGCCATCCGCCCGGAAACCATCTCGTAGATCAAGCAGCCGAGCGACCAGAGATCGGCGCGGGCATCCACGCTTCCCGCGTCCCTCGCCTGCTCCGGCGCCATGTAGGCGGCGCTGCCGAGGATGTACCCCGCGCGGGTGAGCTTCGCCTCCGGAGGCTCGAACTCCGGCCGGGCGAGCCCGAAGTCTGCGATCTTCGGCGTCCACCCCTCCCCTTCACCGGCTGGCCCGAGCACAGCCGGTGCCAACAGCACGTTCGCCGGCTTGAGATCCCGGTGGATGAACCCCGCCTTGTGCGCGGCCTCCACGCCATCGAGCACGCCGTTCACCGCCCGTTCCAGCGTCGCTCCGGCGAGCGGGCTCCGCCGCAGCTCCGCCTCCAGGGTGAGCCCCCCCTCCACGAGCTGCAGTACGATCCCGGGCGTGCCCTCCACCTCCACCACGTCCATCGCGCCCAGCACGTTGGGGTGCCGGATCGCGGACTGGATCCGCCCCTCGCGCGCCGCCCTCGCGAGCAGATCCGGGTCACGACTCCGCGACACCTTCAGCGCGCCCAGCTCGCCGCTGATCGTGTTGCGAACCCGCCAAAGGCGCGCCATGCCGCCCTCGGCGAGGAAGCCCTCCACCCGCCAGGGGCCGAAGGTCTCGTCAACGATCCACGGCTCGGCAGGCACACTGCCCGATATCCGCATTGAGCGCCGATCGCTGCGTCAGGTGCCGTGTTCACGTTGACAGCGAGCCCCAGCGTACGTATGATTTTTCCAGCCGGAGTACGTGCATGACCGCAAAGCTCACCCTGACCGTGGATCCCCGCGTCATCGCCGCGGCGAAGGTGTACGCCGCCGGGGTGGGAACTTCGGTGTCGCAGCTCGTCGAGGACTACCTGGCCGCGATCGTGGCGGTACCCGCGGTGACGCCAGCCACGCCGGTGCTCGCCCGCCTGCGGGGTTCGATGCGCGGCGCGACAGGGGACATCGAGGATCACCGTCGGCACCTGGTCGAGAAGTACGGGTGAGCCGCCGCTTCCTCGTAGACCTGAACGTGATCCTGGATGTCCTTCTGGATCGGAATCCGCATGCCGAGGCGTCTTCCGCGCTCTGGGCCGCCGTGGAGTCGGGCGAGGCCGAGGGGCTCCTCGCGGCCCACTGCGTAACGACGCTGCACTACCTGGCCGCGCGGGCCAAGGGGCGCGAGTTCGGAGACCGGTGCGTGGCGGAAACGCTCTCGGTTTTTTCGGTCGCGCCCATCGACGCTGCGGTCCTTGGCGCCGCGCTTCAGCTGGGATGGACCGACTTTGAAGATGCCGTTTGCGCCGCCGCCGCCGAGGCCTCCGGCTGCCAGTTCATCGCTACCCGGGATTCGCACGGGTTCACGCGCGCGAGCTGCCCGGCGCTCACGCCGCAGGCTGCCTTGCTCGCGATTCGGAGCCCGCTCACTCGAGACTAGGTACGGTGAAAGCGCCGCTCCAGCTCACCCACCTCCAACCGGATCGCGACGGGCCGCCCATGCGCGCAAACGGCGTGATCCACATCGTCCAGCGCTTCGAGCAGACCCTTCATCTCGCGATCATCGAGGGGCTGGTTGGCCCGGATGCTCGTGTGGCACGCGAGCGTAGCCAGCACAAGGTCCAGGATTCCCTGGGCAAGGTGACCGGGGCCGCCGTCCATCAAGTCGTCCGCCATGTCCGCGAGGATGGCAGGCACGTTGCGGTCGGCGAGCGGGACCGGCACCCCGTGAACTGCGATCGTGCCGCCGCCCAGGTGGGACACATCGAGGCCGGACTCGTTGAGGCGATCTGCGTTCGCGGCCAACACCTTCGCGCGCGCTGGGGAGAGCTCAACGAGCAGCGGCATGAGCAGCCGCTGCGAGCCGCCGAGCGCCGATTTCGGGTCCCGCTGGAGGCGGGTGAGGGTGACGCGCTCCGCCGCCGCGTGCTGGTCGATGATCACCAGCTCCCCTCCCCCTTCACACAGGATGTAGGTGCGTGAAAGCTGGCCGATGACGCGGAGATCGCGGAAGCGAGGGACGGGGAGGAGGGGGCGACCGGAAGGGGTGCGGGGCGTTTGGGGTGGCGTCGAGAGTGGCGAGGTTGGAGGGGTTACGACGGCAGGCCGGGGCGCTGGCGCAGGAACGGCCGGTGCGACCGAAGGCGAAGGCCGCGTTGGCGAGGGAGGCGAGGTTGGAGGCACGATCGAAGGAGCGACGGTCGTCGTGAGCTCGGTCGCTACGGGGGGCGGCGGTTCGGTTCGTTCGGTGGCGGGGCGCGCAACGACGTACGGCGCGGTAGCGAAGCCCGAAACCGCAACGGACACCGCCGATCGCTCAACCGCCGGAGCGCTCGGTGAGCTCACGAACGACAACTGCTCCCTCGCCGCCTCCCGAGACCCCTCCCCCGCCGGCCGATACCGCGCTTCGTTCGCGACCGGACGTTGAATTCCATGGTCTTGAAGCGCGTTTCGCAGCCCGGCCGCGATCGCGTTCTGAAGGTCGAACGCGTTGACGAAACGGACCTCCGTCTTGGCGGGATGCACGTTCACGTCCACGTCTGCCGGCGGCACGTCGATCCGCAGAATCACCACCGGGAACCTGTCCTTCGGCACGAGCCCCGCATACGCCTGGCTCACCGCCCGCCGCACCACCATGTCCCGCACGAAGCGCCCATTCACGTACAGATAGCTGGCGTTGCTCCCGCTCTGTCGATGCACGCCCACCGGCGAGACCAGCCCCTCCACCTTCAGCGTGCCCCGCGCGAAGCTCACCGGCACCAGCGCCTCGCCGTGGGGGCCCAGCAGCTCCGCGGCCCTCCGGCGATGGTCGTCGGTCCGGGCGCAGCGCAGATGCAGGCGATCATCGTGCGTCACTTCGAGGTCCACGTGCGGACGGATGAGCAACTCCCGCGTCACCGCCTCGATACAGTGGCCCAGCTCCGTGTCCACCGACCGCAAGAACTTCCGCCGCGCGGGCACGTTGAAGAACAAGGAACCAACAGAGATATCCGTTCCCGGCGCGCACCCCGCCGGCTCAACCGCGAGGAGCTTGCCGCCGTCCACGACCACCTGCGTTCCCTGGTCGCTTTCCCGCGTCCGCGTGCTGATCTCAAACTTCGACACGCTCGCGATCGAAGGGATCGCCTCCCCCCGAAACCCCAGCGTCGCCACCCGAAACAGGTCGTCGTCCGTGCGGATCTTGCTGGTCGCGTGCCGCTCCAGGCACATCAGCGCGTCCGTACGGTCCATGCCGCCGCCGTCGTCCACCACCCGCACGAGGTTCCGGCCGCCCGCGCGAAGGTGAATCCGCAGCTCGGTCGCCCCCGCGTCCAGCGCGTTCTCCACCAGCTCTTTGACCACGCTCGCCGGCCGTTCCACCACCTCGCCCGCGGCGATCTTGTTGACGAGCGACTCTTCGAGGATGCGAACGGCCATGGCCGGGGAGTCTAAGCCGGTGGGGCGTTCCGCGGGGCCCGGCGGCCTTTGCGTGGGCGGGGGTCGCGGCGGAACGCGGCGCGATCTTAACTCACGACGCGGCCCGCCAACCACCTCGCCTGCGCCGGTTCGAGCCGCATCAAGACCACGTCGATCGGCACCAGAACTTCCTTTGAGAGTACGAAGTTAGCCGGATGCGCGTCGAAGAGGGCCAACGAATGGCGCGCATCGAAGTAGCTGAACGAATGGTAGTAGCCGAGTGGAGGCAGGTTGAGACGGCGGAACGCATGCTGCACCTGAAGCAGACGATCCATCGTGACCAGATCGGGGGCTTCTCCCACGACGTCGGGCTGACTGATCACCAATCGGTTTCCAGAAGGTGTACTCAGCACTCCCTCGAAGCGAATGTCATCTCCGAACCGTAGATTCTGAAGGAGCATCCGCCGTAGATAGGTGAGCGGCGTCGCCGGGAGCCAGGTGGCCGCGTTCCCGTCGAGGTCTACGGCGAAGCCCGCGCCCCAAGGATGGGTCGCCTTCACCCATCGCCTCGTCTGAGCGTGGAAGTACACGTCGTGCTCCGCTCCGCCCTTCCGGAGCGACTCAAATCCCGCGGTCAGGACTCCGGTTCGATCCTGCTCGACGGCGATAACGGCGCGCCACTCAGCTCCGCCCTGTTCGCCTTCTCGGATGCCGCCGCTGCGCGCCGCTTCTGCGCGTAGGCGTCGCTCGCCGAGCGCGAGGGTTGACTCGATCGAATCTCGCGAAGCTGTCGGGGCGTAACTGTCATCGAGCACCGGACTCCGATTAGGATACCCACGCGGGGCCCGCACCGCAACTCAACCGACGATCGCGGCGCTTGTCGGCTCGTCGCGCGTGCCGCTCCAAACAGATCAGCGCGTCCGTACGGTCCATCCCGCCGCCGTCGTCCACCACCCGCACGAGGTTTCGCCCGCCGGCGCGAAGGTGAATCCGCAGCTCGGTCGCCCCCGCGTCCAGCGCGTTCTCCACCAGCTCTTTGACCACGCTCGCCGGCCGTTCCACCACCTCGCCCGCGGCGATCTTGTTGACGAGCGACTCTTCGAGGATGCGAACGGCCATGGCGGGAGGAGTCTAAGCCGGTTGGGGCGTTCCGCGGGGCCCGGTGGCCTTTGCGTGGGCGGGGGTCGCGGCGGAACGCGGCGCGATTGGGGCGGGCGTCGCCTTGCCCCGTGACGGTCAACGGCTGGCACTTTGCCCGGCCGCGACAGGCAACAACGGACCAGCGCCGCCCGCGGTCGTGGTTACACTGCACTTGAGGTTCTGATGTCGAACGTCGTGTTGAAAGCCGATGGCACGGTCAAGCTCCCCGCCGACGTCCGAAGGGCTGCTGGCTTCAAGCCCGGCGACCGATTCACGTGGGTGCCCCGCGGGAACACCATCGTCCTGGTGCCGGTGCTCACGATTGCCCAATTGCGAGGAATCGCCGAGGGCGCGGACACGTCGTCTCTGCGAGAGCCATAGCAGGTGTTGGTCGTAGATAGCTGCGCTTGGATCGAGTGGATGGCGAACGGGCCCCGCGCCGTTGATGTGGCCGGGCACCTCGCTTCGCCGTCCATCCTCGTGCCCACGCTGGTGGTGTTCGAGGTTCACAAGTGGCTCGCGCGAGAGCGTGGCGACGACGTGGCGGATGCGGCGGTTGGGGCGCTCCGCAGCTTGGAGATCGTTGATCTCGATCTACGGGTTGCTCTGCTCGCATCCGAGTTGGGGCGGCAGTACAAACTCGCGACGGCCGACTCCATCGTACTGGCACACGCGCGCATCCGAAACGCGCAGCTCCTCACCCTCGATGCAAAGCTGGGGGCAGTCCCTGAGGCGATCTACTACGCAAAGCTGACCAAGTTGGTCACCAAGCCGTGACGACGGGTGCGCGTGTGGGCACTGTGTTCCCCCTTGACGCTCCCCCGCTGACAGGCGTCGGCGGACAGGTGACGGACGTCCGTCACCCGCCCCGACAGCAACAACGGACCAACGCCCTGTTTTGACCGGCACGTCCCTTGCCCTGCCGCGCCGGCGTGCCCGTCACCGTCGAGCTCCGCGGCCAAGGTGGCGAGGCACCCGTTGTGGGCAACGCCCACCAAGGGTGCCGACCCGTGAGTGTCCCGGACCACGCGTTTCAACCAGTTGGCGGGCTCGACATCCCACGAACGGCTACCAGTTCAAGGCGCTTCGAAACCCGAAAAACGCGCCCCGCAGGCCGCCCGACGCTCCGCGCGGGGCGGGCGATTTCTCTGGGATAGAAGCGGTTAAAACGAACGGGATCCGACAATTTACGATGCCAGCCCGGAGTTCACGTTCCAGGTGGTGCGGTACGAAGCCTCCGACTGCGAGATCGTGCTGGGCGGGGTCGATCGATATTTTCGGGCGGCGACCCAGGTTGGACTCGCGGATCAGCTCACGTGGCCGGTGCTCCATCCGTTTTTTGAGGGCATTCGGGACGAGCTCGGCGTCCAGTGCACGGTCGCGTCGCGGCTCGTGGAGCGAGGCGAGGGCGCGCGGTTGGTGTCCGCTTTTTGCTTCCAGGGCCCGCCGGCTTGAACCGGTCCGGGCGGCGAAGTCGCCCGACGCTGCGCCCGATGCGCGCGATTCGTTCCCAACCCCGCTCCAGCACGGGGACGCCCAGCCTGCGGTCCACCCGCCAGCCGCGAGGCACGCGAGCGCCGCCGCGATGAAGCGCTCCGCCGCCAGCGCCTCGTTGCCCCGGCGAACCTCCCCGCGATATTGGCGCGCCGCCTTTCCTCGGTCACCGCGGCACGCTGTCCCGCGCGATCTCGGTCCAGAGTCGGCGTTCGGGCGAGGGAAGCGGCGACTTGGGGCGGAAGCACTCAGGGGGCAGGATGCCTCGCCGACCGGCCCCGCGTCAGCGTCGGCCCGCGATGAGGTACGCTCGCGCCCGTGACCCCGTCGGCTCGCGTTCCGCGATGAGCAGGCGCCCGATATTCGTGCCTCGACACAGCGGCGGCCGAGGCACTTCGAGACGCCATCGCGGAGGAGAACATCGCGGGTGCGGTGACCATCTCTGGAAACGAGGGGCCGTGCCGCCACCCCGGATTGCGCGGTCGGAGCACCGGGCTTCCGCGACGCCGGGCGCGAAGCACGTTCCTGCTCCGGCTGGGGAAGCGCGACGACCGGGGGGGGCGAAGCTGCGGGTCGCCATCACTATTTTACTCGGATCGGCTCTTTTCTCGCTGCCGATGCGCTTGGCTCGCCGCCCGCTGCCGGTTTAGCCTGTCGGCATGCGGGTGCCGCCATTGCGTTCGTGCTTCCTGTCCGACGCAGCCGCGCGCGGTGCCGCATCGCTGCTGGCGCTGCTCAACCTCGCTGCTTGCGGCGGCGACGAGGACGAAGCGCGGCATCCAAAGCCGATCGATCGCCCTGAGATTCCGGCCGCGCAAGACATCCAGACGACCGATCTGGCGCTGGACCTTGGGGCCCTCGCGGGGAAAGCGACGCTCGTGGTGGTGCCCTCCGCGGGCAAGGTAACGCTGGATGTGTCGGGGTTGACCGTCACGAAGGTGACCCTCGACGGCCACGCGGTGACGCCGGAGATCACCAGTGGGATGCTGCAGATTCCGGTACCGGGAGCGCCCGACGCAGTCACGGTGGCGGTGGAGTACGCGTTCCGCGCCCGCACGCCGGCCACCTTCGACGGGTGGATGCCCTCGCTCGGCGTGAGCTTCGTCTGGCCGTACTCCTGCAGCAACCTCTTCCCGTGCGACCCCTCGCTGAGCGACGGCGTAAGCTTCACCATGAGCATCGCCGGCGTTGAGGATGGCCTGACCGCGATCTACCCCACGTCTACGAGAGGCGACGGCCCCGCGTACATGCCGGCCGTCGCGGTCGGCGACTACACCGAGCTGGAGCTGGGTACGACCACCGCGGGAACGACATTGTCCGCATGGTACCTCCCAGGGCGAAACGCACTGGAAGATGCGACCAAGGGGACCGCCCACCTTGTAGGCGCCTTCGACTACTTCGAGCAGACCTACGGCCCCTACCACTTCGGCCCGGTGGCCGGCACGGTCGAGGTCGACTGGGGTGCAGACTCGTGGGGCGGAATGGAGCACCACCCCTACGTCCACGTCGGCAAGTTCGACTTCAACGACGAGGAAGCCCAGGTCCACGAAGCCGGACACGGATGGTTCGGCGACGGGGTGCGCATCGCCTGTTGGGAAGATTTCGTGCTGTCCGAAGGCACGACGACGTACATCGCGGCACGCGCCCTGGAGCAGGTCGAGGGCCCGAACGAGTGGGACTATTACGTGGACGACTTCCTGGTTCCCATCTGCGAAGGCAGCTCGCACGATCCGACGCTGGTCAACACCATCGTGCTCCCCGACACCTGCGGCGAGATCGATTTCGTCCACGACGACCTGTGGTCGATCACGCCGTACATGAAGGGGGCGTGCTTCTACGAGGAGGTCGCGGACGTGATCGGGCCGGACGCGCTGGATCAGACGATCGGCGAGTTCTACACCACTCACGTCGGCCAGGCGGCCCGCATGCAAGACATGATCGACCTCATCGAAGCACGAGCCGAGGCCTCCGACCGACCCGCCATCCAAGCCCTCGTGTCCGACTGGCTCTTGAGCTTCGACTGCCCGGAGAACTACGCCGACCGCTGCCGGACGCACGGGAACTAAGTGATCTGGTTGCTCCTCGCATGCGCCGACTCCCGTCCCGCCGCGGAGTCACCCGGCGTGTGCGACGGAACCGAACCCGTGGACGCGGGCGTCGAATACACCTGTGTCACCTCCTCGACCGAGGACGATAACGCAGACGGCGTGCCGGAACGGGCGGCGACCCAACGGCTCGACGCCGCCGGTAACGCGGTGGTATGGGAGTGGGACGACGACGCCGATGGGCGGCTTGACCGCCGAGTGTTGTCCACCTACGACGATTCCGGCGAGGTGCTTTTGCAAGAGAGCGACACCTGCGCGGATGGTACCCTTGAGTCCGGCACCCGCTGGCTCTGGGCCGAGTCCGGGTGTCTCCTCGAGTCGACATCGTGGGATGAGTCCGGCAGCGTCACGACCGCATCCCCCTACACGTGCGACGAGCGCGGCAACTGGTTGACCTACGTGGACGGGACGACATGCTCCACGTTTGCGTACGATGCGGCCAACCAACGAACCTTCGAATCGTTGGACGTGGGTTGCGACGGCGCCGCCGAACGCGAGACCACCTGGAGCTACGACCTCGACGGCCACATGACCATGGAGGAGGATGATTACTCCTGGGCCGACGGGGGGTTGGACGGCGTTCCGGACGAGCGCGACACCTGGACGTGGAGCGGCGACGGCGATTTGATCGCGTTCGATGGGGACGCCGACGCGGACGGGGTGGCCGACTACACCGCGCGCTGGACGTACGACGACGCCCATCACCAGTTGACGAGGGAGGACGACGCCTCTCCGCTGGATGGCCAGCCCGATCAGCGCAGCGCGTGGATCTGGGACCAGGACGGGAATCAGCTCCTCTACGAGGTGGACGTCGGCGCGGACGGCAGCGTGGATCAGCGCTTGGAGCAAACCTGGGACAACGAAGCACACCGGCTCGCCTTCACTTGGGATCGCGACGGCGATGGCAAGCCCGAAGAGCTGGGAACCTACACCTACGAAGGCGGAAAACTCGTCGCCTGGGTCTACGAGGATCGGGTCGGCACGGCCGACGCCGAGGGAATCGCCACATACGACGACGAAGGCCGGCAGACCCAAATGGACAGCACGGACGTATATGGCCACACCGTCACCAACACAAAGTGGGAGGGCAACAGCCACACATCGACCACGCAAATCGACCTGGACCTGGACGGGACCTTCGACTACGCGACCACGACCTCGTCGGATTGTGATGCTTTGTCGGTCACGGGCTGATTACATCCCGGCGATGACCCTGCTCCTCCTCCTCAGCGCATGCGCGCCATCGCCCGACTCGGGCTTGATTCCCGACACCGCCGACTCCGACGGAATCGTGGACTCCGACCCCGGCGACACCGCCCCCGAAGACACCGCCGACCCCTGTCCCGGCGACGACGCGGACTGCATCGACGCCGCCTCGGGCGACTGTGACGATGCCAATGCGTCCATCTACCCGGGCGCTCCGGAGACCTGTGGCGACGCGATCGACCAGGACTGCGACGGGTACGCGCCCCGCTGCGCCCTGGCCGCGGATCTCAGCTCTCTGGACGCCGACTCGACGCTGATCGGCGCGCCAGGCGAAGCCGCGGGGCGCTGGGTTGGAGCCGCCGATCTGGACGGCGATGGCGCCGCGGAGCTCCTCGTCGGCGCTCCCGGCGCGGGCTCCGACCACGGCTTTGCACCGGGCGTGCTCTACGCCGCTCGGGGCCCAGTAGCGGCGGGAGAAACCCCGCTTTCCAGCTCCCCGATCACGTTCACGGGCTCGGCCGACCTGCCGGGGGTCGGGCAGGTCGCGGCGGTTGGCTCGGGGCAAGTAGCGATGCTCGCTGGCAAAGCGGCGCTGCTCTACGACCTTCCGATCGGAGCCGGCGCCTGGACGGCCGCCGACGCGCAAGGGATCGTGACGCTCGACGCCTGGCCCGACGCGCTCCGCCTCTCCGACATCGACCTCGACGGCGTGGACGATCTGCTCGTCGGCGCGCCGGAGGCCAGCACCGCCGAGCTTGGCTCCTGGGCCGGCGCCGTTTACCAATTCGCCGGTCCCCTGGCCGGGGAGCTGAGCGCCGCCAACGCGACGAGCGTGCTGTGGGGCGAGTACGGGTACACCGGCGGGTCGAGCTACGTCGGCCACTTCATGGGAACAGACGTGGCAACGGGAGATCTCGATGGAGACGGTGCGCCCGACGTCGCCATCGGCGCCTCCGGCGCCTCACTCACGACGTCCAGCGGCACGGTGTACCTCTACTCGGGCGGTCTGCCGGCCGGCACTGTCGCCGTGGCCGACGCCACGCACGCCATCACGGGCGAGTCGATCACCGATCCCCTCGGTGACGACCTCGCGCTGCCGGGAGACATGAACGGCGACGGCTACGCCGATCTCGTCGCCACCAGTCGCTTGAGCTGGTACTTCGGCCACGGAACCGGCAAGGTGTACCTGTTCACCGGCCCCATCGACGTCGCCACGGCGGCGGAGGCCGCCGCCGTGTTCAGCGGCGAGGGTGCCGACGACGCGGCCGGGGAAGTCGCCGATCGCGCCCCGGATCTGAACGGCGACGGCGCGCTCGATCTGGCGGTGGGCGCGTACGGCAACGGTGGCGCCGCCAACATCGCCGGGCGCGCGTACGTCGTGTACGGCCCCCTCGCTTCAGGAGCCTGGAACCTGGCGGATGCCGACGTCGTGATCAGCGGCGCGGACAAGGGCGCGCAACTTGGGCGCGCGATCGACGGCGCCGGCGACCTCGACCACGACGGCGTGGACGATCTCCTCCTCGGCGGCCCGCATACCGCGAGCACTCCGGCCGCCTGGATCTTCTACGGAGGGCGCTGAGCGGGCGCCCCGACCGGCATGACGTCGCCCCGCCAACTGGCCCCCGATCGTCCCACGGGGTAACCGCGCGCCCCGAGGTTCCCCCCAAATGCGCCGTTCGCTCCTGCTCTCCAGCCCCGCTCCTTTCCTCACCAGCCTGATCCTCGCGATCGGCTGCCGGGATTACGCCGATCACACGCCGGTGATCCACGACACCGCCTCCGGGGACACGGCGGGGGACACAGCGGGGGACACGGCGGCCGAGGACACCGCCGGCGGTGACACTTCCGAGGACACCGCGACGGTCGACAACCTTGGCTTCACCACCGGCGTCGCCTTCACCGAGGCCCTCGTCGTCGTGCCCGCTTCCCCGTACTGGGATGAGATCGCCGATCCCTCCAACACGATTTGTTCGTTCACCCCTCACAACGCTGGGTATTCAGGTGAGTGTGTGCCCCCGGCAGACACGCTGGCCACCGGCTCGATGTGGACGGAGGGCTCGTCGGGGAATTTCGTAGCGTTTGCGTTTGGCGACGTCGACGCGAGCGGGACTTGGGAGGCGGGCGAGTCCATGGTGGCGATGTCCGCGTTCCAGCTTGTGTATCTGGAAGGCGAGCCCACGGCGGAAGCGGCCGCCCTGGGCGTGGTCGTCGGGTGGAATGCGCTGAGCCTCCACGCGTTCGACATGACCGGCGAGCTCAGCCCGGCCGACCCCCTGGGCATCCCGTTGACGCGGAACCTCGAGGCCGCGCTAACGGTGTCGCTGGGCGGACCGGTGGACGTCGTCCACGACGAGAACACCCGCCTTGGTGTGTTGTTTTCCGGGGATGCCGGCGGCGTCTTCCTGGATCAGGGCGCCGTCACCGAACCCTGGTCTGTCGAGGTCGCGGGGGAACCCGACGAGGGTTGGACTCAGGAGATCGTCCCTGGGGTTCGCCGCGGCGAAGGATGGGTTACTGCCTACCAGGACAGCAACAGCAATCTTACCTGGGACGAGGACGAGAGCTTTGTGGCGGTGCCGCGGGATGCCGATGGAAATGGCATCGACGTCGTATGGCACTCGCCGCCGGCCGAGGACCCTTCGCTCACGATGCGCCTCATGCTCGCCATGGGCGTGAACCAGTTCGGCTGGGCGCTCTGGAACATGAACGGCGGCGCGTTGCCTGCGGACCCGAACGCCATCACCCTCAGCGCGATGTAGGCCCCGTTCGCGCAAACCAGCCCCGAACTCGCAACAGCGATTACCGGGCCGGCGCGGCCGTCGGCGCGGCCGGGATCACGCTGGCCCACACCTGGAAGCCACCCGGGCGGGCGCTACCACGGGCCCAGGTGAAGCGTTCATCCACCGAGGTGGCGCCTTTTCCCTTCAGGAGCGGCGTGACGACGGCGATCTGATCCAACGCCTCAAGGTCGCTGCCGTGGCCAATCGCGTTGGCGAAGAGCTCCAGGCACACGCCCTGATTCGGCGCAAAGCGGGGAATGGCGGCGATCGTGCGGGACATCGCATCGCCGTCCGCCACGTAGGCGCCACCCTGGTACACCACGCTGGACGGGCTGGCGGCCACCAAAGCGTAGTCCGGATGCGCGCGCTTGCAGGCCCCGGGCTCCAAGTCGGCGTCCTGCGCCAGCGTCAGGCTTGTGATTAGGAGCATCACGGCTGTGTAACCAGATCCAACCTGGCGAGGATCTCGCAAACCGGCCCACCAAGCCGTGTCGCTTGGCGCAGCGCGGCCGACTACACCGGCGCGCAGGTCGAAACGCCGGCGCCGATGACGTCGAAGCCGATGTCGCCGCGCACCTTGGACATCTTCCCGATCGCCGTAACCTCATAGACGTCGGTGGAGCTGCCCATGCCATACTCCCGGACAAACAGGTAGAACGCGCCGTTCCACGTGGCGAACGCGAACGCGTCGATGTTGCTCGGGTTCGGGAAGTTGGGAAGGCTGATGGTGGCGAGAACGCTCGCGTCCCCTTTGTCAAGCTCCACGAGCTTCGCCGGGTTTTCGAGCGGGAGCATGGCCCACAGCTCGCCATCCGCGTTCCCGGTCAACTCGGACTGGCTCGGAAGGCGGCCCAGCGTCGACAGCGTCCAGGTCGCGGGGTCGAGGGTCGCTAGTTGATTCGCGTTCGCGACGTACAGCTGGTCGCGCCACGTCTCGGCGTCGTCGGTCGCATAGCCCATCCCGAAGCTACCAAACCCCGTGCGCCGGTCGCTGTAGGTGGACTGCGTACACGTCAGCGTCGCGAGCTCCACCTCGTAGAGCGAGTCGTCGGCGTATCGAACCCAGGCGATCCCGGTGCGATCCACCGCCATCGACCCGGGCTGCTGGGAGGTGCCGCAATTCAGGACGCCCAGGCTCGTGAAGTCGAGGGTGGAGGGGTCGAAGGTGTAGAGACGGCTGTCGTCGCGGGAGAGCACGTAAACGAGGTCGCTTGTGTGGTCGCAGTCCTCAGCCGGGGCCGGATCCGCCTCGACGACGACCGCAGTGTCCTCTTCGACGGGCGCGTCCACATCGGTGTCCTCCAGCTCCGCCGCCGTGTCCTCGGCCAACGCCGTGTCTTGCGTCTCGCCCCCTCCCCCATCGAGGTCGCCGCTGGGCGCCGTCCCGTCGCGAAGATCCGGGTCGGTCACGGATGCGAGGCCGAAGTCATTGGAGCAGGCGAAACAGAGGAAGAGAAGCATGGCAGGCTCGGGGTGCCCTGCAGTTGTACTTCCCGGGCTCAATCAATGAAAGCGAATCCTTTTGAGCAACTCATTCACTATTCTTGACCATCTGCTCGAAGCAGGCTCATGAACAGCGTGGCGGCGCGCCCCGGCAGCTCGTCGCGGCGCGTGATCAGCTGCGGCGTGTAGCTCCACCGGTTTCCAGCAGGCAGATCCACGAGCACCAGCCGACCTTCTGCCATCGCCGCCGTCACCAGGTGCTCCGGCATCCACCCGAAGCCGACGCCAGAGAGCAGCGCGGCCAGCTTGGAGTGGAAGTCCGAGAACCGCACCACATGCCGGGTTCCGAGGAAGGTTTTTCGAGGCGTGTGGGCGAAGCTGGGCGACGAGTCGCGAACGACCAGATCGACGTGGTCGGCCAACGCGTCGCGAGACAGGTTTCGGAGCCGGGCGAGCGGGTGCGCGGCGCCCACGACGAGCACCATCTCCAGGGGGGCGAGCGGCACGCCCTTGAGCCGCCCCCCGTCCTCGATGCCCAGCGCGATCATGAAGTCGGCGTGGGCCTCGTGGAATCGGTCGATCACGCCGTCCTGGTACTCGACGTCCATCCGCACTTGCGTCGGAATCTTCTCGTCGATGAACCGGTGTAATGCCGCGAGCAACGGGGCCATGGGGTAGGCGCCGTCGACGACGACTTGAAGCTCCGGCTCCCAACCGTCCCCAAGCAGCGTCGCAAGCTGGTCGAGTTTTCGCGCTCGCGCCATCAGATCGCGGGCTTCTTCCAGCACCTGCCGCCCGGCGGATGTGAGCCCAGCCCGATGCCCAGAACGGTCGAACAACGCGACCCCGAGCGCCGTCTCCAGCCCCTGCACGGTGTAGCTGATCGCCGAGGGAACTCGGTGAAGATCGCGGGCAGCGGCGGCAAAGGACCCGGTCGTGGCGATGGACTCCAAGACAAGAAGCTGATCGAGGGTGTAGCGGACGGGCGGGGGCACGCGCGATCTTAGCGCGGAGGCGCGGCGAGACGAGCAAGGGAGTCCGAACGAGGCCGCCATCACCCTGAAGCCCCGTTTGCGTGGACCGCGTTGCCCACTCCGGGAGCCCCGGGCTCACCCAGCACCGATCCCGGGTGGTAGGCTCCCGCATGGCCGAACCCTTCAAGAATCTTGTGTCCGCGGGAAGCGCCCTCCTACTCGGAACGGAGCTGTCGCGCGCCATCCCCAGCTTCCCGGTGGCGCGCTTCGTAGCGGCGGCAGCGGATGGCCTCGACGATCTCGAATTGAAAGCGCGGGTCCGCCACGTCGGGACGCAACTACGCCCGTTCCTCGCCGACGACTGGCCGACCGCGCTCGATCAGCTCGTGGCAGCGATGCCGCAAGAAGCGCCGAACCACGAAGGGGCCACGAGCTTCTTCCACTGGTGGCCCGTGCTCGACGTCGTGGAGCGGGATGGCCTGTCGCACCCAGAGGCGTCCGTCCGCGCGCTCTGCCGCCTCACAACCCGCTTCTCGGCGGAGTTCGCGATCCGGCCCTATCTCATCCGTGCGCCGGACATCACCTGGCCGCTGCTTGAGGGTTGGGTCGATCACGTTGACCCCAACGTGCGCCGGTGGGTGTCGGAGGGCACTCGCCCACGGCTCCCCTGGGGAATCCAACTCGCCACGTCGATCGCCGACCCTGCCCGGGGCCTGCGCTTGCTGGATCGACTCGTGGACGATCCCTCGGCATATGTTCGTCGCTCGGTCGCGAACCACCTTGGAGACGTCGCCAAGGACCACCCGGCGCTTGCAGTGGTGACCGCTCAGCGTTGGCTGGCGGTCCCGACGCGGCACCGCCTCGTCGAACACGGGCTACGAACGCTGTTCAAGCGGGGGGACGCGGGTGCGCTGGCGCTGATCGGGAACGTCGGCGGGAGCGTGCGCGTAGTGCGCGTCGGGGTCACGCCCGCGTCGGCGCGCGTGGGTGGGTCCGTCGTCATCCACGCCGAGCTCGTCAACCCGATGGGCGGCTCGGTGCGGGTAGACGTCGTGTGGGAGTGGCCGGGAGCGCGCGGCGGGTGGTCGCGGAAGATCTTCCGAGGCGGCACGCGCGCCCTGAAGGCAGACGAGACCTGGAATTTTGAACACCGACTCTCGCTGCGGGAGGTGAGCACCCGACCGAGCCGCCCGGGGGAGCAGCGCCTGAGCCTCCGGGTGAACGGGGAGGATGGGGCGGCCGCGTCGTTCCTCCTGGAGCCGTAGCGACACCGACCTCGTCAAACGGCGCCCGGCCAAATGTCGGCCCTTGACGTTGGCACGCAGGCGGCTACCCACCGCCCCCGGCCCGCGGAGCCCGCATGCGTCCCGTTCTCGCTTTCGCCTTCCTCGCCTCCGTTCTGCTGCTGCTCCTCGGTGTGCGCCTGTGGTGGCAGAACGCGGAGCTGCACGGTCCTGCGGGTGGCGCGGGGATGATCGAGGGAACTTCCACGATCATTTCCTCCAAGCTATCTGCACGCATCGCGACCGTTGGTGTGCACGAGGGGCAGCAGGTGGAGGCGGGTGCGGCGCTCTTGACGCTAGACTGCGCCGAGCCGGATGCGGCGTTGGCGGAAGCCGAAGCCCGGCTGACGGTGGCCGAAGACCAGGCGGAGGCAGCCGGGCACTCCGCGGCGGCCACCAGGCGGTCGGGGGCGGCTTCCAAGGCGGTCAGCAAGGCAGCGGACGCACAGGCCGCCGCGTTGGCGGCGCAGCGGGATCAGGCGCTCCGCAGCGCCAGCCGGCTGGACTCGCTCGGAGACGACGTCTCCACCGACAAGCGCGAAACCGCGAGAACCCAGGCGGTAGGGCTGGAACAGCAGACGCACGGCGCGTTGGCAAGCAGCGCCGCGAGCGCCGCGCAGGCGGCGGCGGCGGATGATCAGGGGGCGGCGGCGGACGCGACGGCCACCGCGGCGTCGGATGCGATCCGGGTGGCAGAAGCGGCGGTAGAACGAGCCCGATTGCTCGTCGAGGAGTGCTACGTAACCGCGCCGGCCCCGGGGTACGTCGAAACGTTGCCGTGGCACGTTGGAGAGCTGGTCACGCCCGGTGCGATCCTCGTGCGGCTCGTCGACATTCGGGAGGTTACCGCGACGTTCTACCTACCAAACGCCGAAGTCTCTGCCGTGAAGTCGGGCGCGCAGGCCGAGATCGTCGCCGACGCGTACGCGGATGAGGTGTTCCACGGCACCGTGTCCACCGTCACGTTGACGGCTGAATTCACGCCGCGAAACATCCAAACACGGTCGGACAGGGATCGGCTCGTGTACCCGGTGGAGGTGAAGATCCTCAACGCCGACGGGAAGCTCCGGCCCGGGATGCCGGTGCAGGTGTCGTTGCCGGGCACGGGGCGCTGAGCTTGTCCGCGCTCGTCGCCACGGGGCTCGAGCGCCGCTTCGGAGACGTCGTGGCCTTGCGCGGGCTGAGCTTCTCCGTCGCCGAGGGCGAGATCTACGGGCTGGTGGGCCCGGACGGCGCGGGAAAAACCACCGCGATCCGGATCCTCTCGGGGCTCATGGACCCCGACGTCGGGACCGCCCGGATCCTCGGTCAGGACCCCGGCAGTGCGGGCGATGTGCGCGAACACCTTGGCTTGATGCCGCAGCAGTACAGTCTGTACGGCGACCTCACCATCGATGAGAACCTGTATTTCTTCGGCCAGTTGTTCTGCATTCCCTCACCCGCCTATCAGGCGCGGCGCGAACGGTTGCTCCAGATCACCCGCCTCGCCCCCTTCACCGAGCGGCGCGCAGACACCCTCTCCGGCGGAATGTACAAGAAGCTGGCGTTGGCCTGCTCGTTATTGCACCAACCGAAGGTGTTGTTGCTCGACGAGCCTACCAACGGCGTGGATCCCGTCAGCCGTCGTGAGCTGTGGGCGCTGCTCTACGAGTTCGTCGGCGAAGGGATGGCGATCCTGGTGAGCACTCCGTACATGGACGAAGCGGCGCGATGCCACCGCGTCGGCCTCATCAGCGCCGGTCGCCTCGTCGCCGAAGGGCCGCCGCGCGAGCTGGTGCGGGACTTCGACCATGATGTCGTCGAGGTGGATGCCCCGGATCGAGACGCCGTGGAGGCCTTGGCGCTGCGGCTCCCCGAGGTACGCGGCACGCACCCGGTGGGCACGCGGCTCCGCTTGGTCATCGCGCCCGGGGGGCTCGCCACGGTTACGACGGCGTTGCAAACGATCGACGCAACGCTGAACCGGGTGAACGCAGAATTCGAAGACGTGTTCCTCGCCAAGACCATGGGGGTGTCGTGAGCCACGCCCACGCGATTGATGTGACCCACCTTTCACGTCAGTTTGGGGCGTTCAAGGCTGTGGATGACGTGAACTTCCACGTGGAGGAGGGCGAGGTTTTCGGCTACCTCGGCGCGAATGGCGCCGGCAAATCTACGACCATCCGCATGCTTTGTGGGCTCCTTGAGCCCACGTCCGGAGACGCGGTCGTGGCCGGCCACCGCATCAGCCTGGCGCCGGAGCGGGTGAAGCGTTCTATCGGCTACATGTCGCAGAAGTTCTCGTTGTACATGGACTTACCCGTGGAGGAGAACATCGAATTCTTCGGCGGGGCGTACGGACTCGACGGCGCGCGACTCCGCGAGCGCCGCGACGAGTTGTTAGCGCTTGTCGACCTTCGCCCGTTCCTCAAGACCAAGACCGGCTCCCTCCCGGGCGGCATTCGCCAGCGGCTGGCCCTGTGCTGCTCGCTCTTGCACCGACCCAAAATCGTTTTCCTCGACGAGCCCACTGCGGGCGTGGATCCGGGTGTACGCCGCGAGTTCTGGGCGCTCATCCGCACGCTCTCCAAACAGGGCGTCACGGTTTTCGTGACCACCCACTACATGGACGAAGCCGAATATTGCGCCCGGATCGGGCTCATGGCGGACGGGCAGCTCCGCGCGTTGGATACGCCGAGCGCCCTCAAACGTGCGTGGGTGCCGGGCGCAATTCTAGCGTTTGAAGGGCCTGGAGTGGGGCTCGGGGTGGAGCGGGTCCGGGGGGTGGACGGGGTGTTCGCGGTGGAGGCTTTTGGCTCCTCATGGCACGTTCGGTTCGACCCAGCCCGGGTGTCGGAGGCGGAGCTGCTGGCAACGCTCCGCGCCGCCGGCGCAGGTACGATGACCGTGGAGCCCGCGGAGGCAACGCTGGAGGACGTTTTCCTGGCCGTCGTGGCCCGCAAGCCGGAGCCCACATGAACCCGAGGTTTCGTCGATTCTTGCTCAGGGTGCGGGCGCTCGCGCAGAAGGAGGTGTTCCACATCCTGCGTGATCCGCGTTCCCTGTTCCTCGGGCTCGGCATGCCGGTGATGCTGCTCGTACTCATGGGCGCAGGCATCAGCTTTGACCTTGATAAAATCCCGCTCGCGGTGGTAGACCGTGACCACACGGGGGCGAGCCGAGAGCTGGTTTCCGCGTTCGTGGCCGATCGAACCTTCCGCGTGGCCGGAACCGCCGACGACGAGGCGGGTGCCGAGCGGATGTTTCGCGCGGGCCAAGCCTCGGCGGCGATCATCATCCCGGCCCAGTTTTCACGCGACCTCGATCGCGGTCAGGCCGTGTCCGTTCAATTCCTCGTGGATGGCGTAGACGGGAATTCCGCCGGGCAGATCCTCACGAAGGGGGACATGATCGCCATCGGCGCCCGCCTCGGCGGGGCGCCGGACTCGATGCGCCGGGCTCCGCGGGTCGCGGCCCGCACCTGGACGCGGTTCAACCCATCGGGAAAGTCAGCCTTGTACCTTGTTCCCGGCCTGGCCGCCTACGTGCTCGCGCTGGGCGCGGTGCTGTTGACTTCCCTCACTGTTGCCCGGGAGTGGGAGCGAGGCTCGATGGAACAACTGTTCGCCACCCCGGTGAGTCGGCTGGAGATCGTGGTGGGCAAGCTGCTGCCCTATCTGGCGATGGGGATCGTACAATTCCTGACGGTGCTCGTTGCTGGCTCGTGGGCGTTCGGTTTGCCCCTGCGCGGGGACTTTGTGCTCCTGGCCGCCTGTGCGCTCCTGTTCCTCGTCGCCATGTTGGGGCAGGGGCTGCTCATCTCGGTCGTCACCCGCAATCAGATGGTCGCGACGCAGATCGCGATGATGGCGACGATGTTGCCCACGATGATGCTGTCGGGGTTTCTGTTGCCAGTGGAGAACATGCCCTTGTGGATCCAGGTGATCTCAAACCTCCTCCCCGCCCGGCACATGGTGACGATCCTGCGGGGGATCCTCCTGAAAGACAACGGAATCCGGGAGCTCTGGCCAGATGTTCTCGCGCTGGCCTGTTTCGCCATGGTGATGCTCGTCCTCTCCACCCGCCGCTTCCAGCGTCGGATCGCGTGAACGCATGAACACGACGCTCATCCAGCTCAAATCGATCGTCGTGAAAGAGCTACGCCAAACGATGCGCGACGCCCGGATGCGGAACCAGCTCCTGATGCAGCCGGTGATCCAGCTCCTGGTGTTCGGGTACGCGGCCGACTTCTCCGTGGATCACGTGCCGACGGTCATCGTGGACGAAGATCACACCTCCGTGAGCCGTGGCCACATTCAGCGCCTGCTCGCCGACGGGACGCTGGATTTTGCGGGCGAGGCCGACGAGGTGGAGGCCAACGCGATGATCGACGACGGCCGGGCCAACGCCGCCGTGATCATCCCGCATGGCTTCGCGCACAATGTGGACGGCGGTAAAACAGCGATGACCCAGGTGATTCTGGACGGTTCCAACCCGACGCGCTCGGGGATCGTCGGCGGCGCCGTAGCCCGGTATTTTGCCGTCGCGGGGATGGAGCTTGGCAATCCGATGGGCGGCTCCGGCGTTTCACGGAGAGGTCGCGTGAGTTTTCAGCCGCGCGTGTTGTACAACCCGCAGATGAAAACGCAGTTGTACATCGTACCGGGCACGGCCGCGATGCAGCTCTTGATGGCCACGGCGATGATGTCGGCCATGGGCCTCGCGCGGGAAAAGGAGCTGGGCACGCTGGAACAGGTTTTGGTGAGCCCCATCCCGACCTGGGTGCTCATGCTCGGCAAGACCCTGCCCTTCGTCGGAATCGGCCTGTTCAACGTGCTGACTTCGCTCACGGTGGGCGCGTGGCTGTTCGGTGTGCCGCTCCACGGCGATCCGACCTTCTTGTTCGCGGCCACATTGGCCTACCTCATGTCTACGCTTGGCGCGGGCCTGTTCGTCTCCACCATGAGCAACTCGCAGCAGCAGGCGTTCCTGGGAGGTTTTTTGTTCATGATGCCGGCCATGTTGCTGTCGGGGAACATGACACCCCTGGCCGCGATGCCCGAGTGGCTCCAGCCGTTGACCTACCTCAACCCGCTCCGCTACTATATCCAGGTGCTCCGCGGCTCCTTGCTGCGCGGCGCCGGCTGGGCGGAGATGTGGCCGCAATTCGTGGCGCTCAGCCTGATGGGCGCGATCATCCTTACGCTGTCATCGATGCGATTTCGGAAGACCTTGGCTTGAACGTGTAGTCTGCGTTGAGGCCCCCGCCCCTCACATACAGGCCGTGATCTCCGCCGACGCGCCCAGGACCACATCCACGGTGCCCGTTGTCCCGTCGGGGAATGTCAATGTGCCGCTGAGCTCGTCCCCGCAGAACGTCCCGACGAAGTTCACGTCGATGTACTCGATGGCCGCCGTGTCGTGAACCGGGAGCCCGTACCCCGACTGCCAACTGAAGGTCCAGCTCACCGCACCCGCGCTCACCGGAACCGCCTCCACCGTCGCGAGGGAGCAATCGCCCAGCAGCGCCGCAGTGCCGTCGGCTTCCACTGTGAACTCGTAGTGGGCGCCGCCGTACACGCCGGGCGGTACGCTTGTCCCAACCGGCACACACGCGCCACTGTCCCCGGTTTCGGCGCCGCTATCCCCGCTATCGCCCGTGTCGCTCCCCGTGTCGCCGGTCTCCGCCCCGCTGTCCCCCGAGTCCGCGCCCGTGTCGGCGCCGCTGTCTCCCGTATCGAGGCCGGTATCGCCCGTGTCGGCGCCGCTGTCTCCCGTGTCGGGCAGCGCGCCGCTGTCTCCCGTGTCGGTCGGATCGGGTTTGCCAAGCGGGCAGGCCCCCAGGATCGCCAGGAATGGAGCCAGAAGAGAGATTCTGCGCATGGTGTGCCTCGGATACCGAACCATAGCATAGGCGCCCCCACTCCGCGCGGCGGCTTGGCCCCTCCCCTACTTCGCGAACTCGGGCACTCCCCACAGCCCCTCGGAGGGCGGCATGTAGGGTTCGGTGTTCACCTTCACGAGGGCACCTTCGTCGAAGGTCCGCACGAGATCCAGGATCGACGGCTCGTCGAAGGCACAAACGTCCTCCCCTCCCGTATCGATGGCCACGACAAAGCCGACCGGACACGTCAAGGGCTCGGCACAAGACAACTGCAGGAGTAGGAGCATCGCCACTATCCCGGACACGTCACGGAGTACCGGACCTCTGAGCCGTCGTCACCGAGGAGCGCCGCTGGAATGCTGAATAGCTCGTCGTACGCGTACTCGAACAGCGTGCGCTTCTCTGTACCACCCAAGGTGGTGTGCTCAACGACCTTGCCGTCGGCCACTCCGGTTGAGGTGTGGTCCCACGTCGAGGTAATCACGCCGTTCCACCCCTCCTCCGCCTCCGAATAGGCCTCACTGTGCGTTAGCTCGGCGACGATGTCGCCGTGCCAGATCCAGTCGTACCGATGGCAGAGCGGGTCGCCCCAGCCGGAGAGACGCCCCTGTCGGTCGTAGGTCATCGTGTACACCGTGGTGCCGATGGTACTCGTCGCCAGCGCCACGCCATTGTAGCTATTTACAATCTCCGTCTCAGAGCCGTCCTCGTACATCATGCGATCCACCAACCCGTGTTGGTCGCATGAATACCGGGTGATCGACTCCAGGCCCGCTGCATCGGTGGAGCGCAGCTCCGAGGGGCATCCCGTGGCATCCCAAACGACCGTGTTCGACGACGTTTGTTCGTGCGCTTGACCGTCTTCGTCAGTGCCCTCCCACTGCCACACCGAGCGGATCATCCGCCCGGAAGCGTCGTAGCTCTTCACCTGCATCCCTTCGTCGGACTCGGCCCGCCACGCCGCGTTGGCCAGCCGGGCATCGACGAAGCCGCCACCCTCCGGTGCGACCGGAACGGAGAACAGATTCCAGTCAAACGGGAGGATCAACGGCGCAGCCGGCGGCGCCTCGTACGCGCCGCACACCGCGGCTTGGGGGTCGGTGGCGCAAGCGAGGAGCAGGGTGAGGATCATGGGTCGTTCCGGGGAGATCATCCTCGTTACGCAGCGCCGCCAAAGAAGTTTCGCGGATTTCTCAGCTCACCCCAAACCCAAGCTTCCATCGACCCACCGCGGCTCCGAGCCCGGCCAGGATAGCCACAGGCAGAGCGTGCCCCAACAGCAGGTGTGGCACATACGCCACCGGGCACCACAAGTCGGTGAACACCCAGGCCACGCCAGCGGCCAGTACGCCGAGCGCGCTCCCGAGCAGCCGCGGGTGGTTCGGCTCGGTGCGCTGGAGCATCGCCACCAACGCCGCGAACGGCCCGAGCGCCATCACCGTTCCGAGGGCCAGGCACTTCAAGCCCGGGCGGTCCGGCCAGCGATCCATCATCCCGGCGAATTGGGCGCTGACGCCCACCTTCCACAGCAGGAGGGCCAGAGGCAGGCCGACGGCGGCCGCGAGCCGCGACGCGCCCGGAGGCCCGAGGGCGGAGCGGCCCCTGCCGAGCACGAGCCCCATGGCCAAGAGCGTGAGGACCGCCGCGCCGACCGAGGTTTCGAGCACCAACGAGGTCGCGCGTGGCTCCTGCCGCAGCCCGCTTGCCCAGCCGAACACCGCGAGCATCACCCCCGTGCCCGCGAGCCCCAACACGAAGTTGCGCCAAAGCACTTCACCACGGGTGGGCGCGGGCGCGGCACGGATCGACTGCAACACCCGCGCGCGCAGGTCGGAGGATGGCTGCGGAGCCGGTTGGTTCGGTTTCATGAAGCTCCAAGATCGGCCACGTCGCCGAGCGCGTGGCGAAGGGCGGCGTAGGCTCGGTGCGCGCGGAGCTTCACGGCCGTTACCGTGATGCCGAGACTGTCGGCGGCTTCCCGAAGAGATAAGCCTTCCAGCTTCAAAAGCTCAAAGGCGCAACGCTGGCTCTCCGGCATCCGCCGCAGCTCGGCCTCAAACCGAAGGGCTACTGCGCGGGCAGCGAGCACCTCCTCTGCGCAAGGTTCGTGGGCGGAGTCGTTTGCCGTCGGCAATGTGCGCCCGGCGCGCCGCCACGCATCGATGAGCAGCCGGTGCGCGATTGAGTAGGCCCAAGGCAGCAGCTCGGCACCCTCGTGAAAGTGCCCACGATTGCAGTGGATGCGGAGAAACGTCTGCTGCACGAGATCCTCGGCAAGCGCGCGGTCGCCGCAGCGCCGGAGCAGGTACCCGTAGAGGCGCCCCGCCAGCGCGTCATACACTTCGCCAAACGCGGCGTCTTCGCCCAACGCGTAGCGGTACATGGCAGCATCGGCGGCGCGATCGGGGGGCATGGGGCGTACACCTTACGCCGGCCGCGATTAGAAGTTTCGCAGGCAACTCAGCGACCTCGACGTCGAGGCGCTGGCCTGGGCGGGAGATGCCGTGTGCTGTTCGGTAGACCTGCTCGCGCATGGCGGATCGACGCTGCGGTTCCGGGGGCGCGCGACGACCACCCAGGGAACGGAGATCGGGGCGATCGATCTGGAGCTTCGCGTCGTCTAACCTATTCGTCAGGGAACTCTCCCACCGGCGCGGTCACGGCGTCGCTCGCGATCGATCATCCCGGGGGTGCTGGTTTCCGCGGCCCGAACTGGGCCCGTTCGATCACCCGATATGCCGCGTACGCGGCCAAGAGCCCGGCTGCGAGGCCCACCCAGACACCCCCGCCGCTCCACACGCGAACGTCGGGCTCGAGAGCGCCGACCCCAAGACACACTCCCGCCCACACCCCAAAAAGGGCCGCCGCCACAAGCAGCAGCCCTCCTCCGGCCCACCCGCCGGTCGGCGTTCGGTTGCGAAGGTGCTGCCGCATCCGCGCCGACCGCGTGCGCAGGCCCTCGGGCGCCGCCGGAAGCGCGCAGATTCGCAGCGCAACCGCAGCCGCGAGCGCCTCCACGAGCGCACGGCCACGCGCCATTGCTGCGGCGTCCAGGGCGTCGATCGGGAGGTGGATGGTGATCCTTTCCCCATCGATGTCCGGGGCCACCCCGCAGGCCTCGATCGCGGCGCGCACCGAGGGGTCGGCGAGCAGGGCTCCGGCGCGCTCGGGGGCATCGGAAATCATGGGGTAACGAGCGTCGAACTCGACGTTCCCGCTGTCGACAGGCTCCCCCGCGTTGCCCGCACGCGGGGCCAGGCTCGCAAACAGTCCCTGCGCCGCGCCCACAACGACGAAGGGCAGCAGATCCTCTGGAAGCGCGCCCCCGGTCAATCCACTGCCCAAACGCCACACTTCCGCACCCAGTCGTCGCTGAAGCCGTCGCCATCCATCGAGAGCTGCATAGGCAATCGTAACACCCCCGTGGTGGTGGCGCGACGCCTCGAACCACGCGCGTTCGCCGTCCGTCGCGACGCGACGCTGGGAGCGCGCTCCTCTCCCACCGCGACGACCTGGGCCCGGTTAGCCTGCACTTCCTTGGGTGCCAGATGTCCGACTTCATCATGATGTTTCGGGAAGGCGGGTGGCCGATGTTCGCCATCCTCGGCGCCGACCTATGCGCGGCTGGGCTCGTGCCAATTGCGCTCGGGTTCACGCTCGTCGCGCGTTCGCGAAACAAGTGGCGGGGGGCCGCCATGGCGATGGCAGTCGTGGCGTTGATGGCCGCGCTCGCCCCGATCTGCGCGGGCATCGGCGGCTACATGCTGGGGATGAGCCGGGTGGAGGCGGCGCTGGAGCTCGTGGACCCCGACAAGCGGGAGCTGATTGAGAAGATGGGCAGCGAGGAGGCGGGCCAGAACCTGAACTTCGGCTTTGGGACTGGCTGTTTGTGCCTCGTGCCCGCCCTGATCGCGCTCATGCTCGTGCCGGCCAAGCCGGTGGCGCACGACGACTTCGCGTAGACACGCGAGCGTGGCGGGGGGGTCGGTCGCGGAATAGCGGGCGACCCCCGGCGCACAAGCGCCGCTCCTCCCGAGGCTGCTTTGTCTACTTCCTGCCGCATCGTCATCCCCCTCCTCGCACTTACCGCACTGTTCGCCGCGCCCACCGCTCGCGCAGCGGACCTGGACAAGACCTGCGCAGAAAAGCACGGTGACAAGCTGGATAGCTGCCTGCTCAAGCACTTCGCGACGCAGCGGCTCGTGGTAGAAACGGCGTGCGCCACGCAGGCCAAGGACGATCGCTTCTCCTGCCGCAAGTCCGGCTACGAGGTGGCCGGGATCAAGATCTCGGCCAAGAACAAGGAAGACGACGAGCAGGAAGAACAGGAAGAGACGGCCAAGACCAAGACGAAGGACTCCGACAAAAGCAGCGATTCAGAGGCGGCCAACTCGGGCGGCGCGGCCGCTCCGGAGAGCACCGCGACAGAGGGCGCAGAGAAGTCCGGGAAGTCGGGCTCCGCGAAGTCGGGGAAGAGCGGCTCAGGAAAGTCGGGCAAGGCGGCTTCGGGCGAGACCACGACCGAGGGCGGCACGACCGCGAGCGGAAAGGGAGAGGAGGGAACGGCCGGTGGCAACGCGGAGGGATCCGCGAAGAAGCCCCCGAAGGGCGAAGAGGCCCCGGAGGGTGGCGACGCAGAATCGGGCGGCAAGAAACCCGCGAAGGGGAGCACCGAGGACGAAGCGGGGACCCCGGAGAAGTCGGGCAAGTCTGGCAAGGGGAGCAAAGCGGAGTAGGCGCTCAGCCGCGGACGCGGGAGCGCTGAAGCAGCCTGGGCTCCGAACCCTTGCCAAATTCCAGGTGTGCGATAGCGCCCGTTTTGAGGTTTCCCATGAAGAAGATTCTTTTGGTCCTGGCGGGCGTGCTGGTAGCGGCGGTGTTGGGCCTCGTGGGCGCGACGATGGCGCAGCCCGATACGCTGCACATTGAGCGCAGCCTTACGATCTCGGCATCGGCCGCCGACATCGCGCCGTACACCACCGACTTCGACCTGTGGCAGAAGTGGAGCCCCTGGGAAAAGAAGGATCCGGCCATGAAGCAGACCTACTCCGAGCCGAAGTCCGGCGTGGGCGCTTGGTACGAGTGGACGGGCAACGACGAGGTTGGCCACGGCAAGATGATCGTGCTTGAGAGCGCGCCGACCAAGGTGGTGCACGATCTCGAGTTCTTCTCGCCCTGGCAGTCCAAGGCGCTGATCACCTTCAGCTTCGTGGAAGCGGCCGACGCTACGACGGTTACCTGGGCCATGGACGAGAAGCCGAACTTCTCCGGCAAAATGGCGGGTTTGTTCATGGATATGGACGCGATGCTTGGCGCTGATTTTGCCGCCGGCCTCAGCTCACTCAAGCCGCTCGCCGAAGCCGATGCCACGGAGCGCAAGGCGACGGAGGCGGCCGCAGCGGCCGCAGCGGCCGCTGCCACGATCGCCGTCGAAGCGCCCGTCCCCCCGGCGGAGCCCTCGCCCTGAGCCGGAAACGTACGCGCGGTGGCGATGCGATGCTCCGCGAGCCGGCTCGCCTCCTGCCGGGCCTTGAGCATCGCCCCCCTCGCCTCTCCGTGGCGCCGCGATAGCTTCGCGGCCTCCCGGAACGACCCATGGCAGATCCCTACGACGTGATCGTGATTGGCAGCGGCCCCGGCGGATACCTCGCCGCGATCCTCGCTGCCCAGCGAAAACTGCGCGTCGTGTGCATCGAGAAAGAGCGACTCGGTGGCGTATGCCTGAACTGGGGCTGCATCCCGAGCAAGGCGCTGTTGCGGGCGGCCGAGCAGTACGTGTTCATGAAGGAGGAGGCGGCGGCCTTCGGGCTCTCCTGCGAGAACGTAGGCCATGACTGGGCGAAGGTGGTCGGGCGCAGCCGGAAGATCGCCGACCAGAGCGAGCGGGGGGTGCGCTTCTTGTTCAAGAAGTATGGCGTGGAGGTCGTGGCTGGCACCGCGGAGCTGTCGGCACCCGGCTCAGTCACCGTAACGCAGTCGTCAGGCTCCGTTACGCTGGAGGGCAAGCACATCATCCTCGCGACCGGTGCCCGAGCGCGGGTGTTCCCGGGAATGGAGGTCGATGGCGAACGGGTGATGACCTACCGCAACGCGATCGCGTCGCTCACGCAGCCGGAGTCCGTGATCGTGCTGGGCAGCGGCGCTATCGGCCTGGAGTTCGCCTACTTCTACAATAGCTTTGGCACCAGGGTTACGCTCGTGGAAGGCGCAGACCGCGTGTGTCCGCTTGAGGATGCCGACGTGAGCGCGGAGGTCGGCAAAAGCTTCAAGAAAGCCGGGGTGGACGTGCTTACCGGCGCGTTGTGCCAGTCGATCGTTCGTGAGGGCGATGGGGTGGTGGCCAAGCTGAAGGACGGGCGCGAGCTGAGGGCGAGCCACGCGCTGATCGCCGTAGGGGTAACGCCCAACATCGAGGGGATCGGGCTGGAGAAGCTGGGGGTTGCCACCGAGGCCGGGCACGTGAAGGTGGACAAGAGCTACCGCACCAATGTGCCCGGGGTGTACGCCATTGGGGATCTTTGCGGTCCCCCGGCGCTCGCGCACACCGCCTACGCCGAGGCCCATGTGTGCGTGGCCCGGATCGCCGGCGAACACAGCCCGGATGTGGACTACGGCAACATGCCCGCCGCCACCTACTGCCAGCCGCAGATCGCCAGCGTCGGCCTCACCGAGGCGGCGGCCCGGGCGCAGGGCCTCGAGTTCACGGTCGGCAAGTTCCCGCTCTCCGCGAACGGAAAGGCCCGCGCCATCGGCGCGTCGGAGGGCTTCGTGAAGGTGCTGGTTGGCAAAAAACACGGGGAGATCCTCGGGGCACACCTCGTGGGCCACGACGTGAGCGAGCTGTTGGCCAACTTCGTGATGGCGCGAGGCGCCGAGGTGACGGCGGAGCACTTCCTGCACACCGTGCATGCGCATCCAACGGTCGGAGAGGCGATGTTCGAAGCGGTGGCCGAGGCGGTCGGGAAGGGGGCGCACCTGTAGCGGAGCCGGACAGCGGAGCCGTAGCGTACGCCCCGCAACCGACCGATCCGCAAATCGATGCGACCCGATCGGCCGGCGGCGTCGTACATTGTGCGCGACCCCCGGAGCCTCCTTGCCCTACGCGCTCGTGATCCTCACCCTGCTCGGCTGCAGCGACACCTCCGATACGTCGAGCGGAAGCTCGGAAACGGCGGTTGACACAGGCATTTCCGAGGCTTCGGACATCCAGGCCGAGCTGGCGACCATCGTTACCGTGGTGATCGTTCGGTGGCAGACCGCCGAGCCCACGGTCGGTCGCGTGGAGTTCGGAGCGGACACCAACTACGGCCAGGTGACGGCCGACACCGAAGCGGTGACCGACCACGAGGTATTGCTCGTCGGAAACACGGCGGACACCGTCGTGCACTTTCGGGTGGTCACGGCCGGCGAGGGCGGCGATACGGCGAGCGCCGACCACGAGATCACCACCGGCCCCCTCCCCGCCGGGATGCCGACCTTCGTGACCTCGGGCACGCTGAGCGACGAATACGCGTGGAACTGCGTGCCGACGCAGGGCACCACGCCGATGGTGGTCATCCTCAACGCGAAGGGCGAGATCATCTGGTACTACGTGCCGACCGTGGTGGGCGGGAACATGATGCGCGCGCTGGTGACGCACGACCGCAAGTCGGTCCTGCTCGGGCACGCGGGCACGCAAGGAGATCTCTCCACCGGCGTGCTGGAGTGGATCTCGCTCGACGGCGGCACCGTTCGCACGGTTCCCGCGCCCAACTTCGATCACGATCTCGCGGAGCTGCCGGACGGCACCGTGGCGCTCATCGTCGTCGAAGAGCGACCGGATCCCGCAAACGGGGGCACCTGGGCGGCGGACACCATCGTGGAGTACGCGCCGGACGGCACGCAGACCACCGTGTTCAACTCCTGGGACGCCGTGGATCCGGTGGAGGCGGGCATCACCGGGCCGCACAACTGGACGCACGGGAACGGGCTGGACTACGACCCCGTGAACGATGTGTACTACTTCTCCTGGAAAGAGGTAGGCACGTTGTTGAAGATCCAGCGGGCGACCGCGGAAGTGGACTGGATGATCGATGGCAAGCTCAACCAGTTCGACTTCGGCGACGACCCGGTGGTGCAGCTCCAGCACCAGTTTGAGCGCCTGCCGGACGGAAATCTGCTGATCTTCGATAATGGCACACAGGAGCGTGGTTATTCGCTGGCCGTGGAGCTGGAACTGGACGAAGAGGCGCTCACCGCGAACCAGGTGTGGCAGTACGGGCACGTGCCGCCGCTCTACGTGTTCGCGAAGGGCGACGTGCAGCGCTTCGAGAACGGAAACACGCTGGTCACCTGGTCGGCCATGGGTGAGCTGCAGATGGTCACTCCCGAAGGTGCGATCGTTTGGCAACTCAATGCGGAGCTCGGTCAGGCGTTCACGTTCGTGCAACCCTTTCAAAGCTTCTATGCTGATCGTTAGCCTGCTCGCTGCCTGTAGCGGGGGCGAGGATGCCCAGGCCGACGACACCGCGGCCGCGGGCACATTGGTCTTCGCAAACGAGAACAACTACACGTTTGCGGGGGAGCTGACGATCCCCAGCTTCCCGCTCGCGGCCGGCGAGGACGTGGGCCTCGACTGGTCGGGGCTCACCCGCGATCTTCAGTGCCACGAAACCGACCCCGTGGGCGACATCGACAACGCCGCCCTCATGGTCTTCCCCTATTTGAATCAGGCAGAGGTCGCGGTCGGACTCGCGCACGACACCCTGCAGCAGGTCGATCTCGGCGTCTACCTTTCCTACGAACCGGGGGACACGACGAGCGTGTCGCTGTCCCAACTCACGTTCTTCGGCACCGAAGCCAACATCAAATCGGAGTTCTACCCCGACGGGGCAACGTGGGTGGTGTTGCTCAGCACGGGCACGCGCGTGGGGGTGGGCACCCGAACCTTGACGTTTATCGAGCCAGATTCGGGCGTTTCTGAACGGAGCGCGGACATCGCCGATGCCTGCGAAGTGCTCGACTACACGGTTGACCTCGAAGCGATGTCCCCCCTCCCCGTTCCGGCGCAAGGCCCCTGGACGGTGGACTGGACCGGGCTCACCGTGAACGGCCACGGGGGGCCCTTCGATCCGAACAAGGTCACGGAGGTTACGGTCGCCCACTTCACCACCTCTGCGCTGGAGGATCTCGAAGCGGACTTCCTGGATCTCGAGACGCTTGCGGACCGCGTGTGGCGCGTTGAGCACCGCTCCGGAACGACCGCCGCGTTGGCCGATCTCCGCGCCGACGACGATGGGACCGCGTTTACGGGCTTCGAGCCGGGTGGGACGTGGGTGCTGGCGATCCTCTGCGCGACCTGTTCGATTCCGGCCCCGCTCGGCCTCGCCGTGCTCGTCCCCACGTAGCGGGCGCGCTACATGCGGCGGCGTGTACGCGCTGATCGTAGAGCCCCTGTTCCGCCGCGCCGCGCTGCTCGAGGCCGCCGCGGCCGCTGAGGCGCTGGATACCGCCCACGCCCGCGACAACGACGAAACGCGCGCGATCCTGGATTCGCGCGGCCCGCCTGCGGTCTGCATCGTGGAGCTCACGGGCGCCAACCTCGACGGGTTCGGGCTGCTCGCGATGCTGCGCGACCGCACTACCCACGCGCCAGTGGTCGTTGTAAGCGCCTTCTCCGCGCTTCGAGACAGCGCCTGGGCCCTGCGAGAGTCGCTGAACATCGTGTCCGTGCACCGTTCCGATCTCACGACGGATGCGCTGCGGGCCTCGCTCCGCGTCGCGCTGGGGCGCCACGGAGGCCGGCCGCTGGTGCTCGACCCCCTGCCCCCCGCGGTTCGCGAACAAGTGCGCGTTGAACGGGTGGACTCCATCTGCCTGGCTGCGGGCGGCGTGGCGCCCGAGTCCCTCCAGCGCCGGCTCGATGAGGCCGCGGCGTTCTTCGGGGTGGATGCCACGTTGTGCACGCTCCGATCGGCGAACACGGAAACGTTGCTGGCCTTCTCGGGCCCTCGCGCCCACCGGTTCGTCGAGCGCATTCAAGGAGGTGCCCCCTCCGGATTTGCGGCGCAGGTCGTCGATGCCACCGGGAGCGCCGCCCTCGTATTGAACGACGCCTCCCAGAACCCCGCGTTCGCAGGGGATCCGCTGGTGAAGGAAGGGTTGGTGCGCGGCTTCGCTGGCGTGGCGCTTGAGGCGAGCGATGGCACCCCGCTCGGCGCGTTATGCCTGGTCGATACCCGGCCGCTCCGGCTCGACGCTGCGGCGATCGTCGCCCTCCGCGCCTTCGCCAGCCGCGTCGCGGGAGAGCTGGACGTGATCCCGGCACGCGCCCGCGGCCTTGCCTCCGGCGTTGAGCCTCGCTTCACGTTCCAACACCTCGCGGCCGTGCTGGATGGGCTCGATCAGCCCGTGACGTTGTGGGGCGCCAACGATCGGATCCTCGCGGTGAACCCGGTGTTCACCCACGCGCTCGGGCTGTCGCCGGGATCGCTGCGTGGCGGCCGCGTGGCGTTCGCGGAGCACATGGCCCGGGCTGGCGCAGACGCGGAGTTTGTGGAGCTGGTACGGGCCCTTCCGCCGCCGCCGGTGGTGCAACGAGCCGAGGTTACCGTGGGGGGCCTGCGCCCGCGGGTGTACCGATGGTCCACCAAACCCGTGCTGCTGGAAGAGGGCATGGGCCAGCTCGACGTGTGGCTCGACATCACGGCTGAACGGGAGCTTGAGCGCGCCGCGCTGACGGATGCGCTGACGGGAATCGCGAACCGCCGCGGCGGCGAAGTGGCGTGCACCCGGGAGGTCGCACGCACGCGCAGGGCCGCGCGCCCCCTCTCCTTCCTGCTCCTGGACATCGACAACTTCAAGCGGGTGAACGACGCCCATGGCCACGCCGCGGGTGACGAGGTGATCCGCGGCGTTGCGACCATCATGTCCCAAGCGCTTCGCGCGAGCGATGTCGCCGCGCGCTGGGGCGGCGAGGAGCTGCTGGCGATCCTGCCGGACGCCGACATCGTGCAGGCGCGGGTGGTAGCCGAACGCGTGCGCACCGCCGTGGCCGCAGCGCCGCTCAAGCCGCCCGTCACCGTCTCCATTGGCACCGCGCAGCTGGGTCCGACCGAGCGCGCGGACGCCGCGATCGGCCGGGCGGATTCAAAGCTGTATGAGGCAAAAGAGCGCGGGCGAAACCGGGTGCTTTAGGGGGCGACATGCAGGAGGGCACAAGGGGCGGCGGCGCGGGGGTGACGGCCGGAATCGTGATCGCAGCCGTATTGCTCGTCGCCATCGGCGGGCCGGCGCTGGTGATGTGCATCGGCGTAACGGCCGCCATCGCGATCCCGAACTTCGTGGCGATGCAGGCGAAAGCAAAGCGCGCGGAGGTTCCGGGTTACGTGGACGGCATCAAGACGGCCGAGCTGGCGTATGACGCCGCCTTTGACGAGTTCGTGCCGGCGGGCAGCGAGGACGAGGCTCGCCGCGCGGTGAGCAAGACTCCCCATGAGTGGCGTCGCGACAGCGCGTGGGATCGACTGGGTTGGATGCCCGACGGCCCGCTCCGTGGAGGCTACTGGGTGGAGGTGCACGGCGGCGACTTTACCGTGCACGGCATCTGCGACGTGGATGGGGATGGGGTCTACGCGGAGTACACCGCGACATCGTCGCGGAACGCGACGCTTGAGACCGGCGCCAACACCTACTAGGGGTCATGACGCCTCCCGTTACCCGCCGTGAGATTGTCGCCCTCGCCCTCCCCGCGGCTGCCTCGGCGCTGTTGAACAACGCGTTCCGGGTGATCGACCAGCTCGCGGCCGGCGGCGTCTCCACGCCCGCACAGGCCGCCATCGGCTCCTGCACCTTCGTGCTGATCGCGGCCTACGCACTGCATTGTCTCATCGCCGCGGGCGTGGGGCCGTTGGTCGCGCGCGCACAGGGCGCCGGCGACAGAGACCTCGAAGCCCGCGTCATCGGCACCGGGCTCCTGGGCAACGTCGGGACGTGGCTCGTCGTCGCCACCGTCGCGGGCTTCGGATCCGACGCGATCGCGTCGGCGCTCGGGCTCACGGGTAGCACCGCCGAACAAGCCGCGATCTTCTTGCGTACCGTCGGCGTCCTCAGCTTGCCGCTCGCGGTCGCACCGACTCTCGACGCCGTGTTCGTCGCGCGGGGCCAGACCGGCCGAATGATGGCGTTGCAGGTGAGCGCGGCCGTGCTCAACGTGCTGCTTAATCCCATCTTCATCCACGACTTCGGTATGGGCGTCGCAGGCGCCGCCCTCGCCACGGTCACCGCGCGAATCCCAGCGACGATCCTCGGGCTTGCCTGGGTGGTGCGCCCCCAAGGGGCGCGGGTCGTGCGCGACGGCACGCTGCGGCGCATCACGTACATCGGCGGCCCGGTGGCGGTGAACACCCTGGCCTACGCCCTGGTGTATTTCATGTTGCTCCGAACCGCGATCTCCCCCCTCGGGCCCGCGGTGAACGCGGCGCTTGGGATCGGCTTCTCGGCGTTGGAAGGCATCACCTACCCGTGTTTCCTCGGCCTCTCACTCGCCGTGAGCTCGGTCGTCGGCCGGCGACTGGGCGCTGGGCAGCCGGAGGAAGCGCGCCGCGTGGCGCGGCTCGCGCTTCCGCTCACGACGGGCCTTGGAATTTCGGCCGGCCTGGTGTTCTGGCTCGGGGCCTGTGCGATTTGCGCGCCGTTCACCCACGACCCGGCGGTGCTCGATCAAGCGGTGGGGTACGCGCGAGCCCTCGCCTGGTCGCAGCCCCTCGTCGCGTGGGAGGCGCTGGCCGAAGGCGTGCTGCTCGGGGCGGGCGCATCGCAACCCGTTTTTTGGCTGAGCGCCCCGGTGAACGTGCTCCGGATCCCCCTGGCCTGGGCGCTTGCGATGCCGCTGGGCTTCGGAGCGCCGGGCGTGTGGTGGGCGATAAACCTCACGAGCCTGCTGAAAGCGACGCTCAAGGGGGCCTCCGCGGCCCGGGGCGCCTGGTCGAGCACGCGGATCTGACGATCTCGCGTGGCACCAACCCGAGGCGACCGGTTAGGACGCCGCCCTCGCTGAGCTCCCCATGAATGCACGTACGATCGGTTGGTTGTTCGGCGGCGTCTGCTGCGCTGCCGGGATTCTCACGATGATGTTCTCCTGGGATAGCGGCGGGGCCGACATCGCGCTCTCCCTGGACCGCGTGGGCTGGGATGCCGTGGAGAACGTGGGCCCCAACGGGAATTTTCCGATGGCGGCACTGGCGCTGTTGATGGGCGCCCCGACGTTGATCTACCTCAACGCCACCCAGTGGCGGAACACCGGCGGCTACTGAGCCGCTCCGAGCCCCCGTGCGCGTAATTGTCGCCCAGCTCGCCCCGGTCGTCGGCGACGTAGCGGCGAACGCCCACCGTTGCGTCGCGGCGATCCGCCAGGGCATCGCGATGGGTGCGCGCCTCGTGGTGATGCCCGAGTTGGTCATCAGCGGCTATCCCCCGCGCGATCTCCTTGATCGCGCCGACCTCATCGAGGCCTGCATGCGCGAGGCGCACCGCGTCGCCGCCGCCACATCGGGCTCATCCACCATCGCGGTATTCGGGTGCCCGTGGCAGGAAGGTGGTCTGCGAAACAGCGGTGTCGTTGCGTTCAACGGTGCGATCGTCGCGGTCCGACACAAATCGTTGCTGCCGACGTACGACGTGTTCGACGAGTCCCGCTACTTCACTCCGGAAACCGACCCGCGCCCCGTTTTGGTCGACGGGCTGACCCTCGGCGTCACGATCTGCGAGGACATCTGGAACGAGCCGGGCCTCGTGCGCCACGGCTACCGGCTCGACCCGGTTGAGCATCTCCGCGGTTGCGACGTTCTGGTGAACCTGAGCGCCTCCCCCTTCCACGCGGGCAAGGGGGCGCTGCGCGCGGGCCTGGTGCAGGCGCAGGCTCGGCAGGTGGGCGCGCCGCTCGTGTACTGCAACCAGGTCGGGGGCAACGACGAGCTCCTGTTCGATGGGGCTTCGCTGGTGGCCACGGCCGACGGTCGTCTCATCCATCAGGGGCGGCAGTTCGTCGAGGAAACGGTGACGGTAGACCTGGGGGGACCCGAGATCGTCCCCCACTTCCCCGCGTTCGAGGATGAAGTCCTCGACGCGTTGGTGATGGGCACCCGCGACTACGCCGAGCGAACCGGCTTCCGTTCTGCGGTGCTCGGGCTCTCCGGTGGCATCGACAGCGCGCTGGTAGCGGTCATCGCCGCCCGCGCGCTTGGCCCCCAAAACGTGCTTGGCGTGGGGATGCCCGGCCCCTTTTCCTCGCCCGGATCGATCACGGACGCGCGAGCGCTCGCCGCCAACGTCGGGATGCCCTTCGAACTGGTCCCCATCACCGCCGCGAACGACGCGATCCTTGCGGCGCTCGGGCCGATTTTCATGGGAAAAGCTCGGGATATCACGGAAGAGAACCTGCAGGCCCGGGTGCGGGGCACGGTGCTCATGGCGATCTCGAACAAGTTTGCACACCTCCTGCTCACGACTGGCAACAAATCCGAGATGGCGGTCGGCTACTGCACCCTGTACGGCGACATGAACGGAGGGCTCGGCTTGATCGGAGATGTGTTCAAGACGGACGTGTACCGGCTCTCACAGCGCTGCAATGCGCGCGGCGAGGTGATCCCGACATCCACGCTCAAGAAGGCGCCCTCCGCCGAGCTGGCCCCAAATCAAACCGACCAGGACAGCCTGCCGCCCTACGCGGTGCTGGACGCAATCCTGAGACTGTACGTGGAGGCAGTCACGGATACCGAGTCGATCGTGGCGCAGGGGTATGATCGGGCCACGGTCGAGCGGGTGGTGAAGTTGGTGGTCCGCAGCGAATTCAAGAGGTGGCAGGCGGCTCCGGTGCTCCGGGTGTCGTCGCGCGCGTTCGGATGTGGGCGCCGTATGCCGCTCGCGCAACGGTGGCGCTGATGCCCTTCGCGCCACGAAGGGGTGAGGCCGCGAGGCGCGCGTTGGCGGCCGAGATTGAGCGGCTCGCGGGGGAGCTGCGCGGCCCGATCGCGAGCCTGGACGAGGCGCTGGAGTCGCTGGCGTCGGGCGATGGCCTTCCTCCGGGCCTTGAGCCAGAAGTGCTCTTTGCAGGTGGTGTTCCCCGCATCCGTCCGGTTCTGGTGCTCCTCGCCAGTCGGGCCACACTGGGCACTGCCGAGGCGGACGCTGCGGCCGCTGCCGACGTCGCTTACGCCGCCGAGCTGCTCCACACGGCCATCCGGCTGCACGATCTTGCTCTCGGTCGGCAGCATGGTCGGCGCCGCCGGGCGGCGCGGCGCGTGCTCGGCGGTGCAGCGCATTGGCTGGGCGCGCACCAAGGCCCGCTCCGCG
>BJHF01000037.1 GCA_014191855.1 Deltaproteobacteria bacterium
ACCGCCGATCTGCGAGGTCAAACCCCGACCGAGTGGAACTGCGACCCCAGCCAGGCACCAAATTGACCACGATACGCACGCTACTCGGCGTTGAACCCGCGTGAGTGGCCGTTACGGATCGCGTGGTCCGAGTGGAGCTGTATGGCCGATGAAGGCCGGCGAGGGCGTCCGAGGGCCGCGCCTGCGCCGAATGAGGTCGTACCCACGGCAACTTTTGTATGCCCCTGCGCCTCGTCGCACTCGAAGTGCCGAACAGGATGACTCGACTCCAGCTGGTGGCCAAGGGGGCAGGCTCGACTCGGGGGCAGGATACCTTTCGCCTTGTCGCGACAATAACGGTGTGAGCGAACGCCCCCTCCACAAGCGAGGGCGCTGAGGATCCGGCCACCGCGCGGACGCAACCGCGATGCGCCACAACCCGCTTCTGACGAAGGTGAAACGGGCCGCGCGCATCGCCCTCACCCCCCAACTGCCGAGCCAGAGCGTTAACTCCCAGGCCAGATGCCTACCTTCTTCCGCGCGGTTCGGGTGCTCGACGCCCAGATGGATGTTCGCTGGGACGATGGGATCGTCGCTTTGGGGGCCGAGGGATCGCTCAGCCCACGCCCAGGCGATGTCGAGGTGCATGGGGGACTCGTCACGCCGCCCTTCGCGGAGCCGCATGTTCACCTCGATGCCGCGTTGTTGGGCGCTCGGGCTCCAAATGTGAGCGGGACGCTGCGGGAGGGGATCGCGAATTGGGCGCGGCTGCGGGGCGGCCTCACCCACGAGGACGTCACGACGCGGGCCCGTGATACAATTGAGATGTATCGGTCGTGGGGCGTGCTTCGATGGCGCACCCACGTGGACACGGGGAGCGCCGTGGCCGTGCGGGCGCTCCTCGCCTTGCGGGATAAAACGCCGGGTATGCAGGTTGTTGCCTTCCCGCAGGAGGGGATCTTTCGGGCGCCTGGCCGGAGGGAGGCCTGGGAGGCCGCCGTTCGTGCCGGGTGCGATGCGGTTGGTGCCATCCCGCACTTCGAACGTACGACGGAGGAGGGCTGGGCGAGCGTGCGCCTGGCGTTTGCGCTCGCCCGTGAGCTGGGCCTGCGGGTGGATCTCCACTGCGACGAGACGGACGACCCCGGTTCGAGGAACCTGGAGGTCGTGTGCGCCGAGGCGACACATGGGGATGTATCACATGTGTTGGCGGGCCACTGTACGGCGATGCACAGCTACCCCGACCCCTATGCGGCAAAGGTGTGCGAGCTGGTCGCGACCTCGGGCGTGCAGGTGGTGGCGAATCCGCTCGACAACGTGGTTTTGCAGGGGCGGTATGACGGCTACCCCAAGCGGCGAGGGATCACCCGGGTGGACGAGCTCTGGGCGGCCGGCGCAGCGGTGGGAATCGGGCATGACTCGGTGATGGACCCTTGGTACCGGTTGGGGACGGGAAATCTGCTAGACGCAGCGTACATGCTGGTTCATGTAGGACACCTCACTGGCGAAGCTGAGATGAAGCGCGTGGTGCGGACGCTGCACACCGAGAACCACTTGCCCTTCGGCTCGGTGCCGCGGATCGCGGTCGGAGCGCCCTCCTTGCTGCATTGGCCGGTGCCGGACGAAGTGGAGCTGCTCCGGCTGCGCCCGCGGCCCACCGTGTACGAACGCCGCGACGCTTGACGCTTCGGGCGAAGCGCGGCTAAGCGCCGGGCTTCGGGAGGTGCCTGTGCGTTGCTTCGTCGCTGTCGGCTTCGGTGTTGGTTTCGGCCTGCTTCTCGGCTGCACGGGGCTCATCAACAAGGAGGAGGAACCGGCGATCGTGGAGGAGGCGGTCGTGGTGGCGGCTCCACTCCTGTTTGAGGTGACCCCGGATGTGGAGAGCGTCCCGGCAGCAGGCGTGACCTTTGCCACGATGAAGGCGGGAACGACGCAGGGCATGGTGGTGGACATGACCGTCGCGCTGGTGGGGCCGGCCCCCGCCGTGGGAGGCCCGCAGCCGGTGGTGGGAAGCGCCCGTGTCACCGAAGTGACCGCCGATAGCGCGCGCCTGGTTCCGCTGCGCCTCGCTTCGCCGTTACCGGCGTCTGTGGCGGCCCGCGCGCTGGCTCCGGAGGATTCGGCATCGCTGTCGGCGCTCCCCGAGGTAGCGGCCGCGGAGGCCGTCACGCTCCCGGGTGGCCCCCGCAAACCGGGTGGGCGCCCGGGGCCCTGGGCGGGGCCTGGTCCGGGAGGGGGCGGCCCTGCGGGGGAAGGCCCCGGCTCGAAAGAGCTGGCGATCCCTGCAGACCTGCGCACCGGCTCGGCCGATGAGCGGGAGGACGCGCTGGTGCGCCACGAGGACGAACCCGGCGCAACCGCAGCGATCGTTTGGGTGATGAAGAACGACACGAGCAGCTCGGTGCGGTTCAAGGCCTGGCGCGTGATTCGGGCACGTTGGAACCGGGGAACGGGCGCCGCCGCAGAACACGAGGCGGCCGCCCTGTGGCTGGCGGCGAACGGATCGGAGGACCAGCGGATCGAGGCGATCGACGCGGTTGGCGAGAACTCCCGAAGCATCGAGCACGCTGCGTCGCAGATCAACGACCTGGACGAGGACGTGCGGGTGGCCTCGGTGAAGGCCGTCGGCGCGGTCGCGAACCGAACGGGCAAGCGGGACAACGCCCGGGATGTGCTCACGGCACGTCGCGACAAAGAGGGTTCGTCGTCGGTGCGCAAGAAGATCGACTCGGTGCTCGACAAGCTCTGAGCCGGATAGACCGTTGGGCATGCTCCTGCTCCTCTCGCTCGTCGCCTGCACCGGATGCACGCCGGAGGAGTACACACGGCTCTACCATACCGAGGCCCTGGCGCCCTCGCTGGTGGAGGGGGATGTGGCGGCGCTGGAGCACCTCGGGCCCACGCTCATCGACCGCGGCGTGAACTTCGGGGTGTACGCCGCGGCGGCCGAGCGGGTGGACCTCCTGCTGTTCGACGATGCCGACGCCGAGGAGCCGATTCAGCGGTTCACGATGGAGCGCTTTGGCGACGTTTCGAACCTCTACGTCGAGGGCGTGGGCGCCGGCCAATTGTATGGCTTCGTGGCCTGGGGTCCCAACTGGCCGCACGATAACGACTGGTATTGCGGGGCGCAAACGGCCTTCGTGGCCGACGTGGACGCCAGCGGGAACCGTTTCAACCCCAACAAGCTGCTCACCGATCCGTGGTCGAAGGCGCTTACGCGGGACCACGACTGGGGCGCGGGCTCGGCGGGCTCGGGGGAGAGCCGCAGGGCGCAGTGCACGTGGGGCGCGGGCGCGAAAAGCATCGTTGTCGAGAGCGAATATGCGTGGAGCGAAGGGGAAACTGCCTGGCGGGATGCCCGCGCCGACGGCAGTCTCGCCGGCCACGACTGGACCGATCTTGTGCTCTACGAGGTGCACCCCAAGGGGTTCACCGCCAACGGCATCACCGGCGTCGATCACCCGGGCACGTTCCGCGGCCTCGCGGAGAACTCGGCGTATTTTGCGGAGCTTGGCGTAACCGGTATCGAGCTCCTGCCGGTGCACGAAAAGCCGCTCGACGGGGGGTACTGGGGCTACAACAACGTGAGCTTCTTCGCCCCGGAGCTGACCTACAGCGCCGACTACGAGTATGGGGGCGAGCCGGCGGCGGTGATCGACGAATTCAAGCTCATGGTCGATACCCTGCACCAACAGGGCGTCGAGGTGATCGTGGACGTGGTGTACAATCACACCGGCGAAGGTGGGCTTTGGCGCGACAAGGTGTACACCGATGACTTCCTCACCGACGAGTCGGGTATGCAGGAGGCCTACAACCTCGACACGGTGGAGGCCGCCACCATCTACAACCTCCGCGGGTTGGACAACAACGCTTATTACGCCTTGTCGGAGGACAAGCAGGGGTACTGGAACAACACCGGCGTCGGGAATGAAACACGACCCAACTATACCCCCGGGCACCGACTGGTGTTGGACTCGCTGCACTACATGGTCGAGGAGCTGCATGTAGACGGCTTTCGGTTCGACCTCGCCGGCATCCTGGGAGAGAAGGACGGGGACTACAACAACTGGGATGACCCGACGCAGTCGTTGTTGGGGGACATCGCCGATGATCCGGTGCTGCAGGCCTACAACACCCGCATCATCGCTGAGCCCTGGACGGCGGGTGGCTCGTACACGTCGATCGGAAACTTCCCGGCTTCCTCGAACAAAGAGGGCACCGCCTGGGGAGAGTGGAACGCGAGCTTCCGGGACTGGTGGCGCTCGATTGTCAACAACGATGCCTGGGTGCTGAACTCCACCGAGAGTGGCATCGACGGCGGGGGAACGCTCACGGGTACGCAAGCCAGGTATGGCGCGAACGGGCGCGAACCCTACCACTCAGTCAACTTCGTCACCTGTCACGACGGGTTCACGATGTACGACTTGTTGTCGTACAACGAGAAGAACAACTACGGCTGCCAGCTCAACCCGACGTGCTGCGAAAATTTTACGTCGGCGTGGTGCGATGTGGACAGCGGGGAAGACAACAATCGTTCGCGGGACTGGGGGGCGGAGGCCGAGCCGTTCAAGCGCCAACTCATGCGAAACCTGTTCGTGGGCATGGTGATCGCCCAGGGCACGCCGATGCTGTACGGCGGGGACGAGTGGCTGCGCACCCAGTATGGCAACAACAACGCCTACAGCACAGCGGCCGACAACGAGTGGAATTGGTTCCGCTGGGGGGAGTGGCAGGCGCAAGACGAACGCTGGCGGATGAAGGACTTCGTAGCCGCGGCGGTTCGCTTTCGGCTGGATCGTACGTACGCCTTCTCGCCGAAGGAGTATGGCGGCGCGATGCCGTTGTCGTGGAAGAACCCGGGGAACACCGGCGATCCAGACTGGGGCTCGCGTGAGCTGATGATCCACTGGTACGACGATGGCGCCGAGGGCGAGGCGTGGTCGGGCAAGCCCGAGCTGCTGGTGATGATGAACATGAACCGGTCGGACGTGACGTTTCAGCTCCCCGAGGGCCGAACCTGGGGCCGTGTTCTCGACACCCAGTCGTACTGGGACAGCGATGAATACCTCGCCACCGCAGGCGGGGACGTGCGTTCGTCGGCGAACGTTTCGGTCACGACGCCGGAGGTGGTGTCCGGTGCCTACGTGGTGACCGGCAGCAGCATCGTGATCCTGGAGGAACAACCGTGATCCTCCTCGTGTGCGCCGCTTTGGCAACCGACGTCGGCGGTTACGTTCGCATCATGACGCGCCCCGACATGGAAGGGGGCGATGGTAAACTCGGGTACTGGAACCTCTACGGTCGGTTGATGAACGAGGGGCCCTATGCCGCGCTTGAGCTGCGCCAGGGCATCCTTGAGCCCAAGCCGGGGAGCCGCGCGCCGTGGACCGATATCCACGCGAAGATCGAGGGCGGAACGGTCGCAAACGCGGATGCTGGCAACGGCTCGCTCGCCTACCTCCGCCTGTCCCAGCTCTACGCGCAGGCCGGAAACGTGGGGCTCTCCGATGTCACGTGGCGGCTCGGCACCTTGGAGTCCAACTTCGGGGACCTGGGCCTCTACGACATGAAGCCGGCGCAGGTGCTCTACGACACGGTGGGGGCCCAGGCGCGGTACCAGACGCCGGGACTGGAGTTCACGCTCGGCGCGGGGGACGCAGGCTGGTCCATGAAGGGCGCCGAATACAACACCGTGCTCACCGGCGGGCTGACCGCGCGCGTGAGCATCGCCAACCATTTTGAGATCGGGGCGGGCGGGCAGGCCTATGTGGAGCCGATGGTGATCGGCAACCGGTTTGCGCCCTACAACACGCCAAACGTGGACTACGAGGACTACTTGCGTGGTGAGGTGGTGGAGCGCTGGCTCGACGATCACCCGAGCCAGCTCGCCGACTTTCCGAACCCCGAACCAACCGATTCGCAGTCGTGGAAGGCGGTCGGGTACATGGGCTTTGGCGGCTTCGGGCCGGTGGTCTGGAACTCGCTGTATGTCAACTACACCCAGCTTCACCCCAAGGGCTACGTGACGGAGACGGTAGACGGCGACGACATCGACATTTATGTACACGACCTCACCGACGAACGCACCCAACTGTTGGTCGGGGACGAGGTTCAGCTCCAGCTCGTTCCCCAACGCTGGGACTTGTCGTTGGCGGGGCTCTACGGCGACGCGCAGGATGGAGACAACAACCTCGCGCCGACGGACGATGACCGCACCTACATGTCGGTGGTGATGCGGAACCAGGTGTACCTGGCACCGACGCTCCACCTGCTGGTGGAGACGAGCCTGGCCCGTGAGGAGTCCCACAACGGCAACGCCTTTCGCAACCACAAGGATTCGCTGTTCGTGAACACCGAGGGCCAGGCCGACGCGGAAGGCTTCGAATATGGGGACGCGGCGGAGCGGGTGACGTGGCAGGGGAAAGGGGGCTTCGTGCTGAACCCGCTCGGCCCTGGCATCTACACCCGGCCGAGCCTGCGGCTCTTGTATGGCGTGCAGTACAGCACCCAGAACAACGCCTTCGGCAACAGCTTTGTGGAGTCGCTCGACCAGTACAACGACTTCGGCAACGTGGAGCGCCACTGGCACAACGTCGTGGCGTTGGAGGCGGAAGCATGGTTTTAGTCTTCGCCTTGTTCGCTTGTCTCAAGGCCCCGGTCCCGGTGCAGAGCGGGAACGCCCGGCAGCTCGTGGTCGCCAACGTGATGGACAGCACGACGGATGTGTCGGCCACCGGCACGCCCGCCGCGTTCGACGTGGCGGTGGTGGGCGCCGCGGGTCGCCGGAAGCTCGTCACGCTGCTGGTGGAGGGCGGCCCCGCCTTTGATACATTCACCGCCGTTCGTGATACATCGAGGCGTATCACCGCGTTGAAAGAGGAGTCTCGTGATACACCGCTGTTGCTGGTGGAGACGGCGCCGGTGTTCTTCTCGGAGCTCAACGGCCAGTACCGGTGGACGGTTGCGGTGCATGTGTCGCTCGTGGCTGCGGATGGCACGTTCAACGAGGCCCGCTTCGACGTGCCCGTGTTCCTGCAGTACCACCACCAGCGGGAGGCCGAGGCGGTAGACGCAGCCTCGCCCGTGGTGGAGCGCCGCGTGGGCGAAGTCATCGACACCTGGCTCTCGGGCGGGGGTTGATCTACTTCTTGCTGGTGGACCGCTTCGCCGACGGGGACCCGGCGAACGACCTCGGGATCGATCGCGCCGACCCCCAAGGGCTGCACGGCGGCGATCTCGCGGGGGTAACGGCCCACCTCGACGAGCTGTCCGCCCTCGGCGTGGACACGCTGTGGCTCGGACCCATCGCCGACATGCGCGACACGCCGTTCTTCGGCTACGGTGCGTTCCATGGCTACTGGACGGAGAACCTGGATCGTCTGGAGCCACGCTTCGGCACCGAGGGCGACCTCGCCCGGCTCGTGGAGGCCCTGCGTCGCCGCAAGATGGGGCTGGTGCTCGACATCGTGTACAACCACGTGGCGCCGGACCACCCCTGGGTTTCCGAGCGCCCCGACTGGTTTCATCGACGCGGTCCGGTCGCGAATTGGGTGGACGCCGAGGAGGCCCAAACCCACGACGTGCACGGGCTCCCCGACCTCGCGCAAGAGAACCCGGAGGTGTACGACTACCTCCGGTCAGCTTCGTTCGGCTGGCTGCACCGGGCGCATCCAGTGGCGTTTCGGCTTGACGCGGTTCGGCACCTCGATCCAGCGTTCTTGACCCGCATCGGGGGTGACGTCCGCGCCCGCACCTCGGGCAAGTTCCAGCTCTGGGGCGAGGTATTTGAGGGCAACGTGGCGACGGTGCTGGAAACCCGGGAAGCGGCCCACCTCGACGCCGTGTTCGATTTTCCGCTGCATTACGCGCTGCGCGAGGTGGTGTGCGACGACCGTGCCGCCGCCTCGATCGCGGCGGTCCTCGATCGGGGCGCCGCGGTACCTCCCGAGGCGTGGATCACCTTCCTCGACAACCACGACACCTCCCGAATCACCACGGCGTGCCACGACGACGCGCGGCGCGTAGACCTCGCCTTGTCCCTGCTGTTCACGCTGCGCGGCCGGCCGATGATCACCTGGGGCACCGAGTGGGGAGCCACCGGGGCAGGGGAGCCGGACAATCGGGGGGACATGCGCTGGACGAGCGCGACAGCCGCGGAGGAAGCCGCGCACCAGGCTCGGTTGTCGCATTTGCGAACCCTCGCGGGCACGCGGCGGGCAACGCCGGCATTGGCGAAGGGCGGTTCGCGCACGATCGGGCTGGGGGAGCGCTGGTTTGTGGTGGAGCGGCGGGTTGAGGGGAGCGTGCGGTGGGTGGGCTTCAATGGAGGGGCGGAGGCGGTGGTGTTTGAGGGGGTGGAATTGCCGCCGGGGCAGGTGAAGGTGGTAGATCCGGTCGCCCTGGACCTCACCGCGCCGAAGGTGCGCGCCGGGTGGACAACGGTGGAGGTGCCAAACCCGCCGGCGCTTGCGGAGGGGGATTCGCTGCGGTTGGTCGGGAGCGCGCAGGCGCTGGGAGATTGGGACCCTGCGCGGGGTGTTGTCGTACCGGGCAAGGTGAAATTGCCTGCGGGCGCGGCGACGTTCAAGCTGGTTGTGGAGCACGCCGATGGGACGGCGACGTGGGCGCCGGGGGGAAATCAGTGGATGTTGGGGGCGCAGAAGGAGGTCGGGGTGCGGTGGCAGTGAGGGGCCCGCTACCCCTCCACGTCGTCGACGCTCCACCCCGCATCGGGAAGGATCACCACGTCGGGCTCAAAACCGGCGTCCAACAGCGCCTCCAGCGCGCCCTGCGCAAGGATCGGCGCGGCGGGGCAGCCGGGCGTGGTGAGCGTCATCTCCACCTTCACGTTGAGGTTCTCCACGGTGACGCTGCGGATGAGGCCGAGCGCAACGATGTCCATGCCGGCTTCGGGGTCCATCACGGTGCGCAGCGCGTCGAGTGCTCGGCCCGGCTCGCCATCGAGGGCGTGGATCGCCACGCTGGGCTTGTTCGGCGGGGAGAGAAGGTTTTTGAAGCGTTCGAGCATGCTCATGGGGACTCTGTGCCGGCGAGGCCGCCGGCGCGTAGGTTGGCGAAGAAGGCGCGGGAGAGGATGGTGCCGAGGGTGGCGACGAGCAGGAGCGTAGCGGTGGCCAACACCAGCGCCCCGACTGGCAAGAATGCTGGGAGCGTGGTGCCGGTCACGACGAGGGCGCCGCCGGTCAGGACCGCTCCAACCAGCACCCAGGCGAGGCGGGTGGGGACGAGCGCGGCGGGGGCAGGGGAGCGCTTGGGATGGTCGCTGAGCCAGTTTGCCCAGGCGAGGAACGGGACAATGCGCAGCGCCACGCCTACGCGGAGCGGGAGGATCCAGAGCGCCGCGGCGAGGGCGACGACCTCCGGGAACGGACGTTCCAGGGTCCAGGCGGCCGCAGTGGCAAGCAGGCCCAGTTGAGCGACGCCGGCGAGCACGAGGCCCGGCCCGAGGGGGCCGCGCCCGCGTAGGGAGGCGCCGAGGAGCAGCGCCGCCGCGAGCGCACCGAGGCCGAAGATCGGGGGCATCCACCCGAGGATCCCGACGAACCAGAGGGCACCTGCCGGGACCAGGAGCCGGTCCGCCGGCTCCCGCGCGATCGCGAACATAGGGAACAACAGCGCCGCGAAGCCGGTGATATTGCCCCCGCCCCAACCGAGGGCCATCAGCGCCGCATGCACGGCGATCGTGGAGGGCGGGCTGAACCCGAGCGGCACGCCCGCGCGCTGCAGGTAGAGTGCGCCGCCGAGAACAGCGCCCCCAAGCAGCGTGAGCTCGGCGGCCGCGATCCACGCGCGAATGCCCAGGCGGCCCGGCGCCTTCGCGACCGTGAGCACGGCGACCGCGGACCGGCCCATCAACGCGACCGGGAGCGCGAGCGCGAACGGCGCGGTCGCGGAGAACGGCCCGGCCATCCCCCCAACCAGCCCGGCGGCGCCGAGGATGGCGAGCACCGTGATGGCGATGGAGGCATCCCGCTCCAGGCGACTCGGCGGCCGCGTTGCGAGCACGGGAAGCAGCTGCCAGCCCATTCCCAGGAGCGGGAACACGAGCAGGCCCAGGGCGAGCAGGTGCACCGCGAGGAGCAGGTTGGAGCCGCCCGCGAGCGTGAGCCACCCCGCAAGCTCGCACCCAAGCCCGAGCGCCACCGGGACGGCGACGAGCGGGATCGGCGCGAGCGCGTGGGGACTACCCCCCATCGATCTGCACCCAAACGCCATCGTCGCGGGTGTCGACGGTCCACCGCAGGCCGCGGTCGGCGAGCTTGGGGTAGAGCATCGCCGGCTCGCGGCTGTGGTGGACGAGGAGCGGGAGGCGCCCCGCGTCGAGGGCGGCGAGCACGGCCTGCATGGGCCCGGGCGGGGACAGATCGCGGACGTCCAGCGTCCACCCGTCTTCACCCCGCTCGGCCTCGGGGAGGCCCGGTCCCGGCTCCGGCGCCACGCTCGTGGTGCCCCGCGCGAAGGTGACCAGGCACGCCTCTCCTTCCCACCGGCGCCACGCCAGCCAGCCCTGGCGAACGAAGTAACCGACCAGCGGAGCTGGATCGAAGGGCGCAATCACGGTGAGCTGGGCGCCCTCGGCCAGCTCGCGTGCGGCGCCCACGATGGCGGTGAACGGATCGGCGCCGCCGGCAAGGACCGGGCGCGCGTCGAAGCGAACCTCGCGGGAGGGTTGGACCCACGCCGGTTGGGCATCGCTCTGGCGCGGCGCGCTCGCCGGAGGGTGCGCCGTTGCGCCGCTGGGGAGGTTCATGAACGCCACCAGCGCATCTACATCCACGCCGGCCACACGCGCCGCTTCCGCCACGGTGACCAGCTTCGGGAGGATCTTCCCGATCACTGGATGGTTCAGCTTCGCGAAGGCGGGGTGGAACGCGGGCAGCCGCTGGCGTAGGTCCGGGCGCTCGGCGAGCGCGTCGGAGACTCGGGTGTGGGCGGTGATCATCTGGAACCTCGGGCGGCGGCGGTGGCGGCAGGGTGTGATTTGGCGCGATTCGTGGTGGGGTTGGTGTGTTGAATGGCACAGGCGTTTGCCGTCGAACTGGGGAAAAGTGACGGTTCTATGGATGGCGCTCACGTGGAGGGATGCGGGGCGAGCGGAGGTCGCGCCCGCCATCGGAGCAAGCGCCGTGCCGCGCGTGGATTGCGGAGGCGCAAAGAGCCGAGCCCGGATGTGCCACAGTCAACGCGGGTTGTGCGCGGGGCGCCGCGTCCACCTCCGACGATCGGCCGATTGCGTCCCGAATCGGGTCGGTTGGGGCGTGGTTTCGCGGCTGGCACGGCGTTTGCGAGGGGGTCGGGTGCCTTCCCCGGTACAACCATGCTCGCCGCCCTCTTCGCCTTCGTCGCATCCCCCGTCTTCGCCGCCGACGCACCCGCAGCCGCGGGCGCCGCCCCCGATGCGCCCCCCCCGTTCAAGTGGGAGTTCTCGGGGAGCTACTCGTTGTGGAACCTGCAGCAGAACCACTTCCTGCTGGGCGCCGAGCACCCGCTCGACGATGCTGCCTACACCGTGCAGATGTTGCGGGTGAAGGGCGCGGTTTCGCGTGAGCACTTCGGCGTCGTCGCCCGAGCGGATCTCGCCCAGGGCTGGTGGGGCGTCGACAACAGCCCCGCCGATGGGTACGCGCTCTCCACCGGGGAGGATGGCACGACGGCCACGGCGCGGGTGTACAACGACGATGGCCTCTTCGAAAACAAGGACACCAACTACGCGGTACACGTGGATCTCGCCTACGGATGGGCCGAATTCGGCCCCGTGGAGCTCCGTGGCGGGCGCCAGAATGTGCAGTACGGCCACAAGTTGGTGCTCGACGAGGATGTGGATGGGGTGACGGTGATCGTTCGCCCCATGAAGCCGGTTGCCATCGAGGCGTTCTGGGCGAAGATCAGCGAAGGAAAATACTCCTACACCCTCCCCACGTCGGCGCTGATGAGCGACGTGGAGGACAACTCAGACGCAGATCTGTTCGGCGGCCGCGTGCGGTACAGCTCCGACGTGGTGAACGGGGAGCTCTTCGGGCTGTATTACACGGACACCATCGCGAGCGACTGGGCGTATTATCCCAACGGGCTGGGCTACGCGCAGGCGCGCTTCCGGCCGCAGATCACCCAACTCACCGCGATCGGCGTGGCCGGCGACGGCAAGTTCCCGTTCGGACTCTCCTGGAAGGCGGAGGGGGATGTCCTGTTCGGCAAGGACGAAATCGAGAACACCGACTTCGGCCTGGGCGCGATCGACAAGAACAATGGCGAGCTGTTCGGGTGGAACGCCTATGCAGACCTCACGCAGAAGGTGCCCGTCGGCAAGAAGATGGGCCTGGACGTGGGCGCGGCCTTTGGCATGGGCTCGGGCGACGACGACCCCGACAGCGGCACCGGGAACGTGAACAAGCTCTCCACCCAGGGCTTCTTCTTCTTCACCAACGTGTGGGAAGACTCGATCATGCCGGACGTGGAGGGCATCACGCCGCAGGGACTCGGCTCACCGGCTTCCCGCGGCTACCGTGAGTTTGAAAACACCAACGCCGTTCAGGGGCGCGCCGGCTTCACCCCGATCGAGGCGCTGCGCCTCGAAGCCAGCTTCTCTTCCATGCACGCCACAGCGCCAATCCACGGCTACGATGCGACGGGCACGCCGAGCGCGCAGACCTCCTCCGACATCGGTTGGGAGGTAGACGCGAACGCCATCGTGAAGCTCCGCAAAGGTGGCGTCCAGTTCGCCGAGCGCTTCGGCTATTTCAAGCCAGGCGAAGGGGCGAGCCTGTTGATGACCGGCACTGACACCAACCTCGACGCAGCCTGGGAAGCCAGGACCGAAGCACAGATCAACTTCTGAACCCGCGCCACGCGCTCCCGGAGTCCCCATGAACTCTTCGCTCCTCCGCGCCGCCATCGGCGCCCTGCTACTCGCTGCTTGCGAGGGGCCAACGTCGGCGCCCGAGCCGGCAAAGCCTTCCGCGCCGGTGGCCGCGGCCGAGGCTACCCCCGCGACGGTGGAGGCGACCCTCACGGCTGCGCCCGCGGTGCCGCCCCCAACCGGCCGCACGGCCGCCGCGCTGGTGCGCGTGGATTTGGAGGTCCGCGAGGTCACCAAGCAGATCTCCGAGGGCGTGGACTACGTGTTCTGGACGTACGGAGGGGACGTGCCCGGGAAATTCATCCGCGTCCGCCAGGGGGACACCGTGGAATTCCATATGAAGAATCACCCCGACAACAAGATGCCGCACAACATCGACCTGCACGCCGTCACCGGCCCCGGCGGCGGCGCGGCCTCCAGCTTCACCGCACCCGGCCACGAGAGCCAGTTCACCTTCAAGGCGCTGAACCAGGGCTTGTTCGTGTATCACTGTGCCACCGCCCCCGTCGGTATGCACATCGCCAATGGCATGTACGGCCTCATCCTCGTGGAGCCGCCCGAGGGGCTCGAGCCGGTGGACAAGGAATTCTACCTGATGCAGGGAGACTTCTACACGGTTGGCAAGTACCGCGAGAAGGGCCTGCAGCCCTTCGACATGCAAGATGCCATCGACGAGAACCCGACCTACGTGCTGTTCAACGGCTCGGAGGGGGCGCTGTTGGGGGACAACGCAATCAAGGCGAAGGTTGGTGAGCGGATCCGCCTGTTCATCGGCAACGGCGGCCCGAACCTGGTTTCCAGCTTCCACGTCATCGGCGAGATCTTCGACCGGGTGTATACCGAAGGCGGCTCCCGCTTCCAGGAGAACGTACAGACGACGCTCATCCCGGCCGGCGGCTCGGCGATCGTGGAATTCAAGGCGGAGGTCCCTGGCACCTACCCGATCGTCGATCACTCCATCTTCCGCACGTTCAACAAGGGCGCGCTCGCGATGCTCAAGGTGGAGGGCGACGAAGACAAGGCGATCTACTCGGGCAAGGAGGTGGACAGCGTGTACCTGGCGGACAAAGCCGAGGCGGGGAGCGCTGCGGCGGTAACCGCGGCCGCCGACGCGAAGGCGGCCGGTACGCTCGACAAGGCGGCTCAAGTGAAGGCGGGGGAGGCGCTCTTCGCCGGCACCTGCTCGACGTGCCACCAAGCCAACGGGATGGGGATCGAAGGGGTGTTCCCTCCGCTCGCGGGAAGCGAGGTGGCCACCGGCGACAAGACCCGCGTGATCAGCATCGTCGTAAACGGCCTCACCGGGCCGGTCGTGGTGAACGGGAAGGAGTACAACTCCACGATGCCGCCGATGTCCCAGCTCAACGACGACGAGGTCGCGAACATCCTGACGTATGTGCGCAACAGCCTCGGGAACCACGGTGATGTGGTGTCCGCAGAGGAGGTCGCCGCCGTTCGCGCCAGCACGCCTCGCCCGCCAGGTGCTGCCCATTGACGTTGACCGCGCTCGCACTCGCCGTGCTCGTTGGGCCTGGGGTCTGGCGGCCGCTGATCCCCGCCTCCCCCGAGGAGGCGGAGGTGAGCGTGCGCGCGTTCCGGATGGCGACAACGCCCGTGATAGTTGAGGAATATCAGCGCTTTGTGAAGGCGCATCCGGAGTGGCAGCGCGGACGGGTGGGCGGGGCGCTGGCGGATGAGAGTTACCTCGCGAGCTGGGCATCGCCGGTGGAGGCCGGACCCGGGATTGGCACGCGCGCTCCCGCTACGGCGGTGAGCTGGTTCGCCGCGCGTGCCTACTGCGCCTCCGAAGGGGGGCGCCTGCCCACGGAGGCCGAGTGGGAATTCGCGGCCTCGGCGAGTGAGACAACCGCCGATGCCAGTCGCGACCCGGTGTTCGTGGCCCAGCTCCTGAAGTGGTATTCCGCCCCCACGCCGGCGGTGTTGCCCGAGGTCGGGCTGGGGCGTGCAAACGTCTGGGGCGTGCGGGATCTGCACGGCCTGGTTTGGGAGTGGGTGGACGACTTCAACGCCAGCTTCGTTTCGGCCGACGCGCGGCAAGCCAACGGGGGGCAGGAGCTGAAATACTGCGGGGGCGGGGCGGAGGCCTCACCGGGGGACAAGGCCGACTATGCGGCGTTCATGCGCTCGGCGATGCGCAGCGCGCTGTCGGGGCGCTCCACCACGCGGATGCTGGGGTTCCGTTGTGTTTGGGATGTGGCGTCGTGAGCCGGATTTCGCTTGCATTGGCGATCCTCGGGTGCGCGGCGCCGGAAGCGCCAGGCGTCACGTCGCCGGCAGCGCCGTCGGTGGAGGCGGAGCCGGTGCAGGCGGTGGCCCCGGTGAACGACTCGATCTACGCCCTCAACGTGCCGCTGCTCGGCGAGGATGGCCGCGCGTATGGCCTCGACGTAGAGCGCGGCCATCCCGTGCTGATGTCGATGTTTTACACCACCTGCCCCATGGCCTGTCCGCTCCTGATCGAGCGGGTAAAGGGCATCCTCGACGACGCGGGGCCGGCCGCGAGCGACGCGCGAGTGCTGCTGGTGAGCATGGATCCCACCCGCGACGACGTTGCCGCGCTCAAGCAGGCCTGGACCGAGCGCGGACTGGATGCCCGTTGGCACCTGGCCGCGCCGCCTCCGGCCCAAATGAGAGAGGTGGCCGCGCTCCTCGATATCCAGGTGCGGCAGAGCCCGGATGGTGGGTTTGCACACACCTCGGTGGTGGTGCTGGTCAGCGAGGATGGACGCCCGATTGCGCGCGCAGAGGGCGAGGAGGGGCGGGCCGAGCTGATCACGGCGTTACGGAGATAAGCATGCCGACCATCCAGGCGCCCACCGACAGCTCGATCATCCTCACTCGGGTGCCCCTGTTCGTGGGCCTGCGCCCCGAGGATCTCAGCCGCATCCACGCCCTCGGCCGGCGGCGCAAGACGCGGGAGGGGGAGTGGCTGTTTCGCCAGGGTGAAGGCGCGAGGACGATGTTCCTTCTGGCCGAGGGGCGCGTGCGGGTGACGCAGGCCACCCCCACCGGCCAGCAGATCGTGCTGCACCTCGTGAAGCCGGGAGACATGTTCGGGTGCTCCGCGATGCTCCACGAACGGCAGTACCCCGGGTCGGCTGAGGTGGTGGCGGAGGGGTGCGTGGAGTGCTTCGAGGAGGGCGTGCTGCGGACGATCGAGCGCGACTATCCGGAGGTTACGCGCAACGCGCTCGCGCTCATGGCGGGTCGGGTGCGCGATTTGCGCCAACGCTACCAGGAATTGGCGACGGAGCGCGTAGAGCCGCGGATCGCCCACACCCTTTTGCGGCTCGCGGATGAAGCCGGCGTTCCGGACGCCCGGGGCGGCCGCCGGATCGCGCTACGGCTCTCGCGCCAGGACCTCGCGGAGCTGGCCGGAACCACGATGTTCACCGTGTCGCGAACGCTCAAGGCGTGGGCGGAATTGGGGTTGGTGGATATCGGGAGGCAGCGTGTTCGGGTGATCGATGCCGCGGCATTGGCGGCGCTGGTGGCCGAGGCAACGTGAGCGCGGCGGCGCCGCAATGCCTTCCTACCCACCTGCGACCCAGCTACCCGGCCGCAGGCATTGCCCCGATTATCTCTTCCTTCGCCCCCAAACCGCCCACCCCACCACGCCCAATGCCAGCGCCCCGGCGCCCGCCGCGCCGCCGCTCCCGCAGCCAGGCTCGTACGTTGCGACGATCTCGTTCTCGAAGGGCGGCTCCACGGTCGGCGCGCAATTGCCTTCGAGCATTGCCCTGTCCTGCATCGCCAGCACGTAGAGGCCGGCGCCAAACCCGAGCATCGGGGTGGGCCCCTCGAAGGTAGACTCTGCCGGATCGAGCAGCTCCGGGATCTGCCGATCATTGGCGAGGGCCTGTTGGGTGATCCAGTCCTCCAGTTCACTCGCGCGTGCTGTGGCGCAAGCCCGACGCAGGGCGGGGGCGAGGCGCAAGTCGGCGAACGCCCACTCCTGGGTATCGTACGCGCTGCCATCGTCGTTGCGGGAAAAGCCAAGGTCGGTGGGGACCTTGAGCCAGGCATCCCACATCGCGAGGGTGGGGGCGAACGTCTCCCCCTGCGCATCCAAAACATTGAAGTTATAGGCTTCAACGGCGGCGATATCGAGGTAACCGATCCCCTCGTTCAGCTCGCCGAGGCTGCCAGCGAGCACCCCATCCGCATCCACGAGGTTGGCGCCGATGGAGGTTTGGATGGCAGCGGCCATATCCAGGTAGCTTTTGGCACGAGGATCACCAAGCTGGGTCGCGAGGTTTCCGGCAGCTCGAAGTCCGGCGACGGCCATCACGCTGGTGTAGGTGAACTGCCGTTCGTGGCCCCACCAGTGGCGCTCCCAAATGGAGCTGTCGCCGCGCACAAGGTTGGTGCCGGGAATGACGGAGGCTACGAGGGGATCCGCGATCTCGTCGAGCGCGCGCGGCCCCAACTCGGCCGCCAACGCTCCATCGCCCGCGAGGGTGTTCGTGCGGTCCAGCGCCCAAAGGTACAGCCCCCAGTTGTCGAGCTCGATGTTGGGGCCGGTGCCATCGTCGTCGGACCACTCGGTGCCATCGCCGTAAAGACGACACACGGAGAGGCCGTAGGGGATATCCCCAATATAAGAGGCATACAGTCCAGCTTTGCCGGGCTGGAACATGAAACGAAGGGCGGCCGCGGCCTCGTCGGTGTGGCCCGCCTGGGCGAGCGCCACAAGCGCGTAGGAAGCATCCCGCACCCAGGTGATGTTCCAGGTGTGAGGGAATTCTTCGTCTGGCGCGGCCACAGGCAACGAAGCGGGGATCTGGCCGTAGGGGCTGCCGGATTCCCGCACCTGGGACATGGTGAGGAACGCGATCTGCTGGCGGAACACGGCGGTTTCGGCGGCGTTCATGCCGGCCGGAACCGTGCCCGACTCGTGGTATTCGCCCCACCATTCCAGCTCTTGCCGGAGCCACGCTTGCGGGCCATCCGCGAAGGGCGCCCAGTTGGGGGAGGCATCGGCGGCGGTGAACACGCCCACCCAACGATCCTCGCCCGGCCCGAGCGCGGGGATGTTCCAACCGAAGGCGGGAATGTTGTCGGAGTCGTAGAACGCGCAGCTTCCGGCCAGCCGTTTCCCGGCGATCGCCGTGGTGTACGCTTCCTCGCACGTATCTTCGATGGCGCCCGGAGCACGGTACCACAGCGTGGAGGAGCCGCGCTCCACCACCATCTCGTGGTCCTGGGAGGTGGCGATCTCGCCGCCCCCTGGCTTCCAGTTGTGCAAGGAGGTGAGCTCAAACGCCGCCGTTTTGGTGGTTGTGCTGGTGTTGCGAACCCGAGTTACTTGCACCACACCCCAGGCGTTGTGGGTCATCGGCATGAACGCGTACTGTGTGAACTCCAGATCGCCGACGCGCTCCACGCTCTCGATGATCCCTGTTCCATCCACCGTTCGTACGGACTCGGGGGTGACCAGCCAATTGCCGGTGCCGCCGAGATCGGTGTAGCCAAAATAGCTGTCGTACAGCAGGTCGGCGGAGACGTGGGTGGCATCCAGCGACTGATAGACGTGGTTCCAGCCCTGCGTCAGGCGATCGTCGTCGTACACCAGCACGCCGAAGCCGTTGCTGCTCGTGTGGGTCCAGACCGACTGCACGGGCGGCTCGACAGCCCCGGCGAGATCGGCGCAGGCGAGGAGCAGAATCAACGCGCCACCAGCACGCGGCTCTGGCGCGCGGCGATGGGTACGCTGAGGGAGTCTCCGGAGGTCGTGAAGGTGTCGCCTGTGAGCACGTCTTCGTAGGTTCCCTGGGAGAGGCCAGTGTACCCGATGGCGTTCTGGAGCGTGCGGTCGGTATCGCTGCGGTTGAGCAGGACCAGCACGCCGTCGCCGTCGTAGGTGCGGGCGTAGGCCCACACGTCGGCTTCGTTCTCCCACCAGCCGGTCGTTGTACCCAGGGCGAACGCCGGATGATCGCGGCGCGCCTGCCCGAGGGCCTGCACGTGGGCGAGGGTTTCGGCTTCGTCTTCGCTCAGGTCGTTTCCGAAGCGCATCATCTGGCGGTTGTCGGGATCGGCGTAGCCGGGGAGGCCGATCTCGTCTCCGTAATAGATGAGGGGCAACCCGGGAGAGGTGAGGAGGAAGGTCCAGGCGAGGCGCAGCCGCTCGTAGGGTTCGGCCCAGCCGGGAGGGCTGTCGGGCGTGAGCAGGTTTCCGTCCCCGCCACAGGGGCTGTCCCCCCCGAGGCTCGACACTTCGCCGCTGGCCTGGGCGATGAACCGCGCGACGTCGTGGTTGCCAAGGAACGGGGACATCACGGCGCCGCCATAGGCCGCATTCGAGCTGGCGAGGCTGTCGGCGAGGGAGCCGGAGCCGTTGGACAACCCGATGTCGTCGCGCGCGAAGGCGCCAACCACGGCGTAGTACAAGGGGAAGTCGAATTGCGCGTCCAGCTCTTGCGGGCCCAGGTAGGCGGCGATCCGGTCGTAGCCATCGAAGGTTTCGCCCACGGTGTGGAACGCCTCGGTGCCGCCGGCCTCGGTGTGCTCGATCTCGTCGTGAATGCGGGCTTGGATGTCCACCATCACGCTGTGCGGCATGTGCTTCACGGCGTCGATCCGGAGGCCGTCGATCTCGTAGTCCTTCGCGAAGTCGATGGCTTTGCCGATGGACTTCTGCAGGGGCTCGGTTTGGGTGTAGTCGATGTCGGGGAGGTAGCTGGCAAACCAGCAGGTCTCGGGGCGCTGGTCCCAGTTGCTCTGCCCGTCGCCGTCGTCGTCTTCTTCGCAGATGTGGCGTTCGTTGAACCATTCGGTGCGGGTGGTGTACCAGTCGTGATTCTCGTGCACGTGGTTGCCCACCCAGTCCACCATCACCCGCATGTTTCGGGCGTGCGCGTCGGCAATCAGGGCGCGCAATTCGGCATCGTCGCCAAAGTGATCCTCCAGCGCGTCGCTGTCCGGCCAATAGCCGTGATAACCGGCGTAGGTAGCGCTACACTGGCCGTTCCATGCGCCCTCGGCGTTGTCGAGCGGAGTCGTAATCCAGAGCACCGTTACGCCGAGATCGTCCAGGTAACCAAGCTTGGCGCGGAGCCCGGCCCAGTCGCCGCCTTCATAGTCCACATCTGCGCCCTCGCTGCTGTTCAGCGCGGCGTCGCCGTCGGCGAAGCGGTCCACGAACGCAAAATAGAGCAGTCCCGTGGCCCACTCCCGGGTGTCCAACCAGAAGGGGATGTACTGGTCTTCGGCGCCGTCGGCCCCGAAGCGGAGGGTGTGGCGCCCTGCCGCGAGGCTGGCTTCGGAGTACCGGAACGTGCGCCCGTCCCAGCCCGACACCGCCTCCCCATCGAGCGTTGCCCAGGCGCCGGTGAGCTCACGATCCGCCGCCCCGACCACCTCGATGCTGCCGATGTCCCGGTCGATCGTCACCTTCGTCACGGAGAGCTGCGGCGCATCGCAGTCGGGGACGACGAGCAGGGAGTTGCAGGCGGATCCGCCCGACGTGCAGGTGGCGTCCCAGACCTGTTCGGCGTCGCACTGCACCTGGGCCGCATCCGCGTCGCAACGCCAGGAGCCGCCATCGACGAACTTGTAGGGATAGGCTCCGGGGCTGAGCGAGAGGGTGATCGCCCAGGTTCCATCCGACTCCTTCTCCATCGGGTCGCTCGTCTCCGACCACTCGTTGAAGCTGCCCGCCACCGCCACCGAGCCGGCCGCCGACCGGGTGGTGAGCCGCACCGAACACGCGTCGGAGCGCGTTCGATCGGAGACGTCAACCGAGATGTTCGTCGCCGTTTCCTGCCCGCATTTGTCGCGGGCGACCACGGTAATCCGGGTGTACCCGTCGAAGTCCTCCGCGCCGGTGACGTGCAGGATGTCGTTCTCCAGAGAGATCTCGATGCCGGCCTCAGCCTCGGCTTCGAAGGTGAGATCCTCCCCGGTGGCGTAGGCGTTGAGCGAGAGCGGCACGTCGACCCCATCCGCCACCACGAGCGGATCGATCTTCGCCCACTCGGGCGGCGCCTGGCAGCATGCCTGCGCGAAGACCAGGAAGAAGCCGGCGAACGGGAGGAAGCGCGTCATGTGCGGGGGGCCTTCACGGGGGTAGCGGCGCCCTCGCGCACGGTCACGACGCCCTCGGCATCCGCCGGCCAACGGCGCAGCACGTCGGCGGCGGGAGCCACGAGGAAGGCGTCGTTGGGCACGGCCACACCGTAGCCCAGCCGAACGCCCGCGCCGATGCGCGCGCGGTGCCCGATCACGGAGCCGAGGAAGTGGGTGCCGGCCGACACCCGACCTTCCGGCGTTTCCACCTCGATCATCTTCCCGAACGAGAGATCAAAGGTGAAGCAGCCGAGCGCCATGAAGCTGTCGCGCCCGAAGAGCGTGGCCTGGTGGCCCACCCCGGCGCTCACGTAGGCGCCCTCGGCAACCACGCACAGCGCGAGGTGTGTTTGGCGGCCGATCGTGGCCCTGGGACCGATGCTGCTCGCCGACACATGGGCCAGCGCCTCGATCTTGGCGCCGCTGCCCACGACCGTTCCGCGGACGACCGCGTTCGCGCCAACGGTCACCTCGTCCCCGAGCTCACAGGCCTCCACCACGGCGGTGGGGTGGATCTTGCAGCGGGCGCCGAATCGGCTGACGGCGCGGAGGATCGCGGCTTCGTTCAGGGCGCCGGCCCGCCAGAGCACAGAGAGGCCGATGCCCAGCTTTGACCACCAGGGGGCAGATTCAAACTCGGCTTTACGCTCGCGCCCCAGCGCAGCGAGGGCGATGCCGTTGAGCCGAACGAGGTGCGCCCAGTGCTCGATGTCGTGGGCGACCGCGATCCCGGAGACCATCCCCGTCTGCGCCGCGTGGTCGAACGCCGCATGTCCGAGATCGATCTCCATGGGCTCGAAGCCAGCATCGACCTCGATCTCTTCGAGGTCGGCGTACGCGGCGGTGGGGATGCCGGCGGGAACGACGGCGAGCGTCGGGTGGGGGGGATCGGAGGCGAGCGGAGAGACGTGGCGCAGCCAGCCTTCGTGGCGAACCACCAGCCGCCCCGGGCGATCCGCCGCGATCAAGCGGCGCAGAAGCGTAGCGGTGAACCAGGTGTTTGCGCCGTAGACGAGGCGAGCCTGTGAGGCGTCGTCATCCCCGGGGACAAGGCCGGCGGCGGACAGGGCGGTGCCTTGGGAGTCGGAAAGCGTGCCGCCGAGCACGGGCAATCCGGACGCGGGCTCGCCGAACGGGGCGAGCGGACGATCTGCGGGGAGCCGGACGGCGAGCCGGGGGGGCACCGCTTGGGGATAACCCGCGCTGGGGCTCCGGCACGGCGCTTGCATTGACGCTGCCTACCAAGGAGGTTTTCGTGACCTGGATGCTCATCCTCAACGCTTCGTATGCCAGCTTCTACCATGAACGTGCGGATGGCTCGATTGAGCTGCTTCGCACCCTGGAGCACCCGTCCGGGCGGGCGCGCGGGCGCGATCTCGGCTCGGACAGGCCCGGGCGATCGACGAAGGGTCCAGGCGGGCCGCGCACGGCGTTCGAACCGCATACGGACCCGGTGGACGTGGACCGTGATCACCTGGTAAGGGAGGTTGTAGCGGTGTTGGAGGCGGCCGTCGTGGGCGGCGAGTGTGCGCACATCGTGCTCGTCGCGCCGCCGCGGCTGCTCGGTCGTCTGCGCAAGCAGCTCCCGACGACGGTGGCCCGGTGCGTCGTTGAGTCGATCACCCTGGATCTCGCGCACAAGGCTGCGCGCGACATCCCGGCGGCGCTGCGCACGGCACGTGCTGCCGTGCGCCCGGCTGCGGACGACGAAAGCGCGGCCACGCCGGCCTGACCCATCCCGCGCCCAGCGCGTTAGCGGGCAAAGATGGCTACGGCCCCTCCACCCAGCTCGCTCCCGGCGCTCCCCGCGGGCGCGCTGGATGCGCTGCTCGATCGCACCGGCGCGATGGTGTACGCGATCGACGCGGCCCAGAAGGTCGTGGCGTTGAACCGCACCATGCGCGAGCGCCTCGATCTGGACGGTGCCGAGCTGCCCGATCTCCGTGCGCTCACCCGCTTGGTGTGCCCGGAGCCCGCGCTGCGCGAAACCGTGGTGGCGATGCACGCCAAGGTGCTCGGCGGCGAAAAAGCGAAGGATGCCGAATGGGTGTTCTCGTCCAGAATGGGGGATGTGCGCCAGATCCGGTGGCAGCTCACCGGCTGGGGGGAGGGGAAGGATCGCCTGCTCGTTGCGGTCGGGGAAGACGTCACGGATCGACGGAAGCTGGAGCATTGGGTGCGCCTCCAGAACGCGCTTTTGGAGCAGGTTCCCGAGGCGGTGATCCTCGCCGATACCGACGGCAGGATCCTCCACTGGTCGGGCGGCGCCGAGCGCCTGCTCGGGTACAGTCCCCGCAGCGCGCTGGAGCGGCCGCTCAGCAACGTGATCAGCAGCGACGAGCCGCGCGCCCGGATGTTGGAATGGATGGAGCGCGCCCGCACCGAAGGCAAGTTTGAGCTGGTTCATGCGCTGCGTCGCGAGCGCGGGGACAGCGTGGAGTGTGAGCTGTCCGTTGCGCGGGTGCAGAACGAGCGTGGCGTGATCGTGGCGATCGCCGTCGTGGCGCAGCCCGTGGTGGCGCCCCTCTCGTTGCCGCCGACTCGAGTGGAGGACCTTGAGGGGGTTCGGGAGCTCGATCGGGCCGTATCCGCGCTCATTGCCGTGCCGGCCGTCGTGGCGGCCCCGGATGGAACCGTGCGGGCCTGGAGCCGTGGCGCGGAGCGCCTCGCCGCGCTGGGGGCGGCGCGCGCGAAGGGCCGCCGCGTGCTCGACGAGGTGATGATCGTTCCGGAGCTGGGGTGGGATGGCCTGCTCACCCGCCTCGCCGGTCGCGGAAAACACGCCGCACAGGTGGAAGTGCAGCGCGCCAACGGCACCCGCACGCGCGCCGACCTCGATGCGGTGGCGCTCAAGGCCCCGGACGGCAGCATCGACACCGTGCTCCTGCTCTTCGTGGATCGCGCGGAAACGGACGCGGTGATCGCCGAGTCGCGCCGCACGAAGGAGCGCGCGTTGGAGAGCGTGTTCGTGGAGGGGCTGGTGCGCCGGCTGCTCGATGGTTTCTCGCACTTCGAGCCGGATCATCGCGTGGTGCTGGCCCGCCTCGCCGACATGCGCGGGCTCGCGCGCATGGTGAGCGCCGGCGCCCCGATGCGCGAATTCGACCAGTTCATCCGGCGGGTTCGCCCCCACGAGCTGGAGAAGGAGCTGGACACCATCATCGAGCAGTTCGGCGAGGGGGTTTCCCACCTCCGCACGCTCGCGCAGGACGTGGTCCGGTTCTCCTCCCGCGAACACGACGCCCCGGCCCCCGTGCGGCTCTCTCGCGAGCTGGAGGCGGCCCGGGATCTGGTGGGCCATGCCTTCGAAAACCGCCTTGAAGTTGAGTTTGTCGTTGAGGACCTCCCGCCGGCGCGCGCGGCGCGTGGGCCGCTCCTGCGCGGCCTCTGCTTGATGTTGTTGGCCGCGGCCGAGAGCTTCCCGCCCGACCACAGCGGGCGCGTGCAGGTCGAGGGCAAACAGTCCGGCGGCTTTGTGGTGCTCGAAGTGCGCGACAACGGCGCCGGGTACTCCTCGGAAGTGCAGACGCGCATCTCCGATCTCGACTTTCTCTCGGCGCAATCCGGCTTCGCGCCGCTGTTCCTCGGCATGGCGCGCGAGGCGATCCGCGCCGCGGGGGGCAGCCTGGAGCTGGGCAGCGCGATCGGCACCGGGGCCCGCTTGAAGTGCAGCTTCCCCGTGGCGGACCAGCCGGGGCCGCTGCGCCCGCTGGATGCCCCACGTGCCCCCGCCGCCCACCGCGGCCGTATCCTGCTCGTGGAGGAGGATGCGCTCCTTCGTCGTGCCCTGGAGCGCCACCTCGGCGAGATCTTCGAGGTTCATGCCGTACCCGCAGTGGCGGATGCGATCGCGTGCCTGCCCGAACGCAAGATCGACGTGGTCGTGATGAGCTTCCCGCGGCCGGAGAGCTTTGGTTTGCGGCTCTATACCCGCTTCACCGAGGCAGCCCCTGAGCTGGGACGGAACTGCATCGTGGTGGTGCCGCCGGGAATCAAGGCGAGTACGCGCGAGCGCCTGGTCGCGCACGGCGCGATCGTACTGCAGCGACCGATTGACTTCACGACGCTGCGCACCATCTGCGACCGGCTGGTGCCCGGCGAGCTCGTGGCGATCGGCGAGGAGCTGAGCGAGCTGGGGGAAGAGGAGAGCTGAGCGCAATTGGGGGGTGAGCCCCGCAGGCGGTGAGATTCTGGGCGATCCGCCAGGCCTATTCGCTGGGCGAAACGGGGGTAGCTGCGGATCGCGGTGCGACCACGAGGGGTGTTGCTGGGCATCAAGGGGGGCGGGTCGCCGGGCCAGGACACCACGATATTTCTACTATTGGCGTCTAAATATCGTGGTAAGCATGGCTATGCTCCCCCGCCCGTTCGACATCGCCGCCCTCGTCGAACTCCTCTCCGATGCTCCCATTGTCACGATTCTTGGCGCCCGTCAGGTCGGCAAGACGACCCTGGCACGCGCGCTGGCTCCGCATTTCCCCGAGGTCCACCACTTCGACCTTGAGGATCCCGAAGATCTCGCGCGCCTCGCGGTGCCCAAGCAGGCGCTATCGCCCCTCCGCGGGCTCATCGTCATAGACGAGGTTCAGCGCCAGCCGGAGCTTTTTCCGCTGCTGCGCGTGCTGGCGGATCGCATCGAACCCGGCGCTCGATTCCTGCTGCTGGGGAGCGCGAGCCTCGACCTGGTGCGTGGGGCCTCCGAATCCCTGGCCGGGCGCGTGGCGTTCATGGAGCTTGGGGGCTTTGGACTGGCCGATGTGGGCGTTGAGTCGTCGCAAACACTGTGGCTACGCGGCGGGCTCCCACGCGCCTTTCTGGCTCGCGACGACGCCAGCAGCTACCGGTGGCGCGGCGACTACATTCAGAGCGTGCTGGAGCGCGACCTCCCCGCGCTCGGACTTCGCCTCCCGGCCGACGCGATGCGTCGTTTCTGGACGATGCTGGCGCACTACCACGGACAAGCCTGGAACGGCAGCGAGCTCGGGCGGGCGATGGGGGTCCCGGACGCGAAAGTGAGGCAACACCTCGATGTGCTGGTGGGCACCTTCCTTGTTCGTCGCCTTGAACCATGGTTTACCAACGACGCCAAGCGGGTCGTGAAGTCGCCGAAGGTCTACGTGGCCGACACGGGGCTGCTCCACCGCCTCCTGCAGCTCCGCACCCACGCCGACCTTACGGCGCATCCCAAGGTGGGCGCCTCTTGGGAGGGTTTTTGCATCGAGGCCATCGCCCGGCGGCTCGGCGCCCGCCGCGACGAGCTCTGGACATGGGGGCTTCACTCCGGCGCCGAGCTGGATCTGTTCGCCAAGCGGGGCACCCAGCGCCTCGGCTTTGAAGTGAAGCTCACCGACGCGCCTCGGGTCACCCCCTCGATGCGTTCGGCGTTGGCCGCGCTGAAGCTGGACAGGCTCTATGTGGTTCACGCAGGCGCGCACAGCTTCCCGATGGAGGACGGGATTCAAGCGTTGGCGCTCTCGCGGCTGCTGGTTGATCTTGAGCCGTGGTAGGTGTGGGCGGCCGGAGGCGGTGGGAGTCTTGGCGATCCGCCAGCTCGCCCCACCATGGGGCCTATTCGTGAGGTGGAGCGCGGGTAGCTGCGGATCGCGGTGCCGCCGGGGGGGGCTGCTCAGCGGTCACGGTCCTCCCCACCGACATCAAGAGGGCTTCCGCTCCTCGCGCTCGCGAAGGAGATCGAGCAGCAGGTGCCCCGCGAGTCGCCCCCTCGCCCTCGTGAAGGCGGAGCAGGACGTCCAACGGGCCCAACGCCGGGTTGAGCGGGAGTTGCCCGGCTCCGTCGAGGAGCCGGTGATACGTCGGGCCGCGAGCTCGTATAGGTTCTTCCTATGTTCTGGCGGGCGCCCGCACCAGCGCCACGCAGCGTGCGCCGCACGAGTCATCGCAGCGCAGCCATCACCATCTCCGGCGTGACGATGTCCTCACGCTCCTCACTCTCCTCCCCCTCCTTGACCCAAAGAGCGCATACGAGGCGCCGCCCACGGAGGAATGGCGCGGATGCGGCGCGGGCGCGAAGGTCTGCTCGCCACCGGCCCGTGTCCGGGCGAGACGCCCACTTGGCTTCACCGATCAAGACGCTCTCGCCATCCAAGGACTCTGCGACGACATCGAACTCCATCGGTCCGCCGCGGCCGTTCCCCCACCAGCGCGAAGCAGGACCCCACCCGATGCCCCCGATGCGCAGTCGTGGCACGGACTCCCGCGCCAGGACCTCCCAGGCCTCAGCACAATGCTGGGGAAAGGCCGCACTCAGCCTCGCCTCGACGGGTTCGAGCAGGTTGCGCTCGAGCAGCGTGCGCGCGGGTTGCACAAAGCGAAACCAGAACGCCATCAGCGGATCGGCGATCCGGTACAGCGTACGCTTGGAGGAGCGTTCGTCCTCTCCGAACGGAACCTCCTTGCGGAGGTAGCCGAGGTCGATGAGGTTGGCCAACGGACGAGTCAGCGCCCCCGAGGGCTTCCCCATGCGCGCCGCGATCTCCGAGAGCCGGTTGCATCCCGCGCCGACGAGCGCAAGCAGGGTGGACGCCTGTGTGGCGCTGCGCATATCGTCGAGCAGGAGCCCCTGCGGCTCGTCGTGAAGCACGCCGTGACGGTGGAGGACGAGGTCCCGGATGGCCTCCTGCAGCGAGGCGTACCGTTGGGCGAGCTCCCAGTAGCGCGGCACGCCGCCCCACACGGCCCACGCCTCCACCGCCGCGGCGCCGTAGACTTCAAGTGCTTCCGAGATCCAGCCGGGACCCAGCGGGGTGAGGCGCAGGATCTCCTGGGCGCGGCCGTACAATGGCGCGCTCCGGTCGAGGGCCAGACCCTGCATCATGCGCTGGGAGGAGCCGCAAAGGATGAAGCGAAGTCGCCGGGGGCCGGGCCGATCGAGGTGGCGCTGGATCACGCTCGGGAGCTCTGGCGCGGACGAGACCAGGTAAGGGAACTCGTCGAGCACGAGGTTCAGGCGCTCGACGCGCGCCTCCAGCGACGAGAAAAGCGCATCCCAGGATGGATACCGCGCGGCGTCGAACGCCGGCACCACGCGCGTGATCTCCGACGCGAGCGCCTGGATCTGGAGCGCGGACTCCCGCTCGTCCGCGAGGGCGTAGACATCGCTCTCGGCGCACATTCGCTGAACCAACGTGGACTTCCCGCAGCGGCGGCGCCCGTAGAGCACCGCCAGCCGTGAGTCCTCGCCGCCCATGAACCGGCGGAGCCGCCGCTGCTCGTCGTCACGATCGAGGAAGGGGAGCGGCATGACTACATGTAGCTCGAACATGATGTTCGTCAAGCATGTGCACGCTCATGACCCGTTCGCACGGATCGACCCGGGAGAACAAAAGCGCCACCCACTATCGCCCGCCCTCCCCCGATCCGATCCCCGGGGTGATGGAAACCACCCTCCTTGATGCCATCGAGCCCTTCGCCACCGAGGTACACCTCGCGCCCGGCCAGGTGGTCGTGTGGGAGGGGCAACCCCAAGACGCCTGGTTCATCGTGCTTCACGGCAAGCTCTCCGTGAGCCAGGTCGTGCGCGGTGAATTGGAGTCCGTGCTCGCGGAGCTGGGCCCTGGCGCCTCGTTTGGCGAGCTCTCCGTGTTCAACCCAGCGCCAGCCGCGGCCACGGTCACCGCCGAGGGGCGCGTGGTGTTGTGGAAGGTTGAACGTCGTGGAATGGACAAGCTGGTGGGCGACCCGGATGTGGCCTGGGTGCTGCTCAAGTCGCTTGCGGGCAAGGTACGGATGGCCAATGCGCGGCTGGTGGAGGCGGTGCGATGGTCGCTCGACTCCGCGGCCATCGAACCTGGAGAGAGCTGATGATCGCCCCCCTCGCGCTGGCGAAAAGTGAGCTGTTCGCCTCGATGCCCGCGGCGTTGTTGGAGCGGCTCGCGCCCTGGTTCACCGAGCGGCGGGCGCTGCGCGGCGAGGTGCTCCTCCACGAAGGTGAGGTTGCGAGTCGGCTGTTCGTGATCGCCTCCGGAACCGTGCTGGTGTGCAAGGCGGTGGCGGGATCCACGGAGGCGCTCGTCGCTCGCCTTGGGCCCGGCGCCCACCTCGGCGAGATCGATCTCCTCGACGACGAGAGCGCAACCGCGACGGTGATCATGGAGACCGAAGGCGTGCTGCTCGAGTTGGACACCGAGCGCTTCCGCAGGATGCTCGTTACGGATCGGGCGCTGTTCGCGCACGTGGCCCGCGGATTGTTCGTGGATCTCGCCACGAAGGTGCGGCGGACCAACGACAAGGTGCGCGAGACGATCGCGTGGGGGCTGGACGCGACGGGGGATCTGGGCTGAGAGGGCACTCCAACGCGACCGCGAGGCGCAGCGACCCGGCCTGACCTCGCACATGGGCTGCGCGCCTCGCCCCTAGGGCACCTTCGACCGCTCCTCCTGGGAGCGCAGCGGCTTGCAGCTCACCGCGAGCTGGAAGGAGCCGACGGCGCCGCGCTTTCCGTCTACGCCGATGAGGTATTGCCGGGGGCTGAACGACTGAATCTTCACCAATCCGTCGCCTCCGCGCTTCGCATCCCCTTCGCAGTCGGCCACGAGGTGCTTGGCCGTGGGGCAGCTCCCCTCGTAGTCCCAGCCCACCGCGACGAGGTCGAGGTCCACGCAGGAGCTCGTGAGCCGCACGCTCACCTCCGTGTCGGCCGGGGCGGTGAGCGTGTAGACGCGTTCGCTTCCCGAGTGGTGGTCCCCCGCTGGGAAACAGAAGGCGCCCGAGTAGAACTCATCGTCCCAAGCTGAATCTCCGCCGAGGGTGGTGCCGGAGATCGTGGTGCCACAGGCGAGGGCGCCGCTCACGCAGCCGCGGGCGGGGATCGCGGGGGCCTCGGAGGCGCAGTCGGGCACTGGTGGCGGCGCAGCGTCGATCGTACCGCCCTCCGTTACGCTCGACGCAAGCTCGGAGAGGCGGCCGCAAGCTAGAAGAAATGGAAGGAAGAGCCTCATCCGGATGCCACCGCGTGCATGCGTTCGTTGCGGAGCAGGCCGAACAGGGCGCCGTCTCCCCCCGGCCCGCCCCCGGCGCGCAGCGTGCCCTCGCGCACAAAACCCAGGCCTTCGAGCAGCCGTACGCCGGCGCGATCCGCCGCCCGTACCCTGGCTTCCACGCGCTCCATCCCCGGGAAGCTCTCGTACACGTGGTCCAAAAGCGCGTTCACCGCTTCGGTGGCCAGTCCCTGGCCCGCCGCCTCGGGGTGCAGCACCCAGCCGATCTCGACCTGCGGTGGCGCGACCCACACCTGGCGCCACGCGACGCCGCCCACGAGCTTCCCGTTGAGCGCGACGCCGAGATCGGCGCGCGGGGGCCGGCCGTACCGGGCGACGGTGTCCGCGATGTAGCGGGCGACCTCGCTCGGGGAATTACCGCCGAGCCAGCTCCCATACTGGTCCGCTGGGTAGGTCTTCGCATAGGCGTGCACCGCGTCGAGGTCCTCCACGCGGAAGGGGCGAATCACCAACCTGCGCGTGCGGATCGTCGGGGGCGCCCATCCGTCGGTGATCACCTCACCACCTCGCCGCCTGCCGCGCGCCAGGCCGCGAGCCCGCCGCCGAGCACGAACGTGTCCTCCATCCCGCGCTCGCGGAAGAACGCGACGGCCTGGGCCGAAACGCGGCCATCGTCGCAATAGGCCACCACGAGCTGATCCCAGGCCAACTCGCTCACCCGGACGTTGATCTCCCCCATCGGCATGTGCGCCGCGCCACGGAGATGTCCGGCGTTCCAATCGGAGAGCCCGCGAACATCGACGTAGGCGATCGGCCGCGTTTTGGCCTGCGCCCGGATATCGGCGACCGAGAGCGTGGTCGCGGCCGCATCCACCTGCGCTTCCGTGACCTCGCGCGCCGTTTCCTGGCCGCCCACGGGCACCATCCCGGGATCGGAGGCGGTGCCGTAGCGCTCACGCGTCTTCGCGTCCTCGCGGTCCTGGAAGGCCTTCGCCGCCTTGCTGGCGACGGTGAACGGGAGGTTGAGGAAGCGGCGCAGCATCGCGCCAGCTTAGCGCGTTCGGATAGGAGGCGAGGATGCTCCTGCTCGCTGTCGCGGCCGCGCTCGCCGCCGATCCCGCTCCGCCTTCCGCCGACGTCCTCACCGAAGCGACCGTGGCCGCGTCACCCGAAGCCATCGTTGCCGTTCTTACGGAGCTCTCCCGCTTTCAAACGGCGCTCCCGCCTTTGTGCGTCGGCCGGTTCGTGCCGGGCACCCCGGCTTCGGGGAAGGGCGCGACCGCCCGCATCCGCTATGACATGGCCGCCATGCACCGGAACCTCACCTTCACGATCACCCGGGTGGAGGCCGATCCTTCGCGGAGCATCGTCGACTTTGACCACGCTACCGATCTCGGCTTCATCACGCGGTGGACGCTCACCCCCGGGGAGGCAGGCACGGCGGTGAGCGTGAAGACGGCGTTGAACGCGCCGCCTTGGCCATTCACGGCCTACTACTTCGCGGCGATCAAGCCGGAGTGGATGAGCTGCCAGGCCGAGATCGTGCAGAACGTGGCGAAGCTGGCGGGCGGCTCCTGAGCCGGCTGATCCTCGTTGCGGTGGGGCTGGCCGCGGCCGGCGCGCTCGAGACACGCCGGGCGGGGGATACAGCGTTTGCCCTGCTTGATTTTTCGGCGGCGCTCGCCGCCTACACCGAGTGTGCGGGGGGCAGCGGCCGGGACGCGCGGTATTGCGAGGCCCGGCGGGCGGAGCTTGCACCGCAGGCGGCGGACGATTTTGCGGGCTGGACGGCGCTGGAGCGCGTGCGCCGCGGGTACGCCCAGGGCGATCGCGGGGCGGCGCGTGCGGCGATCGAGGCCGAGCTGGCGGCGAATCCGGATGGACCGGCCGCGGAGGCGCTTCGGCAGTGGCTGGCGAACGAGTCGATCAAGCGGGGCGAGGCGCCGGTCTCGGTTGCAACGGATACGCCCGGCGGGGCGGGCGAGCCCGCCTGGGTGGCGGAGCAGGTGGCACGGCTTGGGCGCGAGCGGCGACATCGCGTGGACGCCGCGGTGGGCGGCACCCTCGCGGCGATCTACCTTGGGTTTGCGGCGCGGGGGCCGGGGCGCCCGGCCTGGCGCTCCGGTGCCGTCGCGGCCGTGGCTCTCGGGGTGCTACCCCTGACGTTGGCCTTGGTGTGGGACCGGGAGTTGGCGGCACCGTTCGCCTGGAACACCGCTTTCTGCTTTGTTGCCGTGCTGCTTGCTCCGCGGGCGCCACGGGCGGTGGCCGTGCTCGGCACCCTCGGGGGCCTCACAGCGCTGGCGTGGTGGCACGGGTGGATGCCCAAGCTGGGTGTGCCATGAGCGCGGCGAAGATCCGGCGGATTCGTTTGGGGCGGGCGCCGAACTGCTCGTCGTTGGGCAACGTGGTGAACGTGCTCATCTGGTCCCAGGCGGCGATGGCGGCGCTCTGGGTGGCGGCCGAGTCGTGGCCGACGCGCCGCCGCCGCGACGAACCCGGCGGCGGCGAGACCCGAGCGACGGACGACCCACCCGCGCTCGTCAGCACCGCCACGGAGAACGGCGCCCCGCATGAGGCGCACGTTCAGGTGACGCGGGCGTGCGCAATGCCTTGTCCAACCTGCCACATCGACCCTGAGGTCGGGGGGGAGCACGTGCCGGCCGCGGTGCTCGCGGAGCGATTCAGGGGCCTCGCCGCAGCGGGGGTGTTTCACGTGGCGCTCGGCGGCGGCGAGGCGTTGGCACACCCGGACCTGGCGGAGATCGCGGCCTCGGCGCGGGCGGCCGGACTGAGCGTGGGGCTCACGACGAGCGGCGTGGGGAACCTGAGCGCGATCGTGGGCTTCGACCAGGTGAACGTGTCGATCGACGCGCTGGGGGAGGGCTATGCCCGGGTGCGTGGTTACGCGGGAGAGGCCGCCGCGTTGGCCGCGATCCGCGCGTTGCTCGGCGCGGGTGTTCCCGTCGGCGTGAACATCGTGCTCGACCGGGAGGGCTTCGCGGCGCTCGGCGAAACCGTGGACGCCGTGGTTGCGCTCGGCGTGCGGGACGTGCACCTACTCCGCTTGAAACCAACGGGGCGCGCGGGAGGGGTGTACCTGGATCGTCGGCTCACCCCGGCCCAGGGGATGGCCGTCTGGCCCGCGCTTTTGGAGCTGCTGGGGCGGCACCCCGAGGTGAGCTTCCGCGTCGACTGCGCGATGACGCCGTTTCTTGCTGCACATGGCGTGGATCCCGCTCGGATGCGTGAAGTTGGGTGGACCGGCTGCCATGGCGGCGACGCCTTGCTGGCGGTGAACACCGCGGGTGAGCTGGCGCCGTGCAGCTTCGTGGCGGGGCCGCCCGACCCCGGATGGCGCGGGGGAGTGCGAGCCGAGCCCTGCGCCTCCTGCGCATGGAGCGCCACGTGTCGGGGGGGATGCCACGCAGTTGCCAGCTTTCTTCGTGGGTCGCTGCTGGCCCCAGACCCCGAGTGTGCGCTGGTGATCGCGCACGATCGCGATTCTATCCAAAACTCCATAAAATAAAGTCTACCCGGGTGGCGCCGCGTCCGATACGTTGGGTCAGGTTCCTCTATGGTTCGTGTATCGATCGCCGGCTTGTTGACTCTCCTTGGCACCCTGCTGCTCGTGCTCGGCGTCACCGCGGCGGTGCCGGCAGCTGCGTGGGAGCCGGTGTGCCGATCCACCGAAACCTTCAAGCAGCCCTGCCTGCACGGGCTCGTGCAGGTGGATCTGGCGTCGTCCACGCCCAGCGTGGAGCTCACGCGCCTGCTCGACTGGTGCGACGTGGATCAGCTCTGCCGGATCGACGTGCTGAATGCGCGCCCCGCCGGGGATGCGCATGCCGAGCGCGCGATGTGCGAGATGTGGGCCCCCGACTTCCGGCTCACCTGTGAGCAGGGGATCGCGGCGCGCCGCGGCGCGCGCCCGTAGCTGAGCGCAGCAGCGTCGCAGCGAACCCGGCCGCTAACGCCAGCAGGACCAGCCCCGGTGCGGGCTCGCTGCCACGACGCACGAGATCGAGCACCAGCCACACCGCCGCTGCGGCGACGACCGACCGTCGGCCGTCCGCGGCGCCCAGCGCGGCCCCCGCGATGCCGCCGAGCACGACCAGCAGGGCTGTGCCGGGCCACGCCGCGGGGGAGCCCCACTCCACTCCGGCCAGATCCGCCGCGGACACGCCAGTTGTGCCCGGATCGAGCAGCACGATCCCGTGAACCACCCACGCCCCCGGACCGCGCGCCACCTCCACCGCGGGGTCGGTGCCGCGGCCGACCGCCGCGGCCAGCGCGGCGAGAGGCAACGTCACCCCCACGCCGCTCAGGAGCACCCGAAGCCGGGAAACGCCAAGGGTGCCGAGCGCGAGCAGCTCGCCGGAGTGGAGCAGGCGCGCGACCGCGAGCGCCGCTGCCGCCAGCGTGAGCGCGGGGGAGAGCAGCGCCCAGGTGTGGGGCACGTCGATGCTCAGCCGGGAAAGCAGCGTGGGCAGGGGATCATCCGCCGATTCGGTAGCCACCACCAGCGCCAGCAGCACCAGGGCCCCCGCGTGCACGAGCGCCTGGGCGCGGAGCCAGGCAACCAACAACAGTCGCGACAGCAGGCCTAACGGCGCCATGCCCAGCCCCCGACCAGGCTCGCCGCGAACATCAGGCCAAATGCGGCGGTTGGCGCACCGATTCGCTCGATGCCCGCGTCGCACAGCCGCACCGCCACCCAGCTCCCGATCAGCAAGGTGCCGACGATGGGCCCGGGGCTCAGCCGGCGCGCGAAGCCCGCTGCGGCGACGCCAAGCGGGACGAGGAGTACAGGTAGCAACGTGCGTTTCCACAGAAGCCAGCGCTCCAGTCTATCGCGACCGAGGCTGGCGCTGATCGCGAGCTGTCGAAGGAGGTCGGGCGTGGTGCGCTCCGAAACGTGAACCTTGCCGCGGTTCGCGATGGGGATCGGCACGGCCACGTGCGCCGCGCGGACGGATTCGCCGCTTGCCAGGCGAAGTTCGGCCTCCTCCAGTTCGACGAACACGCCCCCCCGCCGCGCGCCGATGGCCCACCCGGCGGCGCGCCCGGTGGCCAGGCCGTCCGTGAACACCAGGCCGTCGCCCTCCACGGCCGCCCACCAGCTCCCGACTCGCACCGGTCGGTCGGCGCGGGGCACGATCGCGGCAGCGGCGGCGGCCCGCGTGTCCCTCACCCACGAACGCGCCAGTGGCTCGGCGAAGTGTCCGAGACCGGCGTGGGCGAAGGCTACGGGCACGAGCAGAACCATGCCAAGGAGCGCTATTTTTTGTTGGGAGAGCCCAGAGGCGGCGAGGGCGAGCAGCGCATGCTCCTCCCGCAAGCGGGCCACGCCGCTCGCCATCCCGGCGAGCGCCCCGACGGCCAGCGCGAGCGGGGCGATCGAGCCGGCCACGCCGAGCACCAGGTGCAGGAGCAGCTCCGGGGCCGGAGAAACGGAGCTCGCCAGCAAGACCTGCCCGAGCCCGGCAAGAGTGAGCAGCGCGAGCGCCAGCGCGCCGGTCGTCCACGCCGGCGTCCAGATCGCGCGCACGAGAAGCCGAACCACGGGGCCTCGCAGCGAGGAGATCACGCCGCAGGCCCGGATAGAGAAGCCGCCCCGGCAGTTTCGTGATAGGGGGCGGCGCGTTTCGAGGTCGGCATGCAGTTCAATGTGGGCGACAAGGCGGTTTATCCGGCACACGGCGTCGGCATCATCCGCGATGTGGTTACCATCGAGCTGGATGGCGAGAAGCACATCTTCTTCGTGCTGAAGATTCTCGATAACGGGATGACGATCAAGGTACCGGTGGCGAACGCGCAGTCCATCGGGATGCGGTCGGTCGTGGGCACCGAGCAGATCGACAAGGTGTTCGACATCCTGAAAGATCGGGACGTACCGGCCGACAACCAAACGTGGAACCGCCGCTATCGCGACTACATGAGCAAGATCAAGACGGGTGATCCGCTTGAGGTTGCCAAGGTGCTGCGCGATCTGGCGCTCTTGAAGGCCGACAAGCCGCTTTCCTTCGGCGAACGCAAGATGTTCGACCAGGCGCGGAGCCTGCTGGTGCAGGAGATCGCGTGTGCGCGCGATCAGAACGAGCAGGCGGTGAGCGCCGAGATCGAGGCGCTGTTCGCGCCGAACAAGCCCCCCGCTCCCTGAAAGAATCGACAATCGTTGACATGGCAGCGCGGGTGCGGCTACACGGCGGCCCGCCGACGGAGTGCGCTTGATCCGCGTCTACAACACCCTCTCCCGCTCGCTGGAACCGCTCGAAACCCGGGAGGAAGGCAAGGTCGGGCTCTACGTGTGCGGCATGACCGTATACGACTACTGCCACATCGGGCACGCACGCGCGATGATGGCGTTCGACGTGATGAATCGCTACCTCAAGCGCGCGGGGTACGCGGTGAACTTCGTCCGCAACCACACGGACGTGGACGACAAGATCCTCAACCGCGCCAGGGAAACGGGGGTTTCCCCTCTGGAGTTGAGCGCCCACTTCATCGCCGAGCTCGAGCGAGACCTCGACGCGGTGGGGCTCCAGCGCCCCACGGTTGAGCCGAGGGTGAGCGAGCACATCCCGGAGGTCGTGGCGATGATCGCGGAGCTGATCCGCCGTGAACACGCCTACGTGGCCGAGAATGGCGATGTCTACTTCAGCATCGAGCGCTGCCCCGGCTATGGCAAGCTCTCTGGCAAGCGGATCGACGAGCAGCGGGAAGGCGCTCGGGTGGCCGTGGAGAGCGCGAAGCGCCATCCGGGGGACTTCGCCCTGTGGAAGTCCGAGCCCGATCCCGCGGATCTCGGCTGGGAAGCGTCGTTTGGGCGGGGGCGTCCCGGCTGGCACATCGAGTGCTCCGCGATGGCCGCCAAGCACCTCGGCCCCCAGTTCGACATCCACGGGGGCGGCATCGATCTGGTGTTTCCGCACCACGAAAACGAGATCGCACAGTCGGAGTGCGCGAGCGGCTTGTCCCCGTTCGCCAGGTACTGGCTGCATAATGGGCACCTGACGCTGGTGGATGCGGAAGGATCGCCCGTGAAGATGTCGAAGTCGCTCGGCAACGTCGTGCAGATCCGCGACGTGGTGCAGCGTGTGCCGGCAGAGGCCCTGCGCCTGCTCTACGTCGATACGCACTATCGTTCACCGCTTCCGTACTCGGACACGAAGCTAAACGACTCGCTCGGCGCGTTGGACCGGGTGTATGTCGCCAAGGAAACCGTGCTGGAGGTCATCGCCAAGGGCGGAAGCGCGCCGCTGGATGAGCTCCCCGAGTCCGCTCGTGATGTGCACCGGTTGGCCACGGGCTTCGCCGACAAGCTGGATGCCGCGATGTCGGAAGACTTCAACAGCGCCACCGCCATGGGCCACTTCTTCGAGTTGGTGCGCGCGGTGAACCGCTTCGGCAACGACAAGAAGGCACGTGCGAAGGGGGCTTCGGCGCTTCGGCCCGCGGCGGCTGCGTTCGACGTGATGGCGGAGGTGTTCGGCGTCGGCGGGCTCGCGCCGGGGGCGTACTTCGACGAGGCGAAGGTGAAGCGCCTGCGCTCGCAGGGCCGCTCGGTGGAGGCGGTGGATGCGAAGGTGGCCGAGCGTTCGGCCGCTCGCGCGGGCAAGGACTGGGCGCGGGCCGACGCCCTGCGGATTGAACTGGAAGGCGCCGGGATCGCCGTGATGGACGATCCGGCGGGAAGCACCTGGCGCGTTCGCGTCGACGCCTGATCGGGCACCCGCGGTGACAACGCTCGTTCTGGCCTCCCGAAACGCCCACAAGGTCGAGGAGCTACGACGCATTGCGCCGTACGTGGCGTGGTTGGTTCTGCCCGACGAGCTGGGTGATCCCCCGGAGACCGGCGATACGTTCGAGGCGAACTCCCTGGAGAAAGCTAGGTACGTCGCCGAACGAATGGGGTGCTGGGCGCTGGCGGACGACTCGGGCCTGGAGGTGGATGCGCTCGGCGGGCGCCCGGGCGTGTACAGCAAGCGCTACTCGCCCGAGGGGCGGGACGACACGAACAACGCGTTGCTTCTGCGAGAATTGGCCGGGTGGGCAGGGAACGCGCGCGGGGCGAGGTACCGGTGCGTCATCGCGCTGGTGGGTCCGGGGGGCGCGTTCACCGCCTCGGGTGCCTGCGAAGGCCGGATCGGCGAGGCGCCACGCGGCAGCAACGGCTTCGGGTACGACCCATTGTTCCTGCCGGATGCGGTGTACGGGCGCACGATGGCCGAGCTCGAACCCGCCGAAAAGGACCGCATCAGCCACCGCGGAGCCGCGCTGGCCCAGCTCCCGGCGTTGCTCCGGAGCGCGGGGATCGGATGAGCGAAGGCCCCTGGACCCAACACGCGCCGGGCCTCTGGTTCAGCGATGTGGTGACATCGGGGAACGGGCCACTGCGGCAGGTGGCCTTGCGCCTCGCAGACGGCGATCTCGTCGTCGTGAGCCCCATCGGCTCGACGCCCGAGCCTACGCACGAAGCGCTGCTTGCGATCGGCACGCCGTCGCTGCTGCTCGCGCCGAACTTCTTCCACAATCTCGGGCTGAAGCGCTGGATTGAACGGCATCCCCACGCGGTCACCGTTGCCACCGAGGCTGCCACGGGCCGCCTGCGCCGGAAGACTCCGGTGCCGATCCATGCGATCGAGGGGCTCCGCGAGCGCCTGCCTCCACACGTTACGCTGATCGAACCCCCGTTTACGCGCACGGGCGAGGTGTGGCTTCGTGTGGAGGGTGAGGGCGGCGTCGGCTGGGTGGTGTGCGATGCCTTCTTCAACTTTCCCAATCTCCCGAGCGGTGTGATCGGCTGGTTCATCGCGGCGACCTTCAACGGCCCTGGCCTGGCGATCGGCGGCACCTTCCGGGTGTTGGCGCTGCGGGATCGCCCGGCCTACGCCGCGTGGCTCCGCGCCCAGATCGCGGCGGACCGGCCAGTCTGGATCGCGCCCTCCCACGGCGACCTGATCGCGGGCCCGAAGCTCCCCGAGCGGCTGCAGCGGCTGGTGAACGCTTCGTTCTGAGCGGGCTCAGCCGCCCCGGATCCGGTTCAGGGCGCTCCCCGCGACAAACCAGGCGAATTGCTCGGGAGAGCAGGTGGTTTTGGTGGCCACGTGGTCCGCCGAGCCGTCGGCGTGGTGCAGGATCAGCGCCGGCGACTTCCCATGCGGGATCGCCGAAACTCCGTCAAGGGCCACCCGATCGTCGACCCGCACCTTGTCGTAGTCGGCCGGATTGGCGAAGGTCAGCGGCAAAACGCCCTGCTTCTTCAGGTTCGTCTCATGGATTCGCGCGAAGCTGCGTGCCACGATCACGAGACAGCCCATGAAGCGCGGCTCCATCGCCGCGTGCTCACGGCTCGACCCCTCGCCGTAATTCTCGTCGCCGACGACCATCCAGGGTTGGCCCGCTGCTTTGTAGCGGCGCGCGAGATCCGGAAACGGCACGCCATCCTCGCCGGCCAGCACGTCGCGACCCTTGCCGACGGCGCCGTCGAAGGCGCTCACGGCGGTGGAGAACAGGTTCCCGGAGATGTTGGTGAGGTGCCCCCTGTACTTCAGCCACGGGCCCGCGGCGGAGATGTGGTCGGTGGTGCACTTCCCCTTCGCCTTGAGCAGCACCACGAGCCCGGCGGGATCGACGCCGCTCCAAGCGGGGAACGGCGTGAGGCGCTCCAGCCGATCGCTGCCCGCCTTGATGAGCACCTCCACCCCGCTGTTCGCCGGATCGGGCGCGATGTACCCGACGAAGTCGCGCACGAACCCGCGTTTGGGGAGGTCGTCCCCGGTCGGCGCTTCCAGTCGCACCGCGGCGCCCGCGGCGTCGAGGCTGTCGGTCGCCGGGTTGAACGCGAGGTCGCCCGAGAGCGCCATCGCTACGACCGTCTCGGGGCTGCCGATGAAGGCGAGCGTCTCCAGGTTCGCATCGTTCCGGGCCGGGAAGTTCCGGTTGAACGACGTGACGATGGTGTTGCGTTCGCCCTTCTGGATGTCGTCGCGCTTCCACTGCCCGATGCACGGGCCGCAAGCATTGGCAAGCACGGTGGCGCCGATCGCTTCGAGGTCGGCGAGCTGACCATCCCGCTTGATCGTGGCGAAGATCTGATCCGAGCCGGGCGTGACGAGCAGCGGAACCTTCGCCCGAAGCCCACGAGCCTTCGCCTGGCGCGCGATGTGGGCGGCGCGCTCGAGATCCTCGTACGAGCTGTTGGTGCAGCTCCCGATGAGCGCCACTTTGATGTTGCGCGGGTAGTCTTCGGCGGCGATTGCGGCTTTCATGGCGGAGAGCGGGCGCGCCAGGTCGGGCGTGTGCGGGCCGACGAGGTGCGGCTCAAGCGTCGTGAGGTCGATCTCCACGACCCGGTCGTAGTAGTCCCGGGGAGAGGCTTCCACCTCGGGGTCGGCGCGGAGCGCGCCCGCGATCGCGTCGCACCGATCGGCGAGCTCGGCTCGGGCCGTGGCCCGCAGATAGTCAGACATGCGGGCGTCGTAAGGAAAGATGGACGTCGTGGCCCCGAGCTCGGCGCCCATGTTGCAGATCGTCGCTTTCCCCGTGCACGACAGGCTCGCCGTACCCGGCCCGAAGTACTCGATCACCGCGTTGGTGCCGCCCTTCACGGTGAGCAACCCCGCGAGCTTGAGGATCACGTCTTTCGCGGCGGTCCACCCGGAGAGCTTGCCGGTGAGCTTCACGCCGATCACGGTCGGGCAGAGCACCTCCCAAGGCAAGCCCACCATCGCATCCACCGCGTCGGCGCCGCCAACGCCCACGGCGAGCATCCCCAGCCCCCCGGCGTTTGGCGTGTGGCTGTCCGTCCCGATGATCAGGGTGCCAGGAGCTGCATAGTTCTCCAGGACGACCTGATGGATGATGCCCGCGCCCGGCTGCCAGAACCCGATGCCGTAGCGCTGGCAGGTGGAGCGGAGAAAGTCGAAGACCTCGGCGTTCTCTTCGTGGGCAACGGCCATGTCGGCGGCCGCGCCGAGCCGAGCGCGGATGAGGTGGTCGCAGTGCACGGTGGTGGGCACGGCGGTGGTGGCGCGTCCGGCCAGCGAGAACTGGAGGAGGGCCATCTGAGCGGTGGCGTCTTGCATCGCGACGCGATCGGGTCGTAAGTCAAGGAACGACCGGCCACGATGGAACGGTGCGGTCTCCGGCTCGACGAGGTGAGCGAACAGCACCTTCTCCGTGAGCGTGAGGCCCCGACCGAGGCGTCGCCGCGCGAGAGCGTGGCGAGCCGGAAATTGGGAATAGAGGGCTTCGAGCATGGAGAGTTCAGACATGGCAGCCTCAGAAGTTCGGCGATGCCCCAGGCCCGGCAGGAGGTGGGCGGGGGTGGCGGGGCATCGCGGTTCCCGTCACCGGCGCTTTCGCGTTTCCTTGATCCGCGTCTCCAACGTACACCCGTCTGCGTCCCCGAGGGCGCAGGAACGCTCCGCGTCGATGAGGGCCGCGGTGGGATTGCCGAGCCGAAACCGCGCGTCGGCCCGCATGCGCCACGCGCGCGCTGCGCTCGGGTTGAGGGCAATCCAGGCGTCGAGCGCGGTGATGGCCCCCCGATCGTTCTCCGTGCGCACGCGCGAATAGGCGAGCGCTTCCCACCCGGGCTCGTCTCCCGGCCGCTCGACCAGCGCTTTTTCAAGGTCGATCTGCGCGAGATCGAACCGCTCCACCGCGGCGTACGCCCGCCCGCGGAGCAGCTTCGCCTCCACCGCGTTCGGGTGGGCCTCGAGACACACGTCGAGCTGCGCGATGGTTTCCCCGTAGTCCTTCGCCACGAAGGCCGCAGTGCCAGCATCGCAGGCGGCCAAGCTGGCGCCCTCCGACGCGGCCGGCGCGCCGGGCTCACCCCCTGCCGGGGGCGTGGTCGGGCCCGGAGCGGCAGCTACGGGCGGCTCGGCCTCCGACGGCGCCGCGCCGTTCACGCGCCACCACTCAAAACCGGCGTAGCTCGCGAGGGTGAGCCCGCCGCCGCAGACCAGCAGGAACAGAAACGCGATGGCGATCCAGCGCAGCATCGGCGCAGTCTACCTCGTCGTGTCGGAGGAACGTCAAGCAAACGAGGGGGGGCGCGCGGGTGTGCGAAATCCCCGGTACGTTCTGTCTCCTTTCTGCGACCCCAACCGTACCTGTGCTGCTCTGGAGCCTACATGCGCCTCGTCTCTCCTCTCGGTTTTCTCTTCTTGCTCGCCGGCTGTGCACCCTCAGGCGGCGTCGCTACGGATGAGGTCGGGCTCGATGGCCACGAGAGCTGTCCGATCGAGGAGGTTGAAGTCCAGGAAGGCGACGACGGCTTTGAGTTCCAGGGCCAGAGCTACGTAAGCCAGGCGGAGTTCATCAACCTCGGCCTGCGCTGCGCCCTTGAGCCCTCCGATGAGGAGATCGAGGCGATTGAAGAGATGAACTCGCAGCAGCCGGCGTTCCAGGAGCTGCCCGAGTACCAGACGGGTGACGAGCCGGCGGATGACGAGCTGTACGGCAAGCCGAGCGGCGGCGGCGGCGGCTCCTCGGTGACGGGCGGCACGATCAACGTGTACTGGCACACGATTACCAACGGTTCGGCCGGCTCGCTCACGTCGTCCGACATCGCCAGCCAGATCACGGTGCTGAACAACGCCTATGCGAGCACGGGCTGGTCGTTCACCCTGGTATCGACCGATACCACCAGCAACTCCTCGTGGTACAGCGGCTGCTACAGCACGTACGAAACCGCGATGAAGTCGGCGCTGCGCCTCGGCTCCGCGGACGATCTGAACATCTACACCTGCAACCCCGGCAGCGGACTCCTGGGCTGGGCCACCTTCCCGAGCTCCTACGCCAGCAACCCGACGAACGACGGTGTGGTGCTGCTGTACTCCTCGCTCCCGGGCGGCTCCGCCGCGCCGTACAACCTCGGCGACACGGCGACGCACGAGATCGGGCATTGGATGGGCCTGTACCACACCTTCCAGGGTGGCTGTAGCAAGACGGGGGACTCGGTGAGCGACACGCCGTCCGAGCGCAGCGCCAACTACGGCTGCCCGACCGGCGCGGACACCTGCACGGGCTCCGGCGTCGACCCGATCGAGAACTTCATGGACTACACCGACGACTCGTGTATGTACACGTTTACGACGGCACAGGACACGAGGATGGACGCCTCGTTCAGCGCCTACCGCTACGGCAAGTAGGCCACGCCCCGGGCGCCCCGAAAGGGGTGCCCCCGGCAGGGATCGAACCTGCGACCGCCCGATTAGAAATCGAGTGCTCTGTCCAGCTGAGCTACGGGGGCAAAACCTTCGCCGCCCGGAGGCGGCGCAGGCGCGGTAGACTATTCACGGAGGCGTGATGTGGCGATCCTTGTTTGCGTTCTTGGTGCTCAGCGGGTGCGTGAATGACATCGGCGTGAGCCAGACTGCGAAGTGCAACGGGCAGCTCGAGCTGGCCGAGGACGACGTGGTGGACAGCCCGTTCGACGCGGACAAGGACGGTTATTTCAGCGCCGACAACACCGACTGCGCCAACACGTACGCCGCCGATCGCCTGGACTGCGACGACAGCGACGACACCGTGCACCCGAGCGGCGTGGAGGTGATCTGCAACGGGCTCGACGACGACTGCGATGCGGCGACCATCGACGACAGCGACGATGACGGCGACGGCTACACCGCGTGCGTCGATGATTGTGACGATCAGAGCGACGCAATCCACCCGAACGCGGCGGAGGTGGAGTGCAATCTGCTGGACGACGACTGCGACGCACAAACGCTCGACGGTCTCGATCAGGACGGGGATGGCTACACGGAGTGCGAGGATTGCGCCGATCTTTCCCCGAAGATCAACCCCGGTACGGTCGAGACGACCTGCAACGACATCGACGATGACTGCGACGAGTTGACGTCCGACACGCCAGACGGGGACGGCGATGGCGCCTCGGTATGCGAAGACTGCGACGACAGCGATCCGATGCGGTACCCGGGCCTCGAAGAAGTGTGCGACGACGGCATCGACCAGGACTGCGACGGTGCGATCGACAACGACTGCGACTACTCCGGCACGTGGGACCTCGACGATGTCGTGGACTACTCCTGTGCCTGGGGGCTGGTCAGCTTCAACTTCGATACCCTGGTCGTCACGGACATGAACCCCACGATCAAGTTCAAGGGGAGCGGCTCGCAGCCCGGCACGATGGTTGGCAGCATCGATGCGTACAAGGAATTCGACGCGGACAACCAGCTTTCCGGCACCTGCACGGAGACCTACGCCATCACGGGCGTGTTCACCGACAGCAACAACTTCGACGCTGAGTTCACCGCGAGCTACGCCGGTAGTTGCTACGACTGCACCAACCAGAGCTGGACGGTTCACGGCACCCGGTAAGGGCCCGGTTAGCGCAGCGGGAATGCGCGAACGAGGAGGCGAGCGCACCCCTCGCTGAGCGGTGCGCCTCGGTGGTCGCCGAAGATCGCCTCGACGTAGAAGCCGTTGGCCTCAAGCATCCACTCGAGCTCGTCGGCGGTGAAGAGGTGAAGCAGTAGCTCGCTTTCGGCGAGGAGCTCCTCGCCGTGCCAGTAGCGGTCCACCAGGCGGAGGGACTGGGCGACGGGGGCGCGGAACACCTCCCGCGTGCGACGCACCACCGCTCCGTTCACCCGCCCAGTCCAGGCCTCACGCTCGGGCGTGTGCGCCGACCCAAGCAGGGTGAAGTCGGGCATCGGGACGTCGATGGTCAGCGGACCTCCGCCGGTCAAGGCGGCGCGACACGCCCCGAGGCAGGCCGCACGCGCCGCGCGGTCGGGCAAGAAGGCGAAGGAGGCGTTCGGGATGATGATCTCTGCGAACTCCCCTATGGAGAAGCTCGTCATGTCGCCGACGACCCAGCGCACGCTCTCGGGGCCTCTCGCGGCCGCGCGCTCGATCATCGGCGCGCTGCGATCCAGGCCGGTGATCGGCCGGGTGCCCGCAAGCCCGCGGCACACGCGCCCGGTGCCGCAGCCAAGCACCAAAAGATTGCCACCTACGCCACGAGTAGCATAGCCAGCCACATCGGCCTCCGCGTGATCGAACTCGGCGTCGTAGGCCTCGGCGATGTGGGCGTAGGGGTCCAGCGTGCGGTCCGTCGTTCCGATCTGAGGCGTGGCGCGCTACGCTACCCGCTCGTCCCAGGATCGTCATGCTGCTCGTGTTCGTTGTCGCCCTGATCCAGCCGGGGCGCGCCGGGGAAACCGTACCGTCTCCGCCGCCCGCGCCCTCCGTTTCCGACGATGCGGCCGATCTTGATGGCGGCTTTGACCTCGATGCGGAGGAAGGCAGCTTGCCGGACGGTGCGGTCGCGGAGGTGCTGAAGAAGAACGAGTGGGCGGTGACCGACTGCGCTTCTCGGCTCGGAGGCCGTGCCCTGCATGGAAGGCTGGAGCTCACCTGGGAGATCGGGCTCACCGGCGCGGCAACGAACGTGGCGAAGAAGGAGAGCGAACTCAAGAACCCGCCGTTCGAGGAGTGCATCACCAAGGCGGTTTCCCGCATGAAGTTCCCCGCGCCGCGCGGCGGCGTGATGCACACTTCGCACACCTTCAGCTTCTGAGGATGACCGCCGCGGCGCTCGCCGCGCTTTGGGCCACCGTGCTCCCAGGCGTGTCCTCCCACGCCCGAGTTCCGCCACCGGCGCCTGCGGCCGCGGTCTGGGAAGATGTTGCCCGCGGGAAGGTGGCGCGCAGCGGCGTGGAAGGAGGCGGGGTCGTGGCCTGGGGCGTTCTGCCCTTGTCGAGGGAGCTGGCCTGGCTCACGCTCACCGACGATCACCTTTCGGACGAGGTTGCCGCGCTCACTGAACTGCCGCTGCACGGGCGGTGGGCCTCTCCGAAGGTGCTGTATCAACGTATCGATCTCCCGTGGCCCTTCGCGGATCGGCACTGGGTGCTCGCCTTGGAGAACAACGCTGCCCTCGCGGCGGCCACAGGCGCCTGGGAGCGCTCCTGGCGCGTGGACAACCGGGAGATCGCCTCGGCCCGTGAGAAGACCGACAGCGCGGCGTTCGACGCTGCGGAAACGCTCACGGTCAACCGCGGCGCGTGGCTGCTGGTGCCGATCGACAGCAGCACCACGATGGGCGTGTACCAGGCGTGGACCCAGCTTGAAGGCAACATCCCGGCCGGAGCCGCGGAAACCTGGGCGCGCGCCTCGATCGACGACCTGTACGCGGGGCTTGCGGAGCACGCCATTACGGTGAGGGCGCGCTACGGGCCGGGCTGCTCCCCGCAACCGGGCGCGGATGGGACGACGATCGCCTGCTTTTGAGGGTTCGGCCCCGCGGGCGCTACTTCGCCTTGCGCTCGGTCCGCGCCTTGAGCTTCTCGACGATGTTCACCATGCTGTCGTTGGCCAGCCACTTCCGGATCCAGCCTGGCGACCACACGTCGCTCACGAACTCGGAGTGGAAGATGATCGCTGAGCCGGTAGACTCGGGCCGCACGATCAAAAAACCCTTCTCCCCGCTCACGTCGCTTTCACGGCTCGGATCCTGCACCCACACGCAATAGGACTCGGCGGGGTAGCACATCCAGTGGTCGTGGATAACGACGTGGATACCAAAAACGCTGAGCTCAAACCGCACGAACCAGTCGTCTGGGGAGTTGCGAGCGTACTCATCGAGCGTCTTGAGCGTGGGGTTCTCTGGGAGCTTCGCGTCGAAGTCGAGCGCCTCCTGCCACAGCAACGAGGCCGGCGCGGCTACGCGCACGATCCCGGTTGAGTCGGTGACCGGCGTGCTGGTGTCGGCGCGCAGGACCAGCTCGCCGCGGTCGAACACCGTCTGTTCGGCCGGGGTGAGCGTGGGCCACTCCGGCTTGGCGGCGAAGGCGAAGGAAACGAAAAGGGTCAGCGTCACGGGGCGCGGCTAACCCGGCGGGGGGCCGGAAGCGTCCCCGGGCCGGGGCCAGCTCGCGGCGTCCACGGGGAACGCGTAGGCCCAGGCGAGGAACCCGAACGCGGCGCAACCGTACTGGTAGAGGTGCTCGCCGCTCTGCATGTAGGCCAGGAAACCCAGGATCGAGGCGGTCTCGGCGGTAGCCCAGCGGACGATTGATCGTGCAGGCGGGGCGCTTGGGCCGATGCCCGGCATGAAGTTCATGGCGACCGACAGCGCCGCGGCGCCGATCGCGGGTATCACCAGGTACTTAGCCCAGGCTTCGTGCCCCGTGTCCGGGATTTGCGTCGCGATGAAGAGGAACATGGCCTGCGCTGTGCCCATGGATCCCCAAAGGATGTAGGGCGTGGGGTTGGGCTGCATGTGGGCTCCTGCCTATCGGCACAGGGGGGCGGCGTTGAGCGTCTGCTCGAGCAATTCCTGGGAGGGAACCTCGGATGGCGGCGCACCGCAGGCGTCCCCTTCCACGACATGCCAGGTTTGGCTCACGACGGTTGCGCCGGCTGGGTAGAAGGCGTCTCCGAACGTGCGCGGCACCCTGCAGAAGCCAGTATGGCCGGCCAGCAGGCCGAGGCTGGCGCCTTCCGGAACGGCGACGGCGACGAGCGTTTCGTCCTCGCCGCGCGCCCCAGGCGCCGCCCAGGACTGCCCGAGGTCGATGCTACCCTCCACCGTATCCGCGCCTTCGATGGGCCAGATGTGGTACGCCGCCCCTGAGGCATCGATGCTGTACACGTGCACGCGAGAGCGCTTGTCGACCGTGAGCACCGGCTCCACCGGCTGGCCAACACACAACCCCCCGCCGCGCGTGGGCACCTTCATGTCCAGGTTCACGTCGCCCCGGCGCTGACCGCGCTTGTCGAGCCCGAGCTTCGCGCTGCCCACGCAGGCCGCGCCGGTGGCGGGCACGTTGTACGCGCTCGCCAGGAACGTGACCGGCTCGGCGGAGAGCTGCTTTCCGTCGGCGAGGGTGATGGTCCCCGCGAGCGTGACCTCACCGCGGTTCACCGCCGCGTTCAGATCCAGCTCGGGGGAGTCGGCCGGCGCATCGTCCGCGAGCGTGACCACGCCCGCATTTCCGAGGCGGCTGCGCACCCACATCCGCACCGGCTCCAGCTCGGGGAGCGCGCAGCCATCCGCGCGGTGTGGGTCGGTGAGGCGAACGGCGGAGATCTTCGCGTCCACCAACTTTTTCGCCAGCCCATCCCCCAGGGCTGCGATTCGCGCTTCGGCGTCGCTGCGTTGCCGATCGGGGTTGAGCAGGCGCAGCTCCACCACGGCTGTGGCGCAGGCGCGTCGCGTTTTATCGTCGTACACCCCTGGGGTTTGCCACTCCGTGACGTAGCCGGCGTACCGGTCGCAGTCGGCCGGCATCGCAACGCACAGCTCGTCGTGCAGCGCTTTGCGGGCGCCGGCGCGGGCGGCGGCCATCGCCTCTTCCCGGCCACGAACCGTGGGGGCCCGCGCATACGCGAAGCCGAGCGCGAGCTTGTATTGGTTTGAGCCGGGCGGAACTGCCTCGCAGGTTGCCGGCACAACAGGCGCGGGCGTGACTGCGCCTGCCGGACCGGCGAAGAGCAGAATCGAAAGGATGTATGCGGAATGGCGGCGCATGATTCAGCGCGGCTTCGGCGCGGGGGGAGGGGATCCGGCGGGCGGCGGCCCTCCGGTGGGTGCGGCACCTGCGGCTGGTCCCGGTGGCGGGCCCGCCGGCGTCGTCGCCCCCGGAGCGGCGGCGGGGGCCGGCGCGGCTCCCGGCGCGACCCCGGCCACCACCGCGGCCGCCGCGTCGATCGACCCGTTCGGCACGTACGCCAGGGAGCGGGCCCGGTACTGGTACCCGGCCGGCATCGGGAGCTTCTCCACGCACGTTTTGCGATTCTGCACCAACGACGCCAATCCGCTGGCGGCACCCTGCACCCAGCTCTCCGACGCGAGCTGGCTCGGCAGCGCCCCGAGCGCGCCGCCGTAGCTCTGCACCGTCACCTCCCCGCTCTGGATCTGTTCGCCAACAAACTGCACAACCTGCTTGCGTGCGTTGAGCATCGCGTCGTCACGCGCCTTCGCCTCGTCGTCGCCCACGGGCGAAACGCCGATGAAGTAGTAGCCGACGCTGCTCTGCGGCACGCTCTCGCTCGCGCAGTCCCAGTCCGGCCCGCTGGCCGGATTCGGGTAGAGCTTGAAGCCAAAGTACACGGGTTGCATGAACACGATCCCGCGTGACCACGACTGCCCGTGCTTCACCTCCAGCTTGGGGAACACCTTCACGTCCAGCCCGGGAGGCTCGAACGCGAGGTCGGCGCCCGCCTCGGTTCCGTTGCCGTAGTACACGGCGCCGGTGCCGGAAACGAACTCGCCGATGTACTCGGCGGGGCACTGGTCGGGCGCGCGGGTGCAGCAGGCCGCGTACTTGTCGGGATCGGCGATATAGCTGACCATCTTTTGATCGATGACGTATTTCACGCGCACCGTGTTGTTCACGCTGGCGCCCGCTCCGAGCTTGAGGCCGGCCTGGGGGATCTTCAGGCTGAGGCTGGCTCCCGTGCTCGCGTTGTACAGCTCATCGTACGTCACGCCGCCGCCGCCCACGTTCTTGTATACGATGTGGCGGCTGCACTGCGTCTGCATCCCGCGCGACTCATCGATGTCGCTTTGCAGCGTTCCATCGGGAATAAACCGGCCGACGTACAGCGAAGGGTCGGTGTCGAACGCGTTGCGGAGGTACAGCGACTTTGGCGCGGTGACCGTGGGACCGGTGCTCTGGGCCTGCGAAGGCTTCGGGGCGGCCGCGGCGTTCGTGCCGGCCAACAGGAGGATGAGGGGGAGACGGCGGCGCATCCGCTCTGGTAGCACGCCGGGCAGGGGGTGTGCTCAGCCGAAATTCGGCACCAGCTCGCGGCATCGAACGTCGTGAGCCTCGCATGGGAGTGAAGTGAATCGCTGCTCGGCGAAGGCCACTCCGATCGTGCGGACCGACGGCCCGAAGCCAGCCAACAACCGATCGAACATGCCGCGCCCCCGCCCAAGGCGCTCCCCGGCCTCGGTGAACGCGAGCCCGGGAACCAGCACCACGTCGATCAGCTCAGGCGGTACCGTTGTGGCTTCCGGAGCGGGCTCGCGCAGGCGCATCGGGCCGGCGCGGAGGGCATCGAGGTTGGCGACGCGGTGGAGCGTAAGCGCGCCGCCGGCCGCAACCCGCGGGAGCACGAGGCGGCCCAGCGGCGCGAGGCGGGCCAGGAGCGGCCATAGATCCACCTCTTCGGGCAACGGCGCGAAGGCAAGCACCGTGCCGGTCGCGACCACGGGGCTCAACCAGGCCCGGATCAGCGTCGATTGACGGTCGCGCTCGGCCCCCGGCATGTTGCGCAGCCGCTCGCGCACGAGCGCGCGCACGGATTGTTTCTCGGTGGCGACGGGGACGTGCATGTTGGGCCTCACTGCGTCTAACACTGCAGCGGCTTGTCGCGCCGGAGGCAACAATCCGCTTGGTGCGTCGGGACGTACGCGCCGATAGGGCAAGAATGGGGGCAATCATGCGCCAGTTGAGCGATGTCGACGTCTTTGTGCGCGTCGTGGAGTCCGGGAGCTACGCGGCCGCCGCGAAGGGACTCGGGATCTCGCGGTCGCACGCGAGCCGGATGGTCACCGCCTTGGAGGCGCGGCTGGGCGTTCGGCTTCTTCACCGGACGACGCGCCGGATCTCGACCACCCAAACGGGGCAGACGTTCTACGACACGTGTTCGCCGCTTCTGGAAGCGCTCGCGAGCGCCGAAGCGAGCGCGGCGGCGGAGCGCGACGATGTCGTGGGCACGTTGCGAATCTCGGCGCCCGCGCACTTCGGTCTGCACTACCTCGCCGCCCCCCTTGCGCGATTCCAGGCCACCTACCCGGGCTTGCAGGCGATCCTGGACTACTCGGATCGTAAGGTGGACCTCGTTGCCGAGAGCTACGACCTGGCCATTCGCGGCGGCGCAGTCGAAAACACGTCGCTCGTCGCCAAGCGCCTCTGGCCGTTCCGAGTCGGCGTGTACGGGTCCCCAGCGTACCTGAAGGCTGCGGGCCGACCGCGCAACCCGTCTGAGCTCGCGACCCACCGGTGCCTGCTCTACACGGGCAGCGCGCAGCCTCGCCACTGGCGGCTCCGCCGGGGGGATGAAGAAGCCGTCGCCATCGTGAATGGCCCCATGTCCTCCTCCTCATCGGAGGCACTCGTGGTCGCTGCGCAGGAGGGCCTCGGGCTGATCTACGTGCCCGACTTCTGCACCGCTCGCCCCGTCGAAGCCGGGTTGCTGGAATTGGTGATGTCGGGGTGGTCGGGCCCTTCGGGGCACTTCTGGGCGGTTCGCCCCCACCGTACGCACCTGCCCGCGCGGGTGCGCCTGTTCATCGATTTTCTCGCCGCGCTCTGGCCCGAGCCGCCGTGGCTACACGCGGCCAGCGAGTCGCAGCCTTCCTCGCTGAGTTAGCTCGCCGCAACGCTGGGCTGGCGGCCCAGGCGGCTCGCCGCTTCGGGCAGCGTACGCGCGCCCAGCTTCTCTTTGGCGTGGTCCAGGTGAGTGCGAACGGTGGACTCCTTGATGCCCAGCCGCTTGGCGATCCGCCGCGCCGTGAGCCCCTCCGCCACAAGCGCGAGCACCTCGAACTCGCGCGGGGATAGCGGCAGGCTCACCTCGGGGAGCGGATCGGCCTGAAGGAGAATGGTGGCGCCGCGCCCCATTGAAACGCATTGAACGCGCACAGCCGCTCCGCGGCTGGTGCCGTGGGACTCGCGGCACCCCTCCGCCTGGGTGGCCAGCGTAGCCGCGCACCGCTCGGTGCAGATTGCGCGCCCGCTTGCGTCGCGCAGCGCGATCAGGTCGGTGCATCGGCGGCCTGAGGTGGCCCCCATGCGCCGCTTCGCCGCGGTGTTCGCGTTGGTCACGTGCCCTGTCTCGTCCGTGTGAAGAATGGCGACTGGTTCCATGATGCCTCCCCAAAAGTGTAGCGCATCGCACGCGTCCGTTGTGTCGCCGTCGTGTCGGCGCCGACGCCGCCTCTGTCATCATTCCTAGATACGCTCGCGTGTGCGGCAGCTCACCTTTCAACGCGTGCTCGGCTCTGGCGCCTTTGGCACGGTGTACCTCGCGGAGCTTACGGGAGCGCGAGGGTTCCGCCGCACGGTCGCGGTGAAGGTGCTCTTGCCCGGGCAGCCCGACTCGGCGAGCTTCGTTTCCCGGGTTCGGGACGAAGCGCGCCTTCTCGGCCTGCTTCACGACGAACACATCCTGAAGGTGCTGGAGCTGGTGCGGGTCGGCGAGCGCGATGCCGTGGTGATGGAGTTCGTCGAAGGCGTGGACCTCTCCGGCCTGATTTCCAGCGGGCAGCGCCCGCCGCCGCGCGCACTTGCAGAGCTCGGCGCCGCGGTGGCTGGCGCGCTCCATGCCGCGCACACGGCGCGCCACCCCAATAGCGGCGAGCCGCTCAACGTCGTGCATCGGGACGTGAAGCCCGCCAACGTGATGATCACCGACCGCGGCGGCGTGAAGCTGCTCGACTTCGGCGTAGCGCAGGCCCGGTTCGCGGCACGCGAGAGTCGAACCGGCCAATTCGTGTTGGGCACGCTCAACTACATGGCGCCCGAATACATCATCACGGGCGACGTCAGCCCGGCGGCCGACGTGTACGGGCTCGGCCTCACGCTGTGGGAGGCGGCGGTCGGCGAGGTGTTTGGCCAGCCGAAGCTGAAGGAAGAAGCTCATGTTCGGCGCGTGGAGGAGCATCTGGCGCGGCTCACGGCTACCCACGCCGAGCTCACCCCCGTGCTCCGGCCCATGTTTGCGTGGGACCCGACGGCGCGGCCGAACGCAGCCACGGTGGAGGGTCAGTTGGTTGCCGCCGCGGATCGGCTGAGCGGCACGGGCTTGCGGAGCTGGGCGGCTTCGCACGTTCCGCCTGCTATTGAGCGCGCGCGCAAGGACGCCAAGGACACGGTCGGGCTCGCTGGGCAAACGGTCACGGTCGCGAGCGAGCCGAGCGAGGCTAGCGGGCCCGCTGCGGCGCCCGCGGAGCCGGAGTCCCCGGAGGAGTACACGCTGCTTCGGGTGGACCGGCCTGCATTTCTCGACGAGCAGCCACGGTTGCCGCCTTCGGTCACGCCCGCCGCCCATCGCCCGCCGCCTGCGCCCACCCCGTACCGCGCACCGCCGGCACCGCCCCCTCGGCTCTCGCCGCCCGCGGCCGCGCCGCCTCCCCCGGTGGCCCGCGCCAGCGTGCCCGTCGCACCCCCGGCGCCCAACCTGCGCTCTCGGGTTCCGGCGTCGCCCGCCGTGCTCGCGCCCGCTCCGGCGGCGCCAACGCCGGTCGCGCCACTGCCGCCGGTGTCTACCACTCCGCCCCCCAGCGGGCGCCGGGCCAAAAAGCCGGCGAAGGGTGTGCCCGTGTGGATGGTGGTGGTTCAGGCGCTGCTGGTCGGAGGCTTCGTGGGCCTCGCGTTGGTGGTTACGGTTGGCTTGTACTTGATGCTCAACCGAGGTGGACCTTGAGGATCTGGCGGGCGGTCGTTGGTGTGTCGCTGCTCGCCCTCCTCTTGGCAGCCGGTGCAGTCCTGGCTGCGCCAACTCCGATCGTCCAGCCGGCGGCCGCCGATCCTCTCGTGGGCTTGACCGCGCCAGAGCCGGCCTTCCGAACCGAGTCTCGCGAAGTGCGGGCGGGGGAGCTCGCCGGCAAAGTGCTGCGCGAGATGGGCGCGCCGACGGCGGAGCTGCTCGCCGGAGCAGGGCGTTCGCTCGATTCGGTTTCCCCCGGCGATGTGTTCAACCTCGACTACCGGGCGGGCGAAACGCGCCCGTTCCGGTTGCGGCTCGTGCACGATCCGGCGATGGTGAACGAGCTGGTTTGGGACGGGAAAAGGTACGTTGCGCGCAAGGTTCCGGTGCCGTACACCGTGGAGGAGATGGCGGCGGCGGTCACCGTGACCTCCTCCCTCTGGAGCGCGGCTACCTCGGTCGGCTTCAGCCCGGCCCAGGTGTTGGACCTCGCCAAGATCTTCGAGTACGACGTAGACTTCAACACGGAGCTCGTCGAGGGCGCCCGGTTCCGCCTCGTGCTCGATCGGCTCACCGCCGACGACGGCAGCCAGAGTGTCGGCGATATCCGGGCGGCGATCCTAGATAATGGTGGAAAGCAGTACGTCGCGATCCGCTACCGTGCGGCGGATGGCACCACCGGCTGGTACGCGAAGGACGGCAGCGCCCGCCGTAAGGCGTTCCTGCGCTCCCCCCTGGAGTTCTTGCAGGTCACCTCCAGCTTCAGCACCGGTCGCTATCACCCCATCCTGCACAAGATGCGGGCCCACAAGGGGGTGGATCTGGCGGCGCCGACGGGCACGAACATTCGCGCAGTGGCCGATGGGGTCATCACCCGGGCCGGATGGGCCGGCGGCCACGGCAACCACGTGGAGATCAAGCACGAAGGCGGCTTCAGCACCGGATACTCGCACCTCAGCAGCATCGGCGTGAAGGTCGGGGAGCGGGTGCAACAGGGGCGGTCCATCGGGCGCGTCGGGAGCACCGGGCAGTCAACCGGGCCCCACCTCCACTATGAGTTCATGGTGAACGGCGTGCACAAGGATCCGATGAAGACCATCGTTCCGGTGGCGCAGCCGCTTCCCGCCTCCGAGAAGGCGGCGTTTGCGGCGGCTCGCGACGCGCTGCTGCCTCGACTGGAGGGCGCGACCGAGCTCACAGCGGGCGCCGTGGCCGACGCTGCGGAAGATCGAGGGCCGGGGCGCTGATCCGGGGTCGGCGTTCGCGCTCGCCCGGAAAAGTGGGAAAATGATCGGGAGTGGGCTCAACGTTTTGCCCCCCTGACCGACCGGCCCCCATCGCCGAGAGTTTTGGATGAATCTACCAAATAGCCCTCAAGAGGTGAGCCTTCGGATCGAATCAGGGAGGGTCAAACATCCACCCAACCCCGCCCGCCAGCGAGGCCCCCATGCAAGTTTCTCTCCGCACCACCTCGGTGGGCAGCCCCCTCGACCTCTCGCTCGACACCGACCGCCCCTCGCGGAAGCGCAGGCTGGACCCGAAGGTCCGCAACGAGCTCATTGAGCGCCACGTAGGCATGGTGCGCCGGGTGGCGATGCGCATGGCGGGCCGGTACCCGAGCTGTGTGGACGTGGACGACCTGGCGAACATGGGCATGCTCGGCCTGATCGACGCGGTGGATCGCTTCGAGGAAGATCGCAGCATCAGCTTCACCGCCTACGCTCGCATCCGCGTGAAGGGCGCGATCGTGGACGAGATGCGGCGCGCCGACTGGGTGCCGCGCTCGGTGCGCGACCGCGGTGACCGCATCCGGGTGGCGCGCGAGGCGCTGATGAAGGACCTCGGCCGGGCGGCCACGGAGCCGGAGGTCGCGAAGTACCTGGGTGTTTCTGAGGCGCGGCTTCGGGAGCTGGGGGACAACAGCCTGATCCACAACGTGGTGAGCATGGAAGAGGGCGTGGACGACGAACACACGCTCGGGGACGCGATCGCCGGCGACGTGTCGGCCCCCGATGCCGAGGTTGAAGCCTCTGACTTCCGCATGGCGGTGCGCGATGCCATCGGCTCGCTGCCCGAGCGCGACCGGATGATCGTGGAGCTCTACTACTTCCGCGAGCACGGGTTCAAGGAGATCGGGCAACTCCTCGGCGTGACGGAGAGCCGCGTGAGCCAGCTCCACACGCGAATCATGGAGCGCCTCCGCCCGAAACTTGAGGGAGTGGCCTAGCCCCGAGGCTCAGCCGAGCCCGTGTTTCTTGCGAACCTCGCGGAGGGCCCGGTTGAGCGCATCCTGGCGTTCTACCGAGCCTTCCTTCACGTTCTTGATCCGCTCTTCGGCTTCCGCGCGCAGCGCGCGCTCATCCACATCGAAGCCCTTGAGGATGTCGAGCAGCTTCTTGTAAAGCTCCCGATCCTCCGTGAAAACCTCCCCGATGAAGTTCGAGATCATGAAGTTCTCGATGAACTGCCGCGAGAGGTAACGATCCACATCGTCGCCAGAAGGGTGCCCCCACTGCTCGGAGATCTCCCCTTTCACCTTGCCGTAGTGGTCGTACGGGATGTTCTTGCGCTCCATCATCTCACGAACGGCTTCGCGCAGGTCGTTGTCGCGCGTGAGGTAGGACTCCATGATCGCCACGAGGTCACTGGCGGCCTCTTGACGGTCGGACAGCTCGACTTCGATGTCGCCATCGGCGGACAGGCGCTCGATGACGGCGTGGGCGATCTGCGGGATGCGGGCGCGGTAGAGCTTCATGGTCGCACACCAAAGGGGCGGCGGTATACCCCAGCCGGGCCACCACGGCTACCGCGCTTCAGCTCAGGTTTCGCCACGCGGCGGCGAGCCGCTCCTGATCCAGGGGCATCACGGTGACCCCGCGGGGCAAATCGCCGGTGAGATCGGTGCGTGGGATGAACCCCTCAGCGATCTTTGCTTCGACGAAGGCCAGGTAGGCACGGTCGAGATCGCCAGCCGTGTCGAACGCATGCAGGTCGATGATCCGGGTGCCGTACGGACGACCGAACGCGACCCTCCCCCGCTCCACGTAGCAGGCGTAGCCGCCGAGGAGGAACTGGAAGTCGAGCGTCGCCGGGCGCTTGCTCTTCTTGACCTCGGGCTCGCGCGCGGCTTCGGGCGGCGATTCGAGCACGGGGAGCGCAAAGCCATCGGCCGATCCACCCATCCTCTCGGCTTCACGTTCAACGGATTCGTCAAGGAAGGCTGCGGCGGAGATCCCCGGGGATTCGTTGGCGAAGGGGTCGCTGGCGAAGGGGTCGCCCGTGCTGGGCGGGGGGCGCTGGGCGGACACCGGATCGGAGGCGGGGCCCTCGACGAAGCTCGCGAACGGGTCGCCCCCCCCCTCGCTAGGGGCGGCGGCGACGTGGGCGGGCTCCGGCTCGATGAGCAGCGCCGGCGCGATGAGCTCGGTGGATACGGCGGGCGGCCCGGCGACGACGGGATTGGACGCCGAGCGTTTGGGGCGGCGAACCTCGTGGGTGGAGTCGGCCGGGGGACGCGGAACCTGGGTCGGGGACACCCGCTCCGTGGGAGGGGTGCTGGGCGGTCGAACCGGGTCCGGCGGAGCGGGCGGCGGTGGGGGCACGACGGTCATGACGGGCTTGACCGGCATCGCCTTCGGCACGACGGGCGATGCGGGCAGCTCGATCTTTGCGGGCCGCGCGGGCTCCGGCTTTTCCGGGACGGGTGCGGGCGCCGGGGCGGCCGCGCCGCTGGCACACAGCGCCTCCCAGTCCGAAAACGTGAGCCTCGTCGCTTCATAGGCGCGAGTCGCGCCGTGAAGGGCGGTCACCAGGATGATGCCGTCTTCGCCTTCCCACGCGTCGACCACCGCGAAGCCGGGGGGACGACCTTCAGGTGCTCGACGCAGGTTTGCCGCGCGGAGCTCCTCCAACGTAGACGCGTCGATCGCGACGCCGCTGCCGCACAGCACGCCTTCCACGGCGGCAAGGCGGCTCGTTTCGATGAGGCCGGCGGGTCGGGCGGACATCGGGATGTGCGCGAGCAGGCGAACGGCATCCTGAATGGTCGGCCCGGCAAGACGAATGGTTGATCCATCCGTTCCGCCAGAGATGGGCCCGCTGGCCATCGCGCTGGCGGGTGTGGGCAACCCGGCAGACGGTCGATCTCGCAGCGACAAGGCAAACCGCAGCGCCTGCGCGGCATCGCCAAAGGCGAACCAGGCGATCGTGCCGTCATCCACGCCCAGCGCCCCGCTGCCGAGCGCGGCGCGCCAGCCCGCCACGGCGTCCGTTACCTCGCGCGGAAGCGAGATGGGCTCCGCCATCGCGGCACGCAGGTTGCCCGTGGCCACGGCCACCACGGTGCCGTGCGCAGGCTGTCCGCGCGGCATCGTGAGCCGGGCCTCGATGGTCGCATCGCCCACAGCGGTGAGCGCGCGCAGCACTTGAACCAGGATGTCGGCCGAGGCCATTGCGCGGAGCGCCGCGCGGAGCTGCGCGCCGATCGCGACGCCTGTCTCCGGACGAAGCAGGTTTGCCGCTTCGTCGCTGGCCAACCCGAGCTCGACGAGGGCCGATGCGTCCACCCATCGCGACAGTTGCGGTAGGACGAGCGCGTACGCGTCGGGCTCCATCGCGAGCGCCGCCCGAGCCGAGTCGGGCCCGCGCGCCAGCAACTCGGCGACACAGAAGCGAAGCGCGAACGCCTGATCATCGGCGTTGGCGCGGCGCTGGGCCAAACGGTCCAACAGTCCAACGATCACCTGGTCGAAGGCGGCGAAGCCCACTTCGAGGGCGCGCGTTGAGGCCTCGGACGCGGCGGCCACGTCGTGATTGAGCAGCGCGC
>BJHF01000038.1 GCA_014191855.1 Deltaproteobacteria bacterium
GGGTTCGGTGAGCGTTGAGCCCTTTCGCACCTCGGTGTTCATCAGGTCGGACCCGGCAGAAATCTCGACGAAGATGCTTTTTCCGGTGAGGGAGTTGGCAGGCGCGGCCGTCGTGCGGCCCACAAACTCATCGAGCACGAGCACCCGGCGAGTGGCGCAAGCGCTGAGCAGGGACAGGGCGGCGAAGGCGAGGATCTTGGCTTGCATGCGGCGGCTCTGAAGCGGCGCGAACTTAGCGATTGCACGCGCGCTTGTCGACTCGGGCGCTCACCCCCCCGCCGCCCACCCGTCGTACTCGGCCAGCAGCTCGTCCGCCAGCAAGCCCCCGAGCACGTCGAGGCCCTTGGGAGTGACGTGCACGAGATCGCCCGTTCCGTAGCCACGAAGGTGCGCCCAACGCAACGCGCTGCCAGCACCCCCCATCGCGTCGTAGGTGCTCCAGAACGCACAGCCGTTCGTCGTCGCCGCGCGGGCCTGCGCCGCCACGAGGTTCTTCATTCCGGGCCGGGGCTTTTCGGTGGCATCCACCTCGTCAACGAAGCCCTGATCGAGGGGCGTGACGACCAAACACGAGGCCGCGCCCCGACCCGCGAGGATCGTCGTGAGCGCCGCGGCGTAGATGGGCTCGTACGCGACGCCGTCCTTGCTCATCAGCGCGGGGTACCCGGCCTCGTTGCCTCCCAGCATCACCACGATCAAATCTGGCTTTCGGAGCTCCACCTGCGGCCGGAGCGAGTCTTTGGCGTAGGTCGTGAACGACTTGCTACCCACGCCGGTGACGCCGAGCGCCTCCCAGGTGGCGCCCGGTTTCCCCGTTTCGAGAACGACGCCGTACACCGGCACCGTGCCGCCGGTCGCGCCGAACGCCAGCTTCGTGAAACCCGCCGGCACATCGAGCGCAAAGCGGCGATCTTCCGTCGCGGCCGCCGCCGCCGCGCCGCGCCCGATCTCCTTGTCGTCGGCGCTCACCCAGTAGCTGCCATAGCCCGCGCCCCCCTGGTACCAGAGCTCCGCGTGCCGCTGGACCACTGGCGCTTTCGCAGCGTCGATCGCCCGGATCGTGGCATGTCCGCCCGCGCGCACGATGCCGACGATTCCCCCGAGGCCGTAGCGGCCGCCGCCGCCGCCGAGCAGGATCGTGCGCCACTCCCAGTCCCCGCTACGCGAATTCGTCACGTCCGAGCGCTGGTTCCAGGTGCCGTTCAGCCCCGCAGACACGAACCCGGGCCCCGCGTCGCCGAACCGGGCGACGAGGCGCGCGCGGATGGTGCTCGCGAAGCCATCGGCCACGATCGTGGAGTCCCCATAGTGGAGCGCCCGCGCGACCCCCGTGCCGCCCTCCGCCGCCTTCAACGCCCCGAACCAATGCGCGAGCCCGGCGTGGCCCGGGTCGACGATCTTCGGGGTCGGCACCGCGTAGGGCGGGCCGGCCTCCGCCGTGCCGATCATCAGCCAACCCACCAGGCTTACCACCGCGAATTTCATCAGGCAGCGCAAGCTAGGTAGGCCCGCCCAGAAACGTGATCGCGGAAAACACGATCAGCGCCACGCCGAGCCCCATATAGAAGATCCGCGCCCCCGTACGGCCGAATATCGACACGAACAACCGTGCCTTACGGTGGTTCATGAACCAGTCGTAGTCACGCGAGGCGCAGACGAGGGTGAACAGCCCCGCGAGGAGCATGAACGGAGGGAGCCACATCCGCCCCGCATATTACGGAGGCGGGACGAAGTGCACCTCGCGGTCCAGCGCTTCGCGCCGGAGCATCGGGTCGAGCCCGGTCATGTTGTCGAGGATCCAGGCAAGCCGACGCCCATTCACTCGCCCCCCGGTATACTCCCGGGCCCACGCCCCCCGCGGATTTCTAAGGATACTCGCCAGGAATGCCGCCTCCTCGGGCAGGAGGCCCCGCGGCGACTTCAAGAAGTACGCCTGGCTCGCCGCGCCGCCGCCGTGCACGTTCGGGCCCCACTCCACGATGTTGAGGTACAGCTCCAAGATGCGCGACTTGCCGAGCTCCCGCTCCAGCTCCACCGCGTACAACAGCTCACGCAGCTTACGCGAGTAGGAGCGTTCGCCGGTCAAGAAGAGGTTCTTCGCCAACTGTTGGGAGAGCGTACTCCCGCCCCGCACCACCGCGTCGGCCTTGTCGTTGTCGGCCGCGGCGGCGAGCATGCCTTCGAGGTCGAACCCCGGGTGCTGCAAGAACGTGGCGTCTTCCGCCGCGATCACCGCCATTGGGAGCAATTCGCCCATCGCGGGGAGCGCCACCCACTCGGGGTCATCGTCGCCGCTCGTGCGGGGCACGTACCCACCCTCCGCGTCGCGCCCCATCCACGTGAACACGCCGTAGCGGTACGCCGGGCTCACCAGCCCCTCCACCGCGAAGCCGCTCACCTTCGGATCCACATGCAAAGAGAGCGGGCCCAGCGTAAACCGGCCTGTCGCCGATAGCGTGCCGCGAATTTCCGCTTTCGCGAGCTCCGGCACCATCGGCTCGAACACGCCGTACACATGCGCGATCGGCGTCTCTTCCAGCGTGAACCGGCCGGAAACGGAGGTCGCCCCGCCAACGTGAGCCGTCACCGCCGCGCGGACGCCCTCGACCACCACCTCCCCCGTGAAGTTGTCGCCGTCGAGCACACCGCTTGCGCTCACGTGCCGGTCGCTCAGCTCGCCGCCCAGCGACTCGTGTTTGAGCGTACACATACATTCTGCGCTCACAATGCGGCCGTGCTCGCCGGGTGAAACGTGCACGCTCACCTCACCGTACTCCGTATCCAGCGTAAGCTCGGCTTCATCCCCATCAACTCGCGCACCTTCCCCCACGAGGTGCCGCCGTGGCAAGAGCGTGCCCGACAGCACCGGGAGCGGCGTGCCCTCCACCACCAGGCTGTCCACTTCCACCCCGCGAACGTAGGGAATCGACGGCAGCTCGTTCATCGACGTGTCGGCCTCGGGTTGCGCCCGCGCCGCCGCCCCCTTCAGCGCCGTTGGGTCCGCAACGTGCACGTCGTGGAGCATGAGCACGCCATCCCACCGAAGCTCGGCCCCGGCCGCGGTGATTCGCCCCACCGACGCCCGCCCGAGGCACAGCCCCGACCCACACCACCGCGCGCCCACAACCGCGACGCCGTGGGCCCGCACCACCGTCGGCACGAAGCTCGGCAGGAGGAACGCGAGCGGCACGAGGACCAGCAGGGTCAATCCGAAAATGGTCCCGATCCGCCGCATCATCCCCGCACGAGCTCGCTCAGCACGCGCTGGAGCGCCGGCGCATCCCCGGCGGCGGCGGCGAGCTCGGCTCCCGGCGCGTTGACATCCACGGTGGGGTGGGAGCGCTCCCGATAGCGCCGCACCACCTCCGCTGCGGTGAGCGAGTCGAGCGGCACGGAGGGAGTCCACCCCCGCGGGGTGCGCTCGAGCAGGCCCGCATCTTCAAGGGTTTCCAGCGCCGTTTGTACGTGGTCCGGGTCGGAGCCCAGCGCGCCCGTGACCATAGGCTCGGTGGCCGGGCCGGCGCCCTTCGCGAACCGCCGCGCCACGGCCACCATGCACTGGAGCGCAAAGAAGGCGTCGGGCGTGCGCTTGTCGGCGCCCTCCACGAGGCGGCCCTCCGCGCGGCGCAGCTCCGGCCAGCGCTGATCCACGCAGGCCACCTCCACCCCCACGAGGATGATCACCCACACGACGAACACCCACAGCAGCAAGATGGGCACGAAGGCCAGCGATCCGTACACCAGCGCCGCCGCGCCGCTCGACTTGAACACACCGATGTATGCGGCGAAGCCGCCCTTGGTCGCCTCAAACGCCAATGCCGAAACCGCGCCTCCGATCAAGGCGCTCCGCATCCGAACCGTGGCATCCGGGAGCGCGCGGATCGCGAAGGTGAAGGCCGCCATGGTGACCAGAAAGGGGCCGAACTGGTGGAACTGCTGGGAGGTGGCCGCTTCCGCGCGCGCCGTGAGCGAGAAGCCGAAGGCGGTGACGGCGGGCGCGAGCGTGAGCGTGGCGTAATATAGCGCCAGGCGCGTCGTGAGCGGCTTCTGTGCCCGGGTGTTCCAGATGCGGTTGTACGCTTCTTCAGCGGCCAGAAAGATGCGGGTGCTCGCGGCGAAGGCGACGACGAGGCCGGCCACGCCGATCGTCTTCGCGTCTACCTGCTGGGGGAGCCCCACCGCGTCCCACTCGGGAAGCACCGCGGTGAGGGCGCGCCCGGCGAACGTGGAGAAGGAAAACCAGCTCTCCAGTCCCAACGCCCGCAGCACAAGGGCCATGAGGATGAGTCCCGGCACCAGCGCCACCAGCGACCAGTAGGAGAGCGTGCCGGCGCGAACGAAGACGGCGTCCCGATCGATCTTTCGCACGAGCACCGCAACGACGAAGAGCGCCTGCCGCAGGCGCGGCGCCAGGGCAGGGCGCCGCACGAGATCGCGGTAGAGGCGGTCGATGAACACCATGCGCGGCGAGGATAACCGCGCGCGGTCAATCCGCCCGGATCGTCGCCAGCATTGCGCCTTCGCGGCCGGCCTGCTGGAGCGGCGCGAACGCCGGCTCGTCGCTCGGGGTTGCGCCCCCTTCCACCGCCACGAGCGCCGCCAGCACCGCCGCCACGGCCGGCACCCCCGCGTGGTTCGCCAACCACGCCGCCGCCTTTTGCACGGCCCGCTTCCGGAGCCCCGCGGTACGGGTGTGCCCCAGGCGCACGAGGGCAAGCAGCGCGGCGGCGGTCCGCAGGGGGTCGTGGCCCCAGCTCCCGTCGGCGTCTTGCGACTGGGCGAGGAGGGCGGCGATGTCGGGCTCGGCCTTCTCCTTCTTCGAGAGATCCGCGGCCCGTCCCCTCGGCGGCGCAGCGCCCGGGGAGGGGGGCGGCGGCGGCGGGGCCGAAGCCGGCGGAGCGGAGGGCGTGTAGCGGCTCGCGCTCACGCGTTGAAGGCTCGAGCGCGGGGGCGACGGCAGCGCGCTCTCGCAGCACAGCGGGGAGAAGTCCGCATCCGCATCGCCCTCGGCCACCATCATGTGCTGGCTGACTGCGTGGGCAAACGGCGGCGCCGCCGCCGCCCCCGCAGACGCACCGAGGAACACCGCCCGATCCCACCCAGCCGGCAACGACACCGGCTGCACGACCTCCTTCAGCGTGCCGTCCACCTTCCGGGTGCGCTCGACCGCAACGAACGCAGTGAACCGCGACGCGAGGCTGAATTGCAAGGCCACCCGCACGATCTCCGGCCGAAGCGCTTCCTCCTCGAAGGGGCGCAATGTGAGCCGATCCTCCAGCCAGGCCACCCGCTCCCGGCCCCACAGGGCGCCGAGCGGCGTGGCCGTGCGCTGCGGCGTAACGCTCCAGGTCACGAGGCCGCCGGCGCCGAGCGCCTTTGCAACCACCGCGCCGGGCGCCCCGCGAAGCAAGATCGTGGCGGGCATCCCCGCGAACAACGTGCGCGGCTCAGGGCGCGCCTCCTCCCCCTCAGCGCGCAGCCCATCCGCCACCGGCGAGCCGAACCGCGCTTCGATCCTCGCGACCACGGCTTCGATGTCGTCGGAGGGCGTACACAACGAGCACGCGCCGCCACCGACGCGCGCGAGCTGCTCCATCAGCGCCCCGTTTACCGCCGTGTCAATCCCGAGCGTGAAGAAGCGCGCGCCCTTCGCGCGGTTGGCCACCGCCGCCGTTACCTCGGCGTCATTCCCCGCCTGCCCGTCCGTCACGAACAACACCGTGCGAAGGCGGCCCTCGGGCCTGTCCCCCTCAAGCGCCACCTGGATCGGCGGCAACATCTCGGTGCCGCCGCGGGCCTGCAGGCGGTCCACCCAGGCTTCTCCCGCCCGCAGGCTCCGGTCGTCGAACGCCACGAACGCCGGGGCGTGCCGCTCCACGCGGTCATCGAACGCGACCAACAGGAACCGGTCGCCGGGCACGAGCCCACGGAGCGCCGTACGCAGCGCCCGCTTCGCGGCGTCCATCTTCTCGCCGCCCATCGAGCCGCTGATGTCCACGACGAACACCGCATCCCGCGGAAGGGTTTTCGCCGCCATCATCGGGGGCTCCACGATGAGCAGCGTGGTCTCCCCGTCCGTCCAGGCGGCCGCTCCGCCCTCCGCCCCGGCGTACCCGAACGACAACACGAAGTCGCGATCGCACACCGCGTTCCCGCTGGGCGCCACCTTCACCCCGCCATCGAGATCCACCCGCAGCGCGTGCAGGCTGGATTGTAGCCGCGAAGGCGGGTTCACGAAGCTCACCTCAAGGTCGAGCCGGGTACCCCCGGAGAGGCGCAGCGGCGGCGAGATCCGCGAAGCGTCCGGCACCCGATCCGTGTCCGCTTCGGTGCCCGGCCCGTCGTGACCGCTCGCGTTTCCCGGCATGTACCGCGGCGCGATGGTGGTGGGGAAGCGCATCCGAAAGGCACCGTCTTCGGCCTGCAGCGCCTCGACCACGACCATCCGCACGACGACCTCTTCCCCCGGCGGGAGGTTGGTGACGCGGAGCGTGTGCACGTCGGCCCGCTCCCGGGTAACGAGCGCGGCGCGGTGCCCGGAGCGACGGGCTTCGGCGAACGTGCGCTCGGCATCCTCCCGCTCGCGACAGTCGGCGCGAACCGTCAACTCCCCGCAGCGCAGCTCCACTTCGGTGAGTGCGCCGTTGGGCGGCAGCGGGAAGAGGTGCACCGCCTCCATGGGCTGCTTGTGGGGATTGGCGAAACGCTGCTCCACGACCGTACGCGCGACGGAGCCGACAATGGAGGTCCGCACCCGCACCTCGGTGAGCGGGAACGCCACTTCCCGGCCGCGTACGAGGGCGAGCAGCCCCCCGAGACCGCGATCGTCGGGAGCGGGGCACAAGGCGGGCTGGCAGGCGACGGGCGTGGTCATGACGAACTCCTGGTGTTGAGAGCGGACGAAACAGTGAGCGAGAGCGAGGCCATGAGCGCTTCGGGGTCGCTCACGTTGGCGGGATCGACGGTGAGCCACACGCCGGGCGCGAGGGCGTAGGTGAGCAACGGGCGCGGCTTCGGGGTGGTGCAGATGCCGGCGCCGGGCGACTCGGGCTCCGCGGCTGGGGGCGGCTTCCGCAGCGTGGCCAGCGCGGCGCTGGCGCCCATCGCTTCGGAAACGGCCTGCTCCAACGCGCTGGTTTCCGTGCCGGCGAGGGCCGCCTGCACCTGCGCGAGGCTCAGCCCCTCCCCCTGCAGCGCCTTTACGGCCACCACCTGGAGCAGGTGCCGGTATCCGTAAACCGCCACCCGCCCGTCGTAGCGAAGCGGGCGATCAAGCACCCCAACCGTTTGGTAGTAGCGGACGGTGCGCTCGTCGGGGGCCTGGCGCACGCGTTCGTCGGCCTGGGCGCGAAGGCCGGCACAAAGCTCGCCGGCGGCGGCCACGAGCGTGGGCAGCGAGAAGGTGCGGTCGGTGTAGGCGAGGAGGGGCGACACCCGCTTACTGTAAACATTACAGTAATCGGTGTCAACATCTTTTCGCGCTACGTTGTGCCGATGATCGACCTGTACTCGTGGCCGACCCCGAACGGCATCAAGGTTTCCATCGCGCTCGAGGAGATGAACCTCCCCTACACCTTCCACCCCATCAACATCGGGCGCGGCGAGCAGTTCACGCCTGACTTCCTGGAGAAGAGCCCCAACAACCGCATCCCCGCGATCACCGATTCGGACACGGGAGTGTCCGTGTTCGAGTCGGGCGCGATCCTGCTCTACCTCGCGGAAAAGACCGGCCTCTTCCTCCCGCCCGCGCTCCCCGGCCGCGTCGAGGTGCTGCAGTGGCTGTTCTGGCAGGTCGGCGGCATCGGCCCCATGTGTGGCCAGGCGCACCACTTCCGCCAGTACGCGCCTGAGCCGGTGCCCTACGCCATCGAGCGATACACCCGCGAGGTGGCCAGGCTCTACGGCGTGCTCGATCGTCGCCTCGCAGAACGGGCGTTTTTGGCAGGGGATTACTCGATCGCCGACATGGCTACCTTCCCGTGGATCGCCCCGTTCGCCCAGCAGGGCCAGGATCTCGAAGCCTTCCCCAACGTCGCGCGCTGGTTCGCGGCGATCGCGGCGCGGCCTGGGGTGGCTCGGGGCCGCTCGGTCGGATCCGCGTTGAGAAAACCGATGGACGAATCGGCGAAGCAGGTGCTCTTCACCCAGGGAGCGAAGATCCCGTGACGGCGGTACGCGCCGACAAGTGGCTGTGGGCGGCCCGCTTCTGGAAAACCCGCTCGCAGGCGGCCACCGCGCTGCGCGAAGGGGCCGTGACCATCGGCGGGAACCGAGCCGACCCAGCGACTCAGGTCAAGGTCGGGGACACGCTGATCGCGCGAACGCCAGGCGGCAAAAAGATCCTGTTCGTTCGAGCGCTATCGGAGCAGCGCGGCGGCGCCGAGGTCGCGAAGCTGTTGTATGAGGATCTGACGCCCCCCGAGCCGGAGGGCGGCGAGCTGGCCACGCGCGAACGTGGCGCTGGCCGACCCACCAAGCGCGATCGCCGCGAGATCGAGCGCTGGACCGGGGAGGAGAGCGAGTAGATCCGGGCGAAGCGGGCGGCCCGGTTCCGTTGTCGAGCCCCCTCGCCCCGCTTCGCGCGCCCGCCGTGAACGCCCGCCTTCGATCCCGGTTACCCTGCCCGCATACGGAGGCGTCATGGCACGGTTTCTCGTCGAGGAAGAGGGTCGCCCCACCCGCAGCTACCGCCTGCAAACCGATGCCGTGATGATCGGCCGGGTCGACACTGCGGATCTCGTCCTTCCCGACACGGGTGTGAGCCGCAAGCACGCGCTGGTGGAGCGGGGAAACGCCGGGTGGAGCATCGCCGACAACGAGAGCGCCAACGGGCTTAGCGTGAACGGCGTCGCCACCGCGCAACAGGGGCTCAACCACGGCGATGTCGTCACCATCGGCAAGTTCACCCTGACTTTTCAGACCGACGACGAGTCGGAGCTGCCCGAGTACACCGACCCGAACCTCGATGGCGGCGGCGACGACATGACGAGCCCCGGCGTGCCGATCGGCGACCTGGCCACGCTCCGGCCCAGCGACATTCCTCAGGTCGTCTCGGGCACGATGACGCCCGAGCCTTCGCCTGGCTTCGCAGCCGCGCACTTCGTAGCGGCCGACGGGGAGCGGTACGAGCTGGGGGCGGGCCTCCGCTTCGGCGCGGACCTCCCCGTTTCGGGCGTGCTGCCCTTCGTGAGCCCCGGCGAGGTCGTCCCCGAAGGCGACGGAGCGACGGCCAAGCGCGGGAGCTTCCTGATCCCGCTGTACGTGAACGGCACCTCGGTGAACAGCCAGCGCTTGAAAGACGGCGACGAAGTTCGCGTAGGCGGGAGCCGGTTCACCTACCACGGGGGGTAGGGGCGTCGGCAGCGGTTGACAAGACTATGCGAGCGCGCATAATGCTTCCCTGCATAATCTGGAGCGCCCGTGCACTTCCTGAACCGCGAGCGCGAGTCCGAGCGGCTTGATGCGCTCATCGCCCGCGGCGGCGGCTTCGCGGCGGTGTTCGGCCGCCGCCGCGTCGGAAAGACGCGACTCTTGGTGGAGTGGGTGCGCCGGCACGGCGGCGTGTACACCGTCGCCGATCAGTCCGCGGCGCATGTACAGCGGCGGTACTTCGCGGACGCGCTCGCCGCGCGACTGCCCGGCTTCGCCGACGTAGATTATCGAGATTGGCGGAGCCTCTTCAGTCGCCTGTCGCGGGAGGCCGCCGCCCTGGGCTGGCGGGGACCCTTGGTGTTGGACGAGCTCCCGTACCTCGTGACTGTGTCCCCCGATCTACCCGCAATCCTGCAGCGCTGGATCGACCACGAAGCAGGCGCGCTCGTCGTTGTCGTCGCCGGCTCCAGCCAAACGATGATGCAGGGGCTCGTGCTGGACGGCGCTGCGCCGCTGTACGGTCGCGCACAGGAGATCCTCGAGATCAAGCCGCTGAACCCGCGGTTCATCCCTGCAGCGTTGGGGGCGGCGCCCGGGGCGGGCGCAGTGGCCGCCTACACCGCGTGGGGCGGCGTGCCCCGCTACTGGGAGCTAGCGGTCGAGGCGGGCTCCAGCGTGGAGCGCCAGATCGACCGACTCGTGCTCGATCCGCTCGGCCCGCTACACGGCGAGCCCGACCGCCTGATCGCCGAGGAACTACCGCCCGCAACCGAGGTGCGCGCGATCCTCGACGCGATCGGCGGGGGCGCGCACCGCCTCTCCGAGATCGGCGCCCGTATCGGACGCCCAGCCACCTCCCTCGCGCGGCCGCTCCAACGCCTCCAGGGGATGGGACTGGTGCGGCGGGAGGTGCCATTTGGTGAAGACGAGCGGGCCACAAAACGGAGCTTGTACCGAATCTCCGACCCGTTCACCGCCCTCTGGTTTCGCGTGGTCGCCCCGCATCGGGCACTGCTCGCCACCACCTCTCCCGAGGGCCGGCGCGACCTTTTGCGGCGCTATTGGCCGCAGCTCCTCGGCAACGCCTGGGAGGACTTGTGCCGGTTGCTCCTACCCGGGCTGGACGCCGCCTCGCCGCTCGGCGTGCTCGGGCCCTGGGGCCCCTCCTCCCGCTGGTGGCACGGCAACCAGCCCGAGTGGGATGTCGTTTCGTTGTCGCTCGACGGCAAACGCCTCCTGCTGGGCGAGGCAAAAGTGCACGTCGCCTCGGTCCAAGCCGCCCTGCGCTCCCTCGCGGAGCGCCCCGCGCCGGACGTCACCGGCCTTCGCAGCGGCGTGAAGGCGATTCGTGCGCTCTTCATCGCCGACCTGGACAACGCGGCGTCGCACGAAGGAAATGACATGATCGTCGTGACCGCCGCCGACCTCCTCTTCAGCGCACCTCCACGTCCCCCCGCTTGATCACCACGTCGCCGACGTAGGGCTCGGACACCGACACCTTGTCCCCCACCGACCACGTTTTCCACTCCTCGATCGTCGCCGGGTGGATGTCGCGGCTCGCAGCCCCGTTCCGGCCCGTCCACCCGAACGTCACGGTGTAGGTTCCCGTGCGCAACGCGCGACCGAGCGGGCCCAGCGCGGGCTCGGGCCACGTCACGTTCGCATCGGCACCCTCGGCCACCACCGTGTCCACGGTCGCCCACGTTTGCGTCGAGTAATGGCATTGGCTTTTGTTGATCGGGCGCGAGCAGTGGCGCGGCACGTCGCGGCAGTCCTCGCCGTCGGGAACCTCAACCGTTCGCGTACACGTGTCGGGCACGTCCCGGGTGCAGGTCTTCGTCGTGCAGGTTGCGAACCCGTTGCCGTTGTCCACGCAGTCCTCCCCACAGCTGTAGGACTCGGTCCTGGAGCAACTGTACGACTCGGTGGACGACCGATATCGCGGCGTACACACGCGATCGGAGCCGCAGATGTAGTCCTCGTCCGCGAAGTGCGCCATCGCACAGCTCCCGGGCACCATCGCCCAGCCGGCACGCTCGCCCACCCCGCCCACCGGGGGCACCTCCGCCGTCGCGACAACCGTGTCCTCCCACCCGAGGCTGTCCGTCGGCGTCCACTGCTGCACCGCCACGGAGTGTTGCCAGTGAACGCCGGTTACTGCCGCTTCCACCGGCCGCGCACCCCACCACATCCAACCGAAGCAGAGCGCGCCGAGCAGCGCCAGGCCCCCGAGGATCACCACGATGGAAACGCCCGCCACGGCCGCCTTGGGCACCGCTGGAGGGGGCGCTGGCTTGGGCGTCCCCTTCGCCGCGCCGCAGTTGGCGCATGCAGTCGCATCGCCCCGGTTGCCAGAGCTACAACACTCGCAGAACCAGTCTTTCCCCGCGTTGGCCAGAGAGAGCAGCTCGCTGTCCGTAACGGTCGCCGCGACGTTGTTGCCGTCCGCCCCCTTGGCGTCGAGCCCGTCCATCTTCATCTCGCCCGACTCGCGCGCCGCGCCGCAATTCGGGCACTGCTTCTCCCGGCCGAGGATGCCTTTGGAGTCACACTCTTTGCAGTTCCAGGTGAGCTCGACGATGCGCTGGGCCATGTCGCCGAATGTATCTCACTCCGACGGACACCCCGCCCCACCGCTGACCCACGTCGAAAACGCCGCCACGAACGCATCGTGGCTCAGCGGCGGCGTGGTTCGCCCGGCACCCGGGGACCATCCCCAGAGCACGAGCGGATCTTCGCTCACGTGGTGGAGCAGCGTAGGTAGGTCGCGACCACCAGTGGTGGCGACGTCCTTGAGCTGCGCGCAGAGCTGCGCCGGCGAGCGCCCCTCAAACGCCTGGTTCGCGGGGGGCATGCGCCATTCCGGGTTTGCGGGCGGCAGGTGCGGCGCGTCGATGCCCGTGGGGCGGTGGCAGGTGTTGCAGGCGAGGCCGACGGAGCCGCTGAACCGCGTGATCCCCATCTGGTGCGGCGTGCTCGCGTCGCGCTGCAGCGGCGCATCCCCCACCGGGTGGCAGTTCAAACACCGCGGCGAGTGCAGCACCTTGTACACGTCGGCGAACGCCGCGATCGACTCCGGCGTTGGCGGTGGCGGCGGAGGCGGCTCGGGTGCCACGACCGGGGCCGGCGGCGGCTTGGCCGGCCGGGCCGCGAGCGCGCTGCCGCTGACCAACATCAACAGGACAACGAGCCTATTTTGCACCGGAGGCCTCCTTGCGGCTCGCCGCCGCCGCGTGGATCGCCGCCCGGATGCGCGGGTAGGTGCCGCACCGGCACAAGTTGGCCGACATGGCCGCGTCGATGTCCGCGTCGCTCGGGTTGGGGACCGCATCCAAGAGCGCGCACGCGCTCATGATCTGGCCCGACTGGCAGTAGCCGCACTGGGGGACCCCATGGTCCACCCAGGCCTGCTGCACCACGTGGAGTCCGTCCGGCGTGGCCAGACCCTCGATCGTGCGAACCTCGCGCCCAACCACCTCTTCAACCGGGGTCACGCACGAGCGCACCGCGGCGCCATCGAGGTGAACGGTGCAGGCCCCACACATCGCCATGCCGCAGCCGAATTTGGTCCCCGTGAGGTTGAGCTCCTCGCGCAACACCCACAACAGCGGCGTTCCCGGCGCCACCTCAAAATCAACGGCGCGCCCGTTCACCGTGAACTGAACCTTGCTCATGCGGTCTCCAGCGCGCCGAGGATGGGCAAACGGCGGATCCGTTTGCCGGTGGCTGCGAAAATTGCGGCGCAAACCGCCGGCGCAACCGGCGGAACGCCGACCTCGCCGATGCCGCCCGTGGGCGCGTCGGGGTTGTCGATGATGTGCACCTCCACCTCCACGGAGCCCGACATTCGCAAAAGCGGGTAATCATGGAAGTTGGACTGTTGCACACGCCCGGCCTTCAAGGTGACCTTCTCCCCGAGCGACGACGACAGGCCGAAGTGTACGCCGCCCATGATCTGGTCCCGCACCGTGGCCGGATTCACCACGGGGCCACAGTCCACCGCAGCGGTGACCCGGTGGAGCTTTGGTTTCCCGGCCTCCATCGAGAGCTCCACGACCTCGGCCACGATCGAGCCGAAGCTCTCGTGCAACGCCACGCCCTGGAAGTGCCCCGCCGGCGCCTTCCCCCAGCCGGCCGCCTCGACCGCACGGTTGAGCACCGCGAGGAATCGTGGTGCCTCGCCCAACATCTTGCGGCGGAACTCCACCGAGTCCACGCCGGCTTTGTGCGCCAGCTCCTCCACGATGCCCTCGATGAAGAAGGCGTTGTGGCTGTAGCCAACCGCCCTCCAGAACCCGATGGGAACCGGCGTTTCAACCGGCACATAGTCGGCGAGGTAGTTGGCGATCGTGTACGGGCAGCTATGCAGCAGCCCCTCCATCACAAAGCCCTGCACCGGCGCGAGGCGGTGCAGGAGCTTGGGGGTGTACCGGTACAACACGTTGTCGCCCGCGAGCCGGATGTGGAGCGCCGAGATGCGGTTGTCCGCCGTAGCGCCCCGCATCCTGGCGATCATCGCGGGGCGGTAGAAGCCGTGCTGCAACCCCTCTTCCCGCGTAAGGACGAGCTGCACGGGCCCCTTGACGGCCATGGCGATGTGCAGCGCAAACTGCGCGTAGTCGATGTTGCCGCGCCGACCGAAGCCGCCCCCGAGCAGCGTCGTGTGCACCCGGATCTGGTCCTCGTGAAACCCCGTGATCTCCTTCGCGGCGTTCGTCACCAGCGTCTGTGCCTGCGTCGGCACCCAGATATCCACGCCATCCTGGGTGACATGCACCGTACAGTTGAGCGGCTCCATCGGGGAGTGGTCTACGAGCGGCACTTCGTAGGTGACGTCGATCTCCCGGGCGGCGGCGGCCACTTTTGCACTGCCGTCAGAGCGGCCCACGCTGGGCTGGCCCTTGTCGAGCGCCTCCACCATTGCGGCCGACATCGATTCGCTGCTCAGCGTTGCGTTCTTGCCCTCGTCCCACTGGGGGTCAAGCAGGACCAACGCCTGCTTCGCCGCCCACCATCGCGTGGCCACCACCGCAACCCAGGTGTCGTAGTTGAGCACATGGGACACGCCAGGGACCGCCCGGGCCGCATCGGCCTCCATCGTACGCATCTTCCCGCCCAGCACCGGAGACTGCACGATCGCGGCGTACATCATCCCCTCGCGGCGCACGTCCCCACCGAACTCGGCGGCGCCGGTCACCTTCGCGAGCGTGTCCACGCGCGGCGTGTCCTTGCCCACCAGCCGGTAGTTGGCCGCCGCCTTCACCACCACCTTGCGAGGCGCACGCAGCTTCGCCGCTTCCACCACCAGTTCGCCATACGCCGCGACGTGTTCGCCCGAGCGAACATCGCCTTTGTCGGTGCTACACGCGCTCGCGTCCACACCCCAGCGCGCCGCCGCCGCCCTCACCAGCATGTCACGAGCCCCCGCGCCGGCCTCGGCCATCGGGTACCGCCACGCGATGATGCTTTGGCTTCCGCCGGTCACCTGCATCGAGATCCCCATGCCCAAAGAACGCGCATACGCCTTCGCCGAAGGGGCGAATTCCACGTTCACGCGGTCGAGCCCCACATCCAGCTCCTCGGCCACCACCATCGCAAGCGCGGTGCTCACGCCTTGCCCCATTTCGGAGGAGGGGATCACCACGGTGATCCGGCTGTCTTCCCCGATGCGCACGAACGCGTTCACCGTAGTGGGCGCCGGGGGCGGAGCGCAACACCCCGCCACGGGCTCCGCCGCATGGCTCAAAGGTACCTTCACCGCGACGATCAAGGCCGCGACCCCCGCCAGAAGCGAGCGCCGCGAAACGTTCTGGAGGGCCATGGTGGGAGTCTATGCTGGAGGGGGGAATTGTGCAGGCGGGCAGGGGGGATGCGCGTGACCTGTTTCGTTCGAGGCCAGGTGCCCCTGCAGTCGCGAGTGGATAAGCGAAAGCATGGCGCGGCGCTGCGGCAACAACCTGCATGGACACGAAATTCCGCTCTTTCGCGGACACTGGGATCGCGATGAAGAGGCACTCTGCGACCTGACCGCTGCCGTGTGGTCAAGACTGTCCGCACACGCGCGCTCGGCGCTCTTAGACGCTGTCTGCCAGCGAAGCGGCACGTCGTCGCCGCCGACAGGCGCACCATTCGGGCTGCGCAGGGAAAGCGAGTTCCGCGTGCCCGGCGAGTCCAACGATCGACGCCTTGATTTCCTGATCGAAGTCGAGGAATGGGGCGTGATCGGCATCGAGGCGAAGCGCAGCCAAGCAGAGTGGTTCAAAAGCGGGCCCGCGAAGTTCCCCATGTATGTCGCTGCAATTGCCCGCCAAATGAGCGCTCGTTCGGGCGGAACCGGAACAATGCTGTGCCTGACGCCGGAGCCGGTGAGCGGCAGGGATCTGGTTCCCGCAGATGGGGTCGCCGTCGGTGGGCTGACCTGGAGCCAGCTATCCGCAGCGACGGAGGGTATCCGAGGGACCGAAACCGACGAGTTCCTCTTGGCTGAGCTCCGCGACACGCTCCGCGATGCAGGCCTGCTCACGCGACTTCAGGAGATCGACATGGATCATGTGCGCCAGTTTGAGTCCGCGCGGCAGACGGTGGCGTCGGTCGCCGCCGCCGTCGACGCCTTCCTCGACGTGCTGGCGCGAGAGGCCGGACTCGGCTTGGTGGACGACGGCAGCTACACCATGTCCGAGGCGCTTGAAGGCGAGCACGGGCTGGAGGACCCATACCTCTCGAATCCCTACGTCTGTTTCGCGCCCCGATGCGCCGCAGCGCTCCGCGAAGGCGCTGGCGTGGCAGTTGTGATCAATCTGGTGGCAGGCGAAATCCTCCTGCTGGCCGGTTTCACGCTGGTAGAGGCCTCGCGGCCTGCCTCTCACGACGCAACGCGTTGGTTGCGACTGCCGCTCGCCGAGGGAGTCACGCCGTTCGTCTGGCAAGCTGGCCGAGTGACGAAGTTCAGCATGGACACGGATGGTGTCACGGCGATGGATGATTTTCCTTTCCGGGGCACTGACGATGATCCGGAATGGCGGGGCCTGTGCCTGACGTTGCCGCTCGCCGGGGAGTCGAGGGCCTTCGGAGCCGCCGGCCACGAGGCTGTTCGCCGCGGCCTCGCAGAGCTATCCAAGACGGCCATCCAAGTGCTTCGGCCGGCTATCCCCGACCTCCCCGCGCCGGGGCTCGATCGCATCTTGGCGGTGGCGTGTAACTGGGGGCTTGAGGAAATGCCGAAGACGGCAGCCGAGGTTGAGCGGGAGGATCCGTGGGGATGGACCCCAGAACGCCTGGCCGATCTGTTCCTCAAGCGCTGCACCGATCGAGGGGGCACATGGCGTGGTCCCAAACTCACGCGCGGGCGCTGGCCGGCCGACTTGATCGGCGGAGTCCTATACCGCGGAGTGGAAGGTTCCATGTGCTGCGGCGCGAAGATCACCGCTGCGCTCGCGCCGCAACGCAAGGCATCGTGCCCGCTGTGTGGAACGGCCTATTGGAACAGGGATATCGTGGCCGCGCAAACGGCGTAGCGCGCCGCCGTGGCGACGCCTTCCGCCGGCGCTCTGCATGCCCGCGTGTCGGCGCCTGCCACACGTTCCCGTTCCAACGGTGCGGCAATTCACCCGCTCACGGCCGCGAGCGGTGGTCCGCACTGCGAGTCACCGTTCCGATGCGTGACCGTCAGCCGCCCGTGGTCACCGCGCTCAAGTGCGAGTCCACCGGCGTGAACCGCGCGGTGATGCCCCGAACAGAGCACAACAAGATTTCGCGGCTCGTTTCCGCCACCATGCGTGCGCGCGAGGAGGTGATGAATGTCCAGCCACAGCAGGCTGCAACACCCAGGGACTTCGCAGCGCCAACCCGCGCGATGCAGCAGCTTCTTCCGGAGCACCGGAGCGATCACGCGGCTGGAGTGGCCCTGGGTGGGGCCCGGGCGCATATCGACCACTTCCGCATCGCAGGCCGCCTCGGCCACGACGGTGTCGGATACCGCGTCGACCACCCCACGTGGGGCGGGTTCCGTCCCGCGCAACCTCCCGGCCCCCCACCCAACCGATACACTCCCCCCATGGATTCTTCGCCTAACGCCCCCTTCATCACGCTCGTCGCCGTCGCGCAGGGAGAGCACGACGCCTGGTACGACCGCGAGCTCGCGTCCGCATCGGAGGGGTTCCTCGGGGAACCGGTCGATGCCGGTAGTCTGACGATGCAGCGTCGCGATTCGATTGCCGCGCGGACCGGGTTTCCAGCCAGCGCACAGAAGGCTGGTGTTCCCCATCAGAGCTGCCGTAGTTACTGGATCAACTCGGGCGACGCGCGCATCGGCACCGTCGCCGTTTGGGAGAGCCCTGGCGCCGCGGGGCTCCGGATCTCGTCGCTCTACGTTGACCCCGATCGGCGAGGCCGTGGCGTCGCGACACGCATCATCGACCAAATTCAGGCGTCGGCGCAGGCGCAAGGCTTCCAGGGTGTTTCGCTGGAGGCGCACTGGGCCTGGCCTCGGGCCGTGGGGCTGTATCTGAAGCTGGGCTTTCGCGTGCGCCACTGGAAGCGGAGCCTCACGATGTTCCGCACGCCCAACCTGGAACAGCTCCGATGCGAGTTCGATGGGGACGTCGCGCGGCTGTTCGTCGGGCACCGGCTGGCCGCGAACGCCCGTCGCGAGGGAGCGCAGCTCGGTTGGGAGGAAGCGCCGGGCTCCGAACCTGAACGTGATGCGTGGGAAACGCTCCCGACCTTCGCGCTGCTCCTGGCCCGGGCCGCGTTCCCGCTCGTGCGCTCAAGGGAGCAGTGGCGCGCCGCCCTCGGATCAGATGCGGGCGGACCGGAGTCCCTGGCCCGCCGGATCGTAGCCTGGGAAGCCGAGGCCCGCGCGAAGGGATGGGTGCTTCCAACCGCGAGAATCCCGGGCCTGACCTATCATTCGATGGCGGCGATCCGGGAGCCGCCGGTCATCACGGATCTCACCCCGCGGTTATCAGCCCTGCTCGAAGCTGCCGGCCTGCGTGGGGGCCCCGACGTTTGGACTGACGCCGCCGGAACCCCCGTACTCAGCGTGAGCTCCGGGGGACGAGCGCCCGACCCAAACGACGCCGCGCCGGAGTGCATTGAACTTTGGACCACATCCGCCACCGTGACCCACTTCCAGCGTTTCGGAGCAGCGTGGAGCATGGCGTTTCAACGTGAGCGCTTCGGGCTCGCCTGTGGAGTGGAGGTCGATGTCCAGGCGCTGTACGACGGACTCGACCTGGACCCGCCGTGATCACCTACGGGCAGACCGCCTCAAGCCAGTCATCACCGGCATCTCAAAGGTCACCCCCGAACATCACGTACACCATGCCCTCGTCGGACTTCGCCCCATAGGCGCTGATCACCAGATCGTCGCAACCATCGCCGTTGAAGTCGCCCACCGAGCCGCCGGGTTGAGTACCGCTCGGGTCCGCCCGCTGGGGGCGCAGCTCCTCGGGCCACTCCTGCCAGCGCTCAACGGTCGCCGCGTCGCGGTCGAGCGGGACAGCCTCGTCGGGTGCACTGTCACTTTCGTCTGGAGCGCCCTCCGATACGGCATCGGAGGCATGGTTGGGCATGTCTTCAGGGCGGAGATCCTGGGTGAGCTCGAGTGAGACCGGATCGCAGGTGGGGGCGACGGGGCTGGTGTCGGCGGGGGCCGAAGAGTCGGCGTTCTCCCCGGCGTCCACACCTTCGAGCGACGGGCCGACGCACCCCGCAGCCAGCCAGGCGCCGAGGATCAGCGGCAACGTCTGCCGTTGCGGTGCCGCTCCGATGGATTGCTCGCGAAGGGCTGGATCGTACCGCAGTTTCGGTCGCGCACGCAGCCGCAGGTCCGCGAGAAGTGGGGAGTCGGCCTCGCCTGCCCGCGATAAACCCCCGGCTCCATGAACCCCGCCGTCCCATGAACCGCGTCGCGATCACCGGAGCCACGGGTCACCTCGGCTCGAACCTCGTACGCGCCTGCCTCGCGGAAGGGCTCGCGGTGCGCGTGCTCGTTCACGGCGGCGACGCCGAGCTCGCCGGGCTCGACGTGGAGCGAATTCCGGGGGACGTCACCCGGGCCGACACGCTCGACGCGCTCGTTACCGGCGTAGACACCGTGTTTCACCTCGCCGCCCTGATCTCGATCGATGGCGACCAGGGCGGGCGCGTGCCTGCGATCAACGTCGGCGGCGCGCGGAACATGGCGCTCGCGGCGCGGGCCGCTGGGGTTGCGCGCTTCGTGCACGTGGCATCGGTACACGCGTTCAAACAACGCCCGTTGGAGGTGCCGATCAACGAGGGGCGCGAGCGGGTGTCGGGGCCGAATGCGCTCGCGTACGACCGCTCGAAGGCCGAGGGCGAAGCGGCGGTGCGCGCCGTGTTCGCAGACGGCCTCAACGGCGTCGTCGTGTACCCTTCCGGCGTAATCGGGCCTACCGACCCCCGACCATCGCGTATGGGCAGGTTCTTCCTCGATCTCGCACATCGGCGCCTGCCCGCGCTCACGCCGGGTGGCTTCGACTGGGTGGATGTGCGCGACGTGGTTGCGACCGTGCTGGCCGCCGCCCGGCTCGGGCGCCCGGGCGAAGGCTACATCGCCTCCGGCCGCTGGGCGTCCGTGCAAGAGCTCGCGAGGATCGCCGAGAGTATCACCGGAATCCCCTCCCCGAAATGGACCTCCCCGATGTGGCTCGCGCGGGTCGGCGCCCCGTTCATGACCCTCGGGAACCGCCTGTTCGGCGTGGATCCGCTGTACACCTCCGAGGCGCTCGATGCGCTGGAGGCGAACCACGCCTTGCACCATCACAAGGCCGCCGCGGAGCTGGGTCACGCCCCCCGCCCGATTGAGGACACCGTCCGCGATCTGTACGCGGAGTACGCCGCTTCCGGGCGAATGCCTGCCGGCTGGACGCTGCCGGCCTCGCCATTGCCGGTCGCGACGCCATGACCGAGCTGGAGCTCCACCGCTGGCTCGTGTTCGGCGAGCTCGTCGCCGCGGCCGCAACGCTGATCTCGCTCCTGCTGATCGTCGCCCCCTATGGCCGGCACAGCCGCGGCGGCTGGGGCCCGGAGGTCTCGCCGCGAGTGGGCTGGATCCTCATGGAAGCCCCGGCGGTCCTGGGCTTTGGGGCGGTCTGGGCGTTCGGGACCTACGCGCATGAGCTCGTCCCCCGCGTGCTCCTGGCCATCTGGATGACCCACTACGTTCACCGCGCGTTCGTGTTCCCGTTCCGGATGCGGAGCGAGGGCAAGCGGATGCCGCTGCTGATCGCATCGCTAGGCGCCGCCTTCAACCTGCTGAACGGCTACATCAACGCGCGGGCGGTCTCCCACTTCTGGAGTCACGACGCCACCTGGCTCAGCAGCGCGCCCTTCCTCCTTGGACTCTGCATCTTCGCCTTTGGCCTGGTGCTCAACCTTCACAGCGACTCGGTGCTGCTCGGTCTGCGCGCCCCCGGCGAAACCGGCTACCGCATCCCCTTCGGCGGCGGCTTCCGCTTCGTCTCCTGCCCCAACTACCTCGGCGAGATGCTGGAGTGGCTTGGCTGGGCGTTGGCGTCCGGAACGCTCGCCGGCTGGGCCTTCTTCCTCTACACCGCGGCGAACCTGTTCCCGCGGGCGCTCGCCCACCACCGCTGGTACCGCGAGAAGTTCCCCGACTACCCCCCGGAGCGCCGGGCGGTGCTGCCATTTGTGTGGTAGTCGGGGCCCCGACATGTCGATTCACTGGTTTCCCGGCCACATGGCCACCGCCCGCAAAGAGATCAAAAAGACGATGCCGGGGGTGGACCTGGTGATCGAGGTGCTCGACGCGCGCATTCCGTTCAGCAGCGAGAACCCGATGGTTTCAGGCCTTCGCGGCGAGAAACCATGCATCCAGATCCTGAACAAGTGTGATCTCGCCGATCCCGACGTCACCGCCGAATGGCTCCGGATCATCAGCGCGACGCCGGGTGTCCGCGCGATCACCCACCACAACCTCGAAGGCGGCTTTTTGCGGACGCTCAACGCCGTGGCGCGTGAGCTGGTGCCGCCGATCCGCACTGGCCCGATGACCGCGATGATCCTCGGGATCCCAAACGTCGGCAAGTCCACGCTGATCAACGCCCTGGCCAGCCGCTCCATCGCCAAGTCCGCCAACAAGCCGGCGATCACCACGCGCCAACAGCGCATCAACGTCGGCACCGACCTCGTGTTGCTCGATACGCCGGGTTTCCTCTGGCCCAAGCTCACGCCCGCGGCCTGTGGTTACCGCCTCGCCGTAACGGGCGCGATCTCCGACCGCGTAGTGGACTACCAGGACATCGCCACCTTCGCGGCGAAGTTCCTGACGAAGCGCTACGCTGCTCCGGTCGCCACCTTCTATGGGCTGGGGACCCTTCCCGCGGATCCGAACGGTCTCGTCGAAGCCATCGGCCGCAAACGCGGTTTCCTCGGCAAGGGCAGCGTCGTGGACCTTCAACGGGCGGCCGAGCGCCTGATCCACGACCTGCGCGAGGGGCGCCTCGGCCGGATCAGCCTGGAGACGCCCGGCGACTGCGGGCTCGGGGCTTCTTCCCCTTGAGCGGCAGCTTCGAGGCCCAGTTGAGCGCCTCCGCCGCCAGCGCCTTGATCGTAGCGGCATCTTGCGATGGATCGATCTCCACGTAGTCGTGCCACGGCTGGTCGGGCGTGGGCGTGAACACGGCCAATCCGCCCTGCTCCACGAGCTGCCCCGCCCGCGCCGGACCGACCCGGGCCACGAGGCACCCGCCGAAGGTTCCGAAGAACATTTGCCGATGCACAAACGCACAGGGCATGCCGAACATCTTCTTGGTCGCGACCCTCGGATCGGCGGGCAAGGCGGCTTCGAAGGCGGCGAGGACGGTGGCGTTGACGGTGGCGGGGGCTTCCATGCGGTTTCCGGCTTGGCGGGGCGTGTATCACCGCGGCGGCGTTCGGGCGGAGAGCGTTGGCGATGCGCGCGGCCACGTCCCCTTCCTCAGGCGAACGCTCCCGCGCATCGCGACGCCACCGTCAACGGCACCGCGACGCTCCGCCACCTTGCCTGACCAAGGGACCGGGTATCGAGCGTCGCCCGTTGACGACGATCCCTACGATCGTCCTGGCCCCCTCACCCTCAATCCGTGGCCCACGCCCGCTCGATGGCCTCGGAATAGGTACCGTCCCCATTGAGCGTGACCCGCGAATAGTACAGCACCAGCCTTCCATCAGGAAGGTGAAGGAACGCCGGATCGAGCAGGCACTCGCCGCCCGCCACGATGCAGTCGGGCTCGGTGTTGTTGATCAGGCTGGAATCCCCCTCCGCCACCACCCCGCCCGCCATTTCCGCGTACCCGGGGCCGCCACCGGGGCCGTGTGTGTGGTACAGCCGAATTCCACCGCCTTCGAGGTACACCGGGAGCGGGTCGACGTCGCTGATCGGCAGCACCGCGGTGCCGGCGAGCTGGGCAAGCGTCACGTCCGGCTGGGCGCCGATCGCGACGCGGATACCCTGCGTGGGGGAGCCCATCGCCGCGTTGTAATACACAAGCTGTGAGCCGTCAGACAATGGCAGCGCGCCCGGCACGCTTGGCACGCCTTCATCGCCTTCGAGGCCGGTAAAGAAATAGGATTCGGTGTTGGGGGTGAACGTGACACCGTCCGGCGAGGTGGCCTGACACCACCGGCGCCAGAGCGGGGTTACCCCCCCTTCTTCGGTGTACGTGGACTCAAGCACCAGCAGGTAGCTCCCGTCCGGTTGGTAGAGCACCGCGGCGTCCTCGAGTCGGTCGCCGCAATCGAGCGGCGCAAAATCGGCGGGGGAGAACAGCAGCTTCGGAGGATCACTCCACTCGATGCCGTCGTCGCTCGTGATCAGAAACCGATCGTTGCCCGTGGCGTTCACGGTCACCAACATCCCGTAAGTACCATCGGCACGCACGAAAATTTGAGGCACCGTCAGGCCCGGAATGGACCACGCCGTGTCCCGCTCCCAGGCGAGCCCGCGCCCCGGCTCCACCGTGAAGCTGGGCGCCTGCCAGAAGCTCGCGGGAGGCGCGAGGAGCGAGGCGTCGAGGCCTTCCACCGCCGTATCGCCGGAGTCCGCGCTGTCGGAGTTGTCGCCCGACTCGGCGCTGTCGGCGGTGTCCCCCGTGTCCCCAGAGTCGGAGGTTTCGCCTGTTTCGCCGCCGGTTGCCGTGTCCGCATCGTCGCCGTGAAGCAAGTCGAGGTCACCCCCTGAGTGGCGGCAGGCGGAGAGGATCCACAGCGCGGCAACGAACATCGGCGCGTCATAACCGACGGCGAACGCGATAGACTGCCGCGGTGCCCTTCCACCTCGACATCAGCGGGCAGACCCTGCTCCCGGAGGACCTCAACGAGAGCGTGTCGGTGCCGACGCTTCGCCCGGTTCCGCGCCGGGGCACCGAGGATCTGCCCCCCGATCGCGCGCGGATCCGCTTCCTCGCCTCGCTCGGCGGCGGCGGGATGGGGCTCGTGTATCGGGCGTGGGACGTGGACATGCAGGCGCAGGTCGCGGCGAAGCTGGTGCGTTGGCCGAGCCCCGACGCGGCCGTGCAGCTCAAGCATGAGTTCCGCGTGGCGCGGCAGGTCGGACACCCCAACCTGGTTTCGCTCTACGACCTTTTTGCGGACGATCTGGGGGCGTTCTTCACGATGGAGCTGCTCCGCGGCGAGGAGCTCATCCGCTTCCTCCGGCGGGGACTCCCCCCCGGTTTCGCGCTCGGCTCGGAAGGGCTGCTGGAGCTGCGGCGGGTGTTCGCCGACCTCGTGAGCGGCCTGCGTGCGCTGCACGAAGCGGGGATCGTCCACCGGGATCTGAAACCGGCCAACGTACTGGTTACCGACGAGGGGCGGGTGGTGCTCCTCGACTTCGGCGTCGCGGCACACCGCCTGGAGCGCGGCCCGTTCGGCACGCAGGCTGTGGGCACGCCGGCGTACATGGCGCCCGAGCAGGCCTTGGGCCGGGATGCGGGACCGGCGGCCGACGCGTGGGCGCTCGGCTGCTTGCTCTCTGAAGCCCTCACCGGGCAGCGCGCACGCGCGCCGATGTGGGGCACCGCCGCGCTCGATCCCGATGCGAATCCCGCGATTCGCCCGTTCGGCCCTGATGATCTGGCCGACCTCGTCGTGGCCCTGCAGTCGTGGCCCGCAGGCGAACGGCCCTCATTGGCGGACGTCGCGAAGGTGCTCGGGCACAGCAGCGCACCCCGGCTCACGATGCCCGCAAAGACCCACGCGCCGTTTGTCGATCGCGACGAGGCCCGCGCCTGCCTCGCGGGATGGCTCGGTGGCACCGGCCCCACCGTCGTCGCGGCAACCGGACCCGCAGGAATCGGAAAATCAGCGTTGATCGGGGCAACCCTGGCGGCGTTCGCGGGCGGCCCCGATCGGGTCGTGCTCTCGGCCCGCTGCGCCAACACCGAGTCCGTGCCGTTCCGGGCTTGGGATCCCGTGGTCGACTTGCTCAGTGAGCGGCTGCTGGCCCTCCCGCGCGAGGAGGCCGACGGGCTTGTCTCCCCCGAAACACCTTCGTTGGTCAAGCTTTTTCCCGTGCTCGCGCGCGTGCCCGCTCTGGCGTTCGGGCTGGACGCGCCCGCGCCCGACGACCCCGTGGAGCGCAGGCAGGCCGCCTTCCGGGGCTTCGGGGACCTCCTCGAGCGGCTCGGCGAACAACGGAGGTTGGTGGTGGCGATGGACGAGGCGGTGTGGGGAGACGAAGACAGCGCCGCGCTGCTCACCGATCTCGCCGCTCGCTCCGCGCCGAACCTGTGCCTCGTCGTCGCGCACCGGGAAGGACAAGCGGAGGGCGCGCCGCTGATCGAAGCCGCGCGAGAAGCGGGCCTTCGTTGGGGCGGGCTGGGCACCCTGCACCTGCCGCCGCTGGCCGACGCCGACGCGGACGCGCTCCTCGCCGAGCTGTTGGGCGAGCACCTCCCGGCCGATCGGTCCGCGCTGCTTGAGCAGGCCGAGGGCTCGCCGTTCCTGCTCGTGGAGCTGGCGCACCAGCTCCGAGGCGGCAGCGCGGTGGCGACGGTGGAGCAGGCCATCGCCGCGCGCACCGCCGAATTGGACGCGGACGCGCGCCGCCTCCGCGAGGCCGCGGCGATCGCCGACAGTCCGGTTACACCCGGCTTCCTCGGTGAGCTCGCGGCGCTGCAAGAAGGCGTATGGGAGGCCTGCTACCGGCTTCGCGATCGGCGACTGCTGCGGAGCGTTCGGGATGCGCGCGCAGATCGCGTCGAGCCGTACCACGAGCGCGTACAACAGGCGGTTGTCGCTGGCCTTTCGCCTGCACGTCGGGTTGCGCTCCACGCCCGCGCGGCTCACCTGCTCCGCGGGGCAGGCGCCCCGCTCCGCCGCGTGCGCCACCTCGTGGCTGCGGGGGAGTCCGCGGAAGCGGCGCGCTGCGCGGTAGACGCGGGTCGCGACGCACAGGCGGCGCTCGCGTTTGAGCAAGCGGTGAGCTTCTTTCGGCAAGCCACCGAGCTGGTGCCCTCGGTCGAGGCCTGTGAGGGGCTCGGCGTGGCGCTGCGCTACACCGGGCGGCTCGCCGAGTCCGCCGAGGCCTTGTTGCGGGCAAGCGAGCTGGCCGCGGGCGACGAACAGCGCGCCTCCGAGCTGCGCCGTGCAGCCGGGGAAGCCTGGTTACACGCGGGGGATGTCGCGGCCGGCCTCCGCGCGATGGCGCCCCTCCTCGAGCGCGCGGGCATCGGGATCCCCGGGAGCGTCGGCGCGGCGCAGCTCACGAGCCTCTGGTACCGGGTCCGCTTCCTGATCGGCGGACAACCTCGGGTTCGCACCGCCCCCGGCGCGCTCAGCGGAGAGGAGCACCGCCTGGACCTGCTCTGGTCCTTGTCCACGGCGCTCGGCATGGTGGACCCGGCGCGCGGCGACGTGCTGGGGGTGCGCCACCTGCTGGATGCGGCGCGGATCGGTGAGCCCGTTCGCCTGAGCCGCGCCCTCGGCTTCGAGGCGTCCTGCGAGGCCTTTGCGGGCAGCGGCTGGTTCCTTCGGCGCGCCCGCGAGCTGGCGGCCCGGGCGTCCGCGCTGGCGTCGGAGACCGGTAATCCCGCGGATCGTGCCTGGGCGCTGATGGCGATGTGCACGGTTCACGGCCTCGCCGGCGAATTTGCCGAGTCAGCGGCGGTGGGTCGGGAAGCGGAAGGTGCGTACCTGCGCGAGTGCAAGGGCGTGGACTGGGAGCTGATGATCGTCCGCACCTACCTGAACGGATCGTTGGCGTTGCTCGGGGAGGTTTCGGAGCTCGTGGCGCGGGTGCCCGCCGGCCTGGAGGACGCCGAGCGGCGCGGTCACCGCCTCGCCGCGGTCGTACATCGGGCGGGCCAGCCCTCCGTGGCGTGGCTGTGGCTGGATCAGCCGGAGGTGATCCTCGACGCCGAGGGGCCTCCTGCTACGGAGGGCGTGCCGTTCTCGGCCCTTGAGTATTTCCACCTGCTGGGCACCACGCAGGCCCGGCTGTACACAGGTGACGCCACTGGCGCGAGGGCCGCCCTGGATGCCGCCTGGCCGGGCGTAAAGGCAGGGGGATTCCTCACCTTCCCGTACTGCAGCACCGAGATGGCGCTGCTTCGGGCGCGGGTAGCGGCGGCGTGTGGGGACGCTACGGCGTGCCGGGCACAGGCCAAGGCCATCGCGGGCGCGACGAACCTGCGCCATGCTCCAGCGTTCTCGGCGCTGGCCCTCGCGCTCTCGGGGGGCAGCACCGCCGCAGCGGCGCCGGGCTACCGCGCCGCGGCGGCCGCCTGCACCGCGGCCGGACTCCGACTCTACGCGGCGGCGTGCGCCTGGCGCGCCGAGTTGTGCGAGGGAAACACGGCGGCAGCGACAACGCAAGTCGCGCTCGCTCGGGGTCTCGGGGTCGTCGCGCCAGAGCGCTACTTCGGCTCCGTGGTGCCGGTACCGGCCTGAGGCGCGGAGAACATCGCCCCAAACGCCGCGAGCAGCGCGGCGTCGGGCGCGGCGGCGAAGGCCGCGTCGCGGAGCTGGCACGCAATGTCCGAGCCCGCGAAGGAGGCCTGCGAGATTGCCCACGAGGCACGCTGCAGGCCCGCCGTACGCGGCCGGCGCTCGGCCTCGTACGCGCGGAGCTGCAGCTCCACGTCGGGCCCGTCCGTAAGGTGGTTTCCGAGGGCGATCGCATCCTCCAGCGCCATGCACACCCCTTGCCCGAGGTCCGGAGTGCAGGCGTGCGCTGCGTCCCCGAGGAGGGTGACACGGCCCTGGCCCCAAACATCATCGGGCGGCCGATCCCGCAGGCTGAACCGGAGGAGCGAATCCGACGGGGTGTCCTCGATCGTATCCACCACCAACGCCGGGAAGTGCCGGAAGGCGTGACGCAAGGTGCGGGCGTCGGCCACGCCGAGGGAATCGTGGGTGTAGGCGTACCACCACGCGCCGCCAGGGTGCGGAAGGTGGAGGAATCGCCTTCCTTGTCCCTCGAAGGTCGTGGTGCAGCGGGGTCCGGTCGCCCGCGACGCGGAGGCCCCCAACCACGCCGTCATGCCCGCGGGCCGCTCCGTGCCTTCAGCGCCCAGCGCGTTCCGCACGTTTGAACCAAACCCGTCGGCCCCGATCAGCGCCTCGAAGTCGGCGTGCGCGCCGTCGGCGAAGGACACGTTCACCTCGTGGGCACGCCGCTCAAACCCTACGACCTCCCTGCCGAACGTCACCTGGCCCGCCGCCGCGCCGAGCGCGGCGATCAGCCCCCCCCGGTCCACGGCCATGAGCCATCCACCGTAATGCGCAGCGTGCGCGGCGATCGGGAGGTCGTGGACGAGCGCGCCGTCCCAACGCCGGATCCGCGCCCGGTCGTAGGTCGGGCCGAGCGCGCGCGCCGTCGCCTCGCCGAGAAGCGTCGCGAGCGCGCGCGTGCCGTGAGGCCAAAGCGCGAGGGCGCCGCCCCCGAGGCGAAGCGCGGGAGCCCTTTCGAATACCGAAACGTCGTGGCCGGCGCGCCGAAGCAGGATCGCGGCGGCCAGGCCGCCCGGTCCTGCGCCGGCGATCGCGAAGGCGCCCAAATTACCAGATCGATCCGCCCTGCTTGAATAAGTTCTGCCCCTTAGTAAGCAGGTTCTTCACCAGGGTTTCCCAGTCCGTCAGCCCCGACATCGGCCCACCATCGTCCTGGATGGTGCGGAAGGCGTCGGTGATGAAATTATCCAAGTGTTCATACGCCTCCGTCGGACTGAGAATGATCGATTTCTCCAGGCGGAGGATCTCGAACACGTGCGGCAGGTTGCGCGCCATGAGGCGGTCGTCCAGCCGCTTGAGGCTCTCGAGATCGGCCAGCTCGTTGTCCTCCGGATTTGACGTGTCACAGAACTCGCCCATGAGCTGATCCCGCTTTTGAGCGATGTCGTACAACAGGGCGTTCACGGCGTGCTTGGCCGACTCGTTGGCCGCCTCCATGCTGGTGAGTCGGGTCATCGTCGGCATGTGGTTGCCGGCGATCACCCAGTTGCCCTGCGTCATCCGATACGCGAGGCCGCGCTCCGAGCCATGCTCAACCGGCGGCAGAGCGGGCGCTTCCGGATCCCCGGGATCCCGTTGGAAGGTGGGGCGCGAGGCGTTGTCCTCAGGCCGATTGATCAGGTAGGGAGCGTTGTTTCGGACAATGGGCGTGGTCGGGTCGGTGGCGCTTTTGCGCTCAAGGTTCCAATCAATGTTGACCCAGTGGGGCTTCGCGAGGTTTTCCTTGGTCCAATGCGGGAGTGGATGCGTGAGCTGATCCCAGATCCTCGCGGGGAGCTCCAGCGTCTCCAAGGCGCTTCGCTTGCGGGTCATCCCCTCGGCGCGATCCCCCATCCGGTCATCATTTTCGGTGGGCATCTGGTCGTTGTACCAGTTGCAAAGATCTACCGAGAGGTTGGAGATGAAGCCTGCATCCTGCCGCTGCATCCGGGTACGCCAGTACGAGGGCTGCGAGATCGAAGAGACACCCCACGGCGCACCAATGTAATACACGTGCCCTTTGCCCCCGACCCGCACGCCGGACTCAAAATAATACTGCACCCCTGCCATGGTGCGGAACGGCCCGGTTGGCACCCACCGTTCAATGTCGGGCTCGGCCGTCGTGGGCTCCTGCGGCCCGACCGCGCCGATCGATACGAAGTCGAACGACGGGTCGGGCTCTTGCCCCTTCCGCTTCTGGCGGTCCTTCTCATCGTCGATCTCCCGATCGGTCTTCTCCTTCCACAAGAGGAGCGTCTGCAGGTCGCCCCGGAAACGATCGCGATGAGGGCTGCGCTCGAGCACCTTGAAGATCTCGGAGAGGTCGATGGCGAGCACCACATAGTCGTAGCGGTCCGGAAACGAGTCACACGCCCGGTCGGCCACGGGCGCGGTTTTCCACTTCGGGGAGAGCTCGCCCCACATCGACGAGATCTGGTCGAGCTCGCCGCGGAAGAATTTCACCCCCTGCGAGCGGAGATACCGCTTCCACGGGGTGAACAATGCCTCCGAGGTTGGGCCGTTGAGCGTCATGTCCGAGGTGCGGTCCGAGCGCACATGGTCGAGGAAGAGCTGGGCGGCCGTGTTGAGGTGCGTGCGGGCGTCCACCTGATCGGCCCGCGCCGCGAGCAGCGACAATGGCGCATCGCGCAGGGCTTCGGAGAAGCGCGTGTCCTTCCCCTTGCGCATGAAGTCCTCGATGCCGATGTACTCCTGCCAGTGTTTGCCCTCCGCCTCCGACGCGCGCCGCTTGCGGCAGGACGTCAGGTATTTTAGCATTCGTACTTCGAAGAGCGTGATGTCGCGGTCTTCGAAGCCGAATTTCCGCAGGTCACGGAACATCTGGCGGAGCTCCTCGATGCTCCTCGCCGGCCGGCGCGGGAAGGTGTGCGGCTCTCGCTCCGCGCCTGTGTTCCGATATCGGTACATCTGGACTTCGTTCACCGCCACGAGGTTGTCGAACGCCGAATACCCCGTGGCCCGGCCTGCTTCGTCCACGAGCGGAATGCGCTTCATCGTGTCGAACATGTGGCGATAAAATCCAGGGAATACCCGGTAACCGTGCTCGCTCGGCACCAGGTACTGGCCTACGTGGAGCTCAACGACCGTTTCGGCCTGGTTGTTCATCGCGGCGGCATCGGGGCTGATGCGAATCTCCGCAACGAAGCGGAACCGTGCGGTTTGGCTTGCGTCCCCCGGGTCGGAGAGGGTGATCACCGGGTCGTCCGGGCGCATCGGCCCCATTGGGGGCGTGTCGGCCGCCGTGCTGCGCGTGCCCACGGTGAGCACCGCCGGCGCCGAAGCGATCGCCGTGTTCACCAACCAGGTGCGGAGGCGCTGCGTGCGCTCCATGGCCTTTCCGGGGTCGTCGTTGGGTCCAAAGCGCCCCACGCAGCAGATCACCCAGGGCACGGGGGCGCCCGCGGGGGGCACCGCATCCCCAGGGGATACCTCACCTTTCACCCGTTCAAGGAGCAGCCGGAACGCACCGGCGACGGCCTCGCCGAGCGCAGGCGTACCCGCGCCCGGCACCGCTCCGTCGGCCTCCATCGTGAAGCGACCGGAGAAGAAGTCGGTTTGAAGCAAGAGCGGCGGGCGAGCGGCCACGAACGTGGTGTGATTGCTTCCCACCAGCGCATGCGGCAGATGAACGTACGGAGTGCGCGCAACGCCTCCAACGGCCGTGACGTTCCGGTCGAGACTGCTGGTTGCGCGCTCCACCACCACGACGTTCAGCCCACGCTCCACGAGCTCCTGGGCGGCCGTGAGACCCGTCACCCCCGCGCCAATCACCAGGATCGTCGGGCTCGCGTCGGTACCCGCGAAGCGCTGGCTGCTGGTCTGAGACTGGCTCGACTGCCTGGTTGCATCCTCCGTATCGCCGATCGAATCCGGCGGAGGTTCCAGCTCCGCCTTATCGGGTGGCCCCCCCTGGGCGCCGAGGCTCCACGACGGGAGGAGCTGCTTGCGTTTCGGCGTCGTGCCGGTCTTCGTCGCCTTCAGGCTCGGCTTCACCTGGCCGCACACCGCCAGCCACACCTCGGCGAGCCGGTCGCGCAGCGCGTCCTGCTTGGTGTCGGCCTGCACGTCAACAACCTCATGCAGTGCGGCGCCATCGTCATCGCTCAACGTGAGGAGCGCGGCGGCGCGCTCTTTGTAGTCGTTCGCGACCTGGACCCGCTGCTCCGCGACGTTCGCACGCAGTCGTACGATGGCCCCGCCCCTGCGGACGTCGATGCAACGGTCGCCCAGGGCCGCCGCGAGCGCCGCCTGCTGTTCCGGCCCCAGATCCGCCAACTTCGCCGCAATCATCCCGTTCAGGTCCGTCGCTTCGCGCTTAGCCATCCACTACCTCCAGCATCCCAAGCAGTCCGCAGTCCACCGAGCGTCCGCGCAGCGATCCCAAAACCCGGAGGCGCGACGGGAGCTCCGAGAGCACCACGAGGCGACCTCCGGCGGGGAGGATGAGCTGGGCTGACGACTCGGTGGAGCCTACCACGTCAATCCAGTCGGAGCCGTCGCGACCGTGCCACGACGCCGTAAGCGGGGGGCTGCCGAGGGCCTCGAACGTGTCGGGGTCCAGCGCGGGAAGCCGGTGCGGCGGGGCCTCGGCCCAACGACCGGATCGCGAAAACTCCACCTCGGCGTTGCGGAAATCCCGCCAGAGCTGGCCGTCGCGCCACACCGCGAGGCCGGCCACGAGCGTGCGGTGGCGGGCACGATCGGAGACGCGGAGCGCCATGAGGCTCCAGGGATCAAGCGGGGACGCCGGCAGGCCGAAGCTCCACTCCCACGCGAAGTCGCCGCCGAAGTCGAAGGAGCCCCAGTTGTGGTCGTGGTAGGCCGTACAACCTGTGAGTGAAACGGCGTGCGGCAGCCGAAGCTCCCCGCTCACCACGCTCAGGCGCGGCACGCTCACCCAGTGAAAACGTCCCGAATCCGGGAGCTTCAGGTTGGTGGCGAGCAGCGGCGCGGCCTCGGGGCGGAGCACGAAATCGCCCGCGACCCCCGTATCGGCAGGGTCGAGGTGGAGAACGTAGTCGCCTCCCACAGAGCGAACGAACGAAGCCCCGAAGAACGCGTCGACGCCACCGGCGCGAACCTCCACGTCTCGCATCCGGGGCTCGTGAATCCCCCCGGACCACACCCCGCCTGACCACAGCAGCACGACCACGCGCGGGCGAACCTCACCCGCCTCTCGGCGCAGGCTGAGGTTCACGAGCAAGCGAAGCCCTTGGCCAACGATCACGAAGTGCATCCACTCCAGCGCTCCCCCGGGAGCGGTGAGCGGCGCGGCGCGCCACCAGTCCAGGGCTGGCGCGAGCTTCCCGAGCGCCGCGGCAGGGCTTGCCGGTTGAAACAGGCTCACCGGAGCAGGCGCTCCGGGGGGCCGGCCTCGGGGGGCTGGGCGTGCGGGCTGACCTCCAGCCGGGCGCCCGCCGCGGCGATCCCCTCCACCCAGCTTTCGAGGCCCCCCGCGAACAGCGTGAGACCAACGAGGAAGTCCAGGGTTTCTTCGTGCACAATCGGCGGCGAGCCTTCCGGACCACGGATCCCCCCATCGTCGAGGTTGGCTGCGCGGCGAACGCGACCCGCCGCCGCGTGCAGCGCCACCAGCATGTCGAACCACTCGTCGTCTTCCCAACCCGCGGCCTGGGATTCGAGCACCCTCACGTGCCGCCCCCCGAGAACACCCGCCCCAGGAGCGGGCGCCCCGACGACGCGGCGGCGAACAGCAGATCCCCGAACTCGGCGGGGAAGGGACCCTCCGCATCGCTGTGGAGCGCGTTGAGCGTGCCGATCTCCCACGCCTCGCGCCAGCGCCGCGCCAAGGGGGAGCGCGCGAGTTGCGTACGGAGCGCCGCCCCCTCGGGCGTCGCGGCCGCTCGCCTACCTTCCGCCACCAACACCGAATAGATGGACTGCGCGGCGATCGGGTGCTGGAGCACGAAGGCCTGGGCCTCGCGCAGCAACACGTCCAGCTCCTCCTCCGCATCCCGAAGCGCGAGCGCGGGCAGCCCGTCGGGTTCGTTCACGACGGCTCCTCCACCAGCACGTCGAGCCAGAGCTTCAGGCGCGGCCGGCCATCGGCGAGGATGTCCACGAGCAGCGTCGCGATTTCGCCAGGGCGGAACGTCGTATCTACCTCGAAGCGAACATCCACGGGCTGCCGCCCGCCGGGGCCGATCGTCGGGCGGTCGGGAACGAAGGTCGCCGCGAAGGAAAACCCTGGCCGAAAGGAGAACGTGCACGCATGAGCGCTCTCGTTGTGGAGGACGAAGCGGCCGCCGACCACGCCATTCACGGGCGCCGCGAGCCGCAATACCGTTTGCCGAGGGGTGGTAGACCGCGCCCGGAGCCCCTCGATGAGCTTGCCGGCCGCCGCCGATTGAGCGCGTAGAATGCGCTCTTGTGCGGAGAACAGGCGCGTCGCCTCCGCGTACACCCGATCCGGCCCCGCCACGGCACCGAGCGCCGCGCGCACGGCACCCTCGGCCGATTGACCGCCTTCGCCCAGGTGGATCTGCTCCAGCGCATCGACCATACGCTCCACCTCGGCGCGCCCCTGCCCCCGACCGCGCTTCATCTACCAGCTCCGCTCCGTCACGTACCCTATCAGGTCGCCCAGGAAGTCGCGGTGAATGGAAGGTGGCAACTCTGGTGTGATCTGGGCGTAGATCCTCGCTGCGCGTCGCGCATGCTGCAGCGCCGATCGCCTCGCCTCCTCGATGCCGCCGTGGCGGCGTACGAACGCCAACAGCCACGCCACCTCCGCCTTCACCTTCTCCGATCGCGGCACGTCGAGGATCCTGCGCGCCTCCGCGGCCTCCGCCGCCGGGGCGCAAGCCAGCGCGTGGATCAGCATCAACGTGCGCTTTCCCTCCCAGAGATCGCCGGCCACCTCCTTGCCGTAGCGCTCGGAATCCACGTCGGCCTCCACGCCGGCCTCCATGAGGTTCAGCACGTCGTCCTGGATCTGGAAGGCGATGCCGAGCATCGTTGCCAACCGACGAAGTTGCACCTCAAGCCGGCTGCCATCCGCCACGATCAGCCCGCAGGCCATCGGCGCAACGAAGGAGTACCACGCGGTCTTGAGGTACACCATGTGGAGGTAGTCGCGCGGCGCCACGGCCCAGGACCCGTTGCGCACCCAGCCCAGTTCCATCGCCTGCCCCTCCGCGGAGCGTTGGGCCATGCGGGTGAGCACGTCGAGGATCGCGAGGGAGCGCCGAACGCCGATCAGCCTGGTGTTTTCGAGCAGCGGGCGCATCGCCAACGCGAGCATGGCATCACCCACGTTCACGGACACCGGCACACCATGCACCGACGGTAGCGACGGCTTGCCTCGGCGAAGTTCGCTCCCATCCTCCACATCGTCGTGAACGAGAAACGCGTTGTGGTACAGCTCCAGGGCGGCGGCGGTGGGGAGCGCTGCATCCAAGGGGGCACCAAGCATCCTTGCGGTAGCGATGCACAGCGCCGGGCGGAGCGCCTTCGCGCCGCGAAGCGGGTAGTCGAGCACCAGGGCGTAGAGCCCCCCCGTCCAGGGGCCATCCGGGGGGGTGATCCTCCGGATCTCCTCCACGACGAGGTCGCGGCAGTCGGCGAGGTAGGGCTCGATGCGGGGCGGCGGCACCGGCGGACTATACTCGCTTCGTGCTCTCCCTCTGGCTCGGCCTCGCGTGTGCGCCCGACCCGGGCGGAATCGTGGTGCTGAGCTTCGACACGCTGCGCGCCGACCGCCTCGGCGCCTATGGGAGCACCGCAAAGCTCACGCCAAACCTCGATCGTTTCGCGGCGGAGTCGGTGATCTTCGACCAGGCGTTCGCCCAGGCCAACGAAACGCTGTTCAGCCACGCGGCGCTGTTCACCAGCCAGTACCCGAGCCGGCTGGCCGCCTTGAACGGCGACTTTCGGCTCCCGCAGGGCACGGCGACCCTGGCCTCGACCTTCGAGGGCGCCGGCTGGGAAACGGCCGCGTTCGTGGCCGGCGGTCACCTCTCGGCCGGCTTCGGCCTGGACGCCGGGTTTGAGGTCTACGACGATAGTTCAGCCTGGGGATCGCTGCGGGAAACCGGCGCGCTCGCCCTGCGGTGGCTCGACACTCGGCCCGCCAAAGCTCCATTCTTCCTGTTCGTCCACAGCTACGACACCCACGACCGGTACCTGCGGCCCTCGCCGTTTGGCTACGCCTTCGCCGATCCGGCATCGCAAACGGTCGGCGCGCGGATCGGGCGCGAAGTCGGCGGAACGACGCACATCGGGGGTGGGGCGTACGTGCAGGACCTGACCCGGTTGGAGCTGCTCAGCCTGTCCGCCCCCCGCTTCGAAGGGGGGCGCGGCCTGCGCGCGGCGGAGCCCACCGCGGAGCCGCTCGCCGACGACGACCGAGCGCACCTCACCGCGCTGTATGACGGATCCGTGGCCTGGGCCGACGCGTGCTTCGGCCGGTTCATGGCGGGCCTTGACGAGCGTGACCTCCTGGACACGACGACCATCGTGGTGCTCTCTGATCACGGCGAGCTGCTCGGCGAAGGCGGGCAATTCGGGCATCGAGGCAGCCTGGACGACGCGGTGACGCGGGTGCCGCTGCTGGTGCGTCCGCCGGGCGGCGTCGGCGCTAGAAGGCTCACCGGGCTGGTAGGGTTGATCGATGTAGCGCCTACGCTTTTGGAGATCGCAGGGGTTGAGGCACGGCTATATGGCGACGGGATCTCGTTGGCGCCCACGTTGGCCGGCGAGGCACAGGCGCTCCGTGGCACCATCGTGAGCGAGGGCGGACTGCGCCTTCTGAGCGCCCGGGGCGCGACGGGTCGGTTGACGGCGGAGGGCGCGAGCATCGAAAACCCGTGGTTCGCGCCGCTGTTGAGGGTGGCGCCGGTGGACGGAATCACGCTGAAGGTCGCGGGCGATGGCGACGCTGAGCCGCTGCGCGCCGGCCTGCTCGCGCACCTGGAGGGCAAGTGATCTGGCTCGCGCTGGCCTGCTCGTCGGGATGGACTGAAGACTCAGCCTTGGAAGCCCACCGTTCGCGCCTCGACGCCAACGGGGACGGTCGCGTCGTCGCCACCGAGTACGACCCGCATGTGTGGAACGGCCCCCTGTTTGGGAGCGCGGACCGCGATGCCGACGGGGATCTCTCCTCGGCTGAGCTGGCTGGGCTCGTCGCGGCGCAACAGCCCACGACGTTCGACGGTTTTGCGGAGGTAGAGGTGATCCACCGCGGCGGGGCGGGAATATCGGCGCCGACCGGTGCGGCGCGGGACACGTGGGAGGCGATCGTGTGGATGAACGATGCGCTGCGCGCGAGCGGTGAGCCCGGCGTGGCGCCGGAAGCGGTTGCGGAGGCCGTCGCCGCGGGTGGGATCACGACACCGGAAGCCGCCGCGGTGCTGGCGACGCTGCGGCCGCGGTGGGAGGCGCACGGGTGGGCCTGGCCGGCGGGGCTGCCATGAGCTGGCTGTGGCTGGTGCTTGCGTGCCCACGCGGAGAGCCAACGCTCCCGGCCTCGCCGCCCCCGAGCGCGAACCTGCCGATCACGCCGCTGGCTCCCTCGCTCCCCGGCGATGACCCCTCGGCGGCGATCGCGGCGCAGCTCGCGGCGGAGCTGGCTGCGTCGCGACGGTTCGCGCCGCCGCCGACAAGCGCTCCGGGGGCACCGCGATCCCAGGCGACGCCCGTTGGGCCCGGGACCGGGCCTACGGGATCGCCCTGAGGGATCCCCGCGGACTCAACGCACGGGGAGCGCTCCGTGTCGATGACCCAGACGTGCGCCACGCCTGCTTTTGCGTAGGTGGGGAGCTTGATCACCCGGTCCGCGCGCTGCGTGGTGCGGGACAGGATCTCGCACACCCAGTCCGGCCTGCGGGTGATGGGGTTGGCCTCGGTAAACGCGAGGTCTCCGTCCGGCACGCGCCAGCCGGCAAGGTCGGGGACGTGCAAGCGGTCGTCCAGCCGCAGCTCGGCCTCAACCTCCAACCACCAGCCCCCGCCCGCATCGACGTCCATCGAACCCAGACGAGAAGCCACGCGCTTGGAGGCGCGCCGGTGGGAGGCGCCGGGCCGTGACATCGTCCGCCAAAGGCCCGGACCGAGGATCTCCCCGTGCTCGCCCTCAGGCAGGGCCCTGATCGCCGCGAACATCTGGTCGAAGGTAGCGGGCTTCTGAGCGGCGCCCATGGCCCGAATATGGCACGGACGCAGCCCCCGACGACGGGCGCGTCGTCACCCCCCCCCGGGCAGGAACTCAAAACGCTCCTTGCACGCGGCGTCGCTCTGCACGGGCTCGGGCCCGGCCCCGCCGGACGGAGCCCCGATCGGCGGCGCCGCCGTCGTCACCACGGCAGGCTTGTCCCCGCCCGCCTCCCAATATCCATGCTCGCGAAGCGACTTCGCCACCTCCGGCGACACCTCCTCTTGCGACAGCGCATGCGTTCCGGCCACGATGCCCTCACGCCACGCAACGATCCGGTCCCGCAACGCCGCTGTCGTCGCGACGTCCGATGCGTGGACGTCGTGCTGCTCCCCAGGATCGGCGGCGAGATCGTAGAGCGCGAATCTCGCACTCTCGAGCGATAACGCAGCGATCTCCGCGGCGTGCCCCGGATCGGCGAGTCGCACGCCGGACACGACGAGGCGGTGCGTCGCCGTTCGCGCCGTCACCATGTCCATCACGCCTTCGGCGAACACGACCTCCAACGGCGTTTCCCCGCGGCGCACCTCCCGAAGATCGCGGCCGCCGCTCCCGCTCGGCGGCAACGCTCCCGCCACCGCGAGCACGGTCCGCGCAACGTCGCGACCATCCACCAACTGGTCGGTGTTCACGCCGCCTTCAAAGCCGGGACCCCACGCGACCAACGGCACATGCGTACACGAGTCGAAGAGGCCGGTTCGATGATTCATGTAGCCGTGATCGAGCAGATCCTCGCCGTGGTCGGAGAGCACGATCACGACGGTATTGTCGAGGTCTCCGTTGGCTTCAAGGCGAGCCAGCGTGAGGCCCAGTTGGGTGTCGGCGTAGCGAACGGCGCCGTCGTAGTGGTCGAGGACGTGTTGTTTGTCGGCCGCCGTGATGGCGACTCGGGGGGAGTCCGCGCCCGTAGCCGCCAGCCGCGCGTAGGTTTCCGGGTCGAGGACCGCGTCCCCGCCTGCGTGCGTGAACCACGAAGGGACGACCTCGGGAAACAGCGCATCGCCCAGCACCATCTCCGAGATGCACGGGTTCTTGCACAGCGCCTCCGCCAGCCGCGAGCCCTCCCCGCGGGCGTACAGATGATCCCAGGGGCCCGGCCGCGAATACGGCCGATGCGCATCGTAACCGTGGAGGAACACGAACCAGGGTTTGTTTTCGGGGAGCTCCGAGATCCACTGCACCGCCTTGGGACCGGTGTCGTAGAACGACGCGAAGCCGGGCTCGGCCGACCAGCGGTCCCAGCCCTGGTCGTAGCCGAAGTCGGCCGTGACGTGCCCGCCCGCGGAAAAGCCGGCGGTTGCATACCCATACGCCGCGAGCGCCTCTGATACCAGCGTGGCGCTCTCCGGGATGGCGTAGGTGGCGTACACCGGAGAGGCCAGCTCGCTCGCATACCGCCCGGCGAGCAGCGCCGCGTGCGACCATGCGCTCTCGTTAGCCTGACTGAACGCAGCGTTGAACCTGGTACCCTCCCGGGCTAGCTTGCTGAGAACGGGCGTCGTGTCTCGCGTGTACCCGTACGGGGTGGTGTGGTCCGCACGCAGCGTATCCACCGAGACGAGGAGGATGTTCGGTTGGACGCTCGTCGGCGGGATGGGGGCGTCGACGGCACACCCGAACCCGGCGACGAGGAGCAGCTTCGTCACCGGCGCCGTCGGCGAGGCGACGGTTGGCGCTCGGAGCGCAGCATCCACCAGGCCGCCCCCCCTGCCAGAACGAGCATGCCGCCCAGAACCCCGGCGCGGAACAGCGTCCGATCCTCCATTTTTGGCGAAGCCTCCGCGACCGCAACCGACACCGAACCCTCTGTCCGCGAGGCTACGGTGCGGCTCGACGTCGCGACCGGCGCAAAGCTACCGGTCGGCGGCGGCATTCCCGCGGGCGGCGCGTTCCCCGCTTGCGACGCCGGGCGATCCATCGGCCGCGGCTGGGTCACCTTCACCCAGGCGCCCAGCTCGTCGACCGACACGAACCCGTCACGATCGGCGTCCATCGCGTCGAAATTCGTGGAGCCGTCGACGTGCAGGTACTCCTCCCGGGTGAGCGCCCCGTCGTGATCAAGGTCGATCCGGCCGAGCACGGCGGCGAACAGCTCGGGCTCCGTGGGCATCGCGGCGAGAGCGAGGGCGATGGACCAGAGGAGCACCGCGCTTCCGTATCGGGCGAACCGCGGCTACGGTAGCGGCATGCGCTCCCTGCTCGCTGGATGGTCCGCGTTCCTGCTCTCCACGGGTTGCGACAGCGAGCCCGTCGACACCGGCCCCTCCCCCGACGATTCGGCCCGAGACACCTCGGATACCGGCGACAGCGCGGACACCGCGGACTCCGCCGAAACCGGCGACACGGCGCCGCCCAACAATCCCCCCGGTACGCCAACGATCCACATCACGCCTACCGTTCCGGCGCCCGACCTCGCGTTTTCCGTGGTGATCGACGCCGAAGCGGCGGATGCAGATGGGGATGCCGTCAGCTACGTCTACTCCTGGACGGTTGACGGCGTAGACGCGGGGCTTTCCACGGAAACGGTCCCCGCCGAGCGCGCGACCCTCGGCTCCGTGTGGGAGGTCACCGTCACCGCCACGGACGGGGTGGATGTTGGTGTGCCCGCAACCCTGCTCGTGACGGTCGGCAACGCCGCGCCGAGCGAAATCGCGATCAGCCTTTCGCCGCTCGCGCCGGTAGAAGGCGACGATCTCGTGCTCACCATCGATCCCGTCGCCGTGGATCCCGACGGCGATCCCGTGACGCAGGAGATCACCTGGTACAAAAACGGCACCGAGGTGACGTGGTTCAAGGACCTGACGTTGATCGAGGGGAAGTGGGTGGGCGACCAGGACGAATTCCGCGTCGTCGTCACCGTTACCGACGGCTACCACACCCCACAAACCGTGGAGGCGACGGTTACCGCCGAGTACACCTGCGCCAACCCGCCGCCGACCTCGCTCTCGGAGGGCAACCTCTCCGCGGCGCGCGCCTACCACGGCATCGTGTTCGACAGCTCCGACGGTACGCTCGTCGGTTGGGACGGTTCGAGCTTGATCAAAAGCGACTACGCCGGCACGCGCTCGGTGTTCGTGCCTGGCGTGGCAAGCGTCGAGCAGATGGATCTGCTTCCCGACGGCGACATGGTGTACGCCGACAACGGCACCGGCGCGCTGGTCCGCGTCTCTTCCTCCGGGGCAACCTCGAATATCACGACGGGGCTCGGCTATGTGTACGGCGTGACGGTCGGTCCCGACGGAAAGGTGTACGTGACCTACGACACGATCAAGCGGGTTGATCCCGACACCGGGGAAACGGAGACGGTGTACACGCCAAGCGGCGGCGCCATCGGCACGGCGCACGCCATCAATTTCAACCTCGACAGCACGATCATGTACATCGCGACCATCGGGAACGGCACGGTGTACCAGATGGCGCTCGACGCGAACCTCGACCCGACCGGGCGCCCCACCGCGTTCGCCACCGGCATGGGGAGCTGGATGGACGGATTGGAGCTCGACGAATGTGGCAATCTCTACGTGCCGAACTACAGCGACAGCATGCTGTGGCGCATCTCCCCGGATGGCCTCACCAAAACCGCGATGGTGACGCGCAGCTCCACCGACTACGGGCACGGTGTGAAGTGGGGTAACGGCGTGGGAAGCTGGGACGACCACACGCTTTACCAGCCGCAGCCCTACGCTTCTTACCACGTGCGCGAGGTGGAGATCGGGTTTGCGAGCGCGGACACGGTGCGGACGTGGAACGGGGTGGCGGTTTCGTATTGAGGGGGAGGAAAGGGGGGTCTGGGCGAGGCTTTCGGCCCGGTCCCGTTGTCGGGGGTGGGTTGGGGAGCCTCGCGGGTGCCACGGGGGAGTCGAGCACGTCTAAACAGCCGCGCCTCCGAGTCGAGCCGACCTGTTTGACCACGCAAGCGCGGAGGGCAGGGCGCACCTCCACCAAAAGCTGCTTTCGTCCGTGGCGACCCGCCCGAGCAGTCCGACCATGGAGGGTCCGCGCCGGCGAAGGCGGCCGCGGGGGGACAAGCAGCCCGGCTCGACTTCAAGGCACGGCCAACGACGACGACTCGACTTGAGGTGGCAACCGGGCCCGGCCCGGAAACCATCACTCAAGCCGCTCCGCGACGCTCCGCGCCCCCGCCCGACCGAGGAGACCGGGCTGCGAGCGTCGCCCAGAGACGACGATCGCGACGATCGTCCCGACCCCGCTTCGGATAAGCGGCGTGAATGCGCGCCACCCTGCCGTTCCTGCTCCCCACCCTCCTCGCCTGCGCCACGGTTCAGATGAAGCTGCCTTCCGACCTCGGCGAGGACATCGCACAGCTCAAGGTGGAGGGGCGGGGCGACTTCACGCCCGGCTACACCATTGGCAGCTACGAGATCACCGCTCAGACGGGCGGGTGGGCGAGCGGCACGAACGTCGGGATCATGGGGGTAGACGCGGGCTTCGCGAGCGCGCCGTACGGGCTCGCCCTCGTCGCGCCGTCTGGCCACCGCCTGGAGGTCGTTTGCGAGGCGCGCGCCGGCGTGGCGGGCGTGGAGGTCGCCCGGGTGCGCGTGGGCTCGACGGTGGAAGACAGCGTTTCTTGCACGATCGACGGGGCGAAGCTCCAGGCTGATCGGCCAAGCGGCGCCGTCCACGGCACCCTGCAGATCGGCGAGCGCGTCGTGGCGATCGATCCCATCGTCGGCATCGAAGGCTCGGAGTGGAAGATGGCCTCGGGAATCCGATTCTCTGAGGGCGGCGCTACCCTGGCCGCGCTGCAAACGATCAACACGCCGCGCATGGTGTTCAGCACCCGCGTCGATGGCGACGACCGCGAGCGGATCGCGGCGGCGGCCGCGGCGATCTTGGGATGGCCGGAGACGCAGGAGGCGGCGGGGGGCAGATAGGCGGCCCCATGCCCCCCTTCATCACGCACATCGACGACGTGCCCGAGAACGAGGGCCGGTACCCGGCACCCTTCGACGCCGAAGCCCTCACGTTCGGTCGCGACCTCGGCCGCGCCGCGGGTGTGGAGCGCCTTGGCACCTACATCGAGCGCCTGCCGGCGGGCCGGCGCACGTCGCGGCTCCACGCCCACGCCCGTGAGGAAGAAACCGTCTTTGTGCTGGCCGGCACCCCGGTGCTCCGCTGGCGAGCTCCGGGCGGCCCCCTCGAAGAATCCGCACTTCGAAAGGGATCCTTCGTGGCGTTCCGCGCTGGCACCGGGATCGCGCACTCGATCTACAACCCCGGCCCAGAAGAGGCGCAGCTCCTCGTCGTGGGGGAGCGCCAGCCCGGGGATCGCGTGGTCTACCCTGACGATCCCGCGCTGGAGGCGTGGCGCACCGCGCAGGGCTCGAACCGCCGCTGGACCGACGTTCGCGATCCGCACCCCCAGGCTCACGCGCCCGCCTGGCGAATCCGCACCCCGCGCTGCGAGCTTCGCCCCTGGCGGCTCACGGATGTGCCCGCATTCGTGGCGTTGCAGAACACGAACCGCGACCATCTGCTGCCGTGGATGCCGTGGGCGGCCACCCCGGCCACCGACGACGACGTCGCCCAGCGGGTACTCAGGTTCCACGCCGCGTTCGCCAAGGCCGAGGAGTTCTTCTTCGGTGTGTTTCTCGACGGGGCCCCGATCGGCGGCACCGGGCTGCACCTGCGGGTAGGGCCGAGGGCGGCGGAGATCGGATACTGGATCGACCACGCCCATCAGGGGAAGGGGCTGATGAGCGAGGTCGTGCGCGCCATCGCGAGCGTGGGGCTCATGGAGCACGGCTACGACCGCGTGGAGATCCGGATGGACCCCAGGAATGTGCGATCATCGGCCATCCCCGCGCGGCTCGGGTTCACCCTCGAAGCCATGCTCCCCCGCCGCGCCACTGCCCTTGAGGGGCTGCACGACGTGCAGGTGTGGAGCCTGTACCACGAGCGGGCGGCGGAGTTGTACCCGACGTCCAGCGCGCCAATCGAGGCCTGGGACCTGCTGGATCGACGGCTGCGGTAGGTACCGCCTACGCCGCCGCCGCCCCCCGCTCCAGCGGCACCAACCGGTTGCCGTCCACCGCATAGATCCGCAGCGGATCGTCGCCATCCACCACCGCGCACGGCGCGAAGGCGCGCGCACCTTCACCCGGAGCAACCTCAACATCCCGCGCCACGTGCATGTGGCCGTAGAGCAGGGAGACGTTCGGGTTTGCGGCCAGCAACTGCGCCACGTCCGATACGTTTTGCAGACCGTGGATCCAGTGCATGCGCACGCGAAACGGGGGGTGATGCTGCGCAAGGATCACCAGCTCGTGGGCCGCCGTCGCGGTACGCACGACCTCCGCGAGCTGGTCGTCGGGGGCACGACCCGAGCTTTTCCAGAACGCCTGCTCCACGGCGGTGCTGACCGGCAGGATGCGAACGCCGCTCAGTCGCACCCCCTCCCCGGGGCGGCTCGTGGCGGCCCAGCGGTCGAGCGGGCCGGCGAGCGCCTCCGCCCACGCGAGCCCATGCCCGTCGTGGTTTCCGGGGAGCAGCGTGACGCGGCCCGGCTCAAGCCCGCACCCGTCGAGGAGCTGCCGCAGTACGTCGTACTGCCCAACCACGCCATCTTCCGTGAGATCGCCTGTGATGACGAGGTGATCCGGATCGGCGGCAGCCGCGTCGGCCAGCGCAAGCTCCGCGCGCGCCCGGCGACCGTCGGGGTTCAGCGGCCGCTTCAGCGAGAGATACTCCACCTGCAACCTGGCGACGCCGCGACGACGGCGCACGTCCTCTTCGAGAAGGTGCAAATCCGAGAGGTGGGCGATGCGAGTCACAGACACGAGGTACCCGCGCTGTGTCCCGGCATTGTCACGGACGACGAGTTTCTTGGGGCCCGCGTCGATTGCACGCCAACAGGGGGCGGGTCACGTTCCGCCGCCATGATCCCCTTCGTGCTCGAGATCACCTCCACCGCATTCACTCCCGGCGCGCCGAGCCCGGCGAAGTACACCTGCACCGCCGAGAACCTCTCGCCCCCGCTGGCGTGGGGGGCCCCGCCCGCGGGAACGGCCAGCTTTGTCCTGATCTTCGACGATCCCGATGCGCCGGGCCGGGTATGGAACCACTGGCTCGTCTGGAACCTGCCCGTGAGCTCCCGCGGCCTGCCCGAAGGAACCCGGCCCGACGCCGCCGGGATGGTCCAGGGAACCAACGACTTCGGGGAGATCGGCTACGGCGGACCGTGCCCGCCCCCCGGCCATGGCACCCATCGCTACTTCGCGAGGCTCTACGCTGTTGATCGCAACCTACCGCTGACGGTCGGCGCCAGCCGCGTGGAGGTAGACGCGCAGCTGAAGGGCCACGTCTTGGCGAGCTCCGAGCTGATGGGCAAGTTCTGGCGTTAGCCTTCATCCATGGCTGATGTCGAGCTGCCCGAGATCGGCGTGGTCGATCGCATCCGGGTGGATGTGCCCGACTGGCCGGGCGCGATCGTGTCGAGCCGGGCGGGCAGCGTGCTGTTGGAGCCGCCGCCAGCGGGGGTAAAGTGGCGAGTGGAGGAGGCCCCCTCCGTGGACCTGTTCTACGCCGAGGAGGGCGCCGAAGCCCTGGCGTTGCAGCCGTGGACCGACGCCGGCGAGCGCGGTGCGGGCGTGAAGATCGCGGTGTTCGACGTGCAATGGTTCAACGCCGCCGTAGTGGACGAGGAGCTGGGCCCGTACGAAACCCACGACTGCGAAGCGACCCGTAGCTGCGACGTGGCGATGGACACGTTGAGGCCGCGGTACAGCTTCGAGGAGGGCTCGCATGGGGTGGGATGTGCGGAGGTGGTGGAGGACTACGCGCCCGACGCTGACCTGCACCTCGTGCGGGTAAATGGCACGACCACCTTCGAGAACGCCGTGGACTGGGCGATCCGCAATGAGGTGGACGTCGTGAGCATGTCGATGTCCTTCTTCAACAACTCCTTTCACGACGGGAGCGGACCGATCAACGACGCGGCGGCGCGGCTCGCGGACGCGGGCACATTGTTGGTCACGAGCGCCGGGAACTACGCCCAGGAGCAGTGGTGGGGGGACTGGCAGGATCGTGACCACGACGCGTACCTGGACTTCCCCTGGGGAAGCTCCTACCTCCCCGTGTACTATGGAGCTGGAACCTACGGTCTCCAGATCTCCTGGGATGAGTTCGCCGCCTGCGGGCGCAACGACCTCGACGTGATCGCGCTGAGTCGTGACGGACGAATCGTCGGCGAGGCGGCGGCGGCGCAGGACCCCGATGCCGACGCGTGCTCGCCCGTGGAGCGGCTCACGCTCCACGCCGATACCGAAGATTGGTACTGGCTTCGCGTCGTGCGCAAACGGGGGGCGGGCGGGGTGAAGGTCGGCGTCTACGCCCGCGGAGGGAACATCTACGACGCGCAGGGCGGGAGCCTCGCCGATCCCGCTTCGAGCCTCGCGGCGTTCACGGTAGGCGCGGTGCGCGCCTCTGGCTACGCACACAACGCGGCCGAATCGTTCAGCTCGCTGGGGCCGACCCGGGGCGGCGCAGCCAAGCCCGACATCGCCGGTCCGGATGGCCTCTCCAGCCGGATCTTCGGCCCCAACGGCTTCTACGGAACGAGCGCGTCCACCCCGGCCGTGGCCGCCACGATCGCAGTGATCCTTGGGGCAAACCCAGACTTATCCCCTATCGAAGCGGCGGACCGCCTCGCTGCGGCGGCCGCGAGCGACAACCTCGTCTGGCAGGCCCCCGACCCCGCCCTCGGCGCCGGACGAGCCCGACTCTGGGACGTCAACGGTGAAATCGCACGCGGCTGCGGCACGTCGGGGGGTGCCATGATCGCCGCCCCCCTGCTATGGTGGGGGCGATTCCGTCGGAGAGGCGCTTGCCCTCGTTGAGCTTGTTCTGGTTGGTCGGCTGCCACGTCTTCGAATCGATCGAAGTGAACTGCACGTCCGGGTCGCCTTGCGCATCCGCTGGCGATGCCGACACGGACACCGATACGGACACCGATACGGACACCGATACCGCCCCGGTTGGGGACCCAACCGTCGGCTGGGTTACCTCGATGGCGTCCACCGAAAAGGGCATTGTTCGCGTGTTTGACCCGAGCACAGGCGAGGTGGCGACCGAGTGGATTACCGATCCGGTGTCGGGCAGCCCCTACTACGAACCCGCCACCGGACTGGGCCTGCTCATCGTCGTCGGCGGCCTGTACCAGCTCGCGAACGACGGGGACGTAACGCTGGTGAGCGAAGGGCCGGCGAACGAGAACTACGACCTCACGCACCTCGGGCACCACCTGTTGGCCTCGTTCATGGGCGGGCTCGCCGAGATCAGCGCAGACCTGAGCTACAACCAGCAGGCGATTCCTCAGGGCACCTTCGGCGAGATCCGCTACGTCGGCGGAAACGAGCGGATCGCGTTCTTCGTGGACCCGAGTGAGGGCGGGCCCGACCTCTGGCAGATCAACCCGTCCGGCGACTACGTGCTCGTCGCCGCCGACTACGACACGAGCGCCAAGCGGGCCACCAACGTGTTCGTGGGGCCAGAAGATGCTCCGTACGCGTGCTCTTCCGTGGGGGCCATCTACGCGATCAGCGACCTGAAGGACGGCGAAACCGATCCCAAGCTCTTCGCGGTTTCCGACCTCACAGACGTCGAGGACTGCGCATGGGACGCCGGGAATGAAACGTTCCTCATGTACTCGCCGACGGTCGGTGTCTACCGGGTTGACCTCCGCGGGCACGCCGAGCTGATCTTTACCCCCTCCGCTGGCTACACCTTCGGTCGCGTGGCCTGGTACGGAAACTGATGAAGCACCTCTCGCTGCCCTTGGTCCTGCTCCTCTCCGGTTGCGACGGCTGCACCCCGGACGACACAATTCCGGAGCGCCTCACGGACATCTCGGCAGATGCTACCGGCATTTTTGTCAGCGACGGGTCGGGGGTCGGTAGCGCCAACGTGACCGTGATGCTCACGAACGCGGTGGGCGCCGCCGTGCCGGGGGGCGCAATCGAGGTTTCGTCGTCGGGCACGCTGGCCGGAAGCTCCGTGGAGGGAGATGCCCACGGATACGCCACGGCCGTCGTGAGCTCAGAGTTGCCTGGTGCCTTCCCGGTCACGGCGGTATCCGGGGCCTTCACCGCCACCGGCACCGCGTTCACCACGACGATGCCAGATGTACAAACGGCGTTTTCGGCTTGGCTGTCGGGCGGCGAAGACACTCCGGTTGCCCATGCGGGTGCCGGCGTCGCCATGGTGGCCGACAACGAGGTGTGGTGGGCGCCCGCCTCGGGCGGCGCACGCGTGCGGGTCATCTCCCTGGCCAACCCCGTACGCGGCGTTCGCGCGGCGACGATCGACACGGATGGGGTGGGCGACCTCTTGGTGTGGAGCGACGATCAGGCGATCGTGCTGCGGGGGCGCGCGGAGGGCGGGCTCGCCTTCGGCGGAGGGTGGACCTCAACCGCGGGCTCAATCCGCGCGTTCGTGGTGCAGGATCTCGATGAGGACACCATCGCGGATGCGCTGCTGGTCGTGGGCGACGCAGACAGCTCGTCGATTGTGTGGCTCACCGGGGATGGGCAAGGGGCATGGGCACCAGCGGCCGTCCTCGACCAGGACTACGCCGTGTTCGGCGCCTCCGCCGAAGACATCGACGAAGATGGGATGGCCGAGGTGTCCCTGCTCACGGGAGATGGGCTGCTTCGTCGCTTCGCGTGGCTCGGGGAGGATGGGTGGCAGGCCGCCTCCGCAGCCGACGCCACGCTCGGCATCGCGGAAGGCGCCACGATGCTCAGCAATCTGGACGCAGATGGCGACCTGAAACCGGACGTGCTGGTGGCCGGCCCCCGCACGGACGGCACCGGGTACAGCGCCTACGTCGTCGGAAATGGCGGGGGCATCGAGGTGATCTACAGCCTCACCTCGAACGTGGAGCCCATCGCGGGCCTGGCGGTTTCCGTGGCCGACGGCGATGGCGACGGCTTGCAGGACGTCTTCATGGCCACGCCCACCGCGCTGTTGCGGGCGTCATGGTCGGTCGACGCCGGTACGTTTGGCGTCGACTCTTTGGCGGGCGCGCCGTTCTCCTTCTCGCTTGACACGGCAGACGTCGATGGCGACGCGGTGCCAGACGCCGTGACCTCCAAAGCCGTCGCGGTGCTACTGCCCGGCGTGATGGGCGAGGACGCAGACGACTTCGACTGGCGCGTGGCCACCCCGTTCTCCGGCTTGTTCGATATCAATCTCGTGGGAGACCCCTGGGTGGGTGACTTCAACGCCGACGGAGTGGTGGACGTCGTCTCTTTCGTGACGAACGGCGTGCCCAACCTCCAGGCCTTCTACGGCGTCGCCGCGTCGGGAGAAACGGCGGAGACCCTGCGCTCTGCGCGAGCCGTGCCCTTCCTCGAAACCGATCTCACACTCGACCTCGCGGTGTGCGAGTCGGACGCCTGGGTGCTGCTCACCACGGGCACCGGAACCGTGGCCCGGCACTATCGGATTGATGGCTTTGGCGGCCTTACAGAGCTCGGCGAGGTGTCGGTTTCGGGCGCGTTCATCGTGTGCGGGGCGTTCGCCAACGGCGTCGCCGCGGTGGTGGATGCCGCCGGAGACGTGGTGTGGGTGGACGACACGGGCGGAATGATTCCGGAAACAGGCGCCGGGGCCTGGGGGGATGTGGCCGCGGCAGACCGGGACGGCGATGGTCTCGACGAGCTCGTGGGCTGCACCGGTGCCTGCACGATCGCCGTCGGTGACTTCGACGGGGACGGCCTCGACGACGCCGCGTGGTCCGACGCTACGGACACGACCGTCTCGATCGCTGGTGCGGAGGCGACCCTGGGCCTCGCAGGCCAGGTCTCCGCGGCGGACGCGGACGGCGACGGGGTGGCCGACGTGCTCGTTCAGAACGAGGGCGCGCTCGCGGTGTGGCGCGGCCTCGGGGGCGTGCCGGGAGTGCCCTTCGTGAGCTTCATGGCGAGGGATACGCGCGGTCGAGGCTTCGCGGGTGATCTGGATGGCGACGCCATCCCCGACATGTTCTGGCTGGGCGACGAGCGCGACGACACCGACGGCGCCGATTGGACTGGCACCCTACTCTACGCGAAATAGATGCCTGAACGTTCGTTTATTACCGGAGCGACCGGTCAGATCGGCCTTCCCTTGGTCGCGGCCCTCGTCGCGGCAGGCCACGAGGTCACGGCCCTCGTGCGCGACGAAGCGAAAGCGAGCGCGGTGCGGCAGGCCGGAGCGCGGTGCCTCGTCGGCCACCTCGCCGACGCCGACGCGCTCGAACGCGGGGTTTCGGGTGCTGATCATGTGTGGCACCTCGCGGGCGGGCTGCGCGGCGCGGGCGTGAACGCGGATGGCCTCAATCGCCTCGGCACGGCCCCGCTCGCGGCGGCGGCCCACCGGCACCGGGCGCGGTTGCGCTCCTTCACCTTTGCGTCGACCTGCGCGGTGTACGGCGATCGAAGCGGTCTTTGGGTGGGTGAGGACTACGCGCCAGCTCCGCAGACGGAGTACGGAGCCTCGAAGATCGCGGCGGAAGAGCTTCTTTCTTCCTCGGGGCTCCCGCTGCGGATCGCCCGGATCGCAGCCGTGTACGGCCCCGGGCTCCGTTTCATGCAGGCGGAGGCCATCAAGGCCGGGCGCTGCTGGCTGCCGGGCGAGGGGCGAAACCACGTGCCGGTCGTGCACATCGACGATTGCGTGGCGGCGCTCCTCGCGATCGGGTGCACTGATTCCGCGCGAGGAATCTACAATGTCACCGGCCCGAGCACGCCAACACTGCGCGAGTTCTACGGCGCGGTGGCCAAGGCCACGGGGGGCAAGCCGCCCACCTTCTGGTCCACGTGGATCCCAAGCGTGTTCCAATACGGGGCGGCCCGGCAGAACGAGGCGCTGATGATGCGGCTCGGCCGGAAGCCAAGGTTCACGACGGATAACCTCCGCCTGTTCACCGCCAGCGTGCGGCTGCGCTTTGATCGCCTGGAGAAGGAGCTCGGCTTCGTGTGGCGGCACGGCGATTACCGCGAGGGCGTCGCCGCTTCCTGCTGAGCGGCGGCCGCCACCTTGACGAGAGGGGGGCTGGCGGCCTATATGGCGGGGTCGGAGTCTGCCATGGCCCTCCCCCTCCTCCTCGCGTTGTTGACCGGCTGCGATCCGCACGACGCCACCGTGAACGCAAAGTACGCGATGTACTTCTCGGAAGCCGTATCGAGCCCGATCCTTCGGCTTCGCGCACAAGAGGCGTACGCGGCCCCGACGTGCAAGTTCGAGCAGAGCGATCCGCTCGCAGACGATATCGAAAGCGACCAGATCTTTGAAGACGATTGCTGGGCCGAAAAGATCGAAGTCGAGAAGAAGTTCCAGGAGGCATACGACCTCACTCCGTTCGATTGCCGAACGTTCTCCGGCGCGCCGTACAACGACAACCCCATCCGCATCCGCGATGCGATGATCCCGGGCTGGGAATCCGAGTACGAGGACTACTGCTGCGCCGAGGCCCGGGACGACGACCCCGACAACGACCCCGACGGCGACATCTTCAGCACCAACGACTGTACCACCGTTACCGGCAAATACGCCGATTGGCTGGATGACAAGTCGTACTACCTCAATCACGGTAACGTGACGACGTGGCGTGAAGAGGCGCTCATCACCTCCGAAGGCGACCTGCAGCTCACCGTGCACATGGACACGCCCTTCGGCGATGTCCGCTTCGGCTGGGTGATCGATCCCGACTACGCGCCGACCGAGTGCGTAGACGATGGGGACGGCTCGAAGGAGCAGGCCTTGTTCGGCGATGAAGACGTGGTGGCCAACTGGTCGGCCGCGGAGGAGCCCGGCACAACGCTGTACTACCTCAACGCAGGCGCCGCCCAGGTGAACCCTCACGACGCTTCAGTGGCCTGGGCGTTTGAGCCGGAATGGGCAGCGGGCGTGTCGTTCTCCCGGTTTGGGGACGATGATTCCTACATCTACACCGAGGACTATGCGGAGTACGACTACGCAACGTCGTCCTACCTCCCGTTCTACGTGAGCACGGATGACGACGGCAAGGTGACCGGCGGGTACGGGCAGTCCGGCAATCCGCGGTACACCGAGCTCAACTGCGATGCCTCCTCACCGGCGGATTGCGCGAAGTTCAAGGATTATGCAGACTTCCTCGAGTCGATGAAGGACAACTTCAACAACGGCGGCGAAGACGCAGACGGCAACCGCGTCGAGCCCGCGCAGGATGATCTCGCGAACTACGGCCGGCTCCCGCAGGATGAGTACGCCTTCGAAGTGAAGGTGGAAGACAACTCCTGGCGCAAGACCGAGCCCGGCAAGGGAGACGACGCGTCCGGCTTCGACAACTGGGTCGGCGTCAACGCCAACTGGGTGCGTTTCCAGATGGAGCCGGCCGACCTCGCGGCGATCGAGCCCGGCGCCCAGTCCACCCCGATCAAGGGCGACTTCCAGATGTTGCTGTACAGCCAGGACTCGTCGGGCTCGTACTGGACCTTCAACGGTTCCTTCGAGATCACCACGATCGAGCGCGACACGTGGGGCTACTCCCCCGAGCTCGACGAGATGAAGCGCGAAGAGAACGACACCAAGGCCTGCGGGGAGTAGACGCTCCGGGCGCCGCCGCGTTATGGTGGTGGCGCCGAGACGTCCTTCTCGTGCGGGTGCGTCCCCCTTCAGACACCCTGCGCGTCGGGAGGCTCGGCACTCCTATTTTTGGGGCTCGGTTCCGGCCTACCGGATGCGCCGGCTGATCTCCTTGAACAGCGGCCCGCCAGCGCGGCCCAACCAGCCGAACAGCAGGGTTTCGCTGGGAAGCACGGTCACGCCGGCGCTGCGCATCCATGCGATCCCGTCGCGCCAATCATCTTCGCGACGGGAAACGCACGCGTCGGGGACCACGACCACCTCGTGACCGGAGGCGCGCAGGCCGAGGGCGGTGTGAGCAACGCAGATGTGGGTTTCCATGCCGGCGAGCACGAGCGTGCGCCCGGCGTGGAGGCACTGATCGAAGCCGGGCTCGTCAGTGGCCGCGAACGCTGTTTTCACGAACGGATCCGCTGCGGCGAGGCTGGCGACGGTCGGGCCGAGCCCCTGCGGGTACTGCTCGGTGAAGGTGAGCGGCATGTCCAGCTCCCGAGCCGCAAATACCAGGTTCTCCGCGGCGCGCAGCCCACGCGCCCGCGACGCCTCCGGCATCGCGCCCGCGAGTTTTTCCTGGATGTCGATGATCACGAGCTGGTAACGATTCGGGTCGAGCGCCATGGCCGCCAACGTACCCCGCCGCCTGCTGGGTGTTTCTTGATAAGGCGGCGCCGTGCTCTGGCTCCTCCTCGCCTGCTCCCGCCCCCCCGTCGACCTGGGCGTGTATAAATCCGGCGAAAACGCCGTGATTCGAGGGAGCTACACCGAGCCCGTTCGCGTGTGGGGGCCGGCGGGCACGTTCACGCGTGTGCCCACTCCAGGCCCCGAGGGCACCACGCTGCTCGGCGAGGCGGGGCCGCTCTGGGTCGTGGACCGCGAGCTCCCAGCGGTGGAGAAGGGGGCTCCCGTGCCGGCGGCGCTCGTCGAGCGCGCAGGCTTCCGGTTGCGGGAGGTGCTCGGCTCCACGCCCAGCCCCGAGATCGACCCAGTTCGCGGCGCCGGCGTGTCGCTTCGCAGCGTCGTGAAGATGCGACGAAACCTCGCCCCGCCCGTGTATCTCGCCGTCGCGACCCGCGGCGCCCACGGCATCCCGGGCGAGGGTGGCCGCAGCGCGGTCGAGTCGCCCGAGGACTGCATCGCGGCGCTGGCGGTGCTGGACGCGGAGGCCAGCAAGATCCTGTCGAGCGCGCCGCTGCCCGGGGCCGAGTCCACCTGCGCCGTGCCGGTGCTCGCAACGCCCCTCGACATCGACGGCGACGGGCAGATGGACGTGCTCGTGCACGGTCAGGCCGAAGCGAAGGGGTTCCGGGCGTGGTTTGGCATCGCCGCCGATGGCACGCTCACCCCCGGCGCCACCTCGGTGTGGGCGGAGATCCCATGATCGGGTTGGACGGCGTTTCTTTGGGGCTGGACGACCTGGTGGCGGTGGCGCGGGAAGGGCGGCGCGTCGCGCTGAGCCCCGCCGCGCGCGCAGAGATGAATCGCAGCCTCGCGTGGGTGGACGCAACGCTGGCTTCGGATGCACCGATCTATGGGATCAACACCGGCTTTGGCTCGCTCGCCCGGGTGCGGATCGCAGCCGCCGACACGAGCCTGCTGTCCCGCAACCTGATCCGCAGCCACGCGGCCGGCGTGGGGCCCGCCTGCCCGGAAGACATCGTCCGCGCCATGATGGTGCTGCGCGCGAACGCGCTCGCCCGCGGCGCCTCGGGCTGCCGTCCGGCGTTGGTTGAGACCCTGTGCGCGATGCTGGAACGCAACGTCGTGCCTCGCGTGCCGCGGCAGGGAAGCTGCGGATCCTCCGGCGATCTCGCCCCGCTGTCGCACCTCGCGCTGGTTGTGTTTGGCGAAGGCGGCGAAGTGCTCGGACGGGGCGGCGGTGGCGTGGAGGCCATGCGGCTCGCCGGCATCCCGACGCTCACGCCGGCCGCCAAGGACGGGCTGGCGATGACCAACGGCGCCCAGCTCACCACGGCCATCACCGCGTTGGCCCTCCACGATGCGCTGGTGTTGCTGCGCAGCGCCGAGCGAGCGGCAGCCATGAGCATCGAGGCCCTGCGCGGGGTCAGCCGGGCGTTCCACCCCGCCGTGCACGCGCTCCGCCCCCATCCCGGCGCCATCGAGAGCGCCGCCCGGCTGATGGAGCTCTTGGCGGGAAGCACGCTGGTCGACTCCATGCCCGAAAAGGTTCAGGACGCGTACTCGCTACGATGTACGCCCGTTGTGCTCGGCGCCGCGCGCGATGTGCTCCGTTACGGCCGCGCGGTGGTGGAGATCGAGCTCAACAGCGTGACCGACAACCCGGTGATGCTGATGGACGAGCCCGTGGAGAACCACGCCTTCTCTGCAGGGCTCTTCCACGGCGAGCCGGTCGGGATGGCGGCGGACGCGATGAAGATCGGCGTCGCCGAGATCGCGTCCTTGTCGGAGCGGCGGTTGTATCGGCTCACGACGGGCTCGTTGTCGTCGCGGCTCCCGCCGGCGCTGGCCGGCCGCGACCGCCCCGACCTCGGCATGCTGGTGCCCCAAACCACGGCGGCGGCGCTCGTTTCGGAGAACAAGGCGCTGGCCTGGCCGATGACGGTCGACAGCATCCCCACCTGCGAGGATCAGGAAGATCACGTTGCGATGTCCACGACTGCGGCGTGGCGGCTCTGGGAGGTCGTGCAGAACAGCCGTCGGGTGGTCGCCATCGAGCTGTTGTGCGCGGCACGCGCCTTGCGGCTGCGGCTCGAAGAGGCGCCTGGCGTGCGGCTCGGCGCGGGCGCGGAGGCGGTGATGCCGCTCGTGGAGGAGCTGGCCTCGCAGCACGAGGTGGCCTCGGGTGCGATCGAAGCGATCGCCGCCCGCATCGCGGCGGGAGCGTTCGCATGAATCCGGTCGACCTGAACGGCCAGACGTTGACAACTGCGCAGGTCGCCGAGATCGCCGCAGGCGCGCCGGTTCGCCTGGCGGCCTCGGCGCGCGAAGCCATGGATCGCTCGGCCGCAGCGTACCCGACGACGCCGAATGTGCTCGAACAGAAGCGGAAGTTCCTGATCGGGGGCGCGGCGGCACATGGAGACGACCTCGTGCGGAGCTTCGTGCTCGGCCACTGCGCCGGCGTGGGGGATCCCTTGCCGTCGGGCCAGGTGCGCGCCCTGATCGCTTGCCGGGCGAACGTGCTCGCGAGCGGGCACTCGGGGGTGCGACCCGCGCTGGTCGTCGCGATGTGCCAGATGCTCAACGCGGGCGTGATCCCCGTCGTTCCCTCGCAAGGCTCGGTGGGCGCCGCTGGGGACCTCGCCCCGCTGGCCCACGTCGCGCGGGTGCTGTGTGGGTTCGGCGGGGACGTGAGCCTCCCCGACGGCTCGCTGGGGCGCTCCCCGCTCCCCCCCTTTACGCCCACGGCAAAGGAAGCGTTGTCCCTGATCAATGGCGCTACGCTCACCAGCGCCCTCGCCGCGCTGGCGGTGTTTCGCGCCGGTCGGGTGCTGGAAGCTGCTCTCGACGCATGCGCGCTTACGCTGGCCGTTTCGCGCGCGGACCGGGGCCTCCTCTCCGAGCACGCGCTCGCGGCCCGCGGCCACTCGGGTGCGCTGCTCGCCGCGCGGGGGCTCCGTGAGCGCCTCGGCGCCGCGGGCCTCGGCGCCCGCTCGCCCGACGCGTTCTCCCTGCGGGCCGCCCCCGCCGTGCTCGGCGCCGCCCTCGACGCGCTGGCGTGGGTGTCGGCGACCGTGACCACCGAGCTGAACGGCGCCTGCGACAACCCGCTCTGGTTCGAGCAAGAGGGCGTCGTGGAAGGGGGAAACTTCCACGGCGCGCCTGTCGCGCTCGCGATGGACACGCTCCGCATCGCCCTCACCCAGGCGGCGACCCAGAGCGAACGGCGTACGTTCCGGCTCACGGCGGCGTCGATCACCAAGGACCTTCCGAGCTTTCTCGTTGAAGGCACCGGCCTGAACAGCGGGTTCATGCTCGCCCAGTACACGGCGGCTTCGTTGGCCAGCGAGTGCAAGGGGCTGTCCCACCCCGCGTGCGTAGACAGCATCCCGACGGTGCAGCACCACGAGGACCACGTGAGCATGGGCCCGATCGCGGCGCGGCTCACGCTGCGGGTGCTCGAATGTGTGGCGGACATCGTGGCGATCGAGGCGCTCCTCGCAGCCCAGGGGCTCGACTGGCGGCTACGCGGGGATCGCGTCGTCGACGGCGTGCTCACCCGAGGTCCGCCGGAAACGTTCGGGCCGGGGATCCTCGCGCTGCACGCCCGCGTGCGGGAAGTGGTGCCGTTCTGGTCGGACGATCAGGTACTCCACCCGGCCTTGCTGGCGGTGGGAACGCTCGTGCGGGGTGGACTGGCCGCACCGGCGCCAACGCCGTGGTGACGCCGGCCTTCTTCCGGGGATAGTTCCCCATGCCGCCCGCGGGTCGGCTCCCACGGCCATGAAACGATCGAGGCGGCTTGGGGAACTGCCCGCCGGCTTCCTGGTGCACCGCACGCTCCAGGCTCTCGTGGGGGTGCTCAAGCTGGCAGGCGCCCGCGGCGCCTGCCAGCTTGGGCCGCGGAGACTGGAGCGAAGGAAGCCGGCGGGCGATGGGGGTCCGGGGGGCGCGGAGCCCCCCGTTTCTGGATAGCATGGCCCCGATGGTCCTCTTCCTCGTCGTGAGCCAGGCGCTCGCCGGAGATCCGACGCCGGCCGGCTCCGACGCGCCGGGGGAGCCGGCCGAGGCCGAGGGAGCGCCCGCGCCCCGCGAGGCGCCGCCGCCCGCGCCCCCGCCGCCGCCGGAGCTTCCCCTCTTCGACGTCGTCGTGGTGAAAAAGGGAGATCCGTCGCCCGTCGTCGCGCCAGCGTCGGCGGCGCCGACCGTTCCCGCGCCGGCCCTTCCCGCGCCAGCCGCGAGCCCGGCGCCGTTCGACGTTACCGTCGTCGCCCCCGGCGCGCGGCTCGGCGGCGAGATCACGCCACCGCCCCTTCCAGCGGGTACGCCCCCGCCCCCCGCGCCGCCCAAAGAAGCCCCACCGGGGGTGGCGCCCGGCGTATCGCCGACCGGCGCGCCGCCGCCGATCTCCGCCCTTCCCGGCTTTTCCCCTCCTCCGCCGGCCGTTTCCCCGCCCCCCTCCGTCGCCCCCGCCGCGCCGCCCGTGCTCGTCGTCGAGATCGCCCCCCCGCCCGCGGCCCCGCTGCTCCCTCCCGGGGTCGGTCTCCGGCTCACGAAGGGGGACTCTTGGCGCGTAAAGACGCGGCCGACCTTCGCTACACCACCGTGCAGTTCGCCCGGCTCGTGGGAGACCGGGAAACGCTGCGCGCGCTGGACAACG
>BJHF01000039.1 GCA_014191855.1 Deltaproteobacteria bacterium
CTAGCGTTCGCTCTGAGCCAGGATCAAACTCTCCAGTTTTGTATCCTGGTCCGCGCTTCGTGGCTAAACGAAGCATCAGACTCAAACTCTATTTGAACTTTCGAAACTGCTACCAATTTTTCAAAGATCGACGCGATTCGTGAACCGCGCTTCCCCGATGCCGGCCCGAAGGCCGCCGTTCGTGGAGTCCGGCTTCTATCGAGGGACCGTGATGCCGTCAAGGCGCCGCGGTCTGATTTTTCGGGGGAGCGACGTCACCACGGGGGTGAATCGATCCACCGCTGAAGCCCAACCAGTCTATGGTCCTGGTTCGGGTGCGTCAAGGAGAATTTTAAGGCTCGCGCAGCGGGAGCTCCAACACGAGCCGGGGAACCGGCTGGAACCCCGCGTGGGCGAGGAAACCCATGAGCGAACGCTCACTCCAGTCCACTTCCGTGCGGATCCGCTCCACCCGCAGCCCCCTGAGGTTCTTCACGAGCTGATCGACGAGCGCCCGGCCGACGCCTCTCGCGGAATAGTCCGGATCAACCACGATGGTGTCGAGCACGGCGATGGGCTCCGGCGAGCCGAACTCACCGTACTGGAGCGTGCCCAGGAGCGCCCCTACGAGGTGCCCATCAAGCACCGCCCCCAGCGACACGGTGATGGATCCCTCCGCGAGCGCCCGATGCAGGCGTTGGCGGTACCATTCCCCGCGGGAGCGACGCGTGATGCGCTCGTCGATACGGACGATTCGTGCGTGGTCGTCGGCGCTCAGGACGCGGACGAAGATCGATGCATCGGGATCGGGTCCTTCGAGGTCCACCATGGTCGCTCCATCTTTCGGGTTTCATAGCGTACGGCGCCCCAGATCGCGGCGCCGATCGAGCCGGCCTGGATGGCCAGCGGGTGCGTCTCGAGCTCGATGGCGCCCTTCTTCGCGGCTTCCTTGTCGAGCGCGTCCTGAAGCGCCTTGCGGAGCCCAACGTCACTGGCCAGGCCACCGGACACGAACACGACGCCCTGGGCGTTGAGTCGGCGGATCAACTGGGCGTATCGGCCAGCCATCGAGTCGTGAATCCCGCGCAAGATGTCGGGCGCGCTGATGCCACGCGACACCATGTTGATGACGTCCGTTTCCGCGAGCACCGCACAGATGGAGCTGACATTCTCGGGCTTGGCGGCTGTTAAGGAGAGCTCGCCGACCTCGCTGAGGGTGATGCCCAGGTACCGTGCGATGTTCTCCAGGAACTGGCCCGAGCCGGAGGCGCACTGGCTCGTCATCTTGTAGTCGGTCACCTTCCCGCGCTCGTCCATGATGACGGCGCGCGTGTGCAGTGCGCCCACGTCGAGCACAGTTCGCGCGCGAGAGTCGAGGAACAACGCTCCGCGGGCGTGGGTGGTCATCCCGTAGAAGTGGCCCGTGGCGTAGGGTACGTCCTCCCCTTCCCCGGTGGTGGCGACGTAGTGCAGCTCGTCCACTCCCGCGGCACGCACCGCCCTTCCGAACACGTCATCCACCACCGCGGAGACGTCCCGCCTGCGGATACGGCTCACCTCGTCGGCGAGAACCCGCACGCTGTCCCCTTCCACGTGGAGCACCACGGCCTTGATCGCGCCGCTCCCAACGTCAATTCCAGCAGTAATGGGCATGGGCCGGCTCCTCAGGATTCCGCGGGACGGTGCGTGTCCCGGAGCGCGAAGATCGCCGCGCCGAGCGCACCGGTGTAGATGCTCTCGGGGGAGATATTCAGTTTCTTCTTCCCGTAGTTCTCCTCGATGAGCTTCACTATCGCGTTGACAGCCGCCTCGTTCCGGGCAACCCCGCCGGTGAATGTGAACTCATCATTCACGCCGCCCGACCGCGCCAGGAGGCTCATGGCGCGAAGGATCACCGCCCGATGGAGGCCGGCAAGGATGTCCTCCCGCTTCTCTCCGAGCCCGAGGCGCTCCCGGAGCTCCGCCCCCGCGAACACCGTGCACGTAGAGTTGATGCGAGCGGGGCGGCTGCTCGCCGAAGCGATGGGCCCCAGTTCGTGCAGCCCGATGTTCATTTCATCGGCGATATAGCCAAGGTATCGCCCGCAACCGGCCGCGCAACGGTCGTTCATCTGGAAGCTGGTCACGATGCCCGACCCGTCGACCTGGATCGCCTTCGTGTCCTGCCCTCCGATGTCGAGCACCGTTCGCGTGCCGGGAAACATCGCGTGGGCGCCAAGGCCGTGGCACAGGATTTCGGAGCGGATCTGCTCCTTTGGGAAGGGGAGGCGCGCCCGCCCGTACCCGGTCCCCACCCCATTCTTCTCGTCCAGCGGCATCTCGGTCGCCCGCCGCACACCGTCGGACACGACAGCCGGGTTCCCGATCCGCCGCAGCGCGCCGGGGATGTGCGACTGAAAACCAAGCTCCATTGGCTCGTTCTCCACCTTGAGGATGCACTTGTCGAACAACCCGCCGAGCTGATCGAACGACGCCTCGCCGCCGGCGGCGAGCTCCTCCGCGATGCGCATGTACCCAGACGAAGCCACATCCCGGAAGAAGTCCGACCGCGGCCGCCGCTCCGGATCAGCGAACCAGACCTCTTCCTCTTCCTGAAGGCGCCGCAGGATCGTCTTCACGGCTCGCTCCGTCACGGCGCGCTGTGCAGCGTGGATACCTCGCTCGATCTCGGCCAGAAGGTGCGCGGACAACCGCTCAAACTGGGTCAGCGTCTGCTCCACCCGGAACGCGAGCAAGAGCCGCGAGAGCACCTCTTCGCCAGCCGCCCGCTCCACTTCCGCACGAAGCAGGCCGAACCTTGCCGTCACGTAGGCTTCGGTTCGGGCCACCTTCGCGGCCAGATCGTAGTTCGACCGCGAGTTGGTGATCCCGCGGCCCAGGATGTGACCGTGCTCGTCGAGGAGCACCGCCTTCGTCGTCGTGGAGCCGAGGTCGATTCCCAAGAAGCAGTTCATTTGGCGTGCAGCTCCCCCGGCGCGCCGGGCGAGCGCCGGGCGTCCAGCATCTGGAAGTAGGACTCAAGGCGATTCTTGATGTTCGCCGCCGAGAAGTATCGGGGGTCGACGAGATCGGATTCGACGAAGCCCCCGGGGATCCCCGTCCGCTTCTCCACTTCACGAAGGATCAGGAGCTGACCCGCCGAGAACGAGTTGCAGGACTTCACGGAGTTGATCAGGAAGCCATCGGCCGCGTACTCCCGCACGTAGTCGACCAACATGTCGATTCTACCTGGCAGGTTCCGGTTCGTGTAGCAGCCGCCGCAGTAGTCGGCCATGGTGCCGAGCGGATCATCCGGGTTGTGGCGAAAGCCCAGGTCGTAGGTGCCGCCGACCTTGGTGTAGGAAGAGGCCACCACCACCGCTCCCTCGTCGGAGAACATCTTCCAGAAGTCGTTGAAGCTCGTCCAGTTCGGCGGGCCTTCCACCACCAGGCGGTACTTCTGGTTGTCCAGCCGGCCGGACGGCGTCTCCGGGCCCCACCCCAGCGCCGCCCGCTCCTCGACCTCCTCGCGCAAGGCACGGTAGTAGGCCTCTCCCTCCGCGGTGCCGCGGAACGACGAGAAGATCGGTCCGATGTAATAAACGCCGCCAAAGTAGGCATCCACCGGAGAGGGGCGCTTCTTGGCGCTGTGGAGAACGCTCACGAGGTCATCCTCCATTCGGTGGCTACGCGCGATCGCGGCCCGGAACTTCTCCTCGTTGTACTTGTTCCCGGTCACCTGCTCAAGCGCCGGGATCACGGTGTCGCGGAGCTGCCTCACCATATATTCGCGCTGTTCGGGAGTGATCTCGCCGTCGCCCTGGTAGGGCACGTGCAGGAACACCATCGGACACGCGTACTCCTCGCGCAAAAGCTCGAACCACTTCATGAAGGTGTAGCAGCCGGTGTAGGACAAGAGCAGCAGATCCGGCTTTGGCAGCCGAGTTCCCGTCGGGCCGATGTTCCCCGTCTTGGCCATGCCGATATCGCATTTCACGTAGGTGCAAACGTCCTCGGAGTGCCCGAGTTTTTCCGCCTCGGCGATGTAGCCGCGAGACTTCTGCCTCATTCCCGACTGGAGCGCGTTGATCTCTGGCAACAGCGGAAGGGCGTCGAAGCTCCGGATGAGCTCGGTGAGGTTGCCGGGAACGAAGGTATAAACCACCTTCTGCCCAGTCTCTGGCGCTCGCTCCAGGCGGTCGAAGTGATCGCCGATCATCTCCTTCTGCAGCACCATCGAACGGTCTTTGGACACTATCGACCTCCCCACAGCTTGATGGCATCGGAAAACGTGCCCGCTTGTTCACGGAACTGCTGGAACTGCCCGCTGTTTTCCGAATACTTGAACGAGATCGACGGGACGTGCGCAGCGTCTGCCCCGGCCCGCAACATCGGCCGGTCGAGGAGCGCTGGATCGCAGAAGCTGGCCGCCGCGAAGATCACACCGTCCGCCCGCGCCGCCGCCGCACGCTCCTTCACCAGGCGCTTCTTCCCGGTCGGATCGGCTTCATAGAAGATCGACGACTTCATCGCGTCGCGCACCAGCGCATCGGAAAGCGCCATCCACGGATCCCCGTCCAGCGAAACGGGGTGGTTGATCATACGGTTTCCAAGCACGAAATCGTCGTCGACAATGTAGCACCCGGCGCGCTCGAGGGTCTTGATGAGCCCGAGCGGCGGTTGCTCGCAGAAGGCGCCGATCACGACCACCCGGCTGTTGTCGCGGGCAGGGACGTCCTCGCGGCGCACGCACTCCAGATAGGCCTCCGCCAACGCCATGAACGACTCCGGCGGCAGCACCTCGCCCGCCCGTGAGAGCAGGTAGAGCTCCTCGGAAGGCACGCGCTCCGGCGTGTCCCGCCGCGCCGCATACAGCGCCCGGACGGTCTCCCGCACCGCGTTGTAGAGCGCGAGGCTCGCCCGCAAGGCCTCCGCGTCGACCTCCACCCCCGCTACGCGCGCAAGATCCTGATGAAGGATCTTCAGGTCGCTCGCCCAGAACGCGACCATCGCGTCGAGATCCTGCCCCTGCGGCAGATCCAGATACCGTACGTACATGCCGGACTTCAACACCTGCCACACACCGCTGAGGTTGCGGATCACATCGCAGGTCGAGGGGAAAAGCATCCCCGAGAGGCAGTCCAGGCGGCCCGAGAGCCCAAGCTCCACCACCGACCGCGGCAGATGGCAGATGTAGCTCTGATAATAGGCATCCCCCCGGATGATCTCGAGCTGGTCCCCTCCCCCGTGCACGCCGACCGGCAGCATCCCGGTCGCGTGGATGATCTCCTTGGGCGCGTAAACCGGGAGGTATCCAACGGCCTTTCGGCCAGGCGCCCCGGCCATCCATCGCTTCACGGACTGAAGGTCGAGGTCCTCATACAGGGCCCGCGCCTCGGCCACGATGTCGATTCGTTTCACTGGTTGCTCCAGTTGGGTGCACGTTTTTCCATGAACGCCGTCAGCCCCTCGACGGGATCGCGGCAGCGCATGAGCTCATCCAGGTACAGCCGCTCCAGCCGCGGCAGCTCCTCGTGAAGCGCCCGAAGCAGCGGGGCTCTCGACGCCCGCCAGGCGTAGCGCACGCCCACCGCGCTCAAGCCGCTGAGGTGCGCGGAGTACCACTGGTCGATGGCCTCGCGGGGATTCTCCGCGAGCGCGTCGACCAGGCCAACCGCGAGCGCCGCCTCCCCGCTCATCGGATCCCCGGTCACCATCATCTGCGTTGCCCGAGCGCCGCCGATCCGCCATCGCAACCCAACGGCCGCGATCGGCGGAAAAACGCCCAGCGTTACCTCTGGAACGCCGATCCGACACTGCGGCGTGGCCGCCACGTAGCCACACCACATCGCCAATTCCGCGGCACCGCCGAGGCAGTGCCCCCTTACGGCCGCCGCGGTCGGCACCCCGAGCTCCTCGAGGTCGGCGAAGAACCCATGAAACGTGGGCAACATCTCGCCAACCCGCGCCGGCAGGTGCTCCGCCACAGAGGCCCCGAAGCTGAAGTGCGGCCCCTCCCCCTCAAACACCAGCAGCTTCACTTCGCGGTCGTCGCGAAGCTCGGTGATCGCGGCACGCAGCGCGAGCACCATCTCCGTGTCGAGCACGTTGGCCTTCGGGCGCGAGAGAACGAGGCGCACGACGGCGTCCCCGTGGGCCCGCTCCACCCGCACCACGGGGTGGCTCACCGCGGGCCCCGGAGGCCCGGGGGTCCGACCGCGAGGATCAGGTCCTCCCCCCAGCGCTCGCCTTCAGCCAACCGGCGCCGCAGCGCCGGGAAGTCCACGTCCCGATCGCGGCCGGTGGCAAAGTGAAACGCCCGAAAGCCGGCGTTGGCCTCCGTCATCATGTTCAGCGCGAGCCAGGCCCGGTTCCCTTCCCGGTTCCTGTCCCACCACACCAGCTTGTGCTTGCGGATTGACTCCACCGTCTTGATCAAGCACCCGGGGAACGTCATCAACAGCTTGCTGCAGAGGCTGTCTACGGCGTCGTCCAACAGGGCGAGGTCGGGGGCCCCGCTGGCCAGCAGCGCCTTGCCCGCCTCCAAGTCAGCGCCCACCTTCGCCTCGCCCGCCCGCGGCCGACCGTAGCTGTCCACCCCGTCGTGCCAAACCAGGGGGTTGGCCACCCACTGCCCGTCCACCTTCAGCGCCGGCACGATGTCGGTGAGCAATCCGAGCCGGAACGCCTTGTGGGCGCTCCACGGCTCGCAGGCCGTGCACGACAACATCGCGTGCTCAACCCCCACGTACAACGGGAGGAAGTCCGTGGCGCCGCCGTCTGGCGCGCTGCCGTGCCGCGGACCGGCCTGCCCAAACCGCGCGAGGTCCTGGGCGATGGAATAGTCGCAGGCCATGCCGATCTCCTGGCCGCCCCCGATTCTCATCCCGTTCACCCGGTTGATCACCGGTTTGTCACACTCCAGGATCGCCGAGACCATGTCGTTGAACAAGCGCATGTACTGCCGGTACTCCTCCGGCTGCCCCGAGTAATATTCAGCGTACTCCTTGGTGTTTCCACCCGTACAGAACGCACGGTCTCCCGACCCGGTAAACACCACCGCCACGCAGTCGCGCTCGTTGCCCGCCCGCCGGAACGCGAGGATGACCTCCTTGATCGCCGCCGTCGTGTAGCTGTTGAGCTGCTTGGGATTGTCGAGGGTGATCCACGTGACATGGAGCCCCTCGACCTCCGCGCCGCCCGGCCGACGCACCGGGCGGTGCGCGTACCGGATCTCGCGGAATTCCTGGTCAACGAGGTCGTGGTTCTGCCAGTCGGCCATGGGGTGCTCCGCTGCGGTCAAGGAACGAGGACGAGGCGACGGTCGGTGCGATGCGCGCGCACGTCGTCGAGAGCCGCGGCCACCCCGTCGAGGGGGCGCAGCTCGGTGTGGGTGACAAGGTCGATCCGGCCGGCCAGCACCAGGCGCACGATGTCGGGGTACAACGCCGGTGCACAGCCCCAGTTGCCGAGCGCGCGGGCGTCGAACGCCATGAGGTTCGCGAGCCGCAGCTCGGTGACGTCGAGGGTGAAGCCGACGACCATGAGCGTTGCGCCGTGAACGAGGAGCCCCCAGGCCGTGCGTTGCCCCGCCGCCGCACCGCTACACTCAAGGATCACCCAGCGATTGTCCCGGCCCCCATTCGCCACCGCCCAGGCCGCGATCTGCGCCTTGAGCGCCTTGGGCGCGAGGCCCGAGGGATCGATCGCCAGGCCACACCCAAAACTCTCCGCCGCGGCCAGCTTGTGCGCACTTACGTCGATGCCGACGACCAGCGCCCCACGTGATCGCGCGATCTGGGCTGCGTACCCACCGACGCCACCGAGGCCGACCACGATCACGACGCTGCCCGCCTCGACCCCCGCGCGCTCGATCGCCTGGTATGGCGTCGACACCGCGTCGGCGATCACCGCGAGGTGCCGCAGTGTAAGCGCCGAACCCGGGATCAGAGGGGCGTCGGCAGACTCCACGTTCACCGGAACGCGGCAGAGCCCCGCCGAAGGGATGATGACGTGGCTGGCCCAGCCCCCGTCGCAATCATTCCCTGGAAAAACCTGACGCTTGCAGATCATCGGGAAGCCTTCTGTGCAGTCCCGGCAGGTGCCGCACGGGATCACGGCCGGCACCACGACCGGAGCTCCGATCCACGACTCCGCTCCCGGGCCCGCCGCCCGCACGAAGCCGCTGATCTCGTGCCCAAGGATCAGCGGCAGGGCGTGGCGAGTTCGCACGCCGTGGTCCAAAAAGCCCAGATCGGTGTGGCAGATGCCGCACCCGGCCACCTCCACCAGCACCTCTCCCCGCGCCAAGGCGGGCAAGGAACGCTCCGTTTTGCGGAGCGGAGCCCCGGGGGCCACGAGCTCGTAGCCGTACGACGAACGCGGGAGTTCCATCGATCGGGCTGCACTGCAAGAGGCGGGCCAGCGGCCCCGGCGGGCTAGCGAGCCCGCCCTACCAGAACCGCAACTCCGGGTGCATCATGAAGATCTTGTAGATCCACCCGCCGAGCATGCCGAAGAGAAGCACGCTGGCAATGCGCTGTTCCCGACGGTCCACCCAGCGAAGCGCCGCACGCCAGAGCCCTCGGCCGGTAAGCACATCGCCGAGCCCGATCAGCGCCGCCGCGAGCGTGGCCGAGAACAGCACGAGGCCGAACGGCTGGTTGAGGAGCGCATCGAGCACCCGGAGGTGTGCGAAAAGCGTGAACGTTGTGGTCATTCCGCACATCGGACAGGGGTAGCCCGTGATGTGCAGCATCGTGCACTCGCCCAGCCCGAGCTGGAGGTGTGTGCCATAGCCCTTCGCGGCGGGCGTCAGGTACGCGGCGATGCCGATCACGGTCCACGAAGGCAGGCCAAGGATCAGGCCAACCGCGCGGTTCATCAACAGCGGCGGCTTGCTGTCCACCCACTTCGCGAGCTCGTCGATCCCGCCGTTCACCCGCTCCGCAAACGCATCGACGTTCATGCTCCCTCCTCGGCCACCGCGGCCGCAAGCACCGTTTCGATGGCGGCGGCTTCCCGCTCCATCGCGTCAAGGCGATCACGATACCCACGCTTCAACGCCCGCACTTCACTTGCGAGGTTCAGTGCGGTCAACATCGCGGCCGTGTACTGGTCCACGCCCGCGGTTCGCCCGATGAGCTGCTTGAGGCGGCGATCCACCTCCATGGCGGCGGCCTCCAGCTCCTCGCCGTTGTCGGCGCGGAGCGTGTAGTTTCGCCCAAGGATGGTGATCTGCTTCTGCACGAGCGGTTGCTAACACACATGCCCGTGGTCCCGGAACCACCGAAGCGCTTTCTCGATCGTGGCCTCCATCGGCGTACGTGGCACACCCAACTCGTCCCAGCTCCGCTTCCCGGTTCGGTAGCGGTGCTGCGCCATCGCCGCAAGTACGTGGCGTTCGAGGCCAGCGAATCGGTGAGCGTCCACACGTTGGAGCAGGCTGCCGGCCAGCCCGGCGGCGACGAAAGCGGCTCTGGGAACGGGCAGCACGGGGCCCCGCGTCCCGGCGACTCGCGCGCACGAAGCCATGAACTCGCGATAGGACAGGTTCCAGTTACCCAACAGGTAGCGTCGCCCTGGCACCCCCCGCTCCAGCGCCGCCACGTGGCCCACCGCACAATCCTCGGCGTCGATGAAGCACTTTCCGCCGCTCGGATACACCGGCACCCAACGCTTGCTCACGGCGACCAGCAGCGACCCGCTCGTCGGCTTCACGTCCCACGCCCCGAGCACGTAGTCGGGGTTCACGACCACGCCGCCCGCCGCGAAGGTCAGGCGCTCCGACTCCAGCTTGCTCTCGTAATAGGCGCGTAGGCTGCCCGTTTTGCCGTAGATAGCGTCGGGATCGACGGGGCGGTTCTCGTCCCCCGGGTCCGCCAACGAGCCGAATCCAACCGTCACCGACGACGAGCACGTCACAAAGCGGGAGATCCCCGCCTTCTTCGCGGCGGCGAGCAGCGCAACGGTCGCGTCCACATGCAGCGACCACATCGCCTTGTCGCCGCCCGGCCCCGGGTCGAAGGTGCCGGCGACGTGAAGTACGCCGTCGCAACCCTCCATCGCTCGGGCGCTACCCTCCACGTCGGTGAGCGGCGTGGTCACCAGCTGGACGTCGAGCCCCTCCACGCAGAGGTTCGGCTTTCGCACGGCACAAACCACGGTGTCGCCGCGCGCGAGGAGGTAGCGCGCCACGTTGGCGCCGACAAACCCGGTGGCGCCGGTGAGGTAGATGCGGGACATTCGCTGGGGGCTATCAAGGTGGGGGGAGGATTGGGCGATGCGATAGGCCCGATCCCGGGTCCAGCGTGCACCGCGTCGCATCGCGGTGCCGACGGGGGGCAGCCCGGAATTTCACCTCGGAGGGCGCGCAGGTCACGGAGGGACGTGGAGGCGAGGCGTGGATCGCCGGCTCGAAGTGTCGAGTCCCTTTGCATGGCCGCGGCCCAAAGTCGAGTCAATCTGTTTGGCGCTGGCGCGCTGTAGGCCCTCCGCCGCCGCCCCAAAGTCGGCGTTTGCCCGTTCACCTCAGCGACGTCGGCCATCATCGCGCCGGCGCCACCTCCGCCCGCGCCCGCCGACCCGCCGAATCGGCTGAACAGCCCCACTCGACTTCGCCGCGCGGCCAACGAGGGCGACTCGGCTCCGCCTTCGTGGTGCCGCAGCCGCACCGCGATCCGCAGCGAAGCCCGCCTGAGCAAAGGCGGCGAGCGACCAGCGGATCGCCCACATTGAGCGCACTCCTGGAATTTCGTCGCCACCGTCGGTCGGATTCGGGCCTTCATCCCTCCGGGCGGCCCGAACCGCTCCCTCACGGGTCGTCCGCCTTGGTGCTCGCTCCCGGCCGCCGGCCGGCGCGAGCACAACGGCAAACTCGCTACCCCAACCCTACTTCCGCGAGAACATCTCCCGCGCGATGATGATCCGCTGGATCTGCGAGGTGCCTTCGTAGATCTGGAAGATCTTGGCGTCGCGCATGAGCTTTTCGACGGGGTACTCCTCAGAGTAGCCGTAGCCGCCGAAGACCTGCACCGCGTTGGTGGTGGTGCGCATCACGACGTCCGCGCAGAAGGCCTTGGCCATCGCCGCTTCTTTGGTATTCCGCAGGCCCGCGTCCTTCATCCACGCCGCCTTCCAGCACAGGAGCCGCCCGGCGTCGATCTCGGTCGCCATGTCGGCGAGCATGAACTGGATCGCCTGGTGGTTCGCGATGGGCTGGCCGAAGGTTTTGCGCTCGGTCGCATACTGGATCGCGTGCTCCATCGCCGCGCGAGCCACGCCGACCGCCGCGCAGCTCACCGAGGGGCGCGTGTAATCAAACGCCGCCATCGCCAGCTTCCAGCCGTCGCCGACCTGGCCGACCACGTTGTCTTCCGACACCTCCACGTCCTCGAACGTGATGCCGCGCGTGTCGGAGCAGCGCTGGCCCATGTTGTACTCTTTCTTGCCCACCGTGACGCCGGCTTGGGCGCGCTCCACGATGAACGCCGTCATTCCGCCGCGCGCGAGCTTCGCCGCGTCCGTCACCGCGACCACAAAGAACCAGTCCGCGACGCCCGCGTTGGTGATCCACATCTTGCTGCCATTGATCACCCACTTGTCGCCCTTCTTCACGGCCGTGGTCTTGAGCCCCTGCACGTCCGACCCGGCGCCCGGCTCGGTGACCGCGTAGGCGCACATGCTGGGACGAGCGCCGCCGCCCGCCGTCATCGGGCTCAGGTACTTGGCCTTCAACGCCTCGGAGCCGCCGAGGATCACCGGCTGTTGCGCCAGCCCGTTCGCCTCCATCGCCGTGCCGATGCCGGAGCAGCCCCAGGCGAGCTCCTCCGCGATCACCATCCCGTCCATCGCGCCGAGGCCCAGACCGCCGTTCTCGGGACCGACGTGCGTGTTGAGCAGGCCAACTTCCTGCGCCTTCACCAGGACTGCCCAAGGGTATTCCCCGGTTTCGTCGTGATGTGCCGCGACCGGGCGCATCTCGTTCTTCGCGAAGTCGTGGGCCATGTCGCGAAGCGCGAGCTGCTCGTCGCTGAGGCCGAAGTCGATGGACATGTGAGCTCCTTGGTGGGCACGGCTGCTAACCGATCCGGCCGCCAGTGATTAGCCGTGGGCCATGACTTCGCCGCACACGATCGACACCATGCCCACGCCGAACCCGGACGCGCTGATGTTCAAGGTTCCCGAGACCTTGATCCCGGTTGGCACCTACGAATTCAAGAGCGCCGCCCAGGCTTCCGACGCGCCGCTCCCCCGCCGTATCTTCGATATCGCGGGGGTGCTGAGCGTATTGGTGGCTCCCCGCTTTGTGACCGTGAACAAGGATTCCGAGAGCCCTTGGCCACTGTTGGTGCCCGCCGTGAAGGATGCGATTCGCGACTTCCTCGACTCGGGCGACATGGCGGTTCCGGAAGAAGGGCTCCCGCTGCACACGCCGGTGGACGAGCTCTCCCGCAAGGTCCTCGCCCTCCTCGACGAGTTCATCCGCCCGGCGATCGCCCAGGATGGCGGCGACATCGTGTTCCACGGCATCGAGGATGGGGTGGTGCTGGTCAAGCTCATCGGCGCCTGTGGCACGTGCCCGTCCAGCACGGCCACGCTCGCGATGGGCGTGGAGCGGATGCTCCTGGAGGAGCTGCCCGAGCTTCGCGGCGTGCGTCAGGTCGCGGATTAGACTAAGCCGGCGACCCATGTTCTTCGTACTCCTGCTCGCTTGCGAGATGCCGGCTCCGTCGTTTGTGGACAAGCGCGCGATCGACGTGGCGGAGCGCCGCGCTGACTCGCTCACGATCTGCACGGGCCTGAAGATGAAGGACGAGTCGACGCGCGGATACGCCGCTGAGAAGCTAGCCACGGCCGTGTCGATCGACGATTGCCTGTGCGAAACGCTTACCCGCGATGGCGCCTGGGATCTCCCCGTGATCCGCGGCATGGCCAAGGGCGAGGATGATGCGCACGTAGGTTGCGCTGCGAACCTGCTGGACGATCCGAAGCTGGCCGACCGGGCGGGGCTCGTGAACGTGCTCGTGCGCATCAAGGTGCCGATGGTCCAGGCGCGGCTGAAGGTGGCCGCGAAGTCCGACAGTGACCCGAGTGTGCGTGCCGCGGCCATGGCCGTGCTGCGGGTGGACAAGGATCCCGAAGCGCTCGCGCTCGTCATGGCCACCCTTGCCGACCCGGATCCCGCGCTTCGCGCCGCCGCCGCCACGGCCCTGGCTGGAGTGGAAGCGGCCAAGGATGGCCTGGTTGCCGCGACGAAAGACGATTCGGCGATGGTCCGCGGTGCCGCCCTCGCCTCCCTGCGCTCCATGAAGGGCTTTGCGTTTGCCGAGGTGGCGTGTCCGGCGCTGAGGAGCGACGCGGATCCCTCCGTGCGCGCCGCCGCCGCTGCCGCCATGAAGGGCACGAAGGACGAGGCGATGCTCGGGTGCTTGCGCGAGCACATGCTTGAGCGGGAAGACGACGCCTCGGTGCGCGCCGCGATGCTCACAACCCTCCAGGGCACCTCCGCGCAGCCCGCGGCCGACACGCTCTGCGAGGCGATCCCCTTCTGGATCCACAGCTATATCGGCGAAGAACACCCCGATCGCGAAGGTCCGTCGGACATCATCTTCGCCCAGAACAATCGCGACTTCAACGTGAGCTACGACTGCGTACAGAAGGCGCTCAAGGCCGGCGGGTACAAGACCTGCGAGCAGAAGTTCTACGTCAACGATTGGTTTCACGAGCTCGGCGGCAAGAACGCGGCGCCTCGTCCCTGCGGTGCCAAGGGTGCCGGGGGCGGCGGGGGCGGCGGCGGATCGCGCGAGATCGTGTTTTAGGAGCACCCATGGCAAGCCTCGTCGAAGTGATGAAAGATCCCGCCAAACGCCGCCAGGTCGTCGATGCCGGCGTGCGGGTCATTGAAGCGGAGGTCGCCGACAAGGGCGGGCTCAGCGGCATGGCGATCAAGGCGACTTTTCGGGTGGTGCAGGGGCTCAAGCCCGGCTTCGTCCCGATGGCACTCAACCACCTGATGGACGACTTTGCCGGGAAGATCGACCCGTTCTGGCTCGACTGCCAGGAGAAGAAAGAGGAACCCCGCGCCTACTTCACCCGCCGCGGCAACGAGATCGGGAACGCCTTGCTGAGCATCACCGACGATCGGGCGAAGCGAGGCCAGGGCCCGGCCCGCAGCGCGTACGAGAAGCTGCGCCCGGAGGGGCTCAAGCACGTCACGGCGGCCATGCCACGGCTGGCCGACCTCTGCCGGCAATTCGCGAGCTGACATCGGCGTCGCGGTTGGTGAGGCGCATCGACCGAAAAGCCAGGTATAATCAAGGTGGCACACGCCTTGCACTACGGTCGGCACCTCTCGGAGTCACCATGCGCTTTCCCCTCCTCCTTGCCTTCGCCACCATCGGCTGCGGCGTCGACAGCGCCACCGCCAATGGCGAGCTGGGTCGGATGACGTTTACGCTCGTCAGCGACTACTACGTCGATGAGACCGAACTCACCGAGTCGTCCATCGTCACCGGGCACGAGCAGTTCTTCGGCGTCGAGCTCACGGAGGACGGTCAGAACGACGCCGACACCCAGGCCGATGAGATCGAGTACGTGGTCACGCCGGACGACGGGGTGACCATCTCCCAGTCGGGCCCCGACCGGGATGCGGGAAACGACGATCAGGACGCCGAGATCGCCGGTAACTTCGACATCAAGGTCCGCGATCCCGGCGAGTACCAGCTCGAAGCGCGCCTCAATGGCGAAACCTTCGACCGCATCCAGCTCACCTTTGACCGCCCGAACGAGCTGGAGCTCACCACGTTCCTCCGCTCCCCCGGCGAGGACGACTTCCGCAAGCACACCGGGGACGGCGCCACGGTGGAAGCCGGCACCCAGCTCGCGTGGCTGCCCATCCCCCTCGACATCAACGGCGAGCGACTCCTCGGAGACATCGAGGCCGAGATGTCAGCTTCTCCCGAGAACATGGTGGTTGAAGCCGTGAATGTCGAGCACGTGAACGAGGATGAGGTGCAGACGTTCTTTGGCGCGCCCTCGCTCTACTTCATCAACGTGGGCGAGGTTGCGATCACCATCGGCGATACCGAAAACCCCGCCGTGGGCGTGGCGAACTTCACCGTCACGGAGCTGGATTTCTAACCAAGCTGGGCGAGGCTCCACGCCCGGTCAACGGGGCCAAGGGGCGTCGCCGAGCCTCGCAGCGCCACCGCGGCCACCTACGGAAAACGCCGCCACCCCGCCCACTCCATGGCGATGGGCGCGGTCGGCAACGTGTCTCCCGCTACCTCGAACCAACCGGACGCCGGGCCTCGCACGACGTGGAAGTCCTGCGCGGGCATGAAGCCCTGCCCCACGAGCACCCAGGTGTGGCCTTCTCCGCGTGCAACGTCTACGATCAGCACGGCGTGACCGGGCGATCCTGGCGTAACGAGCAGGTCGCCCACCTGCGCGCCTGCAACCGGCGCGCCCGGCGGCGCCACCGTGTCCCTCCCCAACGAGCGCGTGCCCGCGTACATGAACAGGTTCGTCAGCCACCCCGTCCAGTTCGACTCGGTGTCCCCCGCCGTTCCGCTCCCGCCGAGGCTCACCTTGCTTCCGCTCACCACCGGCCGCTTCCCGGCTTTCCAGTCCGACCATCGCGACAAGTAGCCGCTGGTGTAGTGGTACGCCGGTTCTCGGCCTTGTTTGCGCTCCCACTCCGCCCGCAATCGCAGTATCGAGTCCGCGCACTGCTGCAGATCCCCCGCGACGAGCGGCAGCTCGACCACCCGCGCCGCAGGCATCGCCAGAGCGTCACCGCGATACGACATCACCTCGCGATCCACCGGGTACAACGGGAGTGAACGCAGCGATTCCCCCCAGGCCTCGGCGGTCGCGCGCACCGCGCCGGGGGGCACGGCAAACGCCGACGCGAGCGTCTCGGTCGCCGACGCCAGGGAGCCGCAGAGCAGAAGGGCGATCACGATCCCCAACATGCCCCCGCCCGCGCGCCCCAGCTACCCCCTTCGCTCGGCGCTCCGAACCGTGTTCGACATGAGCATGGCGATGGTCATGGGCCCGACTCCGCCTGGAACCGGCGTGATCCACGCCGCGCGCTCGGCCGCAGGTGCAAACTCCACGTCTCCGGTCAGCGTCCCGTCCGCCAACCGGTTGATGCCGACGTCGAGCACCACCGCGCCCGGCTTGATCCAGCTTCCCCGCACCATGTTCGGTACGCCCACCGCCGCCACCACGATGTCCGCCCGCGCGATGTGCCCGGCGAGGTCCCGGGTGCGGCTGTGCGTCACCGTTACTGTGCAATCGGCATGCTCGAGCAGTCGCGCGATGGGGCGGCCCACAAGATCGCTCCGCCCCACCACGACCGCTTCCGCCCCGCGAAGCTCGATCCCCGTCCGCCGGAGCAGCTCCATGCAACCGGCCGGCGTACAGGGCACGAAGCCCTCGCGCTTCTGCATCAAGCGACCGGCGTTCACGACGTGGAGCCCGTCCACGTCTTTGTCGGGCGGGAGCGTGTCCACGACCCGGAGGCGGTCGATGTGGCGAGGAACCGGGAACTGCACCAGAATCCCGTCTACGTCCGGATCCCCGGCCAGGCGGCGCACCTCCGCCAGCAGATCGGCCTCGGTCGTGTCCGCCGGGAGGGTGATCTGCCAATGCGCAAGGCCGATCCGCTCGGCCGTTCGCGTCTTGTTGCGAACGTACACGGCGCTGGCCGGATCGTCGCCGACGAGCACCACGGCCAGTCCCGGCTTCCGCGCCATTCCCGCCACCTTCACGCGCAGCGCCTCGGTCACCTCCGCGGCGACCGCCTTGCCGTCGAGGAGCCGCGCGCTCACGACGAGGAGCCGGATCCGGACGAGGAGCTCCCCCCCGAGGGCGCGGCGGGCGCTGAGGCGGGTGCCGCAGCCGGGGCCGCTGCGGGGGCCGCTGCCGGTGCACCCGCGGCCGGAGCCGCCGCTCCCGCAGCCGGCGCCGCCGACTCTGAAGAGCCCCCGCCCGACTTCAGCCCATAGTGATCGCTGTACCAGCCGCCGCCCTTGAGCACAAAACTCGTGGCGCTGATCAGCTTCTTCACCTTCTCAACCCCACATTTCGGACACACCGACACCGGCGGATCGTCGAATTTCTGGAGGGCATCGAACTTGTGGCCACACTCCTGGCAGGCGTACTCATAGATCGGCACGGAAGACTCCTCGCGGGCGCGGCCTGCTAACCCGTACGCCAAGCGACCGCGCGGCAATCCCCCTGTAGCCAGACCCGGGGGCGCGACATAGACGCCGAGGCCATGCCGGGCCTCAGCGACCGTCGAGTTGTGCTCGTCACCGGGAAGGGTGGGGTCGGGAAAACCACCGTCGCCGTTTCGCTAGCGCTGGCGGCAGCACGCCGGGGAAAGCGGGTCCTGCTCTGTGAAACGCAAGGAGCTACCCGGGTTCCCGCGCTGTTCGGGCGCCCGTCCAAGGGCTACGAGCCCACCCAGGTGGCCACCAACCTGTCCACGCTGTCGATCACGCCCGCGGAGGCGATCCAGGAATACGTCCTGTTGCAGCTCCACTTTGTCCGCCTGTACAAGATGGTGTTCCAGAATCGGGTGATGGGCCCGTTCGTGGACGCGGTGCCGGGCCTGCACGACCTCGTTCAGCTCGGAAAGGTGTGGTTCGCGGAGCGGGAAACCGAGAACGGACGGCAGCGCTGGGATCTCGTGGTGGTGGATGCGCCGGCCACGGGGCACGGGCTCACGATGCTCGGCGCTCCGCGCGCGATGATGGAGCTCACGCGCGCCGGTCCGTTCTACGAAAACGCCAAGCAGATCGCCGAATTGGTGGAGGATCCGGTGCGCACGGGCCTCGTGCTCGTCACCACTCCCGAAGAGATGCCGCTGCGCGAAACCGAGTCGCTCCACCAGCGCCTCGGCGCCTTTCGACGGCTCGTCGCCGGGGTGGTGCTCAACGAGGTGCACCCGCTGCCCGTCCCCGATCTGGAGCGCTGGCCCGAGGAGCGCCTCCGGCTCAGCCGCTCTGAAGATCCGGCGATGATTCCTACCCTTCGGGTGATCGACGCCGAGCTCCGCGCCTGCGCCCGGCAGGTGGATGCGCGGGTGCGGCTCCGGGCGCTCGGCGCCGCCTACGCCGAGCTGCCATTCCTGTTCCGCAGGGATCTCGGTCGCGCCGAGCTTGAGAGCTTCACGGCGCCGCTCGGGAGCCTGACGTGACGCAAGTCGTCATCATGTGCGGGTCGGGGGGCGTGGGAAAAACCACGATGTCCGCCGCATTGGCGCTTCGTTTCGCGGAGGAGGGCCGCCGAGTGATGGTGATCACCATCGATCCGGCCCGTCGGCTCGCAGATGCACTTGGGCTCGCCGAGCTCGGCAACACCCCGCAGCGCGTCCCCACATCGCGCGGGGAGCTGCAAGCGATGATGCTCGACGCAAAACGTACATTCGACGAGCTGATCACCCGGCACGCGCCAAACGGCGACGTGCGGGATCGGATCCTGGCGAACCACTACTACCGCTTCGTGAGCGAGCGCCTTCCCGGCGTGCACGAGTACATGGCGATGGAGCGCCTCCTGGCGATCGTGCGCGCCGACGATGTGGATGTGGTGGTGCTCGATACACCGCCCACGCGCCACGCGCTCGACTTCCTGACCGCACCCGACCGCATGGCCGGCCTGATGGACGAGGGCGTGATGCGTTGGCTGGTGCTCCCGGCAAGCGCGAGCGGTTGGCGCATGATCGAGATGGGAAGCGACGTTTTGGCGGGCGTGCTCAAGCGCCTGCTCGGCCAGAACACCATCGAGGATATCGCCGACTTCTTCGCTGGTTTTCAGTCCCTGTGGGGCGGCTTCCGCGAGCGCTCCGTCGCCGCGCGGGCGCTATTGCGCGCCGCGAACACCCGGTTCATCCTCGTTACCGCGCCCGCCCCTGGCGCCCGAGCCGAAGCGCTGGCGTTTCTCGAGGTGTTGCGACGCGACGCGATGCCGTTCGCGGGCTTCCTCGTCAATCGCTGCGCCTGGCCACCGGCGCCCGCGCCCGCGTGGCCCGCCGCAGCCGGCGGCGACGATCCCGCCTCGTGGGAGGCCACCACCCGCGCCATCGAGGCCACCCTCACCCGGCACCGGGCGCTCGTCGCCACCCAGGAGGCGGCCATCGCCGATCTCCTCGCCCACGCCCCGCGCGGCGCGAACGCCTGGCGCATTCCGGAAGCAACCGGAGAAGTACACGATCTTTCTGGCCTTCGGGGGCTGGGGATGGCCCTCGCCGATTCCGGCGCGCTCGACGTGCTACGGGGCCCCGCGTGAACCAGGGCGATTGGCTACGAAAACGCTACCGACAGGGCAAGCGCCTGGGCTGTGCCCCCGAGATTGGCGCGTTCGTGCTGCTTGGCCTCGCCGGGCTCTTCGCGATGAAGCCGGCGTTGGCCGTTGATCCCTCCACGCCCGGCGAGTCCGCGCCGCAGTCTGTGGCCAAAACACTCTCCGACTACCTGGCCGACCTCGGCGGGGACGACGCGCCCGAGCGCCTCTACGCCGCACGCACCATTCGCGGCGAAGAGCGTCGCGCACTCTGGGCGATCGACCACGCCCCCGCCGACAGCCTCGCCGCGCTCGACGCTCAGTCGATTCTCGTGGAGGTGGAGGCCCGCATCCCGATGGCGTGCCGCTCGGCCCTGCTGTACACGAACACCGTGCCGCTTTGCGCGGAGATCCTCGCCGATCTCGGGCACGCCGAGCTGCTCCCCGAAGTGCGCACGGCGCGCACCCGAGTCAGCACCAAAGGCGCGATCAAGCGGGTAGACGCGGCGATTGTCCGGCTGGAGGCGCTCGCCCTCGAAGCTGCGCCCATCGCGGCCCCGCTCGTGCTTCCAGCCGCGGTGCCCCCCGAGTCGCCGATTACGAAGCCCATAACCGCGCCGGTACCCGCAACGCTGCCGCCCGCCACCGAGGCGGCCTCGGCCCCAGCCCCGTGATCACGGTCGGGCTGACCGGGGGCATCGCGTGCGGAAAAAGCACGGTCGCGGCGATCCTCCGGGGCTTCGGCGTCCCCGTCCTCGATCTCGACGAAGTGGGCCGTCACGTCGTCGCCCCCGGGTCCGAGGGGCTCGCCGAGGTGGCGCAGCGGTGGCCGCAGGTGGTTCGCGACGGCGCGCTGGACCGCAAGGCGCTGGGAGCCATCGTCGTGGCCGACGCGGAAGCCCGCCGCGCGCTCGAAGCCATCACCCACCCGCGAATCTGGGCCGCATCCGAAGCGTGGCTGGCCGCGCAGAACGCGCCCGCGGCCGTGATCGAGGCCGCCCTCATGGTCGAAACGGGGAGCTACCGCCGCTACGACAAGCTGCTCGTCGTCTCCTGCCGCCCTGAAACCCAGCGGGCCCGCCTGGCCGCACGCGAGGGGTACGACGCCGAAACGGTCGAACGTTGGCTCGCCGCGCAGCTTCCGCTCGCCGAAAAAGAGCGCCTCGCCGACGCGATCATCCGCAACGATGGCGCCGAAGCCGAGCTTGTCGAGAGCACGAGCCAGGTGTGGGCGCGGCTCAGTGGTTGCACGCCGCGGCGCTCGTCCGCCTGAAGAACCTCAGGCGGGCCGGCCCGAGCAGGTGCCACGCCGAGTGCAGCAACATTCCGCCGGCGGAGACCTGGAGCAGCGCCATGGGTGCCGCCGTGCTCAGCGCCTCCACGTGCGCCGCCAGCATCCACCCGGCTACCGTGATGAACGCCGAGAACAGCAGTGCCAACCTGGCGAGCCGGGGCGACCCTGGCGAAACTGCTCGCCAGAGGGCCATTCCCACCGGCACGTTGTGCGCCACGACGGCGTACCCGAGCGAAGGCGACGAGCCGGCGAGCGCGACGCCGTCCACGAGCGCGTGCAGCGCCAGACCCGCGAATGCGAACGCGCTCACCGCATCCCCCAGCGCGGGGAACCGGTGCGCCAAAAACCCACCGACACCGCCGACCGTCAGCACGAGCGCCGCCTCCGGCCAGCCGATTACGGCGGCCGAGAAGGGGAGCACAGCGCCAAACACCGCGATGGCGATCAGCACCCCGAGCACCCCATCGACGGCGGCGGCGAGACGTGGCCTGCCCTGGAGCAACCGATCAATGAGCGGGGACCCAAGCAGCACGAGCACAGCGGCGAAGAGGGCGCCCATCGGGCGCGCGGCTAACCGCCCCCCGCACGGATAGACAGGCGCCCGGAGATCATCCATGCGACGCCTCGCGCCGCGGTTCATGCCCCTGGCGATGGCCGCTTGCTTTACCCCTACGGCCGGCGACTACGCGTTCACGGTCACCAGCGAAGAAACCGACTGCCCGGCCGACTTCAAGGCCACGACAGGCCAGGCGGAGGTGATCTCGATCGGCGTGGACATGGACGTCCCGGAGCTCGTTCTCGCAGGGGCGCCCGAAGAACACTGCCCCTTGAGCGGCATGGACTTCACCTGCGAATATGCCGAGGTGGACGACGAGATCGACTACTCGGGGGATGGGTACGTCGCGGTCTACACCATCGACATGGACATGAAGGGCACCTTCATCGTCCCCAACACGATGAACGGCACGACCTCCACGCTGATGAGCTGCATCGGTGCCGACTGCGCTTCGATGGCGGAGGAGCTCGGAAATCCGGCATGCCTGGTCACCTGGTATTGGGAAGCGAGCACCGGGGGCTGATCGGGCCGGCTCCATCCGGCCGCACTCCAGCCGGCTACGCGCCATCCGACTACATTGGCGCCCATGTGGTTTGTCGCAATCGCCTTCGCCGCGGATCCCGCCGCCCTGCGCGCGGGGCTCGAGGATCCCTCAGGCTGGGAAACCGTGGATACCAAGCAGATCGAGGGGGTTGGCCCGGTTGTTGTCCGGCACAAGGTGGTGTTGGGCGAGGATTGCCTGGAAGGGAGCGCCACCGCCGCCCTCGACGCCGACATGCTGCTCGTCGCGGCCACCGACGTCGAGCACCAGGCGCGCTGGTCGAGCTGGAAGGTGCCCGTCGCGAAGAAGCTCGGCGGCACCGCCACGAGTTTTGACTACTACCAGCTCCTCGACAACCCCTCCCCCGTGGCCGACCGCTTCTGGTTCGTACACGCCCGCACGAGCACCGAGGGCACCGAACGTTATTTTCGTTGGGACCAGGTGGACGCCGCCGCGAAGTACCCCACCGACCTCGCCGCGCTCCAGGCCGCATGGCCCGATGCCGTCGCCACCCGCACCAACCTCGGAGACTGGACATTCTCCCCTTCGGCGGCCGGAACCCGCGTCCGATATCGCATCTGCACGGATGCCGGCGGGAACATCCCCCGCTGGATCGGCGAGATCGCCGCGCGGAGCACGCTGCCGACGAACATCGCGGATCTGGTGAAAGAAGTGAAGCGTCGGTCGGGGGTGTAAGGCCAGCGAACCGGGGGGCGTTCCGGCGCGCTCCCGGAACCCCGATGTCCTTCCTCGACTCTGTCCAGCTCGCCTACACCTGCCCCCTCGCCTGGGAAAAGCTGCTCGGTAACGACCAGAAGCGCTTCTGCATGGACTGCCAGAAGCACGTCACGAACCTCAGCGCGATGACGCGCGGCCAGGCTGAGACGTACCTGCACGCCAACGCCGACGCGCCGATCTGCGTGCGCGTAGAGGTCGATGCGAAGGGCCGCGCCGTACATCGGCCCGCCCTCTCGGCGGCGGCGGCGGTCGCGATGTCCCTCTCGGCGGTCGCCTGCGGTGGCGACGACGATTCGGCGGATAGCGGGCGTGTAGGGGGAGCTTCGGTGGACATTGCGGCGCAACACGACGAGGCGGGAATGGGCGCCGCGGCGCGTGGCGCCCGCGACGGCACGAGCCAAGGCGCATCTTCGACCTCGATCATCCCAGAGGTGGGTCAGGGCGGACCGACCGACCAGATGGGCCAGGTTCCCGCGATCCGCCAGATGATGGGGGAGCCTCCGGCGATCACGACGGTGCCCGTGGAGCCGACCCACCAGGTGATGGGCGGCGTTCGGCCCATCCATGAAACGATGGGCCGGCCGGCGACCGTGAAGATGGGCAAGATCAAGCGCGAACCCGAGCCGGAGCCGGAGCCGGAGCCGACCGAAGAGGTCATGGGGCTCTGGTAGCCGCGGCCGAACGCCGGGTTAGCCCCCGGCCATGCTCGCCCTCGCTGATCTCACCGGCCGGTTCGCCGTCCACGCCGTTTGGTGCATTTCCGACCCGGAAACGTTCATCCCGCTCATCGGGCACGAGAAAGCGGGCAAACGCGGGCTGTTGCGGCTCGCCGGCAGCACACTCGAAGATTCGGTCGACTCGGGCAAAAGCTGGCTCGTCGCGAATCCCCAAGGCGTCGAGCGCGCGGTGCTCGTGTTCGATGGCTTCCTCACGCTCAACGACAGCGGGAAGATCGACGCGCTGATCATCGACGCGGTGGAATACGGCGAGCGCCCCCTGCGCCTCCGGATCGGGGTGCGTTACCGGCCGGGCGGCACGGCCACCGGCTTCAAGGTCGGCAGCCCGAAGGTGCTCGAAAATGATGGGCTCAGCGAAGCCGACTGGGAGGCGTTCTTTGCCCAATTCTGGCTGGGCGTGAAAAGCCACCATGACGCCGCGGTGGTGTGGGCGAATCATTTGGACGACGAGCTTTAGACGCCCGATCGCGCTTACCCGAAAGCGCTACCAACAGGCGATGGGCGCGTAGCTCAAGATGTACCGCTGGTCCGCCAGCCCGTCTCCAGTCTCGTCGTGTTCCCACGTGATCAGGTTTCCGGCGCTGTCGTAGGTCGAGACAGAAGAGAGGTCGGCGGTTCCGTTCGCGTCGAGGTCGAACGCTTCGGTCAGCACGTTGCCATCGGCGTCGTAGGAGTAGGAATCGCGGCGATACACGCTCCCGGTGGCCGCGTCGAAATACTCGAGCACCAGCGGGTGAGTCTCGGCGTCGTAGGTGTATTCGTAGCGATAGTCCACGGTTCCGTCGGCGTCAGCGTCGTACTCCCACGACAGCAGCGTGTGGTCGGCGCCCCACGCGTAGAGTGTGAATCGGTCCACCGTGCCGTCCGCGTCGTTGTCCTCCCCTTTGATGAGCATGTTCCCGTCGGCGTCGGACGAGAACGTCGTGCGCTGGTCGGCGATCCCGTCGGTCTCGTTCCCATCCTCGACCGTCCCAGTGGCGTCAAAGTCTTCCTCGATCATCCACAGGTTGCCGTCGGTGTCCCAATTGTAGGTCTCGCGCCAATCGGCGGTGCCATCGATGTCATCGTCGTCTTCCCAGGTCAGCAAATGGCCCTCCCCATCGTAGACGTAGGTGACCCATTCGTCGACCACACCATCGCCATCGCCGTCGTGCTCAAGCAGCAGGAGGTTGCCGTTACCATCATACGTGTAGGTCGCGAGCCCGTCGGGGATCCCGTCCGCGGGCTGATCGAATTCCCACGTCAGGGGGTGGCCGTCGGCGTCGTACGTCCACATGGTGCGCGTATTGATCGTCCCGTCGGCATCGGTGTCGTACTCCGCGAGCAGCTCGTTGCCGTCGGGGTCGTCGGTGTATGTGTAGCGCCGGTCCACCACGGTGTCGGCGTCGAGGTACATGTCGACCGTCCGGAAAAGACACAGGGGCACGGTGCCCGTCTCGCTGTCGCCGCCAGTGTCAGCGTCCTCGCTCGTGTCGTCTCCGACGCTGGTGTCGCCTACCAGGGCGGTGTCGAAATCCGGTTCCACGCCGGTGGCGGCCTCGTTCTCATCGCCAGTCGCGACACACGCGGCTACGAGCAGGAGCGGCAGGAGGCGTGTTGACCGCACGTGCGCGAGGAGTGCATCTGGCATACCCGAAGCGTAGCCCACTTTTGGGCGGCTCGGGCGGGCGGGCAGCCGGAGGGGCGCAGGGCGATGAGCTTGGCCCGGTGGCTTTGCCAAAATCAGTCACGGCTCATCGCAACGCGATCGTGATTGTATTCGCCCTGCGGCAGCGGGTCCCGCCGCAACCGAACTCGGTGTTCACCCCGATGAACCGCTACTTCGGTTGCACCACCCAATCGGACTCGGGTTTCACGGCCATGAGCATCGAGAGTGGTTTCACCAGGCAACCGAATTGCGGGTTCACGTTTGTGAAGCGCGACTTCGGTTGAGGTGCAGGGCCGGCCGGGGTAGCCGGGCAGCCCGGTGGCAACGCAGGCGCCCCCAGATCGGGGACGGCGGCCCCCCTTCGAAGGCGGGTTCCTCTCCTGGGAGAGTTTCCTATTGCGTAACGGAGATCATCTCGGTGCAGCGCAGAAATCCCGGCATCAAGGGGAGGAGTGGCTTTGCTCTTGACCCAGAGTGATGTCAGTCATCGGCCGCGAACCGCCATTCAAGCGAGCCGCCGGGCCGTCGCGCGGACGTTTTTCTCGATCCACCGCGGCAAGGTCTGGAGTATCGGGTGGCGCCCGTGTCGGCCGGCGAACTCCGCCGCCCAACTCGGCTGGGCCTCTGCGACCCGTTCTATTACGCTGCGGACGGTGTCCCGGACGAGCTTCCGCCCCAGGCTAGCGTCCTCCGCGAAGGCCTCCCAGTGCTGCCGGGAGAGTGTGTCGGCGTCACGGCGCGGTCCCACTGCCATAGCGAGGGCGCGGTCGAGCGCTTGATAGTGTCGCGTGGAAAGCAGGTCGTAGAAGGGCGCGAGGCGAACGCCAACGCCGTCAAACAGCAGCGACAGGTTCTTGCCGTGCCCATCGGAGTTGCCCACTGCCACGTTGAACGCTTGCCATTCCACGAGCCGTCGCAGCTCCAGCAGCGGGCGGGAGGTGTGTCGCGCCAACAGCTCTGCGCACTCTGCCAGCGACGGTCCCCCCTCCTGCTGGTATTTTCTGGCCGCTGGGCGACCCGTCGCCTGGCAAAAGTCCTCCTGATGCAGGCGTGCGACCCGCTCCCCTTCCGTCACGCGCCGGTCGTACCGTTCCACGAGCAGGCTGGGGGGGCTGGTGCCCAGATACACCTCCACCTTCGCGACATTTAGCCCGATCCGGGCTGCCAATCCCATGACGTACGCCTCGTTCATCGGCAGGTGCGCAAACCGGGCGTGCGGGAGCTTCAACAGGTGCGTGCTCGCGGTGGAGCCGGTTGGCAGGGCGACATTCCCACCGACGAGGCACACCGGGAGCTTGTTCTGCGCGCCGGCTAGGGACAGGCGGACGAGCGGTCCGCCCACGAGGAGCGGCGCAGAGCCACCCTCCAACAGGCTGGCGAGTTGTCTCGGTGTGAGTTCCTCGAACGTGTCCTCAAGGTCGGCGCCCCGGGGCACGTCCTTCGGGACGACGCGAAGCGCGCCCGCGCATTCGCCGCCGATCGCTGCGAGCAGGTCGATATCGTTGCCGACGGAGAGTCCGAGGCGACCGCAAACGGCTTCCCGCGCAGTCCCTTCCGGCAGGAGGTTTCCAAACCAGGCGGCCGCTTCGGCTCCGGTCCAGGCGGCGACGCGTAGCGGCAAGCGGACCGAGACCGGAAATGCGTCCCGGTTCGCGAGCCAGTCGGGATGGTATTCGAAACTAAAATCACCCCCATTGGTCGCACGAATTTCTCCCACCCGCTGCTCGCAGTACCACACGTCGAGTGGGCTGCTCACGGCCGTTGCCCGCGCGGTACGATCCACACGTCCATCCCCAACCGTCCAAGCACCTGAAGCACCAACCCAAGGCGCAGAGTGGGCTTCCCTCGCTCGAGTTCACCGAGGAACCGAACGCCGACCCCGGATAGCCCTGCAGTTTCCGTCTGGTCGACCCCTTGTTGCACCCGAGCGTCACGGACCAAGGCGCCAACATCGGCCGGGGTGCGAACAAGGGTCGGGCCGTGCGGAGGCAAGTTCGGGGGGGGGGACGGCGGGGTAGGCATGGATTCTTCCTGATCGGGAAGATAACGCAGGGTGCGCGATCTGTCATCCCGAGCGGGAAGAGTCGCGCGGTGGCGAGCCGTCAATGGCGGTACGAACCGGTGTATTTCATGTGGATGAACGCCGCCCCTACACCTCCGCTCCCAGCACCCCCGCCGCCGCCCGCCGCGAAACCGCCACCCCTTCCTCCACGTTCCCAAGCGAAAAGAAGCTCGCCCCAGACTTCGGCGATCGCAGCACCGTAACGCCAGCGAGGTCCACGTTCGGATCGTGGCCCGCGCTGCGATCCACCACATGCGCGATCACCGGTCGGCGCCCACGCCAGGCGACCCACGGTTCGAACATCAACCGATCCGCCACGCCGCCATCCCGGTAGCTCACCCCCTCGATGTCGATCGGCAAAAACACCCCGGGGATCGCGCACGAAGCAACGACGGCGCGGGGCAGGTTCCCCTCCGGGAACAACCGGGGCACCCGACCGGGCCCGATCACGCCGGCCGCGAACGGGCGCGGCAGATCCGCAAAGGTGGCCGGCAAGCGATCGGTCAGCCAACGCAACAGCGGGGCGAGCGAGAGCGCGCCCTCCCACAATCGCGGCTGCATCGAGAAGAATGCGTACGGCGGCTTCTCGGCCAACGCCGCGGCGATCTCCGCGGCCGGCATCCCCGCCGCCCACAACGCTCCGATCAACGCCCCCGACGACGTTCCGACCACCGCATCGATCGGCACGCCCGCATCCTCAATGGCCGCGAGCGCGCCGACGTGCCTCGCAAACGCCAGGAAGCCACTCGACAACAACAGATCGTGGGCGCCCGGCCCGGGGGTCACCTCAGGCTCGCACAATACGTCGATGTGTCGTCGAAGTACCCCTTCATCCCCAACAAGATGATCCCCGCGAGATCAGGGTTGTCCTGGGTGCTCTGGTCGTTCGTTTGGAACTGCCGCCACATGCCGTAGATGTGGACCATGCCGCCATCCGTCGGAAAATACACCTCGATCTGGTAGTCCTGGTCCAACGCCACGTCTTCGCTCTCGGTCGTGGCCTTGTTGGGTGCCCAGGTGCGAGTGGCAAACCCGGTCTGGCCGTCGACCTCGATGCGGAATGCGCCGCCGTGAACGAAGGTCTCGTACTGGCCGAGCACGATGTCCACCCCGTACGTCGTGTCCCACGTCACGGTGTCGGCGTCGCCGGCGAGGAACGCATCGAGGTCGGAGGTGAACTCGCGGCTGTAGGCGGTGTAGTTGTCGGGGTACACCTCCTCCTGGTGGGGGTTCGTGAGCGCGTCCATCAGCTCGTCGCTCGAACAATCGAGCGTGTCGACAAGGAAGAAGCCGGTTGCGTCGGCGGGGTCCGCGTCCCACTCCACCGCCACCAACGCCGCTTCTTCCGCCGTCAGATCCGTGAACGTGCCCTGCATCGGGAACTCGGCGGGATCGAGCGTCGGCGCCTCCGTCGTCGTCAGCTCCCCGAGGGTTACCAGGTCCTCCGCCGCGTATTCCACCCAGGCCTGGTGGAGGAACTCGTCCAGCGTGGGCGGGGCGGGGGTTTCGTGGGGGTCGGCGCAGGCGGTCAGGAGGGAGAGCAACATCCCGCCCACGTTACCGCGTCCGCGTGGGGTTAGCATCGTCGCGATGCCCTCTCTCGTCCTGTCCTTGCTGTTTGCCGCCACCGCGCAGGCCTCCATCCCCGCGGACGACGTGCTCGCCCGCGTGGAGTGGGCCACCGCCGTTCCCGAGCTCACTACGCTCCTCTCCGAGCTGCTCAAGCTGCGTACGGTGAATCCACCGGGGGATGAGCTGCTCGCGGTTGACTACCTCGACGCCGCCTTCCAGAAAGAGGGCATCAACACCGAGCGGGTGCTGCTCTCGGATGGGCGTGCCTCGCTCATCGCCCGCTTGCCCGGATCCGGCAAACAACGCCCGCTATGCCTGCTCAATCACATCGACGTCGTGCCCGTGGAAGCGGCGCGCTGGAAGGTCGATCCGTTCTCCGGCGCGGTGAAGGACGGCTTCGTGTGGGGTCGCGGAGCGCTCGACATGAAGGGCATGACCGCGCTCGAAGCCATGACGATGATCCAGCTCAAGCGCCTCGGGGTTGAGCTCGACCGGCAGGTGATCTTCCTCGCCGTGGCCGACGAAGAAGTGGATAGCCAGGGCGTGGATTCCATCGTAAAACTCTGGGACAAGGTGAACTGCTCCCATGTGGTGAACGAAGGCGGCTACGGGCTCCAGGACTTGTTCTTCCCGGGGCAGACCTTTCACGCGATCTCCGTGGCGGAGAAAGGGGCCGTATGGATGAAGATGATCGCCTCAGGTGCGCCGGGGCACGGCTCCACGCCCGTGCCCGGTCGGGCGCCAGAGCACCTCTCCAGGGCCCTCGCCAAGCTCGCCACCCGCAAGGACCGCGTGGACTGGAACCCCGCCCTCATGGAGGCTTTTCGCCGAACCGGCGTGGAGCACGGCGGCCTGAGTGGCGCCATCCTCCAGAGCCCGGGGCTGTTGAAGCTGCTCGTCCGGCCGAAGCTGATGAAGACGCCGCCCACCCACGCGGCGCTCACCGACACGGTCAACGTCACGGGGTTCTTCGGCGGCAAGGCCCCCAACGTGGTGCCCAGCGAGGTCGGCGCCGTGCTCGACTGCCGGATCCTCCCCGGCCACACCGCCGAAGCGCTGATCGCCGAGCTCACGGCGCTGGTGGACGATCCCGCGATCCGCTTCGAGGTCACCAGTACCACCAACGCCAACCAGAGCCCCTGGGATGACCCATTCTTCGCCGCGCTGGCGGAGCGCGCGGTGGAAGGCCAGGAACACGCGGTAGCAGGCCCCGTCGTGAGCGTCGGCTACACCGACAGCCAGGCGCTGCGCCCCCTTGGCGTGCACGCCTACGGGTATGTGCCGTTCATCATCAACGGCGAGCTGCTGGCCACGGCCCACGGCGACGACGAGCGGGTGCCGGTGAGCGAGCTACAACCTGGGCTTCGTCGCTTGCTGGGGGCGGTCCTCGATGTGAGCCTCGACGTTCCCGAGGGGGCGCGTCGCCTGCTACCGACCACGCCGACTGGACCGCGGTAGGGCTCAGACCCACCACGACTGCAGCGGCGCCAGCACCACCGCGCGGGCACCGCTGGCCTGGATCTCCTCCACGAACCCCTCCACGTCCACCCCAGGCAATTGCCGCGCTGGAGCCTCGATGGGCACGCTGAAGTCGTCCCAATGGCAGGGGATGACCACCTTCGGCTTCACGCGCTCCAAAAGGTTGCGCGTGTAGTCGCGGCGATACTGCCGACCCACGGCGCAGAGCAGCAAAACATCGGCTTCGACCAGCTCATCGTCGAGGAAGTCGGCAGAATCGACGTGGAGAACCCGCGTGCCGCCTAGCTCCATCGCCCAGTGATACACCGGGCCATGTTTCAAATGTGTCACACGCGGCGGCCACGGCGGCGGCGCCGTGATGTCGCCGGGGAGCGGAACCCGCCCGAAGAGCGCCTTGCCGTGGCGGGAGGGCCAGGCGGTCGCCGAAGCAGCGCCACAAACCACTGGAACGCGCGGAGTAACTTCGACAAACTGCGCCGCATCGAGGCCGTAGGCCGTCGCGATGTGTCCGGTGGCGGCGCTGCCGAGCAGGCGCGCGCCGGTGTGCTTCGCCACCGCGGGGCCATCGAGCGCGTGGTCGTAGTGGCTGTGCCCGATCAGCACTTCGTTTGCCACCGGCACGAGCTGCCGCACCCGCGCTTCGTCCACCCGCAGCCGTCCGAACGCGGTTCGCCACAACCCGGCGCGCGACACGTACGGGTCCAGCACGAAGGTGCGCTCCTGGCTCGCCACCACGAACCCCGCTGTACCGAGGAACGTGAACCGTGTTCTCCCCTGCGAAGGGGCCGTTTCGTATGCGGGGGCCGGCCGGGTGAGCAACGATCGGATCACGCGGGCAACACCCGCAAGCTCAGGTCCACCCAGCGCGCCTGGTGAATCAGCCCGCCCATGCTCACGCGGTGTACGCCCAGCGCACGCAGCACCGGCAACCGTTCGGGCGTGATCCCGCCGCTGACTTCCAGGCGCGCGCGCCCCGCCGTGATGCGCACGGCCTCGGCCAGCATCGCATCGTCCATGTTGTCGAGCAGCACGTCGTCGGCGCCCGCGTCCAACGCTTGGACCAGCTCGTCGAGGTCCTCCACCTCAACCTCCACCCGAAGCAGCGGATGTACGCTCGCACGCACCCGGTCGATCGCGGCGCGAATTCCGCCCGCCGCTACGATGTGGTTGTCTTTGATCATGACGCCATCGAACAGCCCAAAACGATGGTTCCCCGCCCCACCATGGCGCACCGCTGCCTTCTCCAGCCCCCGCAAAAGCGGCGTGGACTTCCGGGTGTCCACGATGCGCAGGCCGGGCGCCCGGTCGGTGATACGTCTCACATGCGTCGCTACGCCGGAGAGCCGCATCAGGAAGTTCAGCGCGGCGCGCTCACCCGTGAGCAGCCCCGCCGCCGGCCCCGTCACCGTCGCCACCGTGTCCAGATTGCTGCCCCCGGCTTCCCCGCCGTCCGCCACCACGACCGTGTACGCACAGCCAAGCTGTCGAAACACCTCCGCGGCGGCCTCCTGCCCGCTCACGACGATGGCCTCCTTCGCATAGATCCGGGCCTTTCCCTGGGCACCGGCGTCCACACAAGCCCGGGTGGTCACGTCGCCCGGGCCGATGTCTTCCTCAAGGCTCAGGCGCACCAGCTCGGCGAGGGTCATTGCGCGATCGACTCGATCTCAGCGGTCCAGTAGGTCGGCAGCGCGTCGAAAGGGGCGGGGTCCACGTCGTCGGTCACGTACACGGTGCCGATCCCGGCGTCCACCGCCGCCTGCATCGAACCTGCGCGCTCATCGGCCGAAACAGCCGTGACGAACGCGGCGAAGCGCTGGGGCGGAAGCGCCTCCATCCAGGCCGGCGGCGACACCGCGGCGAGCGCCGAGGCGCCGCCGCTCGCCACAACGAGTACGTCGCCCACCGCCGCCCACCCCTCGCACGCCGTGCCCGCACCGGTGAGCACGACGAACGCGTCCCCGCCGGGGTCCTTGCTATCCGCGAGCGCCACCTGCTCGGCGTACCAGGTGGGCATCGTCGCACAGTCTGCGCCCACGACGTCGAAGACGACGCCATCTACGTCGAACCACGCGGCCCACCGCCCGATGTCCCGCTCCACGTCGTCCGCATCCCGCGTCCCGCTTTCGGTGCCCACGTAGCCCACGACCACCACGCCCTCCGCCCGCGCCCCGGCGATCGCCGCGGCCCAGGTGTTGTCCTTGGTCGCGCCGGGCCCCTCGTCCACGTTCACGTACAGCCAGCCCCCGGTGGCTGCAGCGCCGGCCACCCAGCCGCTCCACGCCTCCCCGTCGGGTGCGCCAAGCGCCGGGATCCCGAGGTGCATCCCCTCGAAGGGCGGTGGCTGCCCCGAGTCTCCCGAGTCCACCGGCGCCGCCGAGTCTCCCGAGTCGAGCGCCCCAGTGTCTTGCGCAGAGTCCCCCGCCGAGTCCGGTGAGGGCGCCTCCGTGCCGCAGGCGAGCAGGAAGTACATCAACAGCGGCTCAGTAGTTGACCTTCACGGAGGCCCGAAGCGTCCGCGGCTCTTGCCGATACAACGTCAGCCCGAAGTTCTCGTCGTCGTTCTCGTAGTACGTGACCGCGCCGTCGAGATCGAGGATGTTGAACACGTCGATCGCCAGCTCCGCCGAGTGTTCTTCGTCGATCTTGAACTCCTCGGCGAAGTGCGCGTCGAGGTAATTCACGGCCGGCATGAAGCGGCTGCCGCGGCCTTCCGAGAAGCCAAGGTAGTCCTGATAGTTCGGCACGTCGCTGCGCTTCTGCCAGGCATGGCCGCTGTCGAACTCGTAGATGAGCCCGATCGTGTGGTTCCACGCACCGGTGGTGAGCGTGTAGCTCCCGTTGATCTTCACCGAGTGCCACGAGTGATACGGCAGGTAGCCGTAATAGCCCGCGTCGTTGGAGTAGCTTCCAAGGCCGGCGTAGCCCTGGACGTATTCGCCATAGCCGGCATCAAAGTAGTCCGCGCGAACATCGGGATTCCCAATGTCATCCCCGTAAACGCCAACCTCGTTGCCGTTGCCACCGAAGCCCCCGCCCGAGGCGGTTTCGAACTGGCCGGGCATGGCACCCTTCGCCTCCGAGAGGGTGTAGCTCGCGAGCACCTGCCAGTGCTTGTCGAACTCCTTCTCAGCGGTGAACTCCACGGCCCAGTAGTCGCGACGCTTGTTTTCCGGGTTCGAGATCACCCAGTAGTAGTCGTCGTAGTTGATGTCCTCAGGGAGGTCCACCGTTTGCGAGAGGATGCCCTTCAGGCCCATCGCCACCGTCGGGAACACCTCGCGCTCGATGCCGAGCACGATCTTGTCCATGTGGTACGGGCGCAGCTCGCCGTTGCACGCCTCGCCAGCGGCCTTGGCCTCGTCATCGGGCAGCGTGGCGAGGCTCTGCTCGTTGCAGAACGTGAGCGGGTAGGCGCCCTGGCTGTAATACGGCTCGGTCTGCGAATACGGACCGTAGTAATAGTCATACCCAGCACTCGTGCGGGTGTCACCCCACTCTGCGAACGCGCTGCCGTTCACGTCGTAGTATTGCCCAGCGTTCAGCGTCACCTTCGTCTTGCTGTCCCGAGTTGCGTCCCAGGCGATGCCGAGGCGCGGCGCGGGCATCCACTGCTCGAGAATCTTGGTGCCCTGGCTGGTGTACAGGTCCTCGTGATCCACGCGAACACCGGCGTTCACCGTGAGGAAGTCCACGGGTTGCCAGTCGTCCTGGAAGTAGGCGCTGAGCACGATCGACTTGTGGGTGAGCGCGCCGACCTCGTGGAATTCCTGGCGGGTGTAGCAGTCGTCATAGTCGGGCGCGGTGCAGGGATAGCCCTCCGCGCTCGTGCCGATCATGCCGCCCGTGCCGGTCTCTTCGTTTCCGGGACCGGTGTAGTCGAGCGTCCGCGACTCCGCGAGCTGCCAAGCTTCAACGCCAGCCTTGATGCGGTGATCCCCAAGCGCTTTGCTCGCGAGCTGGGTGACGCTGAACGTGAACCCGGCGCGGGTGCGCACGTTCGAGTCGAACGCCGAGGCGTTGCCCGAGTACTCGCCGGTATCGTAATCGTACACCTGCGCGGCCACGTGATCGCCCGACATCGGGGACACGTTGAGGTTGGCCACACTGTAGATGCCCTTGATGTCAAGCACCGTCGTGGGCGCGGGAAGCCAGGTTACCTGGAGCTGATTCCCGATGTCATTCGACGCGTACTCCTCCTGCGTCTCGGGCAGGAATTGAGAGCTCGTGTCGTAATTGTCTTCGTGCTGAATCTGCCCGTTGAATTGGTAGCGGATCTTCGCTTCGGGCGTCACGAACCAGGTGAACTTGGCGAAGCCGCCGCCATCCTGGTAGAGGTTCGGTGCATCCGGATCCTGGCCTTCGTACGTGGTTTCCCCGGTGCCGAGGTCCACAGAGGCGAGATACCAGAGCTTCTCCTTGATCACCGGGCCGCCCGCGAGCAAGGACAAGGAGTGCGTCATGAAGTCACGCTTTTCGGTCGGTACCTCCTCGTGCGTCGTGAGGTCCGCGATCAGGTACTTCCCGGCCGAAGCGTCCATCCCAAAGTAGTAGCCTGCGCTGCCAAAGTGCTCGTCGCCGCCATCCTTGGTTACGACGTTCACGGTCATGCCCGTGGCCTGGCCGAACTCCGCGGGCGCGCCGTCGGTGTAGACCTGGATGTCCTCGATCGCATCAAAGTTTACGTTGCTGCCGAAGGTCTTGGTGGCCGTGTCCCGCGTGCTGATGCCGTCGAGCAGGTAGTTGTTGCCATACTGCCCCTCTCCGCGCACCGAAGGATTGCCGTCGCCCGGGCCGCCCGAGGAGGTATCGACGCGCCCGGAAACGCCGGGCAGGATGTTCACCGCGTCCTGATAGCTTCGGCCCACCGGCAGATTGTCCAGCGACTCCTTGCTCATTTCCGTGGACACCGAGCTCCGCGTGGTGTCGAGCACCGCCTGCGGCGCCTCGATGATCACCTCCTCCGCGCCGACCTTCAGTTCGATCGGCACGAACGCCGCTTCATCGAGCTTCACCTTCACCTTCCGCTTGGTGGAGGGGAAGCCGGTCTTGAGCACTTGCAGCTCGTGGGTGCCGACGGGCACGTCCACAAACCGATAGTTGCCTTCGTCGTCGGAAACGGTGATGAGCTGGCCGGAAATGAGCGGACCCGTGAGGATCACATTGGCTCCGGGGATGCCGAGGCCGTCCTGATCGGTAACCGAGCCGCGAACGGTGCCGCCTTGAGCAGCTTCGACGTAGGGAACCGCGAGCAGTGCGAGGAACGTGATCATTGGGCGGCTCCGTACACGATCGCGTGGTCGCTGCAGCTTGAGGCGGTATCGGCGGAGTCGGCGGGCGGACACGGAGCACCACTCAGCACGGCTCCGGTGCCAACGTCCACCAGCTCGACGTAGTAGGTGCCGTCCGCGAGCACCGGGGCCTCAAACGTCACCGAGCCCTTCCCGCAGAGCGAGGTCAGCGCCAGGCCGTCGGCCACCGTCAGATCGGCTGCGTCCACGAGGCGAACGGTCATCGTCGCTGCGTCGAGCTGGCAGCCGTCCATTGCGATCAGCTCGCCGCCCACCAGGGCCTCGCCAGGCGTGACCGAGTCCACCGAACCGGCGGCTGGACAGCTCACATAGTAGTACCCCCCCGTACCGGTGATCGTGGACGTTTGCCCACCCGAGGTAACCGACACTTCGGCGTACCCATGCGAGCCTGCCGGAGCAACGCCGTAGAGGATGTACCCCACGTTGGTTGGCGTGAGGGGGTTCTTGGGGGCTTCGGGGAAGGTGACGCCCGTGACGGCGGTGCCGCCGATCTTGGCCGTGGCATCCTTCGCGAAGCCGTGCCCGGAGAGCGTTACGGCGTTGCAGCCGTCGGTCCATCCGTAGATCGGGGAGATCGAAACGAGCGCGAAGCCGGGGTCGTTGCAACCGGCCAGCAGGGGGAGGAAGACGAGCACGCGGGGGCCCCGGGGAAGGTGCCCCCTTCTACCACGGCGCGACGCGGCGCACGCGGTTCGGAGCGGAACCGGTCAGAAGCTGAGGGGTTTTTTGCCCGCGACTGGCATGGTAGGCGCGGCGCGTCCCGGCAAAGCGCCTGGCGCGGGCTCGCTCGCTTCCCCTTCCTCGGCCTCCTCGTCCCGCTCCAGCGCCTCTGCCTCGTACTCCTGGTCCGCCACCGGGAACGGCGTCACGAAGTCATCCGCTTTCAACGCGGCGATGGAGTCGGGCAGGGCCGGCGCCCGCACCTCAGGTGCTTCGGCCGCGCCACTGGGCTCCACCTCGGTCACCTCCTCCGTCACTGCGCCGTTCACCGGCATGTCCACGGGCATGTCGAGCGGCATCACCGCGCCGTAGACAATGGGCTTCGGGCGCTCCGCGCGCTGGAACGCCACGATCCGCGAGCACGGCAGGATCACGATCACGCCCTGGAGGTCGCCCTCCGTCACGCTGAGCTGGCAGTCGCCGTCGGCTTCGTATCGCGCGAGATCGGCGTCGATCGACGCGCCCGTGTCGATGGTGATCGTGTCGGCGAAGGCGAGGCTGGCGAGGAGGGCGAACATGAACGTCTCCGAGGTTCGCCGTGGGGACACCGCCCCGCTGCCGGAGCGCTACTTCCACCGATCGTGCAGCCACAACCAGCCATGCGGCCGCATGCGGAGCTGTTCGCCGTACCAGCGATTGATGGCCTCGGTGCTCGCGATCACGTCGCCTTCGAAGTCGAGCCGCTCGAATCGGATGGTGTGCTTTCCGATCCCCTCGCGGGACTGCCAGGCCCCGTAGAGCGGTCGCCCGGTCTTGATCACGGCAGCCGCAGCCCCGAGCGAGGTGCGCGCGGGGCGCCCCAGAAGCGGGATCGCCGGACCCTTGTTGTGGCGCTGATCCTGGACAAAATAGACGTTCCTTCCCGCCTCCAGGGCGGCGTAGCCGTCGGCCATGGTCGCGCCCGTCTCCAGCCGCTGAACGCCGTGTTCGTCGCGAAGCCGGGCGAGCAAAGCCTGAACCCAGCGGTTCGACGGGGTGCGGAAGAAGATGGTCATCGGCGTGACCTCGGCCGTGCCGAGGATCGTCGCGTCCCAGGCGCCCCCGTGCCCCGCCACCACGACCACACCGGTGAGGCCCTCCGCGCCCTCCACCGTGACGGCAACGTTTTCGAACTGCACGAACTCAAAGTACGAGAGCACCAGGTTGTGCATCATGCGCAGCAAGGATGGGCGCGGCGGAAGATCAGGAAACGAGGCTCTAAAATTTGCGACCGCGACGCGCTTGCGGATCGGCAGCACGAGCCACCACACCCACGCGATCACCCAGGCCAGAACGCTGGCGAGCCGCAGCGGCGTTCGGGAGGCGAGCCACACGCCGCCGTTCAACACGGCCGTGAGGAGCCCGGGCGGCGGGGCGTCGCGAGCGGGATCGACGGGGACGGCCGGCGCACCGGGAAAGCGGGTCATGGCCCGGCCCCGAACGCGGCGAGTCGCGACATCAACGCCGCCTCGCCCTCGTCGATCACCGGCTCGATCACCAGCGCCCAAACGCCGAAGTCGGCGGGCAAACGGGCGGCGTCCTTTTCGGTTACGATCACGTTGTAATCGTCTTTCCACGCCTCGATGGCCTGGAGGTCCCGCCAACTGAACGCGTGGTGGTCGGCGAAGCTGAGGGTCTCTTCGAGCGGAACGCCGAGCTCCCGAACCAGCCGGAAGAAACCCTCGGGCCTCGCGATCCCCGCGATGGCCACGCACGGCCGCTTCGGTAGCGCATCCAGCGGTCTGGTCGCGCCGCGGTGCCGCCACGCGCAGGCCTCATAGTGCGCGAACACGAAGGTCGCGTCTGGCCGTGCTTCCCGCCGCACCCACGCCGGCGGAGCACCGTGGTTGCACCATACGATGTCGGCCTTGGTCAGCCACGACCTTGGCACGCGCCGCGTGCCAACGGGAATGGGGCCCCCCCCGTCAGGCCAGCGCGCGTCGATCACGATGATCTCCAGGTCTCGTCCCACCGAGCGGGCCTGTAGCCCGTCGTCCAGGATCGCCACCTTCGCGCCAGCCTTCGCGGCCACGGCGATGGCCGCCAGGCGATCGGGTGAGCTTGCCACGGCCTGGCCCCGGCGCTCCAGCATCGCCAGCTCGTCCCCGAGCTCCGCGGCGCTCCCCGCGGTGCGGACCTCCCCTCCCCCCCGGCGCCCATATCCTCGCGAAACCACAACGCTGCCGGGCACCCGCGCCGCGATCCACGCCGCCACGGGGGTTTTCCCCGAGCCTCCCGCCGTGAGACCGCCCACGGAGATCACGGGGATCGCCGCCCGCTTCAGGGGCGTCGGACGGAGGCGCGCGGCCGCCAACCACAGCATCGCCAGGGGCCACAACGCCGGCCGCAGAGAACGCTCCGGTGGCGTCGGGGCGCCCAAGATTGGGCGGAGCGACGCAATCACCCCGGCCAGCGACGGTCTGGCGGTCGGCGCGCCCCGCGGGCGGGCGAGGGCGCGCCGGAGCGCATCCCCCAGGTTGGCCGGGGTAGCGGCAACCTCCGCGTCCACCCCCGCCCAACCCGGGGCGTTGGCGGAAACGAACGGCCCCCTCACGAGCCGGCATCCAGCCGAGGCGGCCTCCGCCGGGCTGTGCCCCCCCACGCGCTCCACAAAGGTCCCGCCGATGAAGGCCGCGGCCGCGGCCGGATACAGCCCGCTCAGCTCGCCCAACGAGTCCAACAGCACCACCTGCGTTCCCGGAGATACAACCTCGACGACCGCGCTGCGGCGAACCCAGCGCACCCCTCGTCGCTCAAGCAAGTCCGCTACCTCATCAAACCGCGACCGTTCCCGGGGTGCGAGCACGAGGATCGGCGGAGGATCCAGCTTGGACCAGGCATCGAGCACCGCGGCCTCCTCGCCCTCATGGGTGCTTCCCGCGATCACCGCTTCGCCCGGCCAAGAAAAGGCGCGCGCCGGCCGCGGCGCAAGGGACTTGAGGTCCACCTCCGGATGCACGACGCCGAGCCCGCTCAACAGGGCCTCCGCGACGCCAGGGAGGCGGCGCAACCGCGCCATTCCCGGTCCCTCCCGAGGGGCGAGCCGGATCACCGGGATGCCGCGCATCCGGCACCCCGTCAACAGCGCCGGCCATAGCTCCGCTTCTACGAGGATCAGCCCCCGCGGCCGCACTCGGTCGAGCCACCGGAGCACCCAAGGCAGCACGTCCAGCGGGAGGCAGATCACCGCGTCCGCCGCGCCTTCCTGCTCCCTGGCGCTGTCGCTAGTGCAGCTCACGATGACGCGAAGCCCGGGCTCAGCGAGCCGTAGCTCCGGCAACAATGCATCCACTACGCCGCGCTCGCCCAGGCTGGCCGCGTGAAACCACACCGCCCCGGGCTCCACCTGCGCGGGCGGGTACCCCAGACGCTCGCGCGCGTGGCTACGAAGCCGTGGATGAAGCAGCGTGATCACCGCCAGCAACGGCGACGCAACCACCCCGGCCACGATGTACGCCCAGACGAAAAACATGCGGGCGCGTTCAGCGCTCCGGCGGGGGCGGCACCCAGCCGAAGCGGGCCATGTCAATCCGATCGCCGAAGAACTCCACCCCCTCGCGCTGTAGAAGTCCGCGCTGAACCACGACGCGAACCGGATCGCCCTTGGTCGCCAGCGTGCCGTCGCTATGGATCACTCGTTGCCACGGCACATCCGTGTCGGGAGGCAGGGCCGCCATCGCGTACCCCACTTGCCGGGCCGCGCCCGGTACCCCCAAGGCCGAGGACACCTGCCCGTAGCCCATCACGCGCCCCACGGGAATCTCGCGCACGAGCGCCACCGCGCGGGTTCGGAAGTTGGGCTCGCCGCGCTTGGCCATGGACCTCCGCCGTATCAAGAAACGTCGGCGCCGGCGCACCCGCCGCGGGTTAGCCCACGCCCGCCCGAGGCCCCCATGACCGAGTCCCAGAGGTACCTCCTCGACTCCATCCGTCGCTCCATCATCGGCGAAGGCCGCGTGCTGGAAACGCCGTTCGGCCCGCGGCGGGTCACCTACGCCGACTACACAGCCTCGGGAAGAAACCTTAGTTTCATCGAGGATTTTATCCGCGAAGAGGTCATGCCCCTCTACGCCAACACCCACACCGAGACCAGCGGCACGGGCGCCCAGACCACGCGCTTCCGCGAAGATGCCCGGGCGATCATCCACGCGGCGATGGGCGGCGGTCCCGACGATGTGGTGATCTTCGCCGGAAGCGGCGCCACGGGCGCCGTCAACAAGCTGATCGACGTCCTGAACATCCGCATCCCGGCCAACCTGGAGGAGCGCTACAAGCTGCTCGCCCAGATCCCGCCGGAAGAGCGCCCCGTGGTGTTCATCGGGCCCTACGAGCACCACAGCAACGAGCTTCCCTGGCGGGAGAGCATCGCCGACGTCGTCACGATCATGGAAGACTCCGACGGGCGCATCGACCTCGCCCAGCTGGAAGCAGAGCTTGAGCGCTACCACGCGCGACCGCTGAAGATCGGCAGCTTTTCCGGCGCCAGCAACGTGACGGGGATCGGCAGCCGCACGGGCACGATCGCGGCCTTGCTCCACCGGCATGGCGCGCTGTCCTTCTGGGATTTTGCCGCGGCCGGCCCGTACGTGCGTATCGAGATGAACCTCAACGACGGCAGCGCGGAAGGGCCGCTCCAATACAAGGACGCGCTGTTTGTTTCGCCCCACAAATTCGTCGGCGGCCCGGGCACCCCCGGAATCTTGATCGCCAAGCGGAAGCTGTTCACGAATCGGGTCCCCGGCACCCCGGGCGGCGGCACCGTCGCCTACGTGAACCCGACCGAGCACCGCTACATCAGCGACCCGGTTCACCGGGAAGAAGGCGGCACTCCGGCGATCATCGAGTCGATCCGGGCCGGCCTCGTCTTCCAACTCAAGGAGAGCATCGGCTCCGACCTGATCCACGAGCGCGAAGAGAGCTTCATCCGCCGCGCCATCGCGTCCTGGGGCCAAAACCCCAAGCTCCGCATCCTCGGGAACCCCGACCTGTGGCGCCTGTGCATCGTCTCCTTCGTGGTGCGACATGGCGCCAACGTGCTGCACCACAATTTCGTGGTGGCCCTGCTCAACGACCTGTTCGGCATCCAGGCCCGCGGCGGTTGCTCCTGCGCGGGGCCCTACGGCCACCGACTGCTTGGGATCAACCTGGAGACGAGCCACGACTTCGAGTGTGCCATCGTGGAGGGGGCCGAGAGCGTGAAGCCGGGGTGGGTGCGAGTGAACTTCAACTACTTCATCTCCGAGGAGGGCTTCCAGTTTCTCCTGGACGCGGTGAACTTCATCGCCGAACACGGCTGGAAATTCCTCCCGCTCTACCGTGTGGATCTGTCCACCGGCGCGTGGCACCACCACGAGGGCCACGCGAAAGATCTCCTTCGGCTCCACGACGTGAAATTCCACGCGGGGGGCGTGGAATATCGCTCGCGCCACATGACGGAGCCCGAGTCGGTGCTGCCCCAGTATCTGGCGGAGGCGCACGCGCTCATCGCCAAGGCCGTGGCCGCGGCAAACCTGGGAGGAATCACCGACCCGGTGCTGCCACCGCGCGCCGAGCGCTTGCGCTGGTTCCCCCTCCCTGGCGAAGCCGCCAAGGAGCTGCGTGGGGAGGGCTCCTGTACCTTGTCGAAAAACCCCCTTGGCGCGGCAAGCCCGGAAGGGTGACCTCGAGCGTTATTCCTCCATCACCGTCATCATCCCCGCCATGCCGCCGTCGGCGTGCTCAAGGATGTGGCAGTGGTACATCCACTCCCCGGGGTTGTCGAGCGCCGACACGATCCGAACCGTGGTCCGCGGCGGGATGTCGAACGTGTCCTTCCAACCTTGCCCCTCCGCAACCGCTTCTCCGCCTACGTCCACAACCTGAAAACGATTTCCGTGGATGTGGAAGGGGTGGTGCATCTCGGATTTATTCTCCACCTCAAACGTAGCGTCTACGTCCATGGGAACGTCCACCATGGGCACGTCGGGCCACGCGGCCCCGTCGATCGTCACGGTGCCACCCATCATGTCTTCCTCAAGCACCCAGTGGTGCCCAAGGTTCTCCACCGCCGCACCCCAGGCCGGGACATCTGGGGCGGGCTGCCTCCAGCCCGCGCCGACGACTTCCCCCACCCCGTACACGAAGCTCATCACCGGGTTCTCGCCGTTTCCCATCGGATCGACCTCGATCATGTCCCCGTCTTCCTCGTGGAGCTGCACCCGCCGGTTCATCAGCCGGTAGGACTCGCCGGCCTCGCCCCTGGCCTCCACCACGACCATGTACCGCTCCCCCGGCGCCATCACGAGGTGGTCCACCGCGTAGGGCTCGGCCAGAAATCCTCCATCGGTGCCGACGACCGTCATCGTGTGCCCTTCAAGCACGAGATCCCAGTAGCGGGCGTTGCTTGAGTTCACCAAACGCAAGAGCGTCGTCTGGCCCTTCGTCCACGCCACCCGACGCCCGCTCCGGCCGTTCGCCATCAGCACGTTCCCGAGCCGCCCCATCAGCTTCATCATCGCCGTGTCGGGCGGGGCGATCTGCCAGGTGTCCTCATCGAGCAACACATCATCCAGGACCACCGGCAGGTCGCAGTCCGGTGCTACCTCGTCCGGTACGTGGAGCACTATCGGGGCGTACAGCCCCGCTTCGATGGTCGTGGCGGTGTTCATGTGGGTGTGGAACCAGTAGAATCCACCGTCGACAATCGTGTATTCGTATTCAAACGTCTCGCCGGGGCTCACCGGGTCGCCCATCATCTGCTGGATGCCATCCATCTCCGGCGTCACCCGCAGGCCGTGCCAATGGATGCTCATGTCGATGTCGGTGTCGTTCACGAAGTGCACCCGCACCCGGTCGCCAAGCTTCGCCTCGAGCACCGGACCGGGAACGGCCTCGTTGAACGCCATACCTCCGGTGAGCGGAATCCCGGTTCCCGGGTCCCAGGCGAAGTTTGAGGCGGTGAGGTTCACCTCCACAACGTCGGGGGCGGCGTCCAGGTCGGTCATGGGCGTGAACCCGCAGGGCTCAAGGTCGGCAAGCGCCCCAGTGTCGGCCGTATCCGCCGTATCGGCGATCCCCGAGTCCGCGGCCGAATCCCCGGTCGTGCGATCAGGTTCGTCGCCATCTGTACAGGCCAGGAGCGGGAGGAGGGTGAGCATCGCCTCCACCATAACGCCGTCAGAATACGACCGCGCCCACTCCCAGCGTACCGCTCAGGTTGGCTTGGTACATCGGATCGCCAACCTGCTGCACCAGCGGGCTCTGCGCCCGGGCCTGCAGGGTGATCGAGCGCATGTCTTTGGCCCACACGTTCCAGCTCGCGCCGAGCGCGAGGCTCGTGGAGAGGTAACCCGTGTTTTCGTACACCAGCGCGTCTTTTCGATCGGTGTCCTGCCACTCCTCCAAGACCGTGGCGGAGAGCACCACCGGCCCGTTTTCCTTTGGTGTCCACCTCGCCCCGAGCGATCCGTTGACCATCGCCCCGACGTAATAATTGTCCGGCGTTGGCAGGGCGGTTGACGACGCTCCCGCCGAGGCGGCGAGCGCAACGAACGGGTTGAGGCGATACACGGTCTGCGCGCCAACAACCCACCCCAGCGCGCCTTTCCCCCGGCGAACCGGGCTGTTGGTCACGACCTCGCCCGTGGGCAGCGTAACACCACCCGAAACGCCCAGGTACCACTTGCTCATGCCGATCTTGCGCCCCCAACGCCCCATCACCGACACATCTCCGATGCCGTTGTTGTCCACGTCCCCCGGCATCTCGTTCTCTTCGGTATGAAACATCGCCACGTACGGGAGCGCGGCCGAAACCGCGAAGCCCTTCGGCAATCCAACCGAAGCCTCCAGCTTGGCAGACTGCACAAAGTGCGGCGACATCTTCATGCCCGCCATGCTGTCACCGTGCAGATCCGTAACCAAAAATCCGCTCCAGAAGGAGGTATCTCCCGAGTATCCGCTCGTCGTGTCCAGGTTCATCATCACCTCGCCGACCCGCGCCACGTGGCCCGACGGCAGGGAGACATCGCGCGAACACATACACGCCTGCGCCTGCGCATCACCCACGAAGGCGAGCAGCAGCATCGGTGTCACTTATTCGCCGCCAACGCGGCCTGATAGGCCACCTTGATTGCCACCCCCTCCCCGCAGGTGAGCATCGACTTCCCAAAATATGGATTTGCGAGCCCGGCCTTGGCCTGCATCCAGTACTGATAATTCGGCGCCATCGGGCATTTGTACACCTGCACCTTCTCCGCGGGCGTGAGGCCAAGCGCCAGGATGGCGGTGCGGGAGAGCTCCGCAAACGCGACCCGCATGACGACGATGTCCGTCGCGGCGGCGACCGCCCTGGCCGGAGCCAACATCAGCGGATCGAGGGTGGCATCGGCGGCCAAGGTCGTTGCGGCTGCCGCAGCCGCGGGCGCGTTGTCGGCAGCGAGGGCAGCCCGCACCGCGTCGTACTCCGCGACCGGAACGGCCGAGAACGCGGCCCCAATTAGGAGGAGGAAGGGTGCGATCATGCTTGAAACGTACCCTGGAATCCGCTACTCGCCCATCCGGAGATCACCCGATGACCCTGCTCTGGTTGGCGCTCGCCTGCTACCCGACGACGCCCGAGGATACCTCCGACGATCCGGTCGCCGGCGAAACGTGTACCGAGCTCACCTCCGGGCGTTGGACCGTTACCGGCGCTGCGTGGAACATGGCGGACAACCCGATGGATGGCGACCTCACGTTCGACGCCGAATCCTGCTCCTTCACCCTCGGCAACTGGGACATGCAGATGGACGATCTCCCGAGCGGCGGGGTGGTGGACGAGGCCACGGTTCAGCTCACCGGAGCCAACACGGCTTGGGACACGTGCACCGGCACGGCGGCCAGTGAAACCGAGGTGTCCGGCACCTGCGCCGACGATGGAGACGACTTCCTGATGGTGCTCAGCACGGAATGAGCGACAGGGCGATGCGCGCAGCCTGTTCGCGAGGTCAGGCGTTCGCCGCGGCGCATCGCGCGGCGCCCGATGGAGCTACTGCGCCAGGTAGGCCTTGAGCGCCGCAGCACGGTCGCCGGGCGCGATCGCGTTGAGCCGCTCGGAGAAGCTCACGGTAACGGGCTGGCGCACCATCTTCTCGATGAGAAACGGCGCGAGCTTCGGGTTGGCCACCGGATCGCCGATCGCGGCAGTCACCCCCTCCCAGAGCTGCGCCTCCGTGAGGTAGGCGAACAGGAAGTTCGGTGAATACGCCGGGTAATGCCGCAGGAGCCCCCCCAGGAGCGCGGGATCGTAGGCGCCCCCCTCCGCGGGCGGGGGTGGCGCGCCGGTGAGCGCCACGCGCGCATCCTGCGCAACCTGGAAGGCACCCGCGAGGTCGTCCGGGTTCTCGTAGAGGCGCCGCTCGGCCCGGGTGGCCACGATGGCGTCGGCGATGCCCTCCGCCACCTCGCGCACACGCGCCGCACGAACGCCGGCCCGATCCGCTTCGGGGAGCTCGGGCACATACTTGGCGGTGAACGCCGGCTCCGCGAGCACGCGCTCGAAGAACTGCGCGAAGCCCTCGAACCATGGGGCATCCGGCTCCCAGGCGGCCGGGCTCGCGGCGGCCTCGGGACTGAGGTTCATCCACCACACCGCGTGGCCCGCCTCGTGGATGAGCGCCTGGTACGGCCACGCCGACCAGCGCTCATCCACGCTCATCACGATGGCCACGAACTCCGGCGGCTGGATTGCGAAGCCGTTCACGCCCGGCAAAACGATGCGCGAGGGCCCGGTGTAGAGCTGCAAACCGGCGGTCTCAAAACCCATGTCGCGGTAGGCGGTGACGATGCGCTCCTCGGCCAGATCCGCGTCGAAGTAGGCTTCTGCACGATCGTGATCGGTGCCGATCTTCGCGAGCCGCCGCAGCCGCGGGTGATTTGCGAAGTCGTCCGCCACTTCGGGGCTGGCGGCGAGGATCGCCTCTCGGTCGCCGGCGAAGTACGGCGCGACGACGGAGGAGAGCTCTTCCATCGTCGCGTCCACTTCCTTCTCGGTGAGCCCATAGGATGCCAGTGCGAGCTGCCAGTACGTCGCATACCCCGCCCGCTTCGCCACCTCGTTCCGAAGTTTGACGAGCGCCACGAGGTCGGTCCCCGCGAGCTGCATGCGATGGCGCACGAACGCCCGCGCGAGATCCTGCCGAGCCGAGTCGTCGAGCGTGTCGGCCTCCCGGCTCACCTCGTCCCAATCGCGGTCGAGGGTGAACTTCTTGCCGTCGGCGGTGAACCAGTCGGCCGTGAGCGACGCCGCTTCGTCGAGCGAGCCCAACAGCCGCGTTTCTTCTACCTTGTCGGCCGGCGTCCACGCCCGCGTTTCCATCGCCAGGCGAGCGTACTCGTCGCCCCGCACGCCGAGCGACGTGCCCGGGCCGGCTGCCTTCGCGGCGTCGATCGCGGCGATCACCTTGGCGTCCTGGAAAAACGCCACCTTGTCCCCCTCCGCTTCCGCCTTACGACGACGGGCATCCTTGTTGTGGACGTTCCTCGTCGTGTCGCGCTCGGCGGCGCCCAGGCTGGAGAGGATCTTGGCGTACCGGGCATCCACATCGGCGAGCGCATCGCCGCCGGGGGCGTCGCAACCGAGGAGAACCGAAAGGAGCAGAAGGAACACAGCAGACTCCAAGGCGGGCATAAGACGAGCACAGTGTAGCCCGTTGGAGGCGCCGGGCCGACCCGCCCCGGTGCTCACCCCCCGCCGACCACCGGAACCCACCAACGCCCCTTTGAGGCGTCGAATGGCCCTTGCTCCACCTTCACCCGCGTTCCCCGCGGCAGTACGCAGCGCTCATGCGTTTGGAAGTTGTTGTGGTTCTCCCGCCGGGGATAGTCCACCCGAACGCGAGCATCACGGTCGAGCGTGACGGTTTCACCTTGTTCGCCGGGCTTTTTTTCCCCCGCATACCAGTACCCGACGATCTCCCCCGCGGGAGCCCCGGTGCAGCCAACCGGCAGGCGGGTGATCGTGGCGCCCTTCGCGACGGCCGAGGGCGCGGGAGAGGCGACCGCAGCGCTGGGCGCAGGAGCCACGGGCGTGGCCACGGGCTGGGCTGCGACAGGTTCGGCAGCAGCGGACGCGGCGGGCTCAGCGGCCACCGGATCGGCGTTCACGGCCTGAGCGGCGACGGGCGCAGCGGCAGCGGGTTCGTCAGCGACGGGCGCCTTCGACCCCGCCCCGGGGGAGTGCTCTTCCGGCCGCCCCGACGGCCCACCCGCAAAGAACGCCCATCCGGCGCCCAGAAGCAAGACCAGCCCTACGGCGCCCATCACCAGCGGGCCGCGGCTGCTCCGCTCCGGCGCCGTAGCCGCGCCAAGAGTGCGCGCGAGGGCTCGGAACGTTTCGTCCTGCGGGGCATCCTTGAGCAGCGCGGCCGCAAGGCGAGCAAGCGCACCCCGCTCGTCGGCCACCTGAAAGATCACTTCCCAAGCCGCATCTGCATCGCCGGGCACCGTTCGGTCTGTCGGCAGCCCCGCCACCGCGGCGTACCGGCGCTGGGCCTCAGCCGAGGGGAACCGCTTGGCGCAAGCGCGGGCGAGACCGCGGAGATCGTCGGGGTCGAGCGTCACCGCGCTGCTATAACCGGTCGAGGCGGGCGAACTCGGGTTATCCGCCGGCCCCGATGGGTCCGCTGGTCGTCCTGCCTACGCTCAACGAAGCCGCGACGGTTGCCGGGGTGGTGGGGCGCGTACGGGTGGCGCTCCCAGGAGCGGGCGTCCTGGTGGTCGACGACGCTTCTTCGGATGGAACGGCAGGAATCGCCGCCGGCGCGGGCGCCGAGGTCTTGTCCCGCACCGGCCCGCGCGGCCTCGGCCACGCCTACCGCGCCGGCTTCGCGTGGGCCCTCGCTCGCGGCTTCGACCCGATCTACCAGATGGACGCAGATGGCTCCCACGACCCCGCCGATCTCCCCCGGCTGGTCGGCGCCGAGCTCGTGCTCGGCTCGCGGTGGATCCCGGGCGGCGGAACCCGCCGGTGGGGTGCCGCCCGGCAGGGCCTCTCGCGCTTTGGGAGCGCCTACGCGCGGCTCTGCCTCGACCTGCCCTATCGCGACGTAACCGGTGGGTTCAAGGCGTGGTCCGCCGCGTTGTTGGCGCGGGTGGCGCCGGAGAGCACCGTCGCGAGCGGGTATGCCTTCCAGGTGGAGATGACGCTGCGGGCGCACCGCCTCGGGGCCTCGATCCTCGAGGTTCCCATCGTGTTTACCGAGCGCGAAGCGGGTACATCCAAGATGAGCGCGGCCATCGCGCTGGAGGCGGCCCGCCTCGTGCCCGGGCTGCGGCGGGTCGGACGTTGAGGTTCGCCCAGCGACCGATGGCATGGGCGGTCGTCGCCTTCGGGGTGATGCTCGCCGTCCGCCTCGCTGTCGCGGCAAACCTCGCGCTCGTGGAAGACGAGGCGTACTACTGGACGTGGAGCCGGCACCTCGCGGCGGGCTACTTCGACCACCCGCCGGGGATCGCGTGGTTCATCGCCGCCGGCACGGCGCTCCTGGGAAAATCGTTCCTTGGCGTCCGCCTCGTCGGCGTCGTCGCCGGCGTTGGCGCGGCCGCCCTCCTGCTCCCCTGGGCGAAAGATCCCGTTCGTTATGCCTTCCTCGCCGCCGGCATCCCGCTCTACGCCCTCGGCGGCGTGCTCGCGACGCCCGACGTTCCGCTGCTCGCCGGCTGGTGCTTGGGCCTCGCCGGCGCGCTGCAAAAACGCTGGTGGCTCGCCGGGCTTGGCGTCGGGCTCGCCGGCCTCGGGAAGTACACCGGGTGGGGGTTGTGGCCGCTGCTGGTCGCGGCGGCGCCCGCCGAGATCGCGGCGATGCTGCCCGGGATGTTGATCACAGCGCTGTTGCTGGCGCCAAACCTCTGGTGGAACGCTCATACCGAATGGGTGAGCCTCGGCTTCCAGGTGGGGCACGGGCTGAACCGCGCCCCCGGCGGCGCCCTGAACTTCCTCGGGGCCCAGCTTGGCCTCGCTGGCCCCGTGTTTTTTGTTCTCGGCCTCGTTTGGGCGTTCTCACAAGTACGCCGCATCGTGGCCACCCCGCTCGCCGCACCCGACGACGACGCCCGCGCCGATCGCATCCTCTGGTTCGCCAGCGTGCCCGTCGTGGTGTTCTTCACCCTCGCGGCCACCCGGGGTTCCGGCGAGGCCAACTGGGCCGCGCCCGCGTATTCCGCCGTGGCGCTGGCCCTCTCGCGGGTCGGTGGGCGAATGGCCCGGTTGAGCTGGGTCGCGGCCGGCTTGGGACTCGCGCTCTCGGCGCTCGTCACCGCCCACGCGTTCTCGCCGATCATCCAGTTCAAAGGGGATCCAACGGCGCGCCTCGGGCTCGGCCGCGATCTGGCGCGCAGCGTCGAGGCGTGGGGCGTGGAGCCCGTCTACACCTCCCGCTACCAGGAGGCCGCGCTGCTCGCCTATTACGGCGATCTGGAAGCCTACGCCCTCCCCGGCGTCGACCGGCCCGACCAGTATGACCTGTGGCCGATCCGTTGGTCGGAGCACGCCTTGTTCGTACGCACCATGAAAAGTGGTCCGAGCGCCACGGTCGATGACTTCTGCGCCGAGCGCGGCGGCGCCAACGTTGTGACCGAGGCCAACCCCGACGGCAGCCCGATCGAGCGCTGGCAGGTGTACGAGGTTCACGATTGCGCGGCCAAAACGCCATGATCTCTGCCACCAGCCGCCGCCTGCTCGCCCGGTTCGCGCCGTACCGCGGGCAACTGGCGCTCGCCACCCTGCTGGTCTTCGTCGCCAGCGCGCTGCCTTCGTTGTTGGTGTTCGTGATCAAAACCGTCCTCGACGACGTGCTGATTCGAAAGGATCAAACCGCCCTCGCGCTGATGGCACCGGGGATCGTGATCCTCTACGGGCTCAACGGTGCCGTGGCGGTGGGTCGGGGGCTGCTCACCCGCACCGTGGCCTGGCGCGTGGTCACCGACCTCCGCGCCGAGTTGCACGCCAAGCTCCTTACGCTCGACGCGGGGTGGCACCAGCGCACGCCGGTCGGAGAGCGGGCCAGCCGCGCGCTCTCCGACGTCAACAACCTCCAGTATGCGGTCAGCGGCGTCGTTACCGCGATCCAGAAGCCCGTTACCCTCCTGGGCCTCATCGTCACCGCGTTCGTGCTGGACGCGCGCCTCGCGGCCGTGGCGCTCGTCGTGCTGCCGCTCGTCGCCTACCCGATCGACCGCTTCGGGAAGTGGTCCCGACGCGCCTCCCGCGACACCCTCGACGCCGCGGCCAAGCTCTCCGGGAACCTCTACCAGACGCTCGCCGGCGTGCGCGTCGTGTTGCTCTCGGGGGGCGAACGCGAGCGGCAAGCCAGCTTCGATCGCGAGAACCAGAAGCACCACGACGCCCAGATCGCCGCGGCCACGGCCCAGCTCCTCCCTGGCCCGGTCGTTGAGCTGATCGCCGCGCTGGGCGTCGGGGCCGCGATCTGGGTCGGCGGCGAGCAGGTGTTCCGAAATGAGATTCAACCTGGGGATCTCATCGGCTTCCTCGTCGCGCTCGGCCTGATGAACGATCCGCTCAAGGGCGTCGCGCTGATCACGAGCCTCATCCAGCGCGCGCTCGCCTCGGCCGACAGCGTGTTCGCCCTGCTCGACACGCCCCCTGCCCTCGTGGACGCGGGCACCGCCCTCGCTCCCGCCCCGAGCACGATCGAGGTGCGAAACGTGGGCTTCGACTATGGCGAAGGCGGCGTGCTCCACGACGTGTCGTTCACGGTGCAGGCCGGCCAGCGCGTCGGCATCGTGGGCGCCAGCGGCGCAGGAAAAAGCACCTTGCTCGCCCTGCTCACCCGCCTCCGCGATCCGGGTCGCGGCGCCGTGCTCTGGAACGGTCGCGACATCCGCGAGTTCACGCTGTCGAGCTTCCGGGCACGCCTCGCTGTCGTAACCCAGGAGCCCTTCCTGTTCGACGACACCGTCGAGGCCAACCTCCGCTTCGGTTGCCCCGACGCAGCTCGGGAGTCCGTGGTTGCCGCCGCCGAAGTCGCGGACGCCGACGGCTTCATCCAGGCGCTCCCGAAGGGCTACGAAACCGGGGTGGACGAGCTGGGAATGCGCCTCAGCGGCGGGCAGCGCCAACGCCTCTGCATCGCCCGCGCCGTGCTTCGCGACGCCCCGGTTCTGGTCCTCGACGAGGCCACTTCCAACCTCGACAGCGAGTCGGAGTCCGCCGTAAACCTCGCCTTGGAGCGGGCGATGCGCGGCCGCACCACCTTTGTTGTCGCCCATCGGCTCTCTTCCGTGAAGGAAGCCGACGTGATCTTCGTATTCGCGGCCGGCCGGCTGGTGGAGACGGGCACGCATGGCGAACTTCTCAGCCTCGGTGGCGAATATGCACGACTCGCCCGATTGCAGGTGCAGTAGCGTGGCGACCGATCCGATCTCTCCGGAAGTGACGCCCCGCCAACGAGTCGCCGTCGGTCTCTCCCTGCTCTCCCTCGTGGCACTGGCCCCGCTCGCTGTGGCCCTGGCCTGTCAGCCTGCCGAAGATCACTCGGTAAAGCCGCAGAAACCGGTCGAACTGAAGGGGGACGTGAAGGCTCCCCCCGCTGCAGTTCCCGCCGCCCCGCTCGACCCCATGCCACGCCGCCTGTGGACCCAGCCCGGCGCCCCTGCCAAGAAAGTGGCCGACGCCCTGCGTGCGCAGAACCCCGACGATGCCGCGCTGCTCGACCGCATGGCGAAGACCCCCGCCGGCGTGTGGCTGGGGGGCTGGACCAAGGATCCGAAGAAGACCGTCGCGAGCATCGTCGCCGAGGCCGCCCGCACGTCCGCGGTTCCTGTGCTCGTTGCATACAACATCCCGAATCGGGACTGCGGCCAGCACTCGGCAGGCGGCAAGGCCGACGGGAAGTCGTACCTCACCTGGATCTCGGAGGTTGCGGCGGGCGTCGGGAGCGGCGACGCCATCGTCGTGCTCGAGCCCGATGCGCTCACGCAGCTCGACTGCCTCACGGCGGCCCAACGCGAGGAGCGCCTGGGCCTCCTGCGCGCGGCGGTCACGACGTTTCAGGACCACCCCGGTGCGCGGGTGTACCTCGACGGCGGGCACCCCGATGCGCTTTCCGTCACCGAAATGGCGGCCCGACTCGATGAGGCCGGCGTTCACCAATCCCGGGGGTTCGCCCTCAACGTTTCCAACTTCGTATCCACGAAGAAGAACATCCTTTACGGCGACCAGGTCGCTCGAATCCTCGGCGACGATCTTCGCTACGTCATCGACACCAGCCGCAACGGTCATGGCGCCAACGGTGAGTGGTGCAACCCCTTTGGGCGCGCGCTCGGCGAAGATCCAACCTTGAACCCCGGGCTTCGGCGCGGGGATGCGTTCTTGTGGGTGAAGCGCCCGGGCGAGTCGGATGGCACCTGCCACGGCGGCCCCGCGGCGGGCCAATTCTGGGGCGGCTACGCGCTCGAGCTGGCGAAGGCGGCCTGGGAGCCGGAGCTACCGGCAGTGGTGGACGCGACTCGGTAGGGGCGATGGTGCAGGCCCCGTCGCAAGGCCAAGGGGCGACGCTCACCATCGCAGCGTCCGCGGTGGCGGGGGTTTCGTGGCTGCGAAGGGGTCGATCCCAGCAAGTTGCCCCCCCCCGGAAGGTCGAGTCCGCCTAGATGGCCGCCTCGCGGAGTCGAGTCGACCTGTTTGGCACCGGCGCGCTGGGCCTCCAGCACCGTCGCGCCAAAGTCGGCGTTTGTCCATTCGCTTCGGCGATGTCGACCCCGATGGCGGGAGCGCCGTCGCCGCCGGCGAGCGCCGGCCCTCCGAATCGGCTGAACAGCCCGACTCGACTCCGACGCGCGGCCAACGCAGGCGACTCGACTTCATGCCGACAACGCCCAAGGCCCACCCCGGGCCGGCGAACCGGCAGCGGGGTGGGCGCGGGGGTCTTCGGCGGTCGCAAACGCGCCGGCCGGGAGGGAGAGTGGTCAGAACCTGGGCACGGGGCCCGCGTCCGTGAACGCGGGCCATCTGGCCGGCGCCTCCGTGCAGGAGGCGGTCGTGAGCTCGCGAGGCGGAACCCGATGTTGTTGTTGCGATAGGCAACCGTCGCGTTCGACGCGTTGTTGTTCCAACTGCCACCCCGGATCACACGGTTGGAGCCTGCTGCCTCCTTGCCGTGCACGACCTTGCCCGACCGGGCCGGCGCGTCAACCCTCCCCTCCGCCGGCCACAATCTTCTGCCGCAACCGCAACGTGTCCGCATGAGAGGCCCACGCGAGGACCGAGCCCGCCCGGCGCTGCGCGTCCTCCGCGCCCTCGGCCCGGGCCTGCTGGAATCGGCTTACCGACCTCGTTTGATGCAGGAGTTGACGTCGGGTGGTTTCCCCGTGAAGACGGAGGTTGCCGTTCCGCTCGTCTACAGGGGCGTGGCCCTCGACTGTGGCTATCGACTCGTCCTCCTCGTGGCCGACGAGGTGATTGTGGAGGTGAAGTGCGTCGCGAGCCTCCTGCCCATACACACTGCGCAGTTCCTGACCTCCTGCGGCTGACCGGGAAACGCGTAGGCCTCCTCGTGAACCTCAACGTCCCGGTGCTGAAGGACGGACTGCGCCGGGTTCAACACTCAGCTTCGCAAGGCGGGCGGCCGCCGCTGAGGCTTGCCAAGCAGCCCCACCACGGAGACACGGAGACACGGAGAAGAGGCAGGAGAAAGGCGAATATCCGGCTCACTGCGGACGGCCACTCGGATGATCCCCGTCCCCTACCCGCTCCTCAACTCTCTCCCCCTCCCTGCCTCCGTGTCTCCGTGGTGCACTCTCTGCCGGCCGAGTCCACCGCGGACGCACGGACGCACGGAGACTTCGGCGAACCCGCGCGGGGGCCGGCTATCGCACGGCCTGGCTCGCCTGGCGCCCCCACGTGGGGGGGGGGGGGGGGGGGAAAAGAGGATGTGGGGCGGACAAAGCCAAGAGGGACAAAAATGTAGAGGTTTCAAGCATCAAGGGATCGACCTTGAGAGGCGGAACCCGAAGTTGCTGAGGGCGTAGCTCGGGGTGTCGGTGTTGCGATAGGCAACCGTCGCGACCGACGCGTAGTAGGCCCAAACGCCACCCCGAATCACACGCAAGGAGCCTGACGCCGGTGCCGGCGGATCCGTCGTCGCGACACCGCTCCCGTACCCGCCGTACGCGGCGTCGCACCAATCGTTCGTCCACTCCCACACGTTCCCGCTCATGTCGCAGAAGCCCCAGGCGTTGGCCGCCAGCGAGCACGCCGAGTGTGCGTCGGTACCCATGGAATACGCATTTTCGTACGTCCAAGCGACGTTCGCCGCTGTGTCCGAACCAGAGTACGTCGTGTCCACCCCGGCTCGCGCTGCGTACCCCCACTCCGCTTCCGTCGGCACGCGGTAGCCCGGGCAGGAAGGGGGGATCCGCGAGGTAGGCTGCGGCCATGTCGCTGCCGTCGGACAGGTAGCACTCCGCGACGCCCTCCTCGGTCGAGAGCCAATTCGCGTACATCGCCGCATCGTACCAGGTCATCGTGTCGGCCGGGCAGTCGGCGGTGGTGCCGGTGCAGGGGTAGCTGGGGAGCGACGAGTACGTCCAACTCGTGTTGCTGGGGTCGGTCTCCCACTCCCCGCGCGTCGTCTCGGTTTGGGCGAGGTAGAAGTCATGCGACAGGGTGACGGCGTGATCGGTGTAGCTGCCGCTGGAGTCGCCGAGGCCGCTGCCCATCGAGAACGTGCCGCCTGTAAGGTAGATCATCGTGGCGCCGGAGGTCGTCGTGTATGTAGCCGCACAGCCCGCCAGCACGTCCGGCAGCGAAGCGTCGGAGTCGTCGCAATCGGTCGTGGTCGAGTAGCCGTCCCCGTCCGCGTCCTCCGCGGCGATGTCCACCTCCCCGCTGTCGCCCGGCTCCACCGCAAAACCCACCTTCTCCGTGATCTCCGCCGGAAGAATGAGCGTACACCCCGCAAGAACCAGCGCGATCACCACGTCACCGCCGCGACCGCGCCGAACGCTACCCCAGCGCCCGCCGCGACGTAACAACCGTAGCTGAGCCCGTTTGTCCCCGTGGCCATCCCTTCGAGCTTTGCTCGGTAGTTCACGCGTTATTCCTCGCCCACGGAGCCATCAAGATCCGGCTGTGCATCGAACTCTGCGCGCCCATCGGCGGCGAGCGCGTAGAGCACTCCCGACGTGATCAGCGATGCGCCGGAGAGCACGAGCCACGGCGCTCGATGCCCCCACCCCCCGGGGGGGCGTTCGTTCGACGGTCGCCCGCGTGCCGCCCAAGTTCGAGGTGGCGACCGAAGAGCCTGCCACGGGAACCACCCAGTCGAAGCCCGCTTGGTCGGGGCCGCGATAGTGCGTCGCGAGCACCGCGCCTTGCCCGTCGAGCTGCTGCAGGATCGCCGCCCGTAGCAACGGGGCGCGAAGCACATGCGCGCCGTCGGCCTCGATCCAGCCGCTGCCCGGCTTGGGAAGCTCGGCGCCGGGGTCGTCGTGGAGGTACAACATCGCAGCGGTCACCTGCCCGCGGATCGGGTGCCCATCGGGCAACAACGCCGTTGGAATCTGGTGTCCCGGCTCGGTCGCAAACACGCCTGCGCGCGCGTGGGCAAAGAGGAGGAGCACCATCGCGAGAGCGCAGCCCACGGGTGCCGTTCGCGCCGGGTTGGATTCCCGGCGCGCCAGCTCGTGGGTCGAGGCGCTCCGGGCACGCGGACCGGGCGTGCCGCAGGCCCGACTCCCCTTGGTGCCGGGGTGCCCGCTCACCCACCAGGCAACGAGAGCGGCGCCTCGCGTCGGCACCGTGCTTTCGCTCCGCGTTGGGCTCGTTTGCGCCGTCCCGAGGCGCATCCCACCGAACCACCACCACATTCTTGGCGTCTTGGCTGCTTTGCGTGCCAATTCGGACCGCCGCCCCCCACCTCGATGTGAGAATGTGTCGCGACACACGGCGCGTCTGCCCGCACGGCCGCGCCGGACCGCGGAGCGAGCCACCCGCAACAAAGGGACCGGGCCTGCCGCCTGATCACTAGTGACATCTTGACAAGTCAATCCCACCGAGTGATCGGTCGTTCTTGGAGAATTCCATGGACCCGACCCGGTGGAGCGAAGAAGAATTCGGTTGCGTTGTTCTCGGGGATGCACGGCT
>BJHF01000040.1 GCA_014191855.1 Deltaproteobacteria bacterium
GGTGAGCGAGGAGCTCAAGTTGGCCAAGGAGAACCGGCGGCTCGGGGAGGTGGCTTGGGAGGCGGGCTCGATCATCCAGCTCGAGTTCGAGGACGGCCGCCTCGGCGAAGCGGCCGCGCGCTTCGGGGTGATGCAGGAGCGGATGAACCTCGATCTGGCGGCGGTGGATCTGCTGGTGGCGGTGGGGGAGCTTTAAGGGGATCGGGGCGTACGCCACCGCAAATCGGTCGCGCTGCGGAGCGATCACCGCCCCGAAAACGCTGGGATCTCTCCCGCCGGCGCGATCGGCACGGACCCCGCTGGCAGTGCCGGGTCGAGCCATCCGACCGTCGCCGCCACCGCCGTGGCCCAGCCCTCGCGCGCGGCCTTCGCGCGCTGCACCGCGGCCTCAGCGTCCTTCACCCCGCGCTCGAGCCGTTCCAGGTCGCCGCTCGCGAGGCTGTACTCGGCCGGGGGGAGCGAGGACGATTGCAGACTGAGCTCGCTCCGAACGGCGCGAACGAGCGCACGGTCGGCGTCTACCCGGTCGCGCGCGGTCGGCGCCTCGCGGAAGGCGGCGGCCGGCCGAATGAGCGCGTCGCTACCGTTGCGCACCACGGTCGTGAGCGCGGGGTGGAGCGTGCGCCAGGGGGCGTCCAGCCGCTCGGCCCGCTGCAAAACCTCGGCGTCCGCCTTGGCGATCGTGCCTGCCCGCGCCCAGGCGTTGGCGAGCATCCCGAGGGTGAGCACGCCGATCAACGCGCCCCCGGCGAGCATGATCGGCCAGATCGGCATGCCGCCGGCCGCCGTGGGTCGAACGGCCCCGTCCGTCGGTCGATCGGCTTCGTCCTCAGCGGGGACCTCAGCGGCCGCGTTCGGTGTAGCTGCGGCGGGGGGCGCCGGGGGCAGCTCCTCTGTTGCGGCGTCCACGCCCGTCGCGGCGTCGAGTCCCGTCGCGTGGTCGACTCCCGTCGTGGCGTAGCCGCTCGCCGTGCCGGCCAGTCCCCTCGCATCGGCCGCGGCCTCCGGGGCGTCCGTGCCGGCGGGACCCGCCGCGGCTGCCCGTTCCAACGAGCCCGGCGAAGGGCCAACCTCCACCGTCGGCTCGTCGGCCGCGGCGACGCCGACCTCAACGCGTAGCGCTTCCACCGAAAGAAACCGTCGCGAGGGGTCGCCCTCCAGCGCCCGCGCCACCGCCAACCCGAGCCGCCCGCCGGCCGCGATGGCGCCGCCCCTCACCGGCCCCCGCCGCCCCGCCCGGTCCGCCCGCCCGCCGAGCAGCTCATGCAGGATGCACCCGAGCGCGTAGACGTCCGCGCGCTCGTCTACCTCCGCGCTTGCGACCTGCAGCTCGGGCGCGGCGAATCCTGGCGCTCCGTGGCTGGCCTCGTCGTTTCCGAGTCCGGCCAGGCCAAAATCGACGACGCGCACCCTCACGCGTTGCGAGCCCTCCTTCAGGATCACCACGTTTGGGCTCAGGTTGTGGTGAAGCACGCCGCCCGCGTGCGCGGCGCTCACGCCGAGGCAGAGCTGGTCGAACAGGTCCATGGCGTCGGCGTGCGGCAGGCTCTCGCCGCTGGCCAGGAGCTCAGCGAGCGTCGGGCCATCGACGGAATCGCGGATCACGCCGAGCTTTCCGTCTACGTCTACCGCGTCGCGGATCGGCAGGATGTTTGGGTGGCGGAGCTGTACCTGAAGGCTGCGTTCCGCGAGGAGCACCGCGCGCACGTCTGCGCCCTGCGCGTCGGGGATCGTCAGCACATGCAGGGAGCCCGCGCGGCGATGGCGCACGAGGTAGGACGCGGCACCTTCCGCCCCGCCAAGGAGGCGCACGACCACGTAGCGGTCAACGTTCGAACCGGGGGAGAGCAGCACGCCTAGCCTTACGTATCGGGTAGACTATTGGTATGTGGTTTGCTCTCCTCGCTCCCGCTTTCGCCGTTGACCTTGACGTCACCGTGACCGCCCCCGGCGCTCCTCCAGTGAACGTGAGCTTCCGGGATGTAGAACCGGGCCCGATCCCGGCGGCGCTGGTGGCGCCCTGGTTCGACGGGAAGCAGTGCCGGATCGCCTTGGAGTTCTACAAGAAGAAGGGAGGATATTCCATCGGCGTGGAGGTGGCGGAGCTGCGCACGCTGGAGGATGGCGCCTTGCAGGTGGTGGTCGTGAAGGAGGACAAGCTGAAGCTTTCAGACGAGAAGCGCACCCGGCTCACCCTGGAGCTGCCCCTGAGCGATGGGGCATCGGCCGCCTGGTCGCTCGACGCAAACGTTTCGGGACTTCCAAAAAAAGCTCCAACGGAAGCGGAATAACCCCGCGTGCGCGCCCTGGGCGTGGTGCTGGGGGCCGAGCTGCGGCAGCTCCTGCGCGACGTGAATACGTTGATGTTCAGCGTGCTGTTCCCGCTATTCCTGTTCCCGGGCTTGATCTGGTTCTATTCGCAGTCCATGGAGTTCGTGGCCGGGTGGGAGGAGAGCCTTCGTCCGCGCGTTGCTGCGCCGCCCGCGCTCGCCGCCGAGCTGCCCGGTACGCTCGACGTTGTCCCGCTCGGCGCGCCGGCGGATGCGACGATCGTCCAGGAAGGAAGCGTCATCCGCGTGGAGTACCGCAGCGCCGATCCCGTGTCGGCGCTCGCGCAGCGTCGGGTGATGGATGCGTTGGACGACCCCTGGGAGATTGACACGCACGACGTCGCGCCACCTGAAGAGGCGCTCACCGGCGTAATGGCGCGCGTGATTCCGGCATTGTTGGTGATCCTGTCGGTGATGGCGAGCCTGTACCCGGCGGTCGAGGCGGTCGTTGCCGATCGGGAGCGCGGAACGCTCGAAACCACGCTCGTCACGGCCTCGCCGCGTTGGGTGTTCGTGGCCGGCAAGCTCGCGAGCGTCGGCGTGATCACGCTGGTTGCGATGGTTGCCACGGGCGCTGGCGCGCTGGTCACGCTCGGGCACCTCGCGCTGGTAAGCGGCGCGAGCATCGGGATTCCGCCGTTGCGGCTGTTGATCGCGCTACCTGTCGCGGCGGTCACCGCGCTCGCCGGCGCGTCCCTCGCGCTCGTGGCGGCGGCGCCAACTCGCAGCTTCAAGCAGGCGCAGAACACCTCCACGGGCGCGGCCTCGGTCGTGATGTTCGCCGCGATGTTGGGGATGTTGCCGCGCGCGAGCCTCGAGGAGGGGCTCGGCTGGATGCCGGTTACCAACGCGATCCTGGTGATGCGAGAGTTGCTGCTCGGACATTCCCCGGGAAGCTGGGCTGCGGTCGCCATCGGGCAGTTGGCGGTTATCACCACGGTCGCGACGGCATGGACGGCGCGGAGCCTCGGCAAGTTGGAGGTGCGATGATCGTGGTCGACCGGTTGGTGAAGACGTTCGCAGACGCGGAGGGCAAGCCGGTTCACGCCGTGGATCAGGTGAGTTTTTCAGCCGGCGTGGGTGAGATCGTGGGGTTGCTCGGTCCGAATGGGGCGGGGAAGACCACCACGATGCGCATGCTGGCCACCCTCGTGGCGCCAGACGGGGGGCAGGCGAAGGTCGCCGGTCACGACGTTCGCGAGGCCGCCGCCGAGGTGCGGCGCAGCATCGGCTACCTGAGCGCGAACACGGGGTTGTTCGGTCGGTTGACGCCCCGGGAGGTGCTCGTGTACATCGCCGAGCTCCAGGGCTGCAATGACGCGGTGGCCCGCGCGGAGGCGCTCCTGGATCGCTTCGATATCCGGAAGTTCGCCCACGTCGCTTGCGATCGCCTCTCGACCGGCATGAAGCAGAAGGTCAACATCGCTCGGGCCGTCGTTCACGATCCGCCGGTGCTCATCTTCGACGAGCCGACGTCGGGGCTCGATGTGCTCGTCGCGCAGGATCTGTTCACGTTCCTCGAAGACATGCGCGAGCGGGGCCGCTGCATCCTCTACAGCACGCACATCATGGGTGAGGCCGAGCGGCTCTGCGATCGCCTCGTGGTGATCCACGGGGGACGGGTGCTCGCGACGGGTACGCTCGCGGAGCTTCGTGCGATTACAGGCCGTGAACGCCTTGAAGATGTGTTCATGTTCCTCGTTCGCGGCGCGGCAGCATGAGCGCTCGCGGGCCGTTGGGCCTGCTGGCCCGCGTGGTGGCGGCGGAGCTGCGGCAGCACCTGCGCGACCCGCTCACCCTCGTGTTCATGGTCGTCGTTCCCCTGTTTTTGTACCCGGTGCTCGGGATGCTGGGGAACCGGCTCGTACAGACTGCGCTGGCGGAGGCCGACGCCGAGGTGCTGGCCGTGGCCGTTGAGCCCGCCATCGAGCTGCCCGACAATCTTCGGGGGGTTCCGGCTGATGATCTCGCCGAGGCCGTGCGAAGCGGAAAGGTGCTTGCGGCGGCGCGCGTCACGGCCGCCGGCGATGGCGCAGATGTGTGGTGGGACAGCCGCAGCCCCGACAGCCTCGACGCGCGGGGTCGCCTCGGGGATGCGCTCAAGGAGCACCGCAAAGCCACGCAGATCCGACGGGTGGATGCCGAAGACACGATGACGGAGGCCGATCGGCTGCGGGAGATGGCGGCGCGGATCCTGCCGGCGCTCCTGCTCTTCACCCTCCTCAGCGGCGGGCTCTACACCGCGCTCGACATTATCACGGGCGAAAAGGAACGTGGAACGCTGGAAACGCTGCTCAGCACCGCGGTGGACCGCCGCGTGGTGATGGGCGGCAAGTTCGTGGTCGTGCTCTGTTTTACGGGGAGCACGGCGTTCTTTTCTATCCTTTCGAGTTGGGCGAGCGCAAAGTGGGCGATGGGCCTGGAGCTGCCGATGGGCACGGCGCTGATCGCGCTGGGTCTGTTCCTGCCCATGGCGGTTTTATTGTCCGCGATCCTATGTGTTGCGGCGGCCTGGGCCCAGGACTTCAAGAGCGGCCAGGTGCTCACGACGCCGCTCCTCGTGATGCCGCTCGCGATGGCGGCGGTGTCGCTGCTCCCCGGCTTCGCCCTCACCCCGGCCTCGGCGATGGTGCCGATCGCCGGCCTCGCCCTCGCCACTCGCGAGGTGCTCGCGGGCCGTGGCGAGCCGCTGACCGTGGGCCTCGCCTTCGTGGCCACCTGCGGCTGGGCCGCGCTGACCCTCGCCGCAGGCGCGAGGATGATGGGGCGCGAAGACGTGGTGATGGGCACCCGCGGCAGCGGCCAACGCCGGCTTCGCGGCGACTATCGGCTCGACGCCGTGGGCGTATGGGCGGTGGCGTTCTTGCTGATGTGGTTTCTCGGGCAGACCGCACAGTCTGTGGAGGTGCGCGGCGGCATGGTGTTCACCCAGCTCGGGCTCCTGGCGCCGCTCGCCGTGATCGCGCCATGGTGGTTGGGTCTGCCGATCCGGGAGACGCTGCGGTGGAGGGCTGCGCCGCCCCTCGAGTGGTTCCGGGCGTTGATCGTTGGGTTATGTATGCCGGCGGTCGGCCTGGGCGCCCACTGGGTGCAGAGTCTGCTCCTCACCACCCCCTCCACGTTCTTCGCCGGCGTTTTTCCCGAGGATGCGCCGCTGTGGCAGTTGGTGGTGTGCTTCGCCGTGCTGCCGGGCCTCTGCGAGGAGCTGCTGTTTCGTGGGGCGTTCTTCGGCCTGTGGCGCACCCGCGCGTCGCCATGGATGGCGTGCGTGGTCACCGCCATCGCCTTTGGCATGTTTCACCTCAGCATCTTCCGGTTCCTGTCTACCGGGGTGCTGGGTCTCGTGCTCGGCGTGATCTCCCTCCGGAGCCGCAGCGTGATGCCGGGAATGCTGGCCCATACGTTGAACAACGCCTTCTTCATGGTCGCGATGGCGTACGGCTGGGACGTGCAGCCCTCATGGCTGATGGTTTTGCCGATCGCGTTGGCGGTGGCGGCGTTGGTCGTGCCCGGGACTACCGTGCGATCAGCCGAGCCGGGGCTATAGTCGCGCGCATGCCAGCGTGGAAACATCACGTCTTCGTGTGCACCAACACCCGTCCGCCGGGTCACCCCAAGGGCTCGTGCGGAGAGCGCGGGTGCGCCCAGGTGGCGGCGGCGTTCTCGGCCGCCCTCGATGTCGACGATGAGCTGATGGAGACGGTGAAGCTGCAAACCAGCAACTGCCTCGGTCCCTGCCGCGCCGGCCCCACGGTGGTGGTGTATCCGGAGGGCGTGTGGTACCGCGGCCTCACCGCGGCCGATGTTCCCGAGATCATCCGGGAGCACTTCCACAATGGGCGCCCCGTGAAGCGTCTGTTGCTTGAGGACGTGTGATGTTCTCCCGCCTCCGCGAGAAGATCAAGGGGAAGCTGGGCGGGGCGCCAGTCGCCGCGCCCTCGGCGCCGCTGGCGGCTCGCCCGCCCGCGCCGCTGCCGGTCCGCCCTGCTGCCCAGCCGTCGCCCCCGACTCCCCCGGTTGCGGTCCTCGCCGCGCCGGCTCCCCCTCCGCCGGTCGTCGCCGCGCCAGTCGCCGTCGCGCCACCGGTCGTCGAAGCCCCCGCCGCGACCCCGATCGCCGCCCCGTCGCCGTTGGTGCGGGCGCCGGAACCCCGCCTTGAAACCCCCGATCCGCTGCCACCCGTCGCCGCGCGTCCGTCCTCGCTGGCGGCGGCGGCCGCCGCCGCCGCACGTTCGTCCGACAAGCTCATGCACGCCGACATGGGCTCCACGGACCGTGAGCACTACATCGCGCGGGCCAAGGCCAACAACCGCGACATCTCCACGATTATCGGCGGCGAAGGCGTGAACCAGGCGGCCGACGGCGAGGCCTTCTGGGGCCCCGTCGACAACGAATCTTCCCGCGCCAAGGCGCACGGCAAGCTGCTCGCCATCGACCAGTGGGAGTGCATCTCGTGCGGCACCTGCGTGGAGCAAACCGACAAGGTGTTCTACCTGCCGGCAGACGCAAAAGCCACGCCGATCGCCCAGGATGGCCCGATGGACCTCATCCAGGACGCGATCGAGGCTTGCCCCGTTACCTGCATCCACTGGGTGAAGGTGGAAGAGGCGGCGGACAAGGGCTTCGCCACGGGCAACGAGCCGGACTCGCCGCGTCCGGAGTAGCGCGCCCTGCCGTGAGGGGCGCCCAGCCTGCGCCGGGCGCCGGCCTTCAGGCCTACGTGCCCACGCAGCTATACGTGAGCGTGACCTGATCGGTGTTCGACGCCGCCATGCAGTCCGTGACCGTGAGATCGAGGATGACCGTACTGTCGTGGCCGGTGCTGTAGGTCGCGGTCGGATCGTCGAACAACACCTGCGCCGAGGTCGTGCCCGTGCTGCTCAGCGTGGCCACGCCGTCGGCATCGGTGTTGATGCTCCAGGAGTACGTGAGCGTGTCCCCATCCGGGTCGGAGCTGCTGGAGCCATCGACGTAGAAGTAGTAGTCGGAGCACGGATCGCAGTCGTAGCCGCCGGCGCCGTAGCTGATTGGCGTGCAGTCGACCGTGGCCGAGGTGCTCTGGTCGCTTCCCGCTGCCGCCACCGGGTCGGCGTTGTAGCCGCGATCGCCGATGGTGATCGTGATCGAGGTCGGCATCGAAGAGGTGCCCGCATCGCTCACCGTGAGGGTGAAGATGTAGTCCCCCGCCACGTCCGGGTGGAACGTCGGCATGATGTCCGTCGTCGTGTCGATGTCGGCGGTGGTGGTCGCGGAGCCAGAAGGCGCGCTGGTGAGCTCCCAACTATAGGTCATCGCGTCGCCATCGGGATCGAACGACGCGGATGCGTCGAGCGTGAGGGGCGAGCAGGTGAGCAGCAGGGAGGCGGCGTCGTAATCGGCGATCGCTGTGGGGGCGGACTCCACCACGCCGTCGCAGTCCGTGTCCATGCCGTCCGTCGCTTCGAACGCGCCCGGGTACACGTTGATGTCGGCGTCGTCGCAGTCGCCCGCGTCTCCCGAGAAGCCGTCGCCATCGTGATCGTAAGTGGAGCAGAGCTCGTTCACGGTGTTGGGGCTGCCGAAGTCGCTGCCGGGGTTGCCCCACTCCTCCGTGGCCACGCACCAGGCGGTCGGGTCGTCGTTGGTCTCGGAGCCCATGTTGCTCGGATCGAGGCCCATGGAGGCGCTCGAGGGGTCGGGCATGGTCGCGCCATCATCCCACGCGAGGGAATCGATCTCGATCCCGTCGGCGATGAGCTTGATGTCGTCGGTCTCGTTCTGGAGCACGATTCCGTCGTATTCATAGTCGACCGTCGCGTTTCCGTTGGTGACGAAGTCCGCGTTGCTGCCGAACACGAAGTATTCGCCGGGCTCAACGGTGAGCACGTCGTCGGAGGCGACCTGGTGCCACTCGCTGTCGGTATCGGCCGCGAGGATGAGGCCGTTGAGGATGATGGTGCGGGTCGACATGTTGACGACTTCGAACCACTCGCCGTCGGGATCCAGCACGTCGCCGGGGTTGTTCATGATCTCGTTGAGCGCGAGATCACCGGCTTCCCAGTCGCCTTCGTCGATCAGACCGTCGCAATCGTTGTCCATCTCATCGCCCGCGACCTCGCCGGCATCGGGAAACACGTTGGGATCGCTGTCGTCGCAGTCCGGGTCCACCGTGGCGGTGCCGCAGGACGTGTAGCCGTCGCCGTCGAGGTCGTACCCCTCGTCCGTCTGCCCGTTGGCGTTGTTGTCAACACCGTCGCAAACTTCGCTTCCTACGCAGTCGGCCACGCCGTTGCCGTCGTCATCCGCGTAGCCTTCGTCCACCAATCCGTCGCCGTTGTTGTCCACGCCGTCGCACGTTTCGGTGTCCTGGCAGTCGGCGATGAGGTCGTCGTCGGCGTCGGGCAGGCCTTCGTCCACCACGCCGTTGCAGTTGTCGTCCAGCCCGTTGCACTCTTCGGTTTTTCCAGGGTAAACGGCGGGATTGTCGTCCTCGCAGTCTCCATCGGTGGGGGTGACGCCGTCGTTGTCGGCGTCGGTCGGCGGCACGTAGTCGTCGGACGTGTCTCCCATGCCGGTTTCTTTCTGCTTGCTGGTGTCCCCCGTTTCAGGGCAGCCGACGAGGACCAGCGCGACGATGACGGATGCGAAGGGAAGGCGAGACAAGGACATCGATCGCTCCGATGGGAGGGGCAGTGGTCGCGCAGCGTAGCCGAAGAGCGTTCGATCGTCAGCCCGAGAGTGGCTTTCGGATCGGAAATCAGTCACTTCTGGCGACCAGGGACGCCCTTGACGTCGGCGTGGCCGCGGTTAACAGGGGGCCACAACCAGCGCGGGAGTAACTCAGCTGGTAGAGTGCAACGTTGCCAACGTTGTTGTCGCCGGTTCGAATCCGGTCTCCCGCTCCACTTCGACGCCGGCCAGGCCCCACAGGACCTCGCCGGCGTCCTCGTTTTTCGCTCCGCTTTCGTGGGCCTACGCCGCCCGCCCGTCGTGGAACAGCCGCCCCTTCCACTGCGTGCGCACCCGAAAGATCGAGCCCAACAGCACCGCGCCGAGCACGAGGTTTCCGAGCGGGTGCGTCCACGCGAGCGTGCCGGAGCGGCCGTCGGCCCGGTCCAGGCGGAACCGGAACGCGACGGGCAGCCCGCACACGATCCCCAGCCAGAGCTGCCAGGGCCAAAACGCGACCATTCCGGTGAGCAGCACCTGAGGGGTGATGACCGCGACGGGCAGCAGGATGTAGGGGAGGAACGAGGAGATCGCGAGGAACAACAGCGCACCGGCGGCGATGTGGGGGCGCCGGCCCATGCCCTCGTAGAAATTCTTCCCATAGCCGGCCAGGATCTCGCCCAGGCTGCGATACAACCGTACGCGAAACGCCCACGGCGCTGCATACAGCCCAAGGGCGTTCCCCCGCTGCTTCATGGCTTGGGCGAGACGAACATCTTCCAGTACCTCGGCCCGCACCGACGCGTGGCCGCCGATGGCCTCGTAGGCGGGCCGATTGACCATCAAGAACTGGCCGTTGGCGAAGGCTTCTTTGCGCCCCGGGGCGTTTACCGCGTCCAGATCGGTGACGCCCCGGATGAACCACCCGATCACCGGGATCGCGACGCGCTCCCAGAAGCTCTCCAGGCGCCAGCTCCCGAAGAGGCTCAGCAGGCCGAGCTCCTTCTCGGTCAACAACGCGGCCGCCCGCCGCACGGCGTCGGGTGCAACCATCACGTCGGCGTCTACGAAGAGGAGAATCTCGCCTGTCGCCTCGCTCGCCGCTCGTGCGCACGCCCAGGGTTTTCCCGCCCAACCGGATGGTGGCGGTGTGCCGGTCACGACGCGCACCCTGGCGTCTCCCCCCGCCGCGTCCTTCGCCACTTCGGCCGTGCCGTCCGTCGAGGCGTCGTCGACGACGACCACCTCGAAGTCCGGGTGGTCGGAGGCGAGGATCGACCGTACGCAGGCGGCGATCTGGTGGGCTTCGTCGCGCGCGGGCACACAAACGGACACGCGCACGAGGCGGGCGCTCGGAGCATCGGGGAGCGCGTGGCGGCGGTGCCACGCGCCGACGCCCACCAACAGGCCCGACCACAGGATCGTGAGCAGCACCAGGTAACTACCGAGCAGTACCGACGAGAATTCTGGATCTCCCCACTTCATGCGATCGGCTCCAGCTTCCCATTGCGCACACGGGTGCGGGTGGTTCCTTCCGGTATGTCCACCGTCGTGAGCACGCCGGCGGGGTCGGGGAGTATCGTCAGGCCCGGGGGCACGACCCGCCCGGCGGCGATGCGCACGCCCTGGCCGATTGTGGCGTACGGACCGACACAAACGCCGATGATCTCGCGGGGGGCCTGCACCAGCTCGCCGCCGCGACGCATCCGAACGGGGGCGCCCAGCGTCTGGTCGAACAGCGTGGCTCCGTGGCGTACGTGCGCAGCCAACCCGATCACGCCGAGCTGTACGGTGCCGGCGTGCGCTGCTCGGGCCTCGATCACGCTGTACTTGGCCATGGCCTGCCGCTGTATCTTCGCCTCCGGGCCGAGCACGCACCCTTCCACCATCGCGAGCTCTTCCACGACAGCGCCTTCGCCGAGTACGCACCCGCGCACCACCGCGCCCGCCCCGATCCGGGCACCCGCCCCGACCACGGAGAACTCCACCGTGGCGTTCGGGTGGATGAAGCAGCCGCTTCCGCGCTCCACGAGCCCGCCGGCGACGAGCTCGGGCCGAAACGATCCTGCCCGCGCCGCGGCCCAGGCAAGGGACATCGGGGACGCGAGGCGTGACCACAAGAACGGCCCGATCGCAAGGAGGTTCGCCCATAATAGGTCGGACCAGTGCTCCACGTGAAACACCCAGGCGTCCGCGACCCGGAGGGGCTGGCCGGCGACCGACGGGAGCTCGCGCTCCCTGGCGTCGAACCACTCCAGTCGAGCGGCGGCGACCCGTTCCTCGCTGAACGCGCCGTCGGCGCGACAAGCGAAAATCCAGGCCTGCGGCGACGAAACACTCCCATCGGGCCGAGCCCGTACATCCCCGTGCCTCGCGGCCAGCGCGGCCGCCGCTTTGCGCGCTCCGGGAGACACGATCACGTTTGCCGGCGTGCGAATGGGCCACGCAAACGTCCAGTCCTCCAGGGATCCGTCGAGGAACGTCCGCTCCGAGAACGGCCCGAGCCCTTCCACGTTGCTGTGCTCTGGAGGTGTCACGACCGGGAGCCTACCAGAACCGGTACACGCGCACGCCGGTGGACTCCGCGATGGGCGTGAAGGCCTCCCGGATCGCGCGCACCGCCTCCGTGTGCAGGTCATCGTCGTCGGCGTGCGCATCCACGTGCACAACGAGATACCGAATCCCCGCTTTCTCCGCCTCCGCGCTCACGATCCCGGCGAAGCGCCCGCTCTCCACGCCGGCCGACTCCATCGCCGCCTTCCAGACCTTCCGCGAGGCGTTGTTGTTCGGGAAGTTCAGGGTGCCGGTGACCGGCTTCCCATGAGCGGTTTGTTCGTAAAGGTAGGCACGGCCGCCCACCACTGGGTAGTTCATCACGGCCCCTGCTGGAGCATCCGCCAACGCCGCGATCTCGGGCGCGACGTCGCCATTGAGGTGGCCGGGGAGGCGACGCGCGGGGGAGGCGAAGCGGGTTTCGGCGAGGGCGAGCGCGATCAGGATCGCCGCAGCCATCGCTGATTTTCCGGAGGCGCGGCTCGCCAGCACCGCGAGCGCGAGCGCGGTGAGCTGGGTGAGCCGCCAGAGCAAAGAAAGGGACCGAAAACCGGGGAGCGGCTCGACGAGCAGGTAGGGCAGCGGGATGGCGCGGCGGCCCGCCAGGATGACGGGCCCTCCATCGGCCACGAGCACGGGCCCCATCGCGAGGATCAGCGCGGTGAACCCGGCGAACCAGAGGACGCCGCTGCCCTTGCTGCGCCGCAGCGACCAGGCCGCCGCCAGGAGCGGCACCCATCCCAGGTACGCGCAGTGCACCAGCTCCTCGCCGTAGCGGCTCATCTTGTCGAAGTTCGGAGAGCGGAAGTCCCCAGGGTGTACGAACCCTTCCGGATCGGCGGGCCCGATCGTGCGCCGGATCGTGGCCAACTCCTTGTCCGTCTTGATCCCGACGACGTTGTCGGGCGCCGTGGAGCGGCTCAGCGCGAACGCGGCGGGACCCGCGGCGAGCAGGCTGCCGGCGAGGCCCGCGGCAACGAGGAGTAGGCGGGCCCGACCGTTGCCACCAAAGAGCACAGCCGCGGCGAGAAATACGAATGCAAGGACGCCGGCGTAGGCATGTGCGAACGCCGCGAGCGCGAGCGCGAGCGCCGTCCACCCTACCCGTGCCCAGGACGGAGCGCGGTGTAGGTGCACGACCGCCAGCGCCGCCAGCGCGAGCCAACCCGTTCCCCCGAGCGCCTCGCTGGCGCCGTTGTGGATGTGGGCCAGGGTGATCGGCGCCGCGGCGTAGAGGGTGCCAGACACGTAGCCATTCCCCTCGAAGGCCTCTCCCAAACGATGGGCGGCCAACCCAGCGAACACGACGTGGCCGAGCACGAGGAGGGTCCAGGCTACCGCGGCTCCAAGGGCGAGCACGAGGGGCACCGCGAGCAGGCCGTTGAGGGGGTCGGCCGGCCAGAAGCTGCCGCCATCGGGGTGGTTGAGGAGCCCGCCCACAGAGTCGGGGAGCGCGCCCGCGTGGGCTCGAACCGCGGTGAACCAGAGCGACCACAGCGAGTCGGCCGCGTCTGTGCGGGGCGCACCAGGAACGGCGGCGATGGGGTGGAGCGCGGCGGGCCACGTGATCGCAACCGCGAGCGCGGCGTACCACGCACCGGGAAGCAGCCAACCGCGGGGCGTAGACACCGCACCGTTCATAGCGCGAAGGCGGGTGGAGTTCTCCGCACAAGTTATGGATAACCCTGCGGGGAACTAGGGGGAGCATCGGGCGGCGACCCCCGTTCAACGGGGTCTATTCACGCGGTGCTCAAGTTTTGAGCACGACAAAGTACAAGCAATTTCAGCCACTTGTCGATTTCTACGTTTCTCGCCCCGCGCCAGTCCGCTTATCCACAACGAGGGTGGGTTTCTTGCCCTATCTCCCGTGGCCAACTGCGCGGGCGGGCGTTACCGTCGCGCCACCTTCGGAGTCTCACCATGCGCACGTTGATCATCCTCTCGCTGCTCCTCGTCGTCGGCTGCGCCAAGGAAAAGTCGGTCGCGAAGCCGACCGGCGGCGTCGTGGCGAAGGACGGTGGCATCACCGCCGAAACGGAAGTTCCGGAGGATGCCGACAGCCGCAAGTTCGCCGATCACCTCGTGCGCAACCCCCTGCGCGACTTCTCGCCCTCCGACAGCACGGGCGGCGCGGGCATCAAGTGGGATTCCGTGACGTTCGGCCCCAAGAATCACTGGGAAGCGGATGCGGTGCTCACGGCCGGCGGGGAGACCGTGCGCTGCACCGAGCAGGGCCGGTGGACCATCGAGAAGGCGGAGTCGGCCACGAAGGACACGGTGAACCTCGAAACGAAGAAGAGCACGTGCCCCGGCCGGTCGGATGCCACCAGTTACCGCCTGGTGATGGACATCGCGGGAGACAACTACCAGGTCGTCTTCCGGTAGTCGCGGCGGGTCGGCTAAGCTGGCCCCGTGATCCCGCTCCTCGTTTTCGCGTGCCGTCCCGAGGGCACGAATCCCCTCGTCATTCCCCCGCCCCAGTTCGTGGAGGTGGCACCGGACGACGACACGGCCGTGTGCCCGCCGGTGCCCGATGTGGACTTCGACGGCTGGCAGCCGAAGGAGTATGGCGGTCGGGATTGTGACGATAACGACCCGGAGATTGGGGACTGCGACCCCGATACCGACACGGTGGCGGCGTGCGAGCCGACCGGTGCCGAGCTGTGCAACGGCCTCGACGACGACTGTGATGGCTACGTCGACGACGCTTACGTGGTGAGTTGGGCCGCGCCGGCGGCGGTGACGGTCGCGGGCGCGTTGATGGTGGACGGGAGCGCCGCGCTGGTGGTGGGGGAGCCGAGCGAACTGCCAGGCGTGGACGGCGCGGTGGAGGTGATCGACCTGGAGGGAAATCTCGTCGTTCGTATCGAAGGAACAGGGCAATCTCCCTCTTTCGGCTCCCAGCTCGCCACAGGTCGGGATCTGACGGGCGACGGTGTGGACGACCTCGTGATCGCTGCCCCGTACGCCGAGACCGCCGACGGGCCGAATTCCGGGCGGGTATGGGTGTTCGCCGGGCCCATCCGTACATGGACCGCGCTGGACGACGCGGTGGGTTGGTTTGAGGGAGGAGAGCTGGACGGTCAAGCGGGCGGGCAGCTCGCCCTGCTCCCCGACCTCGACGGCGATGGGCTGTCGGAGCTGTTGATCGGGTACTACCGGCATACATTCGCATTCAGCGGTGCGCCGCCTCATGACGCCCGAATCGCCGATGCGTTCCTCGATCTGGAGCTCAACACGGGCGGAGGGGCGTGGCATTATGCGTCCGCATCGGATGAAGACGGCGATGGGCGCCGAGAGCTGCTCGTGGGTATGGACACGTTCGAGGGTGGCGCTGGCCTTGTGGGCACGGTGCTCAGCAGCGCGCCGACCGGCCTCGCTCGCACGTTCAACGACCCGGCGTGGCCCGGGCTGGGGAGCAAGCTGGTGGTGGTGGACGGGGTGACGTGGTCGTTGAGCGGCAGCACGCCGGTGCGCCTCGATACGATGGACTCCCTTGCCTTGACCGCAATAAACCTGGCAAATGGTGGCGATCTGGATGGAGACGGCGCCGAGGATCTGCTGGTAGAGACCGGCGCGGGCATCGTGGCGCCGCGCGTTGCGAACGGTGCGTTGTTGGCGACACTCCAGCCCGAGCGCACGGGCGGGGCCCCCAGCGACCTCGATGGGGACGGCGTTGCGGATGTGCGGGTGCTCCTCGCCGAAGGCGCGGCCGCCGTTTCGGGCGCCCACGCCTTCGCCGACAGTTGCGACGGCGATGGCGACGGCGTCAGCGCGGCCGCCGGAGACTGCGATGACGCCGATGCCGCGCGCCACCCCGCGGCGCACGACGTTTGCGATGGACTGGATGGCGACTGCGATGGCGTGGCGGACGACCCGGCCGAGGTGTTGCTCACCAACCCCGGCACCGCCGCGCCGTACGACGTGGTCTTGCTCGGCGTCGCCGACCTTCCTGCGGGGGATGGCGTGGTTCTCGGCGTAGATGGTCAGGTGGAGGGCTTCGGCACTTGGGCTGGCACCTCGGTCTCCGGCTTCTTCAGCGCGGCGTACGGCGGCGACCTCAAGGGGCTCGGCACCGCCACGCTGCTCGGGCACGGCGGCAGCGCCGATGTTGTGGTAGTGGCCGGCGCCCTCGGCGTCGGAACGGAGGTTGCCGAGGCGCGCATCTCGGACGGGCTTGGGCTCACCCGCACCGGACAGATGGGCACGATCGGCGACTTTGACGGGGATGGGGCGTCGGAGTTGGTGATCGGCGGGGTGGACCCGGCCGGGCATGTGGCCGCCGCGATCTTCGCGGGCCCCGTGAGCGACAACGCTACGCTCGACAGCGCGGAGTGGGTGTTGAACCTGCCGGATGGCTGGAGCGGCGTGAGCTTCGGCTACATGCAGGGCCCTGGCAACGCCGACCTCAACGGCGATGGCGCCGCCGACCTGCTCGCGGCCAGCGCCGCGGCCTACTACGGATACGGCCGCGTGGGGGTGTTCACCGCAGTGCCCTACGGGGTGTACGAGAGTGACTCGGCCGCGATCCTCGATCTCTACGGCGAGCCCGAGGAGCTGCTCGGCGGCACGCTGGCCGTGGGCGGGGATGTGGACGGTGATGGCGTGGGCGATGCGCTGCTCGGCGGCGCACGGGGGCCGCGGCTCCTGCGCGGCGCGGCTTGCCCCATCGTGGGCGGTCCGGACGGCGGCCCGTCTGCTTGGTTGAGCCTCGTGGATCTCGATGGCGACGGGGTTTCGGAGCCGGTAGGCGGCACCGATGGCTGGCTCTGGCATGACGGGGCAGCTTGGCGCGAGGCCACGTCATTCTGGGGGGCCGGCTCCTTCGGTGTCGCGTATGCCGACGAGGCGGGCACGTGGATCACGCGGGCGGGTTGCGAGTAGTCCTCACCCCCCGATCACCGTCCGGGTCCACACCGCCGTCGCCGTGCGCGCCGCCACCACCACCACGCCGTCCCGGCTCACGACCACCGCCGCGTCGAGAACGCCTTCCTCCGCCGAGAACGCCTGCACCTCGTCGGTGGCGCTGTTGTAGAGCCAAACGGACGCGCCGGCGCCCCAGGCCACTCGGGCGCTGTCGTCTGGGGCGCGGGCCACGCGCACCCACAGCGGCGCGGCGGACGCCGGGATCACAACAGGATCGTCGTCAACGCCCTCGCGGAGCTCCACCTCGTCGCTGCGCGCCCCCACCAGCAGGCCATCTCCCGCCGCGATCGCAAGATACTCGCCGCGCCAGGCGCTCCCTGGGGCGAGCGTCTGGGTGCCATCGTACCGGAGCCGGGAGGTCTCGCCGTCGCGGATCAGGAGCACGTCGTCGTCGTCGAGCACGCACCCGTCGGCCCCCTCGCTGGAGCGCGCCCACGCGTAGGCATAGTCGTGGGCCAGGAACTCGGATTGTGTGCCACGAAGGACCAGAATGGGCCCATCGAGGCGGGGATCGCTGGCGCATCCCAGCACCGTGATTTCGCTGCCGCTCACCACGACGTCCGCCCCCTCAAAGTCGGCCAGGTCGTCGGTGGGCCAGCCGCGGCCGACCCAGGACCAGGCGTCGCCGCCCGCGGGGTCGAGGCCGAGGAAGCTCAGGTAGGTCGAACCCTGATCGTACACGACCATCGCGAGCGCATCGTAGAGGCCGCCGGACGCGAACGCGAGCGGCTCGCCGAACGTGTAGCCGCCGAGGAAGGTCGTATAGCCGTCGGCGATGGCGCCAGTGGCAGGGTTCCAAGCGGTGAAGTCGGCGGCGGGCTCGTCATTCACCGTCATCCTTCCCACCGTGCCGTCGTCGTGTGCGGAGAGGCGAGGGCCCCGGGTGTCGGCCGTCGCCTCCGCGACACGCACGAACGCCGCTCCGTCGGGATCGCCGTCGCAGTCGGCGTCGCGTGCGTCGCCCGCCGCTTCGATGGCGCCGGGGTTGGCCTCTGCGTCGGCATCGTCGCAGTCGTCCGGCACCGGGGATCCGTCAGCATCGGCGTCGTTGTCGTCATTGCCGTCGCAATCGCTGTCCACGCCGTCGTACCAGGCGTCCACCGCGCCGACGTGCACGGTGGGGTCGGCGTCGTCGCAATCCCCGGCGAAGGAGCTGTATCCATCGCCATCGGCGTCGTTGGACGCGGAGTCGCTGGCGGGATCGCAGGCGAGGGCAAGGAGGGCGAGCAACGCGGGCGTAGCGGTGGATGTCCCCATCACACTAGGTGTACCACATCGGTGGCGGTCGCGATGGCCGGCGGCGCCCTCGCGAAAACGGCGAACGGGTCTCCGCCATCGCCCGGAAAGCTGCCCCTCAGGACAACCCCTCCTCCACCACCCTCTCCCAGCTTCGCACGCTCACTTCTGCCCTGCGTCCCCTCCAGGACACCGCCGCCTCCGCCAGCTCCGCGTCGCTGGCGCCGGCCGGCAACACCGTTCCCCCATCCCCAACCAGCGTCCGGCAATCCCCGAGGTCGGTGGCCACGATCGGCGTGCCCTGCGCCCGGTAGGCGAGCACCTTCAGCGGGCAGAACCAGGGGGGCGCGTCGGCACGGTAGGGCGCAAAGGCCACGTCCATCGCCGCGATTGCGTCGGCGAGCGCGGGTTCGTCGAGGTGGCCGAGGTGGCGGAGGCGCGGGTGCTCCACGTGAACGGGGCCGGTGCCGGCGACCAGGGCCACGGCGTCGGGGAGGGCGTCGAGCAACACGGGGAGCCGCTCGACGCCATGCCACGGCTTCAACGAGCCCACAAAACCAAGTGTAAACGCCGAATCAAGGCCGAGCCGCAGCCTCGTGCCCTCACGGTCGCCCACATGAGCTTGGACGCCGTTTGGCAGATGACGCACCACCTTGCAACCCAGGCTTCGAAGCCAGGTTTCGAGCCAGCCGCTCACGCAGACGATCTCCGGAGCCGCCAGCAGCACCTCGCGCTCCCAGTCGCGCGCGAAACCCTCGTCGGCGAGCGACTCGAAGCGGCGGCGCTCCTCCACAAGCGGAGCATTTACCTCAAGGATCCATCGTGCGCCGGTGGCGGCGTGGGCGCGCCAGCCGGCGTCGCTGTACAGGCTGTGGCGCTCCCAGATGAGGGTAGGTGCCAGCGAGATGGCCAGATCTGCGCAACGTCGCGCCGTGCGAACCTCGCGCATCGCTTGGCGTGGCGCCCAGGTTGGCCAGCCCGCGAGGCCCGATGCGTACACGGGGGTGCCGAGGTGGCCGGACAGCCCGCGCGAATCGACCGCGCGCGGGCACACGACTGGCGCACCCAGCGCGGTCGCGACGCCGCGAAGGTGGGCGCTGGCACCCGAAGGCCCGAGCGCCGGGACCCCGGGGGAGGCGGAGAGCACGATCGGGCGGGCAGTCGGCTGGCGGGGCAGGGACACCGGGCGGGGCCTAACCCGCGTACATCGTGATCTTCGCCGCGGCCTCCCGGGCCAGCGCAAACGCGGTGTCTTCGTCCGGGTGGCGCACGACGAGGTTGCCGTCGGAGAGGAACGTCTGGGTCCAGTCGCGACGAGGCGCGCCGATTGGGAGGAGGTCCACCCGGGCGATGTACGGGCGGTGGGCGGCCACGAAGGCCTCGAGCCCAACGATCTTCTGGATGCGACCCTGCCCCTGCGCACGTTTGAACACGATCGCTGCGGACCACGGGCGGGGCGCCCGGGGAGCGATGGCGCCAGTAACGACGGCCGAGGCCCAGTCCCGGTACAGGTCCTGGTCGTCGGAGAAGTTCATGAGATCGACCATGCTGGCGCCGGGCGGGCGACAGGCGATCTCCCCAAAGATGGTGGTTCCATCCGCCTTTCGGAACCACTCCATGTGGGTAACGCCGGTGTCCATCCCGAGCGCCGCCACCGCCTGGCGGCCCATCGCCACGCCCGGGGCGATCTCGGGATCGTCCACGCCCCGAAGCGACTGGATGATCGGGCTGATCCACTCGTTTCGGCGGGCGACGAGCACCGTGGGAGCGTATCGACAAACGCTCTCGTACACGATGGTGCCGTCGATGCACAAGGTTTCGTAGGTGAACTCCTCACCGTCGATGAACTCCTCGACCGTCGCCTCGGGAACGTGGGCCATACTGGCCAACGCGGCTTCGAAGGCGGCCATATCGCTCACGCGGTGCGTGTCCGCGCCGCCGGCGCCGTCTACAGGCTTGAGGATCGCCGGGAAGCCGACGCGCTTGATTGCGGAGCGGGCCTCGTTCCGGGTGCACACACGCACCGTTCGGGGCACACGAACGCCGGCCTTCTCGACGCGCGCGCGCATCAGCGGCTTGTCGCGAAAGCCGAGCACCACGTCGGGGCGCATTCCTGGGAGCGAAAGCTCCGCGCGCAGCTCCGCCGCGAGCATCTGCATCGGCTCCCAGAGCGCCTCCACGCGGTCGGGCCTTCGGCCGCCGAGCCACGCCACAATACGGCGATGAACGTCGACTATGTCGCCCATCGCCGGCACATGGAGGTAACTCGCGAGGTGCCGACGCACATCGGGCGCCATCTCGTGCACCGGTGTGTCGCCAACCCCGTGCACCCGGGCGCCGACCTCAGCGAGCCCTCGACTGAACTGCAACATCTCCGGCGGGTACGCGGGAGACAAGAAAAGGACGTCCATCTCCGGCCAGTGTAGCAAGGCGGCGAGCCCGAGCACCACTCCGCGTCGTGTCCCTGCGGCATGGTACGATTCGAGGCTCCCGGAGACCCCCATGTCGGATCGCCCCACGCACCCCCGATTCAGCACGCTGTTCCTCATCTTCGTGCCGTTCTTCACCTGTGGGATCGGCGGCATCTACATCGTGTGGAGGCAGTGGGATGCGCTGTACAAGATCAACCCGCGCGCGTTTTCGCCGGGGATGGCCTTCCTCTTCGCGATCCTCGGCGCGGTGTTCACCGCGGGCATCGGCACCCTGGTGGTCGACTTCCTGCAGATCAAGCGCCTGGAAGAAATCGGCATCGAACGCAACGAACCCGCGCGCAACCGCGACCTGATGATGTACTGCTTCGGCGCGGCAGTGGCCTCGATGGCCTCGGCCTGGTTCTCGTGGACGGGCGTGATGGCGCTCGCCGCCCTCGTGGCCCACATCTACGCGCGGATCGTATTTCAGCGGGAGCTGGAGCTCTACACCGATCCGGAATGACTGAGGCGATCCCGGGATCTACGCCCGAAAGGCCTGGTCCAAGTCTGCGATCAGGTCGTCCACGTTCTCGATGCCGACGCTGAGGCGGATCAGCCCATCGAGGATCCCGGCTTCCCGGCGCTTCGCCGGCTCGATGCTCGCGTGCGTCATCAGCGCCGGCGTTTCGATCAGGCTTTCTACGCCGCCGAGGCTCTCCGCGAGCGTGAACAGCTTTGTCGCCGCCACGAAGCGACGCGCCCGATCCAGATCGCCGCGCAGGTCGAAGGAGATCATCCCGCCGAAGCCGGACATCTGCGTACGCGCCACCGGGTTGTCGAAGGGGTGGTACACGCGCTCCACATCCGGGTGGGCCCGCAGCCACGCCAGGATGCGCTCGGCGTTGTGCTGATGCCGATCCATACGTACACCCAGAGTTTTCACGCCGCGCAAGGTGAGCCAGACGTCCTGGGGGCCGGGAACGGCGCCGGCCGCATTCTGCAAGAACTTCAGCTTGGTGTAGAGCGCTTCGTCGTTGAGGGCGGCGAAGCCCCCGACCACGTCGCTGTGGCCGTTGATGTACTTGGTCGTGCTGTGGATGACGACGTCGGCTCCCAGCTCCAGCGGGCGCTGGAAGTACGGCGTAGCAAAGGTATTATCCACGACGAGGATCGCCCCGACGGCCTTGCAGCGCGCGGCGACGGCGCGGATGTCGGAGACCTTGAGCAGCGGGTTGGTCGGCGTTTCGAGCCAGACCAGCTTGGTGTTCGCGGGGATCGACGTCGCGGGGTCGGCCGTGGAGAAGTCGGCGTAGCGGAACGAGACCCCCCACAGGCGGAGCACCTTGTCGAACAGGCGGTAGGTGCCGCCGTACACGTCGTCGCCGCAGATCACGAGATCGTCGGGGCGCACGAGCGCGCGCAGAATCACGTCGGTGGCCGCGAGGCCCGAGGCGAAGCACAGCCCGTAGTTCGCGCCCTCAAGCGCGGCGAGGCAGGCCTGAAGCGCGGTGCGGGTGGGGTTGTCGGTGCGGCTGTACTCGTAGCCTTTATGGCCGCCAACGCCGTCTTGGGCGTAGGTGGACACCTGGTAGATCGGGGTCATCACCGCGCCCGTGGTGGGGTCGGGCGACTGGCCGGCGTGAACGGCGAGGGTGTCGAAGCCGTGTTTATCGTGGTTCATACTCGCTCCCTGGCGGCGTTGGTGACGTTCGAGATGTAGTCGATGAGGTCGATGCGGGTGATGATGTCGAGCGGACGTCCGCCCTGGTCGATCAAGAAGGCGACCTTCGCCCGCTTGAACAGCTCGGTGAGCACGCCCACCTCGGTATCGGCGTCCACCGTACAGAAGTTGGCCTCGGCTACCTCGCCCACGTCGCCGCTGCCGCGCTTGCTGCCGGCCGTGTCGAGCGCGCGTTCCAACAGGCGGGACTCGTGAAGCACGCCGACCACCTTGCCTTCGTCGATCACCGGCACCTGGGAAACGCCGTGCAGCTTCATCAAGCCGATGACCTCCACCACCTTCTGGCGCGGCGTGGCGCTGATCAGCTCGCGGGGCACGCCCTTGTTCTCCACGAGGTCGCGCACGTGGCCGAGGCTCATCTCGGGCTCCAGGAACCCGTTCTCCCGCATCCAGTTGTCGTTGTAGACCTTGGACAAGTACCGGGCGCCGCTGTCCGGCAGGATCACGACCGCGCGCGTTTCCGCCGTCGCGTTCTGCTTCATCCACTTGATGGCCCCGGCCACCGCCGCGCCGCTCGACGCGCCTGCGAAGATCCCCTCCTCTCGCACGAGTCGGCGCGTCGCGACAAAGCTCTCCTTGTCGTTCACGCGCACCACGTCGTCTACCCAGGAGAAGTCCATGGTTGAAGGCAAGAAGTCCTCGCCGATGCCCTCCACCTTGTAGAAGTAGGGCTTGGTGAGCTGCCCGGTGTGAAAATAGTCGTAGTACAAGCTGCCAACCGGATCCACGCCGACGACCTTGAGCTTCGGGTTCTTCTCCTTGAGGAGCCGACCCGCGCCGGAGATGGTGCCGCCGGTGCCGAGGCCGCAAATCAGCACGTCGATCTTGCCGTCGAACTGCTTCCAGATCTCGGGGCCGGTGCTCTCGTAGTGGCCGAGCGCGTTGCTCGGGTTGTGGTACTGGTTGCTGTACACGGCACCCGGGGTCTCGTCAACGATACGCTTGGCAACACTGTAATAGCTCTGTGGGTCGTCGGGCTCGACGTCGGTCGGCGTGATCACGACGCGCGCGCCGTACGCGCGCAGCGCGGCCCGCTTCTCCTCCGACTGCTTGTCGGGCATCACGAAGATGGTCTTGTAGCCGCGGATCGCCGCGATCATCGCCAGTCCGGCGCCGGTGTTTCCGCTCGTGGCCTCCACGATCGTGCCGCCGGGCTTCAGCGTGCCGGCGGTTTCCAGGTCGTTGATGATCTTCAGCGCCATCCGGTCTTTTACGGACGAGGCGGGGTTCATGTACTCCACCTTCGCGTACAGCTTGCCGACCATGCCGGCGGTGAGGCGGTTGAGCCGCACCGAGGGGGTGTCGCCGATGGCGTCGATGAGGGAGTCGAATACGCGGCGCATGTGGGGGGCCCGTGAGGGCGGGGCGTGTATCAAGAAACGGTGCCGGACGATCCCTCCTCGTCAACCGACACCGTAGCGGGCCGGGCCCCGTCGCCCCCACCGGCCCGACGAGAAGCCCCGAAGCGGGGCTTTCGTCGGTTCCGGTGGGGGCACCACCCGGCTGCAGGCGTCGGTCAAGGTGGGCACGGTCGGACGCGGTGAGCGCGCAGAAGGGACGTCACCCGTCTGCTGGCGTCAGCGAGGGGCGGGATGGCGGGTGCCGGTGCGGACCGACGGCGCCGCGTCTTGCACGGTGATCGTGTACGGGCACCCGGCGTATTAAACGTTCGGCTCCACGATCTGGGTCCACAGCCGGCGCCCGGCGAGCAGCTCAACCGCGTCGTGCATCACCTTGCCGCCGGCCGCCTCCGTTCGGAGAATCTGCACCGCTTTCTCGGGCGACATGGCGCCTTTGTACGGGCGATCTCCGGCCGTGAGTGCATCGAAGATGTCCGCGATGGTCATGAGGCGCGCGCCGTAGGGGATGGCCTCGCCACGGAGGCGCCGCGGGTACCCCGTGCCGTCGATCTTTTCGTGATGCGCGTACGCGAGCGTCGGCACGTTGCGCAGCTCGCGCGTCCACGGAATCACCCGCAAGAATCGGTAGGTATGCTCAACGTGGCGCTCGATCTCCAAACGCTCTTCCGGGTCGAGCGTGCCCACGGGGATGCAGAGCCGGCGCACCTCGCGGGGGTGCAATACGGGCTCCGTTTCGCTGAGCTTCCAGCGTTCGGCTACCGACTTGATGGCGCCGGCCTCCGGATCGCCGACGCGCCCGAGCCGGTTGAGCCGCCGCACCAGCGTGAGATCGTCTTGAAGCTGACCGAGCCGCGTCGGCAACATGCCCGCGGCCGCGTTCTCCCGGATCGCTTCAAGCTGAGCTTGCAGCGCCGCAACCCGGAAGCGTTGTTCGATCTGGGCGAGCTCCCACGGGTAAAGGCGCGCCGCCTTTAGAAGCACCTCCTCGCGCACGCCGACCTTTCCAAAATCATGGAGCAACGCGGCGTAGTGAAGCTCCGTCAGCTCCCGTTGCGAGAAGCGCACCGGCGCGAACGGCGGATCGTCGGCATCGGAGATCGTGCGCGCGAGGATCTCGGTGAGCTGCGCAACGCGGTGGCTGTGGCCGCCGGTGCTCGGATCCCGCGCTTCGATCGCGGTGACCGCGGCCTCTACGAACCCATCGAACAAGGTCGTGATCTCGCGGTACAGGCGGTAGTTCTCAAGCGCCACCGCGGCCTGGGAGGCCACCGAGCGCGCGAGGGCCAGATGCCGCTCCGAGAAGGGCGACACCCTTCCGAAATTCGCGAGTGGAATCCCTGCGACCGGCTTGTGGTTCACGAACAGGAGCACGCCGATCACGCGACAGTCGCGATCCATGAGCGGCACGAGCAGCGTGGATCGCGTTTCGTATCCGGTCGTCTTGTCGAAGGTGCCGCTGGGCTTGTAGGGCACGTCCGTCGGGAGCGCCCGCACATCGGCGATGTTCATCGGCAACGCCCGGTTGGCGACGAAGCCGACGAGGCTCGCGTCGTCCACCGGGATGGTGGCGCGGGGCGGGAAGAAGGGAACGCTGTCGTTCTGGGCGGCCGCGAAGCGCATCGTTCGGCCGACGCGGGCGCCGCCAAGCGTCGCATCCGAGCCTACCATTGCCTCGTCGATCAAGTAGATGCTGGCTCCATCCGCGCGCAACGCGCGGCGGCTGTGGGTGAGCAGCTCGTCCAGCAGTCGCGACCGATCGGTGATCGCCGAGAGGGCGTACCCGATCTGGTTGAGCACGGTGATGGTTTCGCGCTCGCCTTCCGCCCGGGCGCGAAGCAGCTCGGTTTCCACGAGGTTCCGCATCGCGCGGGCCAGGCGCGCCTCCACCTCGTCGGGCGGAATCACGTCCCAGGCGGTGAACGCCGTGTCGTCGGAGATGACAATGCACCGGTGATTCAGCCGCGCGGGCGTCGTAACGCGGGTCAAATCCACGATCACGACGCGAACCGTCGTTTCAGCGGACAGCACCAGATCGGGCCGCACCATCACCGCGCCCAACCCTGCCGCGATGCGCGCCACGAGGCCCCCGAACGGCGAATTCGCGGGCATGAGCGCCACCTCGACGTTCGGAGCGTCGTTCATGCTTGCGGTGGTCTCGCGGCCCAACATCGGGGGTGCCCTAACCGCAGGGCGCGATTGTCACCCCCTGGGAAGCGGTCGCGCGCAGAAATCGCGTCGGAGACCGCGTGGCGCCCCCCGCGTGGACGGCGAACCCGGAGCGCCGTCGACGTTGGCCAGGGGGGGCTCCGCTCAGTCGTCGTCGGCCGGGGGCCCCTGGGCTTCGAGGTCGGCCGCCGCCTGGGCCATCGCGTCCAGAAGGGTGTCCAGGCCGGCCAGGTGCTCAGGAGTCGGATCCGTCCAGCGGCTGACCAGCGCCGCGTCGCTCAGGCGAAAGCCCCCACTCAAGGCGGCATCACCGGCGGCGTTGCAGTCGATCGCGACGAGCATCACGTCCGGGGAGCCGAGCTGGTAGCCCACCGTAAACAGGCGTCCAGCATGGGTTCCGATGATTTCGAGCGGCGCCGTGCGTCCATCGCCGCGCGTACGCAGCTCGCGCCCCTCCGCCCAGCGAACCAGTCCCCGAATCGGGGCGGGCGGACGCAATCGGAGGATCTGCGGCACGGCCAGCGCGGCCGTTCCGAGGACCAGCGCCACGAGCGCGAGGATGTGCGTCCAGGCCATGCGCGAATAGACTACCCCGATGTCCCTGCTCCTCCTGCTGGTCGCGTGTGAGTCTACGGCCACGTCGGGTCACCCGTTCTCGCCGGCGGCGTCGCAACCGCAGGCCGCCGCGGCCCCTGCGGTGGACGTTCGTTTTGAGGAGCCAGCCGCCCCCTTCAAGATCAGCAGCGAGGAATTGGCGGCGAAGGAGGGTGGTGCGGGGGCAGCGGCGGCGCCGGTGGGCGAGCTGGCTCCTTCGGATGCGGCGGTGGCTGCGCTCGCGGCGGCGCCGTCCCCGGCGGTGGGCGGCGCTCCGGCGGCGTACCCCTCCGCGCCATTCGCCGCCGGCACATCCGTATCGGCGCAGTTCCCGGTGCGCCTGCTGAGCACGATTCCCCAGGCGCAACCTCCACGGGCGGTGCTCGGGTTGCCGAACGGCAGCGAGGTGGTCGTGTCCCCCGGCATGGTCCTCGCCGACCAGGGCCTGGTCGTGATGTCGGTGATGGCCGGGCGCGTGCAGCTCGCGAAGGTGGTCGCGGCCGGGGACCATGCCACGATCGAGTCGTTGGAGCTCAGCGCTCAGTATCCGTAGGGATAACCTTTCGAAGAGCGGGGCTGGGCGAGGCGCAAGGCCAGGTCCCGGGGCCAAGGGGGCTGGCGACGCCTCGCGGTGCGCGGTCGGGGGGCCGTTGGACCCCGATTCTCACATCCGGCAACGGGCCTGGTCCCCCCTGCCGGAATGAGAACGTTTTTGCCCCGAATTTCTCACATCGGTCGTGGCGAGGGCGTCGCTGTGCCCGATGTGAGAATCCTGCGCCCCATTCTCTCTCACAACGCCGGGAGCGACTCCCATATCGCGGAGAGCGACTCTCACTTCGGCCCGAGGGAGCCGGCCCCCCCGCGGTTCTGAGAATCACGTCGCGACAGCACGGCGCCCGTCGCGACGATCTACGCGAACCCCCACCACGCCAGCGCCAGCGCCACGGCTCCTCCGACGGCGATGTAGATCCCCAGCCGCGACCCTTCCCCTTCCGGCGGGGACATGTCCATCGGTCGCGACTCACCCGGCGGCAGCTGCTCCGCGAGCTCCTCGCGCGATCGGCCCTGAGAAGTCCACTTGCCAGGCCCCTTCTCGTTCATGCGTGCGGGATCGCCGCGCACGCCGCCGAGCCCCTCCCACCGCGCCACGCCGCCGCGCTCGGCGTCGTCGGAAACGCCGTCGGGGTGGTCCGGCCAGGCCTCGGGGTCGGGGTCCGGTTCGGGCTCGCTGGCGCGTGCACGGGGCGCGGGCTTCCGGGCCGTGTGTCCGGCGTCCTCGACCTCGGCGCGCTCTGCTTCGCGTCGTGCGGCCTCGCTCGCCCGTTGTTCGGCGTCGCGCCTTTCGGCCTCCGCGGCCAGCCGTGCGGCCTCCGCTGCCGCCGCGTGCGCCCGCTCACGCCTCTCGGCCTCCTCCGCGGCCGCAGCGGCGAGGCGCTCCGCCTGGATCCTGGCCGCTGCTTCGGCCGCCGCTGCGGCTTCCGCGTCGGCCCTCGCCGCCGCGGCACGTTCGCTTTGTTCCGCATGGAGCCTCGCCGATTCTTCAGCCTCCATCCTCGCGGCCTCTGCACGCGCGGCTTCCGCCGCCGCCCGCTCCCGCTCGCTCCGTTCGGCCTCCTCCGCGACGATCCTCGCGGCTTCTTCCGCCGCCTCGCGCTCGGCGGCGGTCCACGCTGCCTGCTGCGCCGCTCTCGCCTCCTCCTCCTCCGCCGCCGGGCGCTCGGCCTCCAGGCGCTCGGCCTCGATCCTTGCGGCTTCCGCCGCGGCGCGCTCGGCCTCGATCCTTGCGGCTTCCGCCTCGGCGCGCTCAGCCTCGATCCTTGCGGCTTCCGCCGCGGCGCGCTCAGCCTCGATCCTTGCGGCTTCCGCCGCGGCGCGCTCCGTCTCGGCGCGCTCCACGGCCGCCCGCTCGGCCTCGATTTTCTCCCCCTCGATCCGCACCGCTTCCTCAGCCTCCAACCTGGCGGCTTCCGCAGCAGCCCGTTCGGCCTCGACGCCTGCGGCGTACGCGGCCGCCGCCGCGGCGGCCTCCGCTGCATCCCACGCCGCGGCCCGCTCGCCCTCGACCCGCTCGGCCTCGTGCCGCGCCGCCGCCGCCGCCGCAATCTCCGCCTCCGCCGCCGCGATCCGCGCCTCCTGCTCGCGGTGCCGCTCGGCCTCCGCCACCGCATCGGCCCGGATCGCCGCGTCGCGTTCGTAGGCCGACTCGGCGCGGGAGTCGCCGCCGTCCGGCGCACCGCCCGCCTCGATGACGGACTCCGGGCCGAGCCCCGCCAGCGCGGCACCATCGGCGCTCGCCGCGTCCAACGTCTCTTCTTCTTCGTCGCCGGCCTCCTCCGCGAGCGCCGCGCCGGGCGCTTCCGCCAGCCGCATCGTGGGCCGCACGCCCGCGCCGACGAACAACATCGCCGGCGGGGGCCTTGCGGAGCTCCGAACGAGGCGTTCGGCCTCGCCTTCGGCCACGGCGCGGGCGGCGTTCAGCGTCGTCTCCGTTTGCCGCCGAAGCGCCTCGCTGAGCCGCTCGGCCTCGACGTCCAGGGTCGCCTCGCGGCCAAAACGTGCGGTTTGCAGCTCCGTCATCGAGCGATCGAGCCACGCCCTCGCTTCGGCCGCCCGGGCCCCGGATCCCGTCGCCGAGGCCTGCGCCACCACCTCCACCGGCCGCGAGCGGAACCCGCTCGGGGGCCGAGGCAGGCTCACGCCAGAGGCGGCGAGGAAGCTGTCGCGGGTGTCTTCCACGCGAAGGCCACGCACCACCACCGCAAGCGCCTGCCGGGCCGCCCTCGCGTCCGCGAACCCCGCCCGGGGTGAGCCCACGCCGAGTCCGGAGAGCAGCAGCGCCGCGCGCGCAACACCGGCCGCCTCCAGCTTCGGGCGATCGGCCAGCGCCGCGAGGATCCCCCCCACGGCGCGAATGTCCGCGAGCGCGGAGAGCTCCTGGGCTACATGAAGCACCGGACGCACGACGAGCTGTCCGCGTTCGTCCACGCCAATTCCGTCGAGCGCGAGCGCGCCGTGGGCACCGCCGCCGCGGTGCAGCAGCTCCAGGTCGTCGAGGAGCCGCACGAGCAGGCCGAGCACCACGAGGGGCGGAGGGTGCAGCTCCGCCAAGCGCCGCTGCAGTGGCGGGCCGAGGATCGCGAGCGGACCGCGCACCTCGAATGCGGAGAACATCCCGCCGGCGGGCAGCGCCGCCAGCCGATCGTTCGTGAGCTCCACCGCCTCCACGATCGCTCCCGCATCGCTGCGCAGGAGCATCCGGCGCACGCCGGGAACGGCGGAGGGCAAAATCTCAATGACGTTCGCATCGCCGACAGGCATCGCCGGGCATTATCATCCGCCGATGTCCCTCACGTCCCTTCGTCGCCTCTCTGTCCTCTCCCTGCTTGCGATGGTGGCGTGCCCGGTTGAGCCGGAGCCCGTTGCGGTGTGCGATGAAGCGAAGGAGAACGAAGGCGTGCCCGAGGTGGTCGCGGGCGCCCCTCAGGCAGGCGTCGCCGAAACCTTCGTCGATCTTCCCGTTGGAACGCCGCTCTCCGGCTACACGAGCCGGTGCTCTTGCTTTGGTGGCGACGGCAAGGCGGATCGGCGTGACAGCCAGTACAAGTCTAAATTCGCTCCTTCAGCCGGGATTCAAACCCGCGTGCCTGCAAAGGCGTTCTGGATCTCGAACGGAGACCAGGACCTGCTGATCCTCAAGCTCGACGTGATCTACAGCTTTGACGGGCTGGTCGAGGCCCTCGAAGCCAGCATCGAGGCCCAGACCGGCCGGCCGATGGACGGGCGGGTCGTCGTGGCCACGAGCCACAGCCACGCCAGCTACGGGGACTTCTCGGATCAAGTCACCTACTACCTGGGGAGCGACCGGTTCAACGCCGAGGTGTTCGAGCGCCTGGTGAGCACGATGACCGAGGTTGCGGTAACGGCGTTCGACGGGCTTCAGCCGGCCAAGATCGGCGTTGGCCGAGCGAAGGACTGGGACAACGGCCAAGTTTACCACGACCGTCGCGGCGACAACGACGGCCTGCAGTTCTTCGAGGACATCCCGGCGGGCTCCTACAAGGATCCGTACCTCACGATGATCCGCATCGACACGCTCGACGATCAGCCGCTCGGCGTGCTGTTCAACTTCGGGATGCACGGCACCACGCTCGACGGGGACAGCCCGATGATCAGCGTGGACGCCCCCGGGCACGTAGAGCTGGCGTTCGAGGAGACGTTCGACACGCCGGTGGTCGTGGCGATGCTCCAGTCCGGCGCCGGGGACGCCTCACCCGGCGGCTCCGACTCCTTCTATGCGACGCTTGAGACGGTGGGCGAGTACGCCAAAGGGCCGATTCGCGACCTCTGGGCCGCGACGAAGACGGCCGCCGACCCCATCACCCTCGAAACGGCGTCGCGCTCGGTTCCGGAGCTGCACGACGACATCCGGGTGACGAGAAATGGCACGGTCGACTGGTACTATCCGAAGTACGACGCCGACTACACGCCCGATCTGAAGGTCTACAACGACGACGGCAGTCTGGCCGCGCCGATGGATGAGTTCAACACCGAGTTCGGCGCGGCCTTCTGCGGCGAAAACCCGGCCTATCTGCCGGGCTACGCGCCAGCGCAGGTGTTCCCCTACGATCAGTGCGTTGACATCACCAAGATGATGGACCTGATCGCGGGCTTCTTCGACCTCTCTGATGAAGAGCGCGCGCTGCCGCTGCCCGAAGCACAACGCGCGGGCGTAACGGCCTCGCGGTTCGGGCCGGTGCCCATCCACGACGAAACGGGCGCCGACACCGTCGATGACTTCTTGATCGGCTTCTTCCCTGGGGAAACCACCTCGATCTACACCGAGCAGTTCCGGCGGCGGGCGGCCGATGAGCTGGGCTTTGAGCACAGCATGGCGGTTGGCTACGCGCAGGACCATGAGGGGTACCTGCTCGTGCCGGAGGACTGGCTGTTGGGTGGCTACGAAGCCGATATCAACGTGTGGGGTCCGCTCCAGGGGGAGCACATCATGGAAGGCTTGCTCACGATGGCCCAGGATCACCTGCTCACACCCGCCGTTGAGAAGCAGGATGCGTGCAGCAAATACCAGATCCCGGACTACGGGCCGGATGCCGCCATGCCGACGGTGCGCCCGGATCTCACCCCCGAGGCCGGCACCCTCGTCACGGCGGATCCCGCCTACCTGTACAGCCCGCTCTACTCGGCAGGGGAATACGAAGCGGCCGCGGAGAGCGGCGAGATCGTGGTGCATCTTGAGGTTCCGAGCGAGGTTTCACGGGTTTCTGGCCTGGTTCAGTTCGCCTGGGCCGGCGGGGACCCTGGGGTGGACTTCCCGCTCGTCACCCTCCAGCGCAAGGGCGAAGACGGCAGCTTTGCGGACGTGTTGAGCGCGGCCGGCCGCCCGGTCACCCAGGGGCCGGACATCCTGGTCACGACCACCCCCGACCCGCTCTATCCCGCGGAGGACGAGCAGAATTGGACATGGTACGCGGCGTGGCAGGCGGTCGGTCACTCGGACGACCGCGTTGGCCTGCCCGAGGGCGTGTACCGGCTGCACGTCGAGGGGCATACGTTCGTGGATGACGGCGCGACCACCTGGCCTTGGGCATCGGCGGAATACAGCGTCGATTCACCAGAATTTACCGTGGTCCCGGCGGCGATCACGCTCGCCCAGTCGGGCTCGGACCTCCAGGCTTCGTTCCAGGCCCCCGCTCGCGGCTACCGCCTCGTGGCGATGGACGGCGCCGTTCGCGGCGCCAACCCGCTCCCGAACGATTCGGCTACGCTCACGTTCACGCTTGCCGATGGGAGCGAGGTTGCTGTTGCCGGCGTCGGGGCCCACAGCGGGGGGATCACGACGTTCAGCGCCGTGATCCCGGAGGGCGCCACGGACGTGTCCGTTGAGGACGAGTACGGAAACGCGGGCGCGCTCGCGCTCGAAGCCCCGTGAGGAAGTACATCGCCGTCGCCGGCAACATGGGCGTCGGCAAGACCTCGTTCGTGGAGTTCCTCAGCGAGGAGTTCGGCTTCGAGCCCGTGTACGAGCCCTACACGACCAACCCCTGGCTGGATGACTTCTACGGCGACATGGGACGCTGGGCCTACCAGAGCCAGCTCTGGTTCCTCACCAACAAGTTCCGCTTGCACCTCGACTTGAACCAGAACGCGGGCACAGTGGTGCAGGATCGCACCATCTACGAAGATGCCGAGATCTTCGCGACCAACCTGCACCGGCAGGGGCACATGGAGGAGCGCGAGTTCCGTACCTATATGGATTTGTATGGGGGCATGAAGCGCACGCTCCAACCGCCCGACCTGATGATCTACCTGCGCTGTTCGGTGCGCGCGATCCGCCGCCGCATCCAGAAGCGGGGGCGTCCGAGCGAGCTGGCGATCCCGACGAAGTACCTCCAGGGGCTCAACGGGCTCTACGAGGACTGGATGGAGGGCTACGACCTCTCGCCGAAGGTGGTGTGGGACTCCGAGCGGGCCGATTACCTCACGCATCTCGTGGATCGGCTCGAGTTTCGGAAGATGCTCAAGCCTTTTCTATAGCCGGTGGTGCTCCTCGCCCTGCTCGGCGCCTGTTCGATCGCGATGCTTCGCCCTGCCCACTCGCTCGACAAGCTCTCTGCGTCGGGCAACCTGGGCGTGTTGGTCGATCCTGCCTTCTCGCCGGAACTGAGCGGGTGTTTCGACCCGGCCAGCGGGGGCGTTTGCCAGCTTCCGGCGCAGTCCCCGCTTGATCTGGAGTATCGGCTTGGGCTCGGGCGCGGATTCGAGCTGGGCGCCCGCGGCCTCCTCCCGCCCCGCGCGCTCTCCCTGAAGTACGCCTTCCTCGATGAGCGCCGGCATCGAACGTCCGTTTCGCTCGCGGTACAGGTGGAGGCGGGCGCGCAGGTGACGGTAGACGACGGTCCGCTCGCTCCCTTCCCGGTGGCCCTCGTCCCCTTCGCGCGGGGGGACCTGTTGGCGAGCGGTACGTCGCGCCTCGGCCCAAACATGCAGTTTCGACCGGTGGGGTCGGTCGGATGGTGGGTCGAGTCGAGGGGCGCGCCAACTCCGGACCAGGGGCTGGGCTGGACGGCCGGGGTGTTTTTGCCCGTCCGCATCCCCGGCGGCTTCGCCGTGGCCCCGGTCGTGGGGGTGAGCGGTTGGTTCCCGGCGCGCCACGTCACCGAAGTGTATGCGCGATTCGGGCTGGCGATCGAGCCCTGGTTGGATCGGCCCGGGCCGCGGATCCCTGCGGCCCCGTAGGGTCGGCCACTACCCGAAACGGCGTGAGCGGGGCAGAATGGGAGCGGCGAGGTACCCGTTGTCGACTCCCTCCGTTTTTTCGGGCCCCGTGGTCATCGTCGGCGGTGGCGTGGCCGGCATGGTCACGGCGCACCTGCTCACCGAGGCCGGGGCCAAGGTCATCGTGATCGAGCAGTTCGAGCGCGTGGGGGGGCTCGCGCGCAGCTATCAGTATGACGGCTTCACCTTCGATTGTGGGCCGCACCGGTTCCACACCGAGAATCCCAACATCAAGACCTACCTCGACCGGGTGCTCAAGGCGAACACGACGGCGTTCCCGAGGTTGTCCGAGGTGTTCTTTGAGGGTTCCTACTACCGCTGGCCGCTTCACCCGAAAAACCTCGTGCAGCTCCCGCTCCCGCTCGCGGTGAAGTCGGCGATCGACCTCGCGATCAATGGATCAAAGACCTACGGCACGAGTAACTTCGAAGACTACGTGCTGCGGCAATATGGGCCCACGCTCTACGAGAACTTCTTCAAGGGCTACAGCATCAAGTTCCTCGGGATCCACCCGAAGGAAACCCACGCCGACTGGGCAAAGGTGGGCATCAATCGCGCGATCATCGACGATAAACTGCAGATGCAGAACCTCGCGCAGCTCGCGAAATCCACCCTGCTCCAGTTCAACAAAGCCGAGATCAACTTCATTTATCCGACGGGCGGCGGGCTCGGCATCACCTGGGAGGTGATCGCGGACAAGGTTCGGGCGGGCGGCGGGAGGATCCTCACCAGCACCGGGGCGCGGCTGGCTGGCGGGAACGGGCGGATCGAGGCGGTGTACGCGGGCAGCGAGCGCATCGAGCCGAGCCTGGTCATCTGGACGGCGCCGATCACCCTGGCGTGCGACCAGTTGGGCCTGGAGGCACCCGACCTCCCCTATCTGAGCACGCTGTTCTACAACGTGATGGTCGAGGAGTCGGTGAAGAAGGAGTACCAATGGTGCTACTACGGGGCCGACGACATCGTGTTCTCGCGGGTTTCTACGCCGAAATACTTCGCGCACGACACGGTGCCGCACATGGGCGCAACCGGGCTCTGCGTGGAGGTGACCTGCCGTGAAGGCGATGAGCGCTGGGTGCACGCCGAGCGACTCACCGACTGGGTGGTGGACGACCTCATCAAGGTCGGCATGATCAGCAGCCGCCGCAAAGTGCACGATGTACGCGTGGAACGCGTGCCCAACACCTACCCGATCTACCACACGCGCTATCCGGTGGAGCTTGAGCGCACGCGCAAGGCGCTTGCGAAGTATGAGAACCTCCAGCTCGCCGGCCGCACCGGAATGTTCTGGTACAACAACATGGATCACAGCATCGAGAACGCGATGCAGCTCACGCGCAAGCTCCTGCGAGAGAGCGGGCGCGCGGAGATCGACGAGAAGGCGCTCGCCGCCGGGATGGCTGGCTGAGTCGGGAGCCCGTTTCGATCGAGCGCGCCGGTCCCGTTTGGACGGTGGTGCTCGACCGTCCGGCGCACCGCAACGCCATCGATCGCGACACGGCGGACGAGCTGTTTGCGGCGTTTGCCGCCTTCGACGAGGACGCTTCGGCGAGCGTCGCGGTGCTGTGGGGGGCAGGCGGTACGTTTTGCGCGGGCGCTGACCTCAAGGCGATCGCCGCGGGCGCGCCGAACCGGGTGGAGGTGGAGGGCCCGGGGCCGCTCGGGCCGACACGAATGCGCCTTGGAAAGCCGGTGATCGCCGCGATCGCGGGCCATGCGGTCGCAGGGGGGCTGGAGCTGGCGTGCTGGTGCGACCTGCGGATCGCGGAGGAGGGCGCGATCCTCGGCGTTTTCTGCCGGCGCTTCGGCGTGCCACTGATCGACGGCGGCACCGTGCGCTTGCCGCAGATCATCGGCCTCGGCCGCGCGCTGGACCTCATCCTGACCGGCCGGCCCGTCACGGCCGCAGAGGCGCTCGCGATGGGCCTGGTAAACCGGGTGGTCGCCGACGGTACGGTGCGCGAAGCGGCCGAAACGCTGGCCCACCAGCTCGCAGGGCTCCCGCAAACCTGCCTCCGCAGCGATCGCGCGAGCGTCTATGACGCGCTCGCGCTCCCCGAGATCGAGGCCCTCGCTGCGGAGCTGCGGCACGGTGCCGGAGCCCTCACCACCGAAGGCGTAGCGGGTGCAGCGCGCTTCGCACGTGGCGTTGGCCGCCACGGCGCTTCTTAGCGCCGCCGCACGAACGCCGCGAGCATCGACAGGGCGGCGCCGATCCACCAGGGCACGTCGCCGATGCGCTCGTAGAGGGTGCGGGACCGCAGAAGGCGCGCAGAAACGGTGGTCGTGCCTTCGGTGAACACCTCGCTCATTGTCCCGTCGGCGCCGGTGGCGTCCACCACGCCCGAAGGGCCGCTGTTGGTGGCCCGCACCAGGAACCGGCGATGCTCGATCGCGCGGAGGCGTGCTTCGCCGAGGTGAATCCAGGGCTCCGCCGTGTCGCCGAACCAGGCGTCGTTCGTCACGTTCACCAGGAGGTCCGGGTCGGTGGCCATGACCTGCCCGTTGACGTAGGCCGGGAGGATGTCCTCGTAGCAAACAAAGGCCAGAAGCCGAATATCCCCCAGCACGAGCGGCTGCGCGCCAACGCCGGCCCGGAAGTGCCCGGCGTGGGTGAGCAGCCGGCCTATGGCGGGAAAGGTCTGCTCAAAGGGCGTGTACTCGCCGAATGGCAACAGCATGTGTTTGTCATAGCGGCCGAGGATCGCCCCGCCCTCCCCGGCGAGCATCACGCTGTTGTGACGGATCCTGGGCGCGTCGGGCGTGGCGCCCTCGCCCCACATGCGTGCGCCAAATACAGTTGGAACGCCGAGCGTCCCCGTTACCTGCTCGGGGATGGTGGTCGTGTAGGTCAGGTCGTTGTAGGAGGTCGCGAACGCTGTTTCGGGCCAGATCACGAGGTCGACGCCGGAGGCGGAGAGGGTGGCCGTGAGGCGCTGGAGTTGCTCGACCGTGGCGTGGGTGCCCGCCGGCGCGTTGCCCTGAACCAGACCGATGGTCAGCTCCGGGGCGCTTGCCCACGCATCGCGCTCCTGCGTCATGCGGAAGGCGCCCCACGTCGCGGTCAATGCTGGGATCGCGGCGCCCAACCCTACGATGGCCATACTCGGACGCCGGCCCGCCCGCAGCCGGCGGAGCGCCTCCCCGAGCGCGAGGCTGGGCACGAGCAGGAGGAGGTCAACGAGGAGCGGCCCCCCGAGCTCCGCGGGTTGGAGCAGCGGCAACGCGCGGTCGGCGGCGGTGGCGATGTACCAGGGAAATACCAGGGGGTAGACCAGCTCGCTCGTGAGGAATGCAAGGGCGAACGCGGGCGCGGGGGGCCACCCCCGGAGGGCGGCTCGCGCGCTGAGCCAGCACGCGAGGCCGAGGCGGCCGCCGTTGTAGGCGCTCAGCAGTGCCAGCACCCCCATCGCCGCAGGCAGTGGGAGCTCGCCGAACTTCCGGAGCGTCTCCACCAGCCAGAAGAAGCCGGCGAACGTGGCGACCGTGCCCGAGGCCCACCCGATCCCGAAGGCGCGACGCGGCGACTGGCGCTCGATCGCCAGGTACAACGGGGCGAACGACACGAGCACGGGCGGCCAGATCGCGAGCGGTGGGAGCCCCGGGACAAACAGCACCGCGGTCAATGCCGCGCAGGCAAGCGCCCATCGAAGGCGCAGCGGCGGCGGGTCGGCGCGGTCGCTCGTCATCAGGTCGCCTCGAGTACCACGAGCGCGGACATCGGGAGGCGGGTCACCTCAGGGGAAACGGCGCCCCGGGCTCCGTTCCACCCGTAGATCAACTTCCAGCGCCCGCTGGCGAGGAGCCGGTCGGGGTCTGGCGTTGCCGGACCGCGGTACGAGGGGTGGCGGGAGGCGACGACCCACGTGCCGGGCATCGGGGCGGCCAGGCCGGAGAGGCAGGCCTGCTCGCCGAGAACATGGGAGATCCGCGGATCGTCGGGCAGCGCCAGCAGGATCGACCCGGGCGCGCAATCCAGGATCGGGCCCGGGTGGGGCTGCGCCTCCAGCCATGCGCCGACGTGCAGCAGGTTTTGAGCGTAACCGCCGGGATCCTCGGCGGGGATCGCGGCGGGCGGGGGGAACGTCAGCGCGGGCGATCGCCAGGCGTCGGCCTCATTCGTCCACAAGGCGAGCGCGTAGGCGCCGATCATGGAGGTGACGACGATTCTCCCAGGCCAGGCCCAGGCGCCCGGCAGGAGCGCGCGAACCAGGTGGTCGAGGCCGCACACCGTCAGGACGGCGAGGAGCGGCAGGAGATGGGCAAAATAGTGGATTCCGAACTTCAGCGTCAGCGGCGCCAGGCCCGAGACGACACAGCCGATCAACGCAACGGCGATGCGTTGGCGTGGCCGGGCGAGGAACAGCAGCGACAGCGTGCCCAGGCTCACGAGCACGAGCCCGGGGAAGGGCAGGGGGCCGTACACCTGGTCGAGGTTGCGCAGGCTCGACTCCAGGCGCAGCGCGAGGGGCGCGATCGTGGTTTCGGGCACCACCTTCCAGGGGTTGTTCCGGCCGTCCGGCTCGGGAGCCAGGCGGAAGGAGTTGGAGTCCGGCGGGGTGCGGGCCGCTGCCAACCAGGACTCGATCTCCCCGTCCCACAGCCGCTTGGGGAGCCAGGTCCGGACGCCGGCGGGATCGTTCACGTCGGGCGTCTTCACCTCCGGCCAGTGATAATCCAGCTCGATGTGGATCTCCTGGCGCTGGTTGGTCACGAGTGACACGAGGGGCGTGTAGGCTTTTCCGGGCGCCGAAACGCGGAGGACGCCGACGAACGTGAGCACGCCGAGCGCGGGCAGCGCCACGAGCCGTAGAACGGTTCGCCGTCGGGACCGGCCCCAGGCGCGCCATACGGGCCCAACCGCGAGCAGGCAGGCGAGGCCAAGCACGGGCGCCAGGGAGATGGGTGCTTTTTCCTGCGTCGAGGCTGCCACTCCGGCCAGCAGCCCGGCGGCAAGGGCGCTCCAGGGGGAGGGGCGCTGCACCGCCCAGAGCACGGCCGCCGCCGCCGCCAGCACGAGGAAATAGAACAGCGGGTACGCCGTTGTTTGGGTGCTGAAGTGCCAGGGCAGGGGGCAAGCGAACGCGAGCATCGCCGCCATCCAGGCGGTGAATCGCCCGCCCGCGCGGCGCGCCAGCACGTAGGTGACCGCGGGGAACAAGCCAATGCACACCACGGCGAGTTCCACGGCGGCTTCGCGGAGGTTCCCGCCGTTCGCGAGCCAACCTACTACGCGAGCGTGGAACACGTGCTTGTCCCCGTTGAACAAGTCCCACTCGCCGTTTCGCACCGCGAGGGCGTTGAGCGCGTAGGTGTTGAAGTCGTAGCCGGAGAGCACGCGTTCGGGGCTGGCGATCCGTTGCCACGCGGCGTGGGCGCCGATGCCTCCGGTCGCCAGGGCGAGGACGCTCACGACATCGACGATGGCGCGGTTACGACGCTGGGCCCCCGTTTCGCTGGCGGAGTGGGTCTCCTCGCTTTCGCCTTCGGCCCACGTCGCCCACGCCTGCCACGCGGCGCCGAGCACGGCGAGCACCCCCAGGCTCCACAGCCCCCACCGCAGGGGTGCCCAAACGAGGGCCCGCTGGAGGATCGGCAGGTTTCGAAGGGCAGGAACGCCGACGATTGCGATGAGGGTAACGCCGGCGGTCGCGCGGGCGAGTCGCTTGAGCGTGGCGGCGCCCGGCCGCCTCACGCGTAAGCGCCGCGGACGTTGAGCTTTGCGATCCGCGCCAGGTCTACGAGCATCCGCGCGCCGTCATGCAGCAACCGCACGCGCGACGAGTCGGCCTCGGCCCACCGGATCGGCACCTCATCCACGCGCAGGTGGTGGTGGCGCGCGATCAGGAGCAGCTCCACATCGAAGGCGTAACGGTCGATCCTGCCACGACGAAACAGCAGGTTTGCTGCCTCAGCCGTGAACATCTTGAAGCCGCACTGGGTGTCGCTCACCCCCGGCGCGAGCTCGCGGATGAGCTGGTTGAAGACGACGCTCAGCGCCGCGCGCCGCCGTTGGCGCGCCCGGGTAACGGTGGCACCCGAGATCATCCGGGAGCCGAGCGCCACCGCGGCACCGCCTTCCAGCGCCTCGCGCAGCCGGACGGCTTCCTCCATCGGCGTGGAGAGGTCCACGTCGCAGAACAAGCGAAGCTCCCCTTCGGCTGCCAACATTCCCGTGCGAACGGCCGCGCCCTTCCCGCGGTTTTCGGGGTGGACCAGCACGCGAGCGCCGAGGCGGCGGGCGAGCGCGGGCGTGCCGTCACTGCTGCCGTCGTCCACCACCACGATCTCGCCACCCGGGGCGTGGGCCGACAGAAAGGCGCGTACCTCCTCAATCGTCGCGCTGAGCCGCTCCGCCTCGTTCCAGGCGGGCAGGATCACGCTGAGCGGGCAGGTCATCCGCGAGGCTAACGTGCCTCCTACCGCACCCACACCTGCGCGTAGTTCTCCGCGGCCCGCGCGGCCCCGGTGTTGAGGCCGAGCGCTTCCCCGAAGCCGAGCGCTGGGTCCTCCGCGGTGTCCCCCGAGGAGGGGCCCAGGCTGCCGCTGGCGCCGGGGTCGTCCAGCCCGCAGCCCTCTCCCGCATCCACGCTGAAGGTCGGCCCGTAGGCATCCTCGGTGCAGTTGGAGCAGGAGCACGAGCCGCCACCGTCTTTGTCGGCGGCATTGAAGTACAGGTCAGTATTGCACAAGTCGCCGGTGGCGCTGAGGCCTCCGGCGGTCATCGGGAAGCCGTTGTCGTCGCGCCAACACGACTCGTCGCCGTAGGCCGCGATCTCTCCGGCCAGCGTGAGGCTTGCCGTACCAACGCCGGCATAGGCCGCCCAGATGCCGGACGGCGCGTGCGTGAGCATCACGTCGGTGACCGGCAGCCGGTGGAGCGCCTCACTCTTGAAGTCCTGCTCCAAGGCGGACAAGCTGCCGAAGGTGGTGGTGTCCAGGTCCCAATAGCGGCGGCGGCTGTAGGTCCAGGTGTCCGCGCCGTCGTCGCTGGCCACCGCAACGAGGGTCCAACCACCGCCATCCGTCGTCATGTCACACTGTACTTCGAAGGCGCCGGCGGCGTCCGGGTCGATCCAGTACCGCCCGTCCCCGGTGGAGTAGCCGGCGGTGAGAATGTCGTCGCAGCTCACCCCGGGGCACGCGCCAGCCTGGCCGTACACGCAGGCGGTGATGGTTGCGTCATCCGTGCCAGAGGTGCCGCTCGCCGACCCGTCATCTGGCGTCGCGACGCACACCCAAACCTCACCCGCGACGGTCGTTTCGGCGAGCACGGTGTCGCCCGCTTCATAGGTGGTACCGCTGGAGGAGGTGGCCGCGCCGTCTACCGTCCACTCGAACGTCCAGGCAAGCGCGTCGTCGTCGGCGTCCGTCGCGGACACGGTGCACACGAGATCGTCCACTCCCTCGGCGGGATCAGAGGGTTCGAGGACGACCGTCGCAGCGCCCGGCGCGGTGTTGCCGACGGTCACGGAGGCGGTGCGAACGGCGGTGCCGCTGTTCGACCCGTCGGTGGGGGTGGCGATCGCGTAGATCTCATCTCCCTTCGCGAAGGCCACCGCGCCGTCCAACGTCGCGCGCGTGCCCACTTTCGAGCCGCCGACGTACCATTCCACGTCGAGACTCACGGCGTCTGCGTCGGCATCTGCGCTGGTGGAGGTCAGCCCAAGCACGTCATTGGTCAGCGGCGCGCTGTTGTCGATCGCGACGGCCGAGAGCTCGGGCGCGGTGTTGGCCACGGTGAGCGAAGCGGTGCCGCTCGGCCCCGCCCCATAGCCGTCATCAGGGGTGACCTCGACGGTCCAGGTTTCATCTCGTGAAGTCGCCGACGCGGGCAACGTGGACGACGTGCTCGCCGCCGAGGCGACTCCATCCACGAACCACGCGTAGGTGTAGGTGATCGGATCGCCCTCTACGTCGGCGGAAGGCGTGAGGATCGCCACGACGAGGTCGTCGTCCGTGCGCGCATCTACCGGTCCGAGCGACACTTCTGGCGCGGTCGGCACCGCATCCACCGTGACGGTGATCGATGTGGCGGACCACTGGCCGTCGCTGTCAGTCGCCTGGAGCGTGAGCTCGTGGAGTCCGGGGCTGAGGGAGTCTGTGTTGAAGGAGGTGCTTCCGTCGCTGTCCGGTGAGTCGGCGAACAACAAGCCGTCTACGTCGCTGGACCACTCGACGAGCAGGTCGGTGGAGAGGTCTTCGAGATCCGTGGCGTTGCCGGCGATGGAGACGGTGGCCGAGTCGAGCACCACGTCGCCGTCGAGCGGCGCGTCGATGGTTACGACGGGTGCGCCGCGAACGGTGTAGGTGACGGCGGCCACGCAGGTGGCGTTCGCGTCGTCGGCCACCGTGAGCGTGAGGACGTGCGTGCCGGCCGAAAGGGAGGTTGTCGCCAGCAGAACGGCGCCACCGGATGTGGGGGTGACGGCGCCGAGGCTGCCGTCGCGATCGCTGGACCACTCGGCAGCGAACTGGTCGGCCGAGATGTCGGGGTCGTAGGCGGTGCCCGCCAGCAGCAGCTCTTCCCGCTCGCGACCCACGGCGCCTTCGGCGGGTGCGGTGATCGCGCACGTGGGCGTATTGTTGGGCGGACCAACGCTGATGATCACGGTGTCGGTGGACGACTTGCCGTAGCCGTCGGCCACGGTCATCGTAAGGAAGTGTTCGCCCTGGGAGAGCAGGGTCGCGCCGCGCAGGTGTCCGTCGGCCTCGGGGGTGGTCGCCAGATCAAGGGCACCATCGATCGACGACGTGAAGGCCACGGCCAGCGCCGTCACCGGCTCCTCCGCGTCGCCTGCGAGCCCGTCGAACTCCACGAGGCTGCCGTCGTAGTAGCGGTCGCTCTCCGTGGGCAGCACGAACGCCGCGGTGGGGGCGCTGTTCGGCGTGACGTTCAGCTTCACCGTGTCGGAGCCGGCTTTTCCTTCGGGGTCGATCACATCGAGGCGCAGGCTCGCGCCCGAGGTATCGGCCATCCATGTGCAAGCCGTGAGTCCCTCGTCGTCGGGCGCTGCGGCCTCACAGAGCACCTGATCTCCGGCGTACCAGGTGGCCACGAGCTCGGGCGCGCCGTCGTCATCGTCCGAAACCTGGCCACGAAGCACTACCGTTTGCCCTTCGATCACGGTGTCCGCCTTGCTCGGCGAGAGGATGCTCGCCTCCGGCTCAGCGTTGAAGCGGGTGAGCGCCTGGTCGGTGCAGCCGAGCAGCGCGAGCAGGAGCAGGCTTGATCTCATGGGGTATGGGCCTCGATCACGAATTCGATTCTGCTGTTCCTATCCCTCGCGGCAACCGGGCGCGGGTCGTGCGCGTAGGTACGCCCCCCCGCTGGCGGCGGTGACAAACGTCGGCCGTGGTAGCGCTCCGGCCCGCCGTCCCGTAGACTGTTGGCGTGGGCACCGACGCACCCCTCGACCCGCGAATCGCGTTCCAGCGGGGGGACCGTGAGGCGTTCGGCGTTTTGGTGAGCCCCCACCTCGACACCGTGTTCACGCTCTGCCTGCGCATGATCGGCAATCCGGTGGATGCCGACGACGTGGCGCAGGACGCGCTGGCCCGCGCGATGGAGCACTGCCACCGCTTCGGCCCGTCTCGGGAATTCAGGCCGTGGTTGCTCACGATCGCCGCCAACCTCTGTCGTGACCGAGTGCGCAGCGGGTGGTGGCGGGGCCTCGTGAACCGGATTCCCTTTCTCACCTCGATCGAGCGCGCCGAAGATGTGGTCGAGTCGGCTGAGTCCGACGCGAACCTTCGCCGGGCGCTTGCGACCCTGCCTACGCATTACCGCGAAGCCGTGGCGTTGTTTCATCTTGAGGGCATGACGTACGAGGAAATGACGTTGATCACCGGCGTAACCGTGGGGGCGTTGAAGCAGCGGGTGCGCCGCGGAACGGCACTTTTGCGGGACGCGGTCGCTGAATTGTATCCGGATCGCGCGCTCACCCGTACCGTGGAGCAGAGGCCGTGATGCACGTGTTTGCGATCGTCGTACTTCTGCTTTCCTTGGTTGCCCCAGCGGTGGCCAAGGCGGAGCCGGGCGGCTTCGCACCGGAAGTCGCGGCGGAGCTGGAGCGTGCACAGGCGTCAGGTTTGCCTGTCGAGGCTTTGGAGGCCAAGGCGCGGGAAGGCGCCGCGAAGGGCGTGCCCGCCGAGCGCGTGGCGGCCTACCTCAAGGGGCTGAGCGCGGAGCTGGTGGCGGTCGATACGATCCTCGGCGCCTTGGGCCAGGGCGTGGATCGCTCCGAGCTGTTGCTCGCAGCGGCCTCTGCCCGTCGGGCTGGCGCCTCCGCCGCAGCGGTGCGGGAAGCGGCCGCGTTGAGCACCGATCTCCGGAGCGCGGCGTCCCGCGCCCTCGCCGATCTCGTGGCCGCGGGTTGCACCGAGGCTGGCGCGCTCCAGCTCATCCGGGGGGCCGCGGGCTCGGCGGCGCCGGCGGAAGCGTTGCGCGATGCCGTTACGGTCACCTTCACGTTGATCGCCGAGGGTCAAACACCCGCGGCGGCGGCGCGCGGCGCGGCAGGTGCGGGTGGCGGCAACGGTACCGCTTGGGGGGCGGGTGGCGTGAAGGCCAAGGATCCGAAGGGCACGGGGATCGACAAGGCCCCGGGGCAGCAGAATAAATGAGCCGCGACCCCGACGAGATCAACCCAGGCTTCCAAACGCAGCGGGCCCCGGCCGATCTGCTCGCCCGGGCCACGCATCGCGCTGGCGTGCCCCGGGTTGGCGCGCGCCAGCCCGGGTTCGTTGGCCTCGCAGCGGGGATGATCGCCGGGATCGTGGGGGCGGTTGCGGTGATGGGCGGCGGGGCCGAGCCGTCGGTGGAGCCAGCCTCCGCAGCCGAGGAAGCGCCTGGCCATGAGCAGCTCGTGCGCTTCGTGCTCCATGCGCCGGCGGCTCACGACGTACGCGTAGCGGGAACGTGGAATGGGTGGGACACCGCTCGGGAGTCGTTGCACGCCGGGCCCGACGGGGTATTCTTCGCCACCCTGTCCCTCCCTCCCGGCCAGCACGAGTACCAGTTCATCGTCGATGGTGCGTGGATGGCGGATCCCGCCTCGCCGCTGAGCCGGGACGATGGCTTCGGCCGCAGGAATTCCGTCCTGAGCCTCTGAGGTCTCCGCCCTGGTGATCCTCCTCGTATTCGGCGCACACGCCTCTCCGGCCACCTTCGATGCTCCTCGGAGCCTGCAGCTCTACGACCTTTGGGCGCGGGTTGAGGCTGGCGAATCGGAGGGCGCTGCTGCGGCGCTTGGCCACGGATTGAGCTGGAACAGCGCATCGACGGTGGAGGCGTCGGTCGGGTGGCGCGGCGCGGAGCAGTGGCGATTCTCCGAGTCGGCACCGGCGTTCCGGGAGGCGGTGGATGTTGTCGTGGCGAGCCGCACCCCCTCGCGGCCCGGGCTGGCGTTGGCGCTGGATGGCGGCGATGCCGGGCTGAACAGCGAAGCCTGGGGCACGGCCGCGGTTTTGGCGCGCCTGCGGTGGGCGGGAGAGGGGCGAGCGCTGGAGCTGCGGGCTGGGGGCGTCGCGGGTGTGGACGTGGCGGGGCCTTCGGGGGGCGGGCGGGTTTCGGTGGACGCGTTCGCCAACATCACGCCCCGGGTGGCGCTCGGCGGTTCATTGCGCTCAGACCTGTGGCTGAGCGAAGCTCCGCTCTCGGATAGCAGCCTGGCGATCGGCGTGCGCGCCTGGCCGACGCCGCGGTGGGAGCCGGAGCTGTTCGTGGGTGCGAACCTGTCCGCCGACGGGAGCGGGTCGATCCCATCCGCTTGGAGCGAGGCCGGCTTGACGTGGTGGATGCTCGACAATCTCGGCATCCGGGCCAGCGCGGGCGGCTCCGTCGACTCCGATGCGGCGTTGACGGGGTGGGCATTCGGAGGGGTTTCGGTGCGCTGGTCGAAGGCGTCGTCGCGAGCACCCGCGAGGCCGTCGAGCCACGTGTTTCGGGTGGTTGAGCCCGGCGCCTCATCGGTGGCGCTGCTCGGCTCGTTCACGAGCTGGATGCCGGTGCCGATGGTGCGGGGCGAAGATGGCACATGGACCGCCGAAATGGCCCTACCGCCGGGTCCTTCCGAGTACGTGTACCTCGTGGATGGGGTGGTAACGGTCCCCACGGACGCCGAGCGCCTCGTGCCAGACGGCTTCGGCGGCCACAGCGGAGTGGTCGAGGGGCCAGGAGGCGTGTAGGCTGCCCCCATGTCTTCCGCAGGTCTCTCCCGCACCTCTTACGCCGAATACCTTCGACAGGAGGAGCTGAGCGACGTCCGTCACGAGTGGTGCAACGGCGCGGTGGTCGCGATGGCCCGTGGCACGCCGGAGCACTCGTTGCTGAAAAAGAACCTGGCGTGGGCAATCCGATCGGCCCTGGCGAACAAGCCATGCATCCCTTTCGACGTGGATCTTCGCGTGCGAGTTCAGGCCACGGGGCTTGGCACCTACCCCGACCTCAGCGTGATCTGCGATCCGATGCGGGTAGACGACGAAGACCGCAATGCGGCGGTGAACCCCACGGCCATCTTCGAGGTGCTCTCGCCCACCACGGCGGGCTACGACCGCGGTGAGAAGTTCGACCACTACGCCACCATCCCCAGTCTGCGGGCGTACATCCTGGTGGATCACACGCGAGTTCATCTCGACGTCTACACGCCGAGCGCCGATGGGAGCTGGGCGCGCCGGGGGTATGGCCCGGGTCAGCGGGTACGCATTGAAGCGATCGACGCCGAGATCGCCGTAGACGACGTGTACATCCGCTGGTCGGAGCTGCGGGATCAGCTTGCCGCTGAAGCCCAGCGGTTGCAGACCAGCTAAAGCGAGGTCGGAGGCCCGACCTTCTCGCGCTACTTCGCGCCCTGCAGCATCATCGACATGGTAACGGCCATCGAGGATGGCGTCGGCACAAGGCCGCCTGCGATGGGCTGATACACAACGGTGACGACGAGGTTGAGCGTATCGGCGGTCGCAGCGCCGTCCCCCGTGAGGTCGAGGTACGACGTGACAATCGTGATGTCGCCGGACGCAAAGCCTCGTTCATCGAGCACATCTGCCGTTCGGGCTGATGCGAGTGCGGCGGGTGCGGGCGAGTCGTCCAGCTCGGACACCGCGGCGAGACGCACACCCTCGCGCACCGCGTGCACCACCTGGGTGCGCTGGTACAGGAACCAACTGTACTCCAGCGTTCCCATCGCCACGTACACGAGGAGCGGCAGCACCATCGCGAACTCGATGGCGGAAGCGCCCCGGCGGCTTCGCATCGTCAATCCTGACGTTCGAGGTACATGGACACCTCGGCGTTCAGGGTTTCGGGAGTGGGCCAGAGGCCGATGAGCGGCTCAAACGGCAACGACACCTGCACGTTGAGCACCTCGGCGGGGCTGCTTCCCACGTTGGTGGCGGTGACGGTGAGCGCGGAGACGTCGATCCCGAGCGCCGCGAGGTTCGCCTCGATGTCGGCGATCGCGGCGTTGGCCGGCGTGGGCGTGCCCGTTTGCACGAGGGTGGACGCTTCGCTGATGGCCGCGTTGGTGACGTCAAGGAGCTGCGTGCGCCGGTAGAACACCCAGCCCCAGTCCAGGACCGCGAATACGGTGCCCAACAACGCGGCGGCGCAGAAGGCAAACTCAATCGCCGAGGAGCCGCGGCGGGAGCGACGTCCGTCCATGGCGCTCAGAAGAACTGCGGGGGCACGCGGGTGCCGAAGTACCCGCCACCGGCCGCGCCGCTGGTGGTTTCGCAGACGATCCGCATGGCGATCTTGCGGCTGGCGGCCGGGCCCGTTGCCACCGCATCGTACACTACCGCCGTGGCATAGCCGGCGATCTCGTAGCCCGTACCGGTCATCTTGATGCCGCTGCACGAGCCGGTGTAGGTGGTGTTGAAGATGATGAGCTGGCTCTTGACCACATGGCCATACTTGGTCACGGCGCTTCCCGGCAGTTTCGCCGGTTGAGTGCCAAGCGTCGCGGTGTCCCAGGTGTCGGTGCTCGCGTCGATGACGCCGGCCAGGTAGCTGGTGGCCGACGCGATGGCACCGTTGTTCAGCGACACCACGTCTCCCGTATCGGAGGCGGCGCCGCAGGTGGAGGGGTTCATCGCCGAAACGATCGAGGGGCGGTTGGGGCGAGTCATGCCGATGTTTGCCCAGGCCCCGTTGTCGTTGCCGTCGGCGCTCATCAGGACGTCCACGTTGCACAGGCTTCCGTCGACGCTCGGGAGCCCGCAGGCCGGGATGGCGATGGGCAGCGGACACGCGGCACCCGCGGGACCACCCCCGAGCGCGCGCGCGCGGGCGGCTACTGCGGATTCGCCGATTCCAAACAGGCTCCCCGCAGTCACGGAGGCGAAGCTGGGATCCTGAAGGGTCACCTGCACGGCCACGGCCTTTTTCGGATCGCTCACGTCCTCCACGAACTCGCCATCCACGATGCGGCCGAGCTGCACCGCAGCGTCGCCACCCAGCGCCTCGTAGTCGAGGGGGGACCCGCCGGCCTCGTTCACCTCCACGATGGCATGGGCCCGCGTCTTCGCGGTAACGAGCCCCGCCGACGTGCCGTCCATCCCTACCGCCGCTGCCTGCGCTGCGGCCTCCGAGGCGTCGTGAAGCTCATCTTGCGCCATGTGAAACCACTGGCCGTCCACAGCCACGCTCGCGACGGCGAGCAGCACCGCGAGGCTCACGGCCACCACGATGAGGATGGAGCCCTGGCGGCGGCGCCGGGGGTGGATGCGGGAGCGGGCGGAGGCGGGGTGCTGCACTCAGGGACCTCCTAACGGGCCCCGCGCGCGAGGCCGTGTCGAAGAGGTACGATTGAGGGGGGTGGGGGGATACTGCCGGGGGTCAGTTCGTGGCGAGCGCGGGCTGCAGCTCGTCGATCCACGCCCCATAGCCGAACGCGGTGCCCAGACCCGCGGCGAAGGAGGAGGTGAGCACTCCGTCGGCCCCCACGCGATCGATGACGCCAGCGCTGCTCCAGATGGCGAGACTCTCGCCCGTCGAGAGTCGAATCGCGTCTCCGAGGCCGATCACGTCGTACGCCTCGGGGGATGTGTACTCCCAAACTTGCTCGGCGTGGCCTGGATCGCCGCTGAGCGTGTACTCCACGAGGCGGGAGGGCAGATCCGTGGAATCCTGGTTGTCGTGGATCAGCAGGCCTCCTGGCAGGACGGTGAAGTTGTGTTGACCGTCCGGCTTGCTGCCGACGGTCAGCGGGTAGTCCGACCGCATGCCGAACACCCGCTTCAGCACCGTGCCTCTGTCGGGATCGAGCTGAAGGAGCTGGTTTGCGTTTCGGAGGCCGATCCAGAGCGTGCCGGTGGGCTCATCGAATTGAAGGGCGTTGGCGTGCACAAAATCGTGTTGAGGGGCGAAGTCTGCATAGTCGTAGGCATCCCACGCGTTCCAGAGGATTCGCTGCGTCCCATCGGCGCTTCGGACCACGACCGTATCGCCGTGAACGGGCTCACCATCCACATCGCGGGACTCGTCCGAGAGCCAGGCCAGCTCACCGCTCGGAAGCTCCAGAAAGTCGTGGTGGTGCACGGACGTTTCGATCGTCGCCAGCAAGGTTCCATCCCACGCCACCTGCAGGATGGCGAAGTCGTCCAGCGACTCCGCGTCAAGGGAACGGGCGACATTCATGTAGACCGACCGCCCGTCGCGGCTGGGTACGATGCGTGTTGTCAGCCGGCCGTCGTAGGGGTTTGGATACCACCAAACAATCTGGCCGTCCGCATCGACGAACACGCCCCAGTTGGTGGTGCCGATCAAGCCCAAGCCAAGCAAGCCAGGGTCGTTCGTGACCGCATCGGCCACGACAAGCAACTCAGGAAGCGAGGGTGGGGCGGCGCCGGTCGTGGCCTCGATGGGTGCACTCACGGTTTCCTCGCCCTCCTCGCTCCCTCCGACGCGGAGCAAGTAAGTCGCCGATGACCGCATACCGACGACGACCGCTTCCCACTGGCCTTCCTCGCCCGGGCTAGCCGCGATGCGGCGCCAGGTGGCGCCGTCGGCGGAGAACTCAATGAAGCCGTCGGCAAGCGTTGAGTCCCAGTCGACGGTTGCGACGGTGGGGATGACTTCGGACCAATGGATGTTGAGGTCCGGGACGTCGGCGGTCCGTCCGCTTTCTTGGGTTTCGGAGGTGCAAGCGCCGATACCCAAGAGGAGCAGGCGCGCCGGAACAGGGAGAATGGTGCGAGTCACACGGCAATGTACCCGACGCGAGCGCGAGTTGCTGCGAGAGTGCTGGGAACGTCGCCCTTTGCCGGAGTTCCCGGCGGGCGTTGCCGTTACGTTCACGAAGGGCGCGGGTGCCGCGCAGGATACAGCGCCCCATGCCCGTTCTCGCGTCGATAATCGCCACCCTCACCCTCACCCCCGCCCTCGCGGAGACCCACACCCCCACCACGATGGTGCCGAACCCCGCTACCGGCGCGAAGTGGGCCGTGTACGCTACCTTCCCCTCCGGCGCCGGTCCATTCCCCGCGGTGGTGTTCGTACCCGGAGGCCAGCAGCACGCTTTTGAGAACACGCTCAGCGCCGAGGGCGAGCGCAAGTTCAACCGCGCCGGCATCGCGGTGGTCCGGTACGATGCGGAGGGGCGCGGCCAGTCTGAAGGGCAGGACGACCACAGCGGCCCGGTTCAGCAAGCGGGGTTGCGCGCGATGATCGACTGGGCCGTCGCCCAGGACAAGATCGCCGATGACCAGGTCGGCGTGGTCACCTACAGCGCGGGGCTGATGCTCGCGGCGCCCGCGCTCGTCACCGGCCCGCACAAGGCGAAGTTCCTCTTTGACTGGGAGGGGCCACCTTCGAAGGACTTCCTCCGCGGCTGCTGGCCCGGCGGCGATGGCGTCGCGTTCCGCCACCCCTGCGTGGACCCTGCCTACTGGGCAGAGCGAGATGCGCTGATCGCGCTTCCCAAGCTGACCATTCCCTATTGGCGCATGCAGGCGAGCGTGGACCACCACGGCGGCACCAGCCACGGTCACGTGTCGAGCGCCGTGGAGGCGGCGGCGTCGGGCGTGGCTCCCTGGGTTCGGTTGAACGACCTCCCGCCCACCACGACGGGGTACGACACCGCCACCTTTGAGGGCGGCCTCCTGCCCCGAATGAAGGAAGGTGAGCGGGACAGCTACATCACGGAGAAGGTGAAGCAGCTTTTTGCGTTGACGAACTGACTCGGCGCCGGCGCGCATTCCTTCGACGGAGTGCGGCCGCCACGAGGCCGAGACCGATTCCGTTCGCCCCCGCCCCCGACGCGGGAGAACAAGCGCACTCGGGCTCCCTCGGCGTTGGCGCTGCCTTGTCGGGCGTCGGCATCGCTTCACCTGCCAGCGTCGCCTCCAGCGCGTCCAGCACGACCGATCCATCCGCGACAAGCACCAGGTCGTGCCATCGGTCCCCATCGAGCGCGGCCGTCTCGCCCGCTGCGAGTGGTCCAACGAGGGCCGCGCCGTCGTACACCACCAAGCTACCCTCGCCTGTGCCCACCCACCTCAGCTCGTGTCCGCGAGTTGTGAAGGTGATCTGGTCGCCATCGACCATCGCATACGCGCCTCCGCCTCCGAAGTCCGGTGCGCTGGTGCGAACGCACTCGCTGCCGGTGGCACCCATACACACCACATCGTCAGTCCCGCTCTCGGCGCGGTCGAGAACGGGGAGCGTGTGCCACGAATGGCCCGCGTCGGCACTCCAAAACACGCCGTCGAGCGCGGCTACGAGGAGCGACTGATCTTCGGCAAAGCGCGGTAACGGGTGAATGGCCTGAACGGACACGAAGCTCGCCCCCGTCCCCGCCCAAGTGAGTCCGCCGTCCGCGGAAGCCCAAAGCTCGCCCGACGCGTCAGCCAGGAACAGGGTGCCGTCGTCGGTGGCGACCAGGTGCGACGCCCACGGCAGCATGGTCCTGGCCGAGGAAAATGATGCGCCGCCATCACTTGAAACAAACACTCCGTCGGTCGAGGCTACTACCAGCGTATCGACGGACGAATTCCGACCAACGGCGACGGACGTCATCCCAACGACGCCAGTCTCCAGGTTGGTCCACGTGAGGCCGTCGTCGCTTGAGAGCACGGCGGTCGTCCCGTTGTCTGCGACGCCGACCACCACCGGCTCTGCGTCCAACGTCGCCGCGACAAGCGTCGTCGGTGCTTCGAAGTTCAGGGGTGACCGATCCACCCAGTCGCCGCCCGACTCCCGATGAACGAGCACGCGCCCGTCGTCGGTGGCGCCCAGGGCCCACAGCGCGTTCGACGCCGAGATGATCCCGTCGAGTATCGGGACGTCCAGTCCCGCATCCTCAAATTGCGCCCCTCCATCGGAGCTTCCGTCGAGGCGAAGGTCGCCGAGCCACGCGATCTCGTCGCCGGCCAGGGTGGCGATGCCCCGTCCGTACAGTGAGCTACCGAGGAGGCCCGTCGCGCTGCCCGTCCACGCCGCTCCCCGTTGCTCGCCGACGGCGAGTCCCCCGCCGTACGTTGTCGCGAAGATACGACCGTCCTCGCGCCAAGAGTTCCGAACCGTGATCCCGCGGGTGAACGTGCCAAGCAGCCGGGACGCAGCCCACTCCCCTCCCGCCCATTGCGTGGATGCCACGCCACGCCACCCGGCTACCGCCCAACCCGTCGTTCCCAGGATGGCCGATGTGTACGCCAAGGCGGGATCCGCAAGGGATCCGGGTTCGTCACCGAAGCGAACGTCGTCTGCAAAGGGACGATGTTCGGTCCATGTCGCGCACCCATCCGTGGAAAGGTACGCGTTCTGACCGGTGAGTGCGACGAGCCTCGTCGCGTCGCCATCGAGTCGCACCACGTGGCCCCCCTCGTCCAGCTCCGGGTCGGATTGCGGCAGTACGGCACAGGTGGTCCACGCGTCTGCCTCCCAGCGCGCGACGCCCTCCGTGCCGCCGACGAACAGCCGACCTCCGCTCCAAGCCACCGCGTCCGAATCGAACGGCGCCGGCCCGGTGACCGAGCCGTCGCCGAGCCAGACAGCGCGATCCGACCCCACAATTGCCGCGAGCACCGCCCCGTCGGAGGTGCTCAGCGCCAACGCGACGGCGCGCTCTGGTAGCGCCCAGGTCCACGGACCACTCAGGTCATTCGATGTCGCGACGCCATCCGTCGTCGCGATCGCGAAGGCCTCGCCCGCGGAGTCTGTGGGGCCGAGGTATTCGCCCGCGGGCCCGGCCCAGACAGTCCAGACGGCCCCATCGTAGATCCAGCCATCGCCAGCCGCTGAAAGCAACACCAGACCTGCGGCGCCGGGTAGGAGTCCGACCAGATTTCGCCATTCGAGGTCCGCGATGGGCGGCTGTGGCACCAGCGGTGAAAAGTGGGCGCCCGAGTCTTCCGATACCAGGATCGCCGCGGTGTCCCGAGTTCCGCTGCCATCGACCACAACCAGCGCCCACAGGCGGTCGGCGTCCGCGGAATCCGCGGCCAGGGAGACGACCAAGTCGTGCGACAAGTGAGCGTGCGCGGGAGCGGTGGCGACGAGAAGGAGGGGAAGCACCTGCGCCTCAAGCGCCATCGGAGTTTGGGGAGCGTCGTAGGTCGTGGCACGTCGGTGGCACGCGGCAGAATAGCGGCTCCGCCAGTGGCTCCGCCAGACTTCACCCTCCCCCCACCCCCACAAACGCCAAATCCCCCCGGTCATAGCTCCCGAGTACGACACCCCGATCCCCGTCGGCGCCGCGTACCACCAGCCCCGGAAAACCCCACGGCGCGGTGCCGGTGGCGAAGCTGCCCGTTTCGACGCCATCCGCGTCGAGGGTCAGCACCGCCGCCGGATCGGCCGACCACGCCAACAACCCGCCTTCACCCTCGTCGGCGAGCACCTGCACGTCGGCTTCGAGAAGCAGGACGCTCTCCAGGGTGGTCGGGTCAAACGCCCAGGGGCCCGACCACGCCCGCGCGCCTTCGTCGGACAAGACAAGGGTGTCCATCGCGTGGCCCCGAATCACGAAGTGCACCGCTCGTGAGTCGGCTTCCCCGGATGTGATCGCGCCGCTGTCCGGATTCAGCCTGCGTAATGCACCGTCGCTATTGCGGAGCGCCACGAGGCCGCCGCCCGCGACGAGCAGCTCCGCGCGGCCGGGGGTGTCCCCGTCGACGGTGGCCTCAAACAGCGCCCACGTGTTCAGCACGGCGCCGGACTCGGCGTCGATCGCCGCGACCTCCCCGGTGCCGCCGTTGTTGACGTACAACCAGCCACGCTCGGGGTCGGCGGCAAGGTCGGAGAGCGTGAGCGTGGGGTTGGGACCGAGGCCGGAGTCGAACGTACGGAGCACCGCGAGCGTGTCCGGATCGAGCTCGGCGAGGGTGCCTTCCAGCTCGTCGAGCACGTAGAGGCGGCCATCCAGCCAGGTCGGAGACACCGGCCACACGAGCAGGTCGCTCGCGAGGAGTAGTTCGCCCGTTTCCAGGTTGGCCCAGCCGAAGCTGGAGGAGAGGCGCCCGGTGAAGTACACCCTGCGGTCGTCTCGCGGGTCCATGGCCAGCGACTCCACGTGGGCGCCGAGCCGCACCCGATGCTCGACCTCGCCCGTTTCCGGCCGCCACGCCCACACCTCGCCCGTGCCCTCCGAGTTCATCCACACGAGGCCCGTGACCGGATCCCGCGCCCCGTAGCCGCTGTTCTTGCCCACCTGCACGGACGTTCGCGCCGGCTCCAGCGCACCGTCGAAGTAGCGCGCCAAACCCCAGTTCTTGTCCTGCCCGCCCATCCGATCGAGGGCCACGAACGAGCCGTCCTCGAGCCCGAAGACCGATCGGTTCTCCGCCCCGATCTTGACGGAGCTCCAAGCCCCGTCGTCGCAATTGAGCAGGCTGATCGAGCTGTCCTGCGTGATCGCGAAGCCGACCCCCGGCACCTCGTCGAACCACGAGAAGCCCGCGGTTGCCCGCGAGTCCGGGTCGATGTTGCAGCGCGTGAGCTCTGAGAGCGAGCCACCATCGAGCGTGAGCATCGCGTTGGGCGGCTTCGCCGTTGTTTCCCGCACGAGTGCGTTCACGCCGCCGCCTGTCGCGGCGTCGAGGCCGAGCACCGAACCAGGGACGTTCAGGGTTGTCGGCGCCCTTCCCGCGGCCACGGCCAACAGATCGTCGCCATCCCCCGCCACGACCTCCCCCGCCGCCACCGCCCCTCCGCCCTCGACCGCCACGAGCGCGTGCACCTCGGACACCGGCACGTCCTCCACCGCGTAGCTCCCGGTGGCCGGATCGAAGCGCCCCAGCGCGGGCGTTCCCTTGAAGCCCAACCACACCGAGCCATCTTCGTCTGCCGCCACGAAAGGGTGCAATTCCGTCATGTCGGGGACTTCATGAACCGCAACCAACGCCGCGGCGTCGAGGTCTATCTCCGCGAGGTTGGGCAGCCCGTTGCTGCTGACGAACAGCCGCCGGCCCCGCGGGTCGAGGCCCACCTGGATGGGGACGAGCAGGTTCGCTTGGCCTGAGGGCAGGAGAGGAATGACGATGTTGGCGAGCGGGGTGACGGGTGCGGCGCTGTCGCTGTCGGTGCCGCTTTCCCCGCCCGTTTCCTGCTCCGGCACACAGGCGGCGAGGAGGAGGGCGACGAGGGCGATCGGCAGCCCCCCTCCGGCCTGCGGCCACCTCCCC
>BJHF01000041.1 GCA_014191855.1 Deltaproteobacteria bacterium
CCGCGGGGGGAGGTGGCCGACAGGCCGGAGGGGGGTCCCCTCCCCGGCCCCCGCCTCTCCCGCGCCGAGCTGGAGATGGGCGCGAACGGTTCGATCACGACCATCTTTGGTCCCGACTTCGCCCCGCTCGACGCCTACAAGCGCGTCGTCCGCATGCCCGAGCCGCCGCTGCTGCTCGCCGATCGCGTTCTTGGCATCGAAGGCCCGGTAAACGTGCTTGGCAAGGGTCGAATCGTCACCGAGACCGACATCACCGACACGAGCTGGTACCTCCACGACGGGCGTATGCCCGGCGGGCTGATGATCGAGTCGGGGCAGGCCGATCTCCTGCTTGGAAGCTGGCAAGGCATTGACTTCCTCAACCGGTCGGAGCGCATCTACCGGCTGCTGGGCTGCACGCTCACCTACAAGGGGGAGCTACCCGGGCCGGGCGACACGCTGCAGTACGACATCCGCATCGACCAACACGCCAAGCTCGGCGATGTACGAATGTTCTTCTTCCGCTACGACTGCTATGTCGGCGAACACCACCGGCTCTCCGTGCGCGAGGGGCAAGCGGGGTTCTTCACCGACGAGGAGCTGGCGAACTCCGGAGGTTGCCTCTGGGAGGCCGAAACCCACGACCCCGGGGAGGCCCGCGTGGATCTACCCAGGGCCACGCCGACGCGCACCGAGCTGGATCGCACGGCCCTGGAGGCGTTTGGCAACGGCGACCTCGAAGCGGCGTTCGGGGCTGGACATCGACGCGCCCACACCCACACGTGGACGCCGCGCACGCCCGCCGATCGAATGCTGCTGCTCGACCGCGTGAGCTTCGACCTCGCCGGCGGCCCGTGGAAGCGCGGATACCTACGCGCCGAGCTCGATATTCGACCCGATCTGTGGTTCTTCCACGGCCATTTCCACAACGACCCGTGTATGCCGGGCACGCTCATGTTCGATGGTTGCCTGCAGGCCATGTACATCCTGCTGGCGGCGGGCGGGCATACGCTCGACAAGGATGGCTGGCGCTTCGAGCCCATCAAAGACGTGCCGTTCAAGCTGCGTTGTCGCGGCCAGGTGACGCCGACCAGCAAGAAGCTGGTCTACGAAGTGTTCGTCAGCGAGGTACACGCCGGCCCCATCCCTCGCCTCGTCGCGCAGGTGATGTGCACGGTGGACGGACTGAAGTGTTTCCACGCCGACCCGATGGGCGTGGAGCTGGTGCCAGACTGGCCGCTGACCCGGCCCCAATTCGCGCCGTTCCTGAAGGATCACCACCTCGCCGCACCCAGCACACCGCCCCCGGCGTTCGATTGGGGTAGCCTGCTCGCCTGCGGCTGGGGTCGCCCAACCGACGCCTTCGGCCCGATGTACGTGGACTTCGACGGTCCGCGCAAGGTGCCACGCCTCCCCGGCCCGCCCTACCACTTCATGTCGCGTGTTACGACAACGACCGGGAAGATGGGCGCCCGCGAAGCTGGCTGTTCAGCGGTCGTCGAGTACGACGTGCCCGCCGACGCATGGTACTTCAAGGAGAACGCACACCCGGTCATGCCGTATGCGGTGCTGCTCGAAGCGGCGCTCCAGCCGTGCGGCTGGTTGGCGAGCTGGTCGGGCTGCGCCGTCGGCCCCGACGACTTCCTGTTCCGCAACCTCGACGGAACAACCACCGTTCACAAGGAGATCACGCCGGAAACGGGCATGATCACCACCACGACCAACCTCGTCGCCGTCTCCAAGTCCGCCGGGATGATCCTGGTCACCTTCACCGTCGCCCTTGTGGACCGCACCGGCCCCGTGCTCGACATGAAGACCGTATTCGGCTTCTTCCCGCCGGCCGCCTTCGAGAACCAGGTCGGCGTCGGCAGCACGGAGGCCGAGCGCGCTCGCCTCGCCGCCCCGGCGGAGCCAATCGCGATCCCGGATCAAACCGGCGCCCCAGCCTGTGCGGGGGGTCGGCTGATGATGCTCAACCGGGCCTTCCGCTGCGCGGACGGGTGGGTCCGAGGCGAAAAGGACGTAAACGCGAAAGACTGGTTCTTCAAAGCTCACTTCTACCGGGACCCGGTGCAGCCGGGCTCGCTCGGCATCGAGGCCCTGCTGCAGTTGCTCCAGGTCGCCATGATCGACGCGGGCTTGCACACCGAGCTCAAGCGCCCGCGCTTCGAGCCCATCGCCAACGGCGAGGCGGGAACCTGGAAGTATCGCGGGCAGGTGGTGCCGGAAAACCGGCTTATCCAGTCGGAGGTCCGCATCCTGGAGACACGGATCAGCCCCGACGGCGTCGTGGCGTTCGCGGAAGGACACTTGTGGGTGGACGGCAAGAAGATCTACACCATGCCGCGCTTCGCGATGCGGGTGCGCGAGGACGAGCGCCCAGCGCTCGTGCGCTTCCCCGTACCGAACGATCACCGCCCCACCTGGACGATCCCGGCCACGGCCATGCTCACCATGGCGATGCAAACCCTTGCCTGGGCCGGCGCGGACACGCTGGAAGACGGCGTGGCGGGCCGTTGGCTGACCTTCCCCGACGACACGCCGCGCGACGTGCCGATCCGCAGGTTGACCAGCGAGAACAGGGAGATCGTCGTGCTCGGCGACCCTTCGGCACCGCACTTCAAGGCCCGCCTGGGCGGCGACCGCACGATCCCCCCGCTGCCACCCCTGTTGAGCCCGCGCCCGGATACGACGCCCGGCGCCGACCTCTACGCCTCCGGCCGGCTGTTCCACGGGCCGAGCTTCCAGGCGCTGGACGCGTTCATCGCCCAGGGGGAGAACGGCGCGTCCGCAACCCTCCGCGCCGGCCTCGCGCCGGACGTCCTGCTCGACGGCATGACCCATCCCGTGCCGCACGACGCGATGGAGACCTGGTTCGACGTGGCACCCGGGAGCGCGGCCTACCCGATGAAGCTGCGGCGCCTCGTGGTGGCGGGGCCCCTCCCCCCGGGGACCAGCCGCGTGGAGGTTCGCGCCTTGCGACTGGAGAAGGGTCGCCCCGTGGTGGGGCTCTGGCTCTTCGATACTGACACATGTATCGTGTATCAGGAGCTGGAAGAGGTGCTCCTCCCGAAGGGGCCGATCGGGATGGCTGCCCCGGAAGCGCGCCGCGCGTTCCTGCAAGGTCGATACACGCCCGGTGTATCACTGAGCCGTGTCGTCGAAGGGGCCGCCCAGCTTTCGGCCGGAGAGCTGCGCGCCAGCGACTGGTTGCCTGGGACAGTTTTCGCCGTTTATGGCTCGGATGAGCCTGCGAAGATCGCGGTAAAGGATCTGGCAGGCGCCGCATTTGGCGTGCATCCGCGGCAGGTCCATGTCGGTGACACCCGGGCCTGGAGCGGGAGGCGTCCACTGGACACCGTCGAGCACACCACGTCAGGAGCCGTGAGCACGCTCGGCGCGCGCCGACCGCTAGACCTCGACTTCGTGACCCAATGGTGGCGCCATCAGCTCGCGACCGGGCCGTGGGCTGGCGAAGCGGTGCTCATGGCGCTCGCCGATGCGTGGTTGGCCGACTTCCGCATCGAGGACGCCGAGGCGCTGCGGCGCATCGAAGGTCCCGTGTTGTTCCTTGCGAACCATGAGAGCTACCTGGAGAGCGTGTTGTTCACGGCGATCGCCGCTGCGCACCTCAACCGACCGATCCGCGCGCTCGCGAAGGTGGAGCATCAGACACGCTGGCTCGGCAAGCTCCACGCCGCGATGACCAGCTACCCCGGCCACAAGGATCCGCCTCGAATTGCGTGGTTTGACCAGGAGCGTCCGGCCTCCCTGCGGCACGTCCTCGACGCGATCCCGCGCGAGGTTTCGCTGCTCGTGCATGTGGAGGGGAGCCGACAAGTGCGAGTTGGCGAAGCGATCGGCAAGGTCTCGTCGATCTGGACGGACCTGGCGATCGAGCGCGGCTGGCCGGTGGTACCGGTGGCGTTCCGCGGTGGCGTGAACGGAGAAAAGACGGATGTGCCCGTTGCACCACAGACCCACGTCGTGGGCAGCCCGATCGCCGCGGAGGCGCTCAAGGCGCTGCCCTACGCGGCGCGTCGCCAGCGAATCGCAGAGGCCATCGACGGGCTGGGCCGCGACGTACCGGCGCCGCCCAGTGATACATCTGTATGTATCAGAAGCCCAGGAGCCCGCATCGTGGAGGTTCTGGAGCGCGCCGGCGCGCTCGCCAACGCAGCTCCCGATTGGGCCCGCAGGGTCCGCGCCGTGGGCGCGGTGACGGATCGGTGACAAGCTGCGTGCATTCCGGGGAACCCCGGGATAGCCGCCGCCGGCTCCCATGCGGTTCAGCCAGGTCGCCATCGAATCCGTCGCCTACGAGCTTGCGCCTCAGCGAGTCTCGTCGTCGCAGCTAGAAGAGCGGCTCAACGGCGCACTGGTTCGCATGCGGCTTCCACCCAAGCCCATTGAGCTGCTGACGGGGATCACCGAGCGCGGGTTCTGGGATCCGGGAACGCGGGTGCACGACGTAGCCACGCTCGCCGCGCGCAAGGCGATTGAGATGAGCGGCGTTGATCCAGGCCGAATCGGGCTCCTCGTCAACACTTCGGTCTGCAAGGATTATCTCGAGCCCTCGATGGCCTCGCTCGTGCACGGGGATCTCAAGCTCCCGTCCACCTGTCGCAACCTCGATGTGTCGAACGCGTGCCTCGGGTTCATCAACGGCATCGAGCTCGCGGGGCAGCTCATCGAAGCCGGGGTGATCGAGTACGCCCTGGTCGTAGATGGAGAGAGCGCCGGCCCGATCGTCGATACGACCATCAAGCGCCTGCACGACCCGGAGAGCACATCCCAGGACTTCTGGGACAATTTCGCCACGCTCACGCTCGGCAGCGCCGCTGTGGCGATGGTGCTCTCGCGCGCCGATCTCTCGCGGAGCCCCCACCGGGTGAACGGCAGCGTTGCGCTGGCCGACACGGCGAACAACCGCCTGTGCCTCGGCACGAGCGAACGGATGGTGACCGACAGCACCCGGCTGCTCAAGGCGGGCGTGTCCCTCGCAAAACGCACCTGGATCGCGGCCTCCGAGCAGATCCCGAACTGGACGCACGAGGGGATCCACCACTACGTGTGCCACCAGGTCGGAAAGGCCCACCTCGCGGCGCTCTGCCAGGCGCTGGAGATCGACTCCCGACGCTGCCACCTCACCTACCCGAACTTCGGGAATGTGGGGCCCGCAGCGGTTCCGCTAACCCTGGCGTTGGCAGCGGATGCTGGCCGGATCCGCACCGGCGAGCACGTGGCGCTGATGGGGATCGGCAGCGGGCTGAACGTCGCGATGATGAGCCTCACCTGGTAGCCGGATGAGCGCGGTGGACTGGCGGAGCGAATACCCGTTCGAGAGCCGCTTTCTCGGCGTCGATGGCGGCCGGATGCACTACGTCGACGAGGGCGCCGGGCGCCCGGTCCTGTTCGTGCACGGCAACCCGACCTGGAGCTTCTACTGGCGCGCGGGCCTGGCCGCGATGCGGGAAACTCATCGCGCGATCGCCGTCGATCACATCGGCTGCGGCCTCTCGGACAAGCCACAGGAGTGGCCCTACCGACTCGCGGACCACATCGACAACCTCGAGCGCCTCGTGCTGGAGCTCAACCTTCGCGACATCACGCTCGTCGTGCACGACTGGGGCGGCGCGATCGGCTTCGGCGTGGCCACGCGCCACCCCGACCGCTTCCGCGACTTCGTGGTCACGAACACCGCGGCGTTTCGAGCGCCGAACATCCCGATACGTATCGCGATGTGTCGGATTCCCGGGATCGGAGAGCTGGCGGTTCGGGGGCTCAACGGTTTTGCGGCCGCCGCCACGTTCATGGCCACGGAAAAGGGGCTGTCTCCGACGGCGAAGGCGGGGTTGCTTGCCCCTTACGGCACCTGGGCGGATCGCATCGCCACGCACCGCTTCGTGCTGGACATCCCGATGAACGCGAGCCATCCGAGCTGGGATACGCTCGCGACGATCGAAGCCGGCCTCCCTGCCCTTGCAGCGAAGCCCATGCGCCTCGTCTGGGGGGAGCGAGACTGGTGTTTCACTCCCTGGTTCCGCCAGGAGTTCGAGCGCCGCTTTCCCAACGCGCAGCGCTTCCCGCTGGCCGATATCGGGCACTACGTGGCCGAGGATGCGCGCGAGGTGCTCGTGGGCCACATCCGCGAGCAGGCAGCGTGAACGTCGCGCACCACCTGGAGCTGGCCGCCAGGGCACGGATGGACGAGCCCGCGGTCATCATGGCCGCTACCGGCGAGTCGATCTCGTTCCACGACCTGAACTGGAAAAGCGGCGCGATGGCGAAGGGCCTGGCGCTCCACAGCATCGGCGCCGGAGATCGGGCGTTGATCATGGTGCGCCCAGGCATTGACCTCATCCTCACCATGTGGGCCTGCTTCAAGGCCGGCGTGATTCCGGTGCTCATCGACCCGGGGATGGGGCTTGGGAACTTCCTCAAGTGCGTTGAGCGCATGCGCCCCAACGCGCTCATCGGCGTGCCAGAAGCCCACGCCCTCTCCTACGTGACGCCCTGGGTCTGGGACAACCTGCATCGGCGCGTTTTTGCCGGGTTCCGCCTCGGGATCGACGGCCCTACCCTCGTCGAGCTGATCGGGAGCCCGGGCGTGGACAGCCCACGGAAGGTGAACCCGGAAGATCCCGCCGCGATCCTGTTCACCTCGGGCAGCACCGGCCCCGCCAAGGGCGTGCTCTACACGCACGGGAATTTCAACGCGCAGGTCACCGCGCTGCGCGAAACCTACGGCTACCGGTCGGGCCAGGTGGACGTGGCGGCGTTCCCGCCGTTCTCGTTGTTCGACGCCGCCTTGGGGATCACCAGCGTGATCCCCGACCTCGACCCGCGGAACATGGCCGCGACGAAGCCTGAGAAGATCGCAGAGGCGATCACCAAGTACAACGCGCAGAACGTATTTGGCTCGCCGGTGATCTGGCGCACGTTTGGGCCCTGGGCGGCCGCGAAGGGGCTCACCTTCCCATCCGTGGAGCGCCTGATGATCGCTGGGGCCAGCGTGCCCCCCACGCTGATCGCCCAGCTTCGCAGCCTGCTCCCGAATGGGGACGTCGGCACGCCCTACGGCGCCACGGAGTCGCTGCCGGTGGCCGCGGTGTGGGGCAAGGACATCGTAGAGCGCTTCGCCGCGCGCTCGCAGGCCGGCGCCGGCACGTGTGTCGGAAAACCCGCGCATGGTGTCGAGGTGCGCGTGCTGCGGATCTCCAATTCGCCGATCACGAATGCGACGGAAGCCGAGTGGCTTCCAACCGGCGAGATCGGAGAGCTCTGTGTGTTTGGCCCGGTGGTGACCCAACTCTACGTGGGCGAAGCGGACGCCAACGAAACCGCCAAGATCCCCGTAGACGAATACGAGTCCTGGCACCGCATGGGAGACCTCGGCTACGTAGACGAGGACGGAAACCTCTGGTTGTGTGGGCGTAAATCTGAGGCGGTAGGCGAGCTGTACCCAGATTGCGTGGAGGGCCGATTCAACCCCACCTGCGGGCGCACGGCCCTCGTCGGCGTGCGGGGTGAGCCGTGGTTGGTCATCGAGGGCGCACCCGATGACGCGAAGGCGAAGGTGGTGTCGGAGAGCGGCCTGGTGAAGCGGGTGTTGTTTCACCCGAAGTTCCCGGTTGACCCGCGTCACAACAGCAAGATCCATCGCCGCACGCTCGGAGCGTGGGCGGAGAAGCAGGCGTGAACGCGCTCGTGACGGGCGGGCACGGATTCGTCGGCACGGAGCTCGTGCGGCAGCTTCGGATGGCGGGGCACCATGCCACCCCGGCCTCGCGACAAACCGGCGTCGATATCGGGGATCGTGCTGGGCTCGTGCGCGCGATGGCCGGGCACGACGTCGTGTTTCACGTCGCGGCCAAGGCGGGCGTGTGGGGCCCGCGCGCCGAGTTCGAGCGCACCAACGTGGTCGGCACCGAAAACGTGATCGCAGCTTGTCGAGAAGCAGGCGTGCGCCGATTGGTCTTCACCAGCTCCCCAAGCGTGGTGTTCGATGGCGGCGACCACGTGAACGCAAGCAACGACCTGCCGTACCCCACGAGCTTCCTCGCGGACTATCCGCGCACCAAGGCCGAGGCCGAGCGGCTGGTGCTCGGCGCGAATGGGCCCGGGCTCGCCACGACCGCGCTGCGCCCACACCTCGTTTACGGCCCCGGAGATCCGCACCTGTTGCCCCGGTTGATCGCGCGGGCCCGGGCGCGGCGGCTCCGAATCGTGGGCGACGGGCGAAACGCCGTGTCGTTGACATTCGTGGAGAACGCCGCCGCAGCACATCTGCAGGCCGCGCTCGCGCTCACCGACCACACGGCGCGGGGTGCGGGCCGCGCGTTCTTCGTGAACGACGCGGAGCCCGTCCTTTTGTGGACCTGGCTCTCCGCCCTGTTCGAGCGCCTGAGCCTGCCTCCGGTGACCCGCCACGTTCCCGTCGGCATTGCGTATGGCGCCGGCGCGGTCGCCGAGTGGATCTGGCGGGGGTTCCAGCTCGCGGGGGAACCGCCCATGACCCGCTTCGTCGCTCGCCAGCTCTCCACGTGCCACACGTACGATCTGGCGCCCGCGCGGGCGGCGTTCGGCTTCGCGCCCCCCGTTTCCGGTGTCGACGCCTTCGAACGCACGATCACGGCATTGACCGCAGGGTAATCGACCGCCTACGGCTTCGCCCATTCCTGGTGGTACGCGACAGTCGAGGCGCCTCCCTCGTTTACCTCCACCATCGCCAGCGTTGCCCGGGTGGGCTCAAGGATCAGGTAGCCGAATCCGTTGGACGACGCGAGGTATTTCGACGTGGGCTGAGGAGCGTTCACCCTTCGGAGATCCCCGCCGCCACCCGACACGATCTCCACGGGCGCCTTGCCATCGTCGAGCACCTCGAGGTTGTGATCGTGCCCGCACAGCCAGAAGTCCACGCCTGCCTTGGCCAGCGCCGGCTCGGCCACGCGCATCATATCCGGACCGTCTCCATGGAGGCCTGAGCTGTGGATCGGGTGGTGGCCATACGCAACGCGCCACGGGGACCCGCCCACCGCGCCCGGCCCCTCCGTGTGTTCGCCGAGCCAGGCGAGCTGCTCCGCCGGGATGCTCCCCGCCTCCTCCTTGCCGGTGTCGAACACATAGAAGTCTGCGACACCTTGCGTGAACGTGTACCAGGCAGCCGGCTGCTTCCACTTTTTGGATGTTTTGGCGTACGCAAATTCGGCTTCGATCTTTCCATAATGGTCGTGGTTTCCCAAAGCCACCCAGAACGGACCGTCGAACCCCTCCCAGAACGCCTCGAACTTCTCCTTGAACACGGGATCGTCGGCCGACTGTGCGCCCTCGGGATATAGATTATCACCGAGATAGGCTACAAAATCGCACCGGTGCTCCTTGCACCACGCTTTCACCCCCTCCGCCGTACGCTTCTGGCCGGGGCCTCCCTTCCCGGTATCGCCGAGGAACACAAATGCGGTAGATGCGTTCACGTCGGCCGGCGGAATGAACGAGGGCGGCAGCAGCGGCGCGCCCTCGCTCGGCGGAACCGGCATGGAGGCGGCGACGGCGGGAGGCGGGGAGAGCACCTTCGAGGACTGGGGGAGGGCTGCACCGCCTTCCGTAGGACCACACGCGGCAAGCAACAGCCAGATCATGCCGCGCACGTAGCGCGTGGGCCGCGGATGGTCACTCGGAGGAGGGTGGGTCCACCGGATCATCGCTCGCGGAGTCGTCGCCGAAGGCAGGTTCATCCCCGAATTCCGCCACGTCGTCCAGCTCACCCTCGTCCTGATCCGTGTCGTCAAGATCGGTGTCGTCGATCACGTCGTCGTCCGCGTCATCGCCTTCGCCCACCACGTAGGGAACCAGGTCCATCCGCTCTGCGTCGATCTCCCCATCGTAGGGCACGATCGGCTGGCCCATCACGTCGGTACGCGCTTCACCGATGCGGCGGCGCCGCCGGTACTCGATGCGCAGGGGTGTGCCCCCGAAGCCGTACTCCTCGCGGAGGCGGTTCTTGAGGTACCGGTCGTACGCTTCCACCACGCCTTCGGGGTTGTTGACGAAGATGCAGAAGGTGGGAGGGCGCACCCGCACTTGCGTCATGTACTGGTACTTGATCGGGTGGTGGTGCAGCTGCGGGGGGCTGTGCCCGGCGATGCACACGGCCAGGAAGTCGTTGAGCTTCGCGGTCGAGATCCGCGTGTTGAACGAGTCGTACACCTGCTTCGCGAGATCGAGCAGCTTGGTGCAGCCTTTCCCGGTGAGGGCGGAAATGTAGAGAACGGGGGCGAAGGTGGCGTGGGGCAGCTTCCGCGAGAACTCGTCTTCGAGCACGGCGACGTTTCGGTCTTCCGTTTCGCGCACGGCATCCCACTTGTTCACCAACATCGCGAGGCCCCGGCCGCGCTCCACCACGAGCCCGGTGAGGCGGGCGTCCTGCTCGGTAGGGCCCTCCACGCCGTCGAGGACCACGAACACGACGTGGCACCGCTCGATCGTGCGGAGCGCCGCCCCGACCGCGAGCTGCTCCACCGCGTCGTCCACCCGGGCGCGCCGCCGGATCCCCGCCGTGTCGACCAGCCGGTAGCGCTGGCCCTCGTACTCCATCACCGAGTCCGTCGCATCCATCGTGGTGCCCGGCATGTCGTGCACCACGTGCCGGTCCTCCCCGAGCAAGCGGTTCATCAGCGTAGATTTCCCGACGTTGGGGCGCCCGAGCACCGCGATCCGGATCTCGCCCTCGATCTCCACCTCGGGCTCGCGTTCCTTCGGGAAGCGCGCGATGACCGCGGTCATCAGCTCCCAGAGCCCACGCCCGTGCTCCGCTGAGATGGGCACCACCTCGTCAAAACCGAGCGCCCAGAACTCCCCGGCCAGATCGTCGTGCATCGGCTCGTCGCACTTGTTCACCGCGACGATGACCGGCTTGCCAGACATGCGGATGAGCTGCGCCGTCGCTTCGTCTGGCGGCGTGATGCCCGACTGGGCATCCATCAACAGGATCACGACGTCGGCTTCTTGCACCGCCGTTTCCGACTGCGCCCGCATCGAAGCGAACAGCGCATCCCCGGGCTCCGGCTCAAAACCGCCGGTGTCCACCAGCATGAACTCATGCTCAAGCCAGGCCGCAGGACTGTAGTTCCGATCTCGTGTGACCCCGGGGCGGTCGTGGACCAGCGCCTTCTTCTCGCCAAGCAGGCGATTGAACAGGGTGGACTTACCGACATTGGGACGACCGACGATGGCGACGACTGGGAGCACGGGCGGCGGCTAACCCGTTGCGCCCCCGTTCACGTTGAACAGCGGACCATTCCCGGCTAATCGTAACGGTAACAACCGAGAACCTCCATGATCTTCGTCGCCTTGTTCGCCTGCGCTCCCGATGCCATCGACTCCGCCGACTCCGCGACCGACTCCGCGACCGACAGCGCGGCCGACACGGCCACCGACACCGGGGACTCCGCCGACACCGGCGCTGTGGCCACCCACTACTTCGGCGAGAGTCAGGGTCAAACGCCGGACGGAAGCTACGTGGCCGAGCCTGAGGCGATCCTCTTCATCCGCACGCTCGACCCGGTCGCCTCTACGATCACCGAGGAAGTTTGGGTGGAAGGCCGCCCGAAGTGGACGCACTACCTGCTTGTTCACGAGGTTGACGCCGCCGCCGGCACCTTCACCTCGGAGTGGGTAACCGCGGATGGCACGCTGGATGTCGTGGGGGGCTACGACGCGGGCGAGGCCTGGGCGTGGACGGCCTGGCACAGCACCTCGACCTACCGGGACGGTACGTACGCCGGCACGGTCGTCACCTCGCAGGACAGCGTCGACGGCGCCGGTGTCGCCACCGCGCACAAAGACGTTTACGACGGCGACGGCACGCACTCCTGGCAGATCGTGGAGGTGATCACGCCGACCACCGAGGCTGAATTTACCGCTGCGCTCGCCGAGATCAAGTGGGAGTAGGCGCCTCTGGCGTCCACGGGCACAACGCCCGTAGCTGACACGCCCCGCATTTGGGGGCGCGCGCCGTGCAGTGGTAGCGGCCGAACAACACGACCCGATGGCCAAACGCTGGCCATTCATCGCGGGGAAGCGCACGCATCAAGACCGCCTCGACCTTCTCGGGGGTCTTCTCCCGGTGCCATCCCCAGCGCGTCGTGACGCGAAACACATGGGTGTCCACCGTCACCCCGCTGGAGATGCCGAACGCCGTGCCGAGCACAACGTTCGCGGTTTTGCGGGCGGCACCCGGGAACTTGACGATCTCCTCCAGAACGGGCGGCACCTCCCCGCCGTGCTGCGCGACGAGCAGCTTCGCCGTCGCGATCGCGTTCTTCGCCTTCTGCCGGAAGAAGCCGGTGGGCCGGAGCACCGCTTCCACCTCTGCTGGGTCGGCCGCTGCCAACGAAGCTGCGTCGGGCCAGCGCCGAAAAAGCTCCGGGGTCACCTTGTTGACCATCACATCTGTGGACTGCGCGGAGAGCTGCGTTGCGATGAGCAGCTCGAATGGGTTGCGAAAGTCGAGCTCACACTTGGGGTCGGGCACCATCCGCCGAAGCGCGTCGAGCCACGGGCCCACATCGGCCGGCGGACTCGCCGACCTCACCGCCGGCGCCGCACGACGAGCGCGAGGCCCATGAGTGCGAGCCCCACGCCACCAGCCGAACCGCTGTCGCACCCGCAGTCCGCATCGCCCCCCCCGTCGCCGTTGCCGTTCGCGGAGTCGGCCGTGTCCCCCGAGTCCCCAGCCGCTTCCTCACAGGCGCCGGGGGCCGGGATGAACCCGTCGCAATCGTGGTCCAGGCTGTCGCATTCGTCGGTGAGGGCGCCCGGGTAGGTGGTCGCGTCCCCATCGTCGCAGTCGTCTCCGCCAGCGCCCTCCACCTGGTGGGTGTCTCCGTCCGCGTCGAAGTCGTCATTGCCGGCGCAGTCGGAGTCTTCCCCGTCGTACCAGATATCTTCCGCGCCCGGGTGCACCGAGGCGTCGCGATCGTCGCAGTCGTCGTCCACCAGTACGCCATCGCCGTCCGCATCGAAGTCGCCATCCCCAGAGCAATCCTGGTCCACCCCGTCGTAGAACACTTCGTCCGCGCCAGGGCTGATCTCCGGGTCGTCCGGTGCGCAGTCTTCGTCGTCCGACCATCCGTCGTTGTCCGCGTCGAGCCCCCCCTCCTCGAAGGCGAAGTCCAGGATGTTCACATCTCCCGTGCCCGCGATCACCGTCACGCCAATGTCCCCATCCACGCCGTTCGCCAGGCAATCCGTCGGCGCGTTGTACGCCTCAACGCCATCGATCCACACCCGCGTGGTCGTGCGATCCACCACGAAGGAGAGCTCCGGATCGGTGCCCGAATCTTCGCCGTCGACCACCTGCACCTCGCCGCTCACATCGCTGCCGATCCAAACATCGCCGTGCCCCGCGTAGATCGCGCACCATTCCCCATCCGAGCTGAACGCCCACACCACGCCGCCGATCCCCTCCCCGGTGGTGTGCATCACGAAGCTCACGGTTTCGGAGAGGGTTTTGTGGTTCGCCACCGTCAGCGTGCCAGGGCCGGCCGCCGTTTGTGAGCCGCTCAGCGCGCCCTCCGCCTCGCGCCAGTCGCCGTTCTCCACGCGCCAAGGTGGCATGGCACCATCCTCGAAGTCGTCTTCAATCGGAGTCGCCGCAAACGCCAAGGGGAGGAGGAGGATCATGCATCACGCCGGAGTGGCGCCAGTGTACCCGCATCAAGCACGACGCGCCGCCGTTGACGGAGCCACGCCCCCGGCGTACCCTGCCCGTCCGGAGTTCCGCGGAAACATGCTCCTCGCCCTCGCCGTCGCCCAGGCGGCCACTGTTACGGACCTGCCCCCGTTCCTCCGCGGCGACGTCACCGTCTCCTACACGTTCGATCGGCTCCAGGGCTCCCTCAACCAGCACGGCGCCCTGCCGATCGACGATGCTGAGGTCGGCAAACGCGACATCAACGCCCACGTCATGCACTACGGCGCCGCTTTTGGCGTTGCCCCCGGCGCCGCCGTCTACGTCGACATTCCCCACACGATCTACCAGTCGGTCGAGGTGTCGGAGTGGTCGAAGATGGTGTACGACCCGGGGTCCGAAACGGGGAGCTACCTGGGCACGGCCACGGCCGAAGATGCAACCCTGTCGCGCGGGAACGGGCTGCAGGGGGTGTGGAGCGGCGCCAAGGGCACGCCCTTCTCGCAGTCCTTCACCGGGCGGCGCAACCGGGTAACGTGGCTGCTTGAAGGCGCGGTTCGTACCCCCAGCGACGCGAGCTGGTTTGAGATCGCGGAGCCCTCCACCACCGGGGGGATCGGCACGCGGGGCGCGGGGGCCGGCGGCGTCGGCCTGCGCGTTTCCTCCACTGCTTCGATGACGGAAGGGAAAACCGAGCCCTACATCCGGCTCGCGTACGAAGACAACCTGCCCACCACCATCGACATCCTGGCGGACGATGGCACGCCCTTGTGGCTGAACTGCGAGATCGACCCCGCGAACAAGGTGGATGCGGCGATTGGCGCCGAGTTCGTGCTTGGCCAGAACGATTCCAGCGGATCTCGCTCGGCGTTCGATCTGCATGTGAGCACCGCCTGGGAGAGCTACCAGGATGTTCCCACCGGAACCGAGCTCCCCGCCGTGCTCCTCCCCGAAGCGGGGCTCTCTCAGCGCGCCGAGAGCTTGGAGCTCGGCGGGGGCATCGGGCTCGACCTCCGCTTCATGAAGTACCTGTCGCTCAGCCTCTTCGGCGATGCGCGGTACCACCTGCCGCAGCGCATCGAGAGCCCGTACCCGGTGTACACGGGCGGAGACACGGTGCACATCGTGGCGGGGACGCAGCTGCAGATCCGGGTGCGCTGAAGCGCTCGCTGCGCTCTCACCCGTCGAACGCGTCGTCGATCCAGTCGATCACCCCTTGGTGATCCACGAGCGCGACCATGAAGCACACCTCGCGCTCGGGCTCGCCACGCGCGGTGAGCCAGAGCCGCGCCGCGCGCCGTAGCCGGGTGCGTTTGCTGGCGGTGACCGCTTCGTCGGCCAGCGGGTCGTCCCGCTCCCGGAGCTTCACCTCGACGAAACGCAGCCGCCCAGCGCGCTCAACAACCGCATCCAGCTCGCCGCCGCCACCGCGCCAGTTCGTGGCGTGCAACGACCATCCGAGCGTTTGAAGCTCGGCCACGACGCGAGCCTCTGCAGCGGCGCCACGCAGCAATCGCGCGCGGCGCTCGTCCGCATCAGGACTGATGGAACGCGCCTTCCTTCAGGCGGGCGCTCTTGCCCGAGCGCTGGCGCAGGTAGTAGAGCTTCGCGCGGCGAACGGTGTGGCGCGTCTTCACCTCGATCTTCTCGACCGAGGGGGCGAAGACCGGGAACACACGCTCGACGCCAACGCCGAAGCTGTTCTTGCGAACGGTGATGGTGGTGCGCGGCCCACCCTGCTTGATGGCGATGATGCAGCCTTCAAACACCTGGATACGGCTCTTTTCCCCGTCGGTGATCTTGACGTGGACTCGCACATCGTCGCCCACGTGGGCGCCGAAGGTGCGGCCGTTGAGGAGTTCCTGCTCGAGGGCGGAGACGGTCAGCATAGGGTTCTCGGAAAGCAGCGCCGTCTATCCGAAGGGCCCTGCTTCGTCAAGCCTGCCCGCCCGCCTCGCGGGCCAACACCACCGCCTTTTGCGCGCCGGGCGGCACGACACCCACGACCTCGCTGCCTTCGAGGAGCCAGAGCGACTGCGACTTCCCGCGCGCGCGCGCCGGGGGCACGCCCGTTTGCACGAAGCGCCGGGCCTCGATCGGCGACAACGACATCGTCGGCAGGTGGCCGAGCACTGCGCCCGCCGTGAGGAGAAAGGGTTGTAGACCCCCGAGGATCGAGGCGCGGTCTCGCCACTGGACCCGATCCTCGCGACGCGTAGGCCGCAGCACGTTCACCCACTCCGGCGAGCCGGCCACGATGGTCGCGAGCCGCGAAAGCGACACCGCGTGCTCCAGCGTAAACGCGCCGCTCGCATCCCGCCGCAGCTCCGCCAGGTGGGCCACGGTGCCCAGCGCCTCCCCCACCTCCTCCGCGATCACCCGGGCGTACGTGCCACGCGAGCACCGGATGCGAACGCGCACCCGCTCGGGCGTGAACTCGACCAACTCCATGCCGTGGATGCGGATCGGCCGCGACTTCGCCTCCACCTCCTCCCCCGCCCGCGCATAGGCGTACAGCGGCCGGCCTTGCACCTTCACCGCGGAGTACTTGGGGGGCACCTGCTGCCGCTCGCCTACGAAGCTGGCGAGCACCGCCTCCAGCTCCTTCAGCTTGAACGCCGGTACTGGGGCCTCACGCACCACCTGGCCGGTGGGATCACCGGTGTCGGTTTGCGAGCCGAGCTGAATGCCGGCGTCGTACACCTTTACGCTCTCGTCCAGATACGAGATCAGCCGGGTGGCGCCGCCGAGCGCCAACGGCAGAACGCCGGTGGCGAACGGGTCGAGCGTGCCGGTGTGCCCGACCTTTTTGAGCCCGGTGACCGCGCGAACGATGGCCACGACGTCGTGAGAGGTGACGCCCGGTGGTTTGTCGACCACCAGAAAACCATCCATGATCACGAGTCGTCCTCAACCGGCTTCGGGAGGCTCGCGAACAGGTCGTCCATCCGCGCGGCGTATTCGACGTTGCGATCGAGCTCGAACCGCAGCTCCGGCGAATGCCGGATTCCGAGCGATCGACCGACGGGACCGCGGAGGTACGGCGCCACGGTCTTCAGACCCTCGGCGATGGCGACACGATCGCCGATGCCGCCGAAGGGCAACCAGCGGATCGTGGCGCACGTGAGATCATCGTTCACCGTGACGCCGATGACGCTCACGTTTCCCACACGTTCATCGGGGACACCCTCCCGCAACAAACGGGTGATCTCTTCCTGAACTCGATTCGCAATACGATCCGCGCGACGACCGGCCATGGCCGGGGCGCTATCCCCGCAACGGACGTGCCGCCAACGCCGTTTCGAGCTCAAGCACACGCAGCTCCAGCTCGACGATCCGGGCGCGCTGCTCCTCTACTCGGCGGCGCATGTGGCGAACCAGCGTCGTGCTGCTGCGGTGAACGACCCCGGAGTCTCCATCCTGCTCGGGCGCGATCGTCGTGGCGCCTTTCCATGCATCGGTCGGCGACGCCCGCGGCGGGCGCTCGGGGAGCTTGGGGGGCGCTGGAATGTCCGGGGGAGGAGCCACGGCGGGAAGATCGCCTGGAAGCTCAAGGATTGCGTCGTCGGGCGGGCGCGCAGCGCGAGCCCGTTTGGGCGCCGCGAGGCCACGAATCGGCGGTAGCTCCTCGCGGGCGAACACCACCGCGTCATCGTCTTCCCCCTTTCGGATGGTCACGTGCTCGGTGGACACGCGGTGGGAAGGCAGATCCACCGAGAACACGGCTTCTTCGGCATCATCGGTGAACGACGCATAGAAGGCCGCCGCGCCGAGCGCGAGGGCCGGGGCAGGCACGCTGCTGGTGGAAGGCGGATCGAGGAGGGCTTCCCGCATGGGCTCGTCGCCGCCGAGCATCAACGTTTCCGCGGACTCGTCCATCGACTCGTCGGCCTCACCGAGGGACAAGGCCTCGGCGTCGTCCGCCTCGCCATCCGCCTCCCCCAAGGCCAACATATCCTCGTGGCCCTCGTCGTCCTCGCCCGCGCTGACCGTCCGGCTGTTCTCAAGGTCGAGCGGGCGCGAACGCCGCAGGCTGACCTCGTGGCCCGAGGCCACCAGCGGCTCCCTCGGCCGCGGTGGTGCCGGCGCGAGCGGCGGGCGCGGCGCCTCAGGTGCCGGCGGACGCGCCCCTGGAGCCGGAAGCGGCACCTGGGCGGCCTCCGCGAGCGACCGCGGAGCCGGCGAAGCGGGCGCCGGTGGGCGCGGCGGCGGCACTGGCCCCGTGAGCGAGGCGAGCGCCGAGTCCACGTCCTCCACCTCCTCGCGATGGACGGTAATGCTGTCGAGGGCCTGGCGCAGCTCGCTCAACGAGGGGCGGCGCGACTTGGCTTTTTGCGGTTTGGCCTCGACGGCGGCCGGGGCGAGCTGCAGCACCGCGTAGCGGAATCCACCGTCCACCACGATCTCCATCTCGTGCCAACGATCCAGCTCCACCCGGTCGAGCTGGGCCTCGTCCAACCGGTTCAGCAAGTGCCCCTGCCGGGCCCGCCCGCCATCCCACACCAGGATGAAGCGCGTGCTCCGAAGCTGTTGGGTCGTGAGCCGCTCCTCAAGGCCCACCGGGCGCGCTGGAGAATCGATGAGCACCCCCGGCCGCGCCACCCGCAAGATGCCCTTGCCCTCCATCACCTCGAAGCGAAGCGCGAACGGACCCTCGGCGACATTCTGCCGTCGCAGCCACAAACGAAAGCGCGGAGGGTGAGCCTGAGAGTCGGGGGGCATGACGCCGCGCCAGTGTATCGCATGCCCCGCGATTCGGGTCGCACCGTTGCCGGAGAGGCCCCGCGAAACTACAGTCACTCCGAGCCGGGGAGCGAAGGATGGGCATCGGACGGGATCTGATCCGCGGGTTGAAGAACAAGGTCATGAGCCGCTACGGCGAAAAGATCGTGTCGACGTTGGGAGACACGTCGTCGGACGCCCCGAACAAGTTCAGCGAGCCGAAGCGCAACCTCTACGAAGAGATGGAGCGCGAAGGCAAGATCGAGAAGAAGCCGGGTGAGGACCGATGAGCGCCGTGCTCACGACGGCCATCGCCGAGTTCAGCGCGGGCGACCTCTGCGTTCGCATCCCGTCCGGCCTCTTCTCGGTGCTGCCGTTTGCGCCGGCGTGGACTCACCCGGGGAGCCTTCTGGAGCAGGCGGGCTCGGCCCGGGCCGCAGAGTTGGCGGAGGAGGCGGCGAAACGTGAGGGCGCGACGCGCGCGCTCCAGGTGTTTGGGTTGCTCGACAAAGCCGACGCCGGCATCGCAATCTTCTCCGGCCTGCGCGGCGCGGTGAAGGCGTACCGCAAGGAAGATGGCGCGTGGGAGGTGGACCCGCAGCAGGGCGTGGACGCCGCGCTCAAGGTGCTGGGCATCGCCTGGGCGGCATGGTCGTTGTACGAGGGTGACGCTGCCAAGTTGGCTTCGAGCAAAGCTGGTCGCGCGATCCTCGCCTGGTACGTTGCGGCCGATCTGGTTTTGCCGTTCGCCGACAACGTGGCGGAAGGCGGGGTGGGCCTCGTTACCGGGGTGATCGACCGCTACACGCCCGACGCGGCCGCTCAGCTCGCGGCGATGGGCGGGCCGGACGCTGCGGCGAGCACGACGGCCCTCGCCGCCATCCTGGGTACGGTGAAGGGGCTCGCGGCGCAGGGCGTGCAGGCCGCGGGTCCGCTGAACGGGTGGGCGAAGGAGAAGCTGCCGGGCGTTCTCGGCGGCGCGGACGCGATCAGCGGCGCTGCGGCCACAGCGGCCGACGCCCTGTCGGTCTACCGGTACTTCGGTACGGCGCTCGTGGCCGAGGTGTGTGTCGCGGAGGGCGTCGCAAAAGCGGCCGCGGAGCAGGCAGCGAAGGCGGAACACGACCGGGCAGCGGCGGCCGCCCAGGCGGAGGCGCTCGTGCGCGAGGAGACGTCGAGGCGCGAGGCCGAGGCCAAGAACCGCGAAGCGAGCGCGCAGCGAGAGGACTACAGCCTCGCTGCCGCGGAGCCCGCCTCCTCGTTGCAGAACGCCCCCATCAAATACACCCGGCAATCCGACGAAAAGGCAGGACTACCCGCGAAAAGTGGCTGCTTCGGCTGCGCCGGAGTGATGCTTGCCATCTTCGTGCTCGGCGCCGCGAGCACCGCCTGGGCTGCGCTCGGCTGAGCGTACGACGTATGACCGACGCGGCGACACGCCGCTCTCAGTCCTTTGACACAAGGCCGTTGCCCGGGGGGGGCACGGGGTTATCCACGCCGCTATGAACGGGCCTGCGATCCTCGCCATCGACGTCGGGAGACGATTCGTGGGGCGGTGGGCGCTTCGGGGGATTGAGTTGACAATTCCGGAGGGTGCGACGGTGCTTCTCCATGGAGCGAACGGGTCCGGCAAAACGACGCTGCTCCGGGTGCTCGCCTCGGCGCTCTCCGCCACGACCGGTTCGGTGTCGATCTTCGGAAAACCCGCCATCGAAGCCCGGGCCGACGTTGCGCTGCTCTCGCACGCGGACGGGCACTACGACGAGCTGAGCGGCTGGGACAACCTCGACCTCGCGGTGCGCCTGGGCAGCGGCAAGGGAGACGTGGACGCCACCCTTGCCCGCGTCGGCCTCGGGAATCGGGGGCGCGACGCCGTTCGCGGCTACTCGGCCGGCATGCGAAAGCGCCTCGCCTTCGCGCGGGTGCTCCTGAAGGCGCCGAAGGTCGCGATGTTCGATGAGCCGTACGCAGCGCTCGACCCGGCGGGGCACGACTTCGTAGACGGGCTGTTCGCCGAGCTCAAGGCGGCCGGCAGTACGGTGCTGGTGTCGACCCATCAGGTGGCGCGCGTGGCCGCCTTCTCGGACATGGCGGTGCGCCTTCACGAAGGCCGCGTCGCCGCGCCCGAGGCGGTTTCGTGAACTCGATCTTGGCCGAATGCGCCGCGGTCACCCGCAAGGAGCTGGTTCACCTGTGGCGCGCCCGCTCCCGTATGGTCGCCACCGGCACGTTCGCCCTCGCCACCCTGTTGTTGTTCTCCTTCGCCGGCGGCCTCGACGAAGATGCCCTTCGGCGAAACGCGGCGGGCTATCTGTGGCTTGGGCTGCTTTTAGCGAGCACCCTCGCGCTCGGCGAGAGCTTTCGGGTGGAGACGGAGCACAACGCCATCGAGATGCTGCTCCTGCTCCCGGTGCGCCCGGCGGCCCTATTCTACGGAAAAGCCATCGGAAACCTGGTTGTGCTCGTGATCGTGGGCCTCGTGATGGTGCCGTTCACCGTCGTGCTCTTCGACGCGGCGCCGAAGGAGAGCGTGCTGAAGCTCGGCGCCTCCATATTCCTGGGCGCCGCCGCCATCGCCGCGCCTGGCACCATGCACGCTGCGCTGGCGGCGCGTGCCCGCAGCCGGGACGTGCTGCTTCCGCTGCTCTTGTTCCCGCTCGTCGTGCCCTGCGTCATCGCCTCCGTGCAAGCGACGCAGCTCTGCATTGGCGGCGATGCCATGGGTCAATTCGGCGCGTGGCTCACGGTCGTGGCGGCGTTCTGCGTCGTTCACTGGTCGCTGGGTGGGTTGTTGTTCGACCGCGTGGTGGAGGACTGATCCGGTGAAGAATTGGAACACCGTTGTGGGGGCTGTCGGGATCGCTGGCGCGGCCTTGGGCATCTGGGGCGGGCTGGTGTACGCCCCGGGAGACACGAAGATGGGCGACCTCGCCCGCATCCTGTATGTGCACGTGCCGGTGGCCTGGGTGGCGATGATCCTGCTCACCGTTGCGTTCGTCTCCTCGATTCTCTGGCTTACCAAGCGCGAATGGCGCTGGGACTACCTGCAAGAAGCCGCGATGGAGGTAGGCGTCGTTATGGGCATCCTGCTCACGGTGCAAGGCAGCATCTGGGCGAAGCCGACGTGGAACACCTGGTGGGCGTGGGATCCCCGGCTCACCTCGGTGGCGGTGATGGTGCTCACCTTCGTCGGGATCCTGGCGCTGCGAGCGTTCGTGGATGAGCCGGTGAAGCGCGCGACCTGGAGCGCTACCGCCAGCGTGATCGGATGGATCAACGTCCCCTTTGTTTACCTGTGCGTGAAGTGGATGCGTTCCCTGCACCAGACGCAGACCCCCTGGGGCACCATGGCCCCCGAGATGCTCCAGGTGCTGTTGTTCAACACGTTCGTCGTCAGCATCCTCTGCACGTGGATGGTGACCGTACGCTACGGGATCGCCGCCGGGGAACGGGCGAAGGAGATGGCCGAATGATGGGCGTCGTTACCGACGGTTGGGGCTACGTGCAGGCCGTGTACGGAATCACTATCCTCGTCTTTGTGGCCTACGCGGCCTCTCTCTGGATGCGGCGCAACGAGCTTGGGAGCTGACATGAAGAAGAAACTACCGGCGATCCTCGTCGTCGTTGCCGTCGTGCTCGTCCTCGGGTTCCTGGGGCTCGGGAGCGTCGGAGACAACCTCGTCTATTACTGGTCCCCCGCGGAGCTCCAGGCCGCCGGTCCGAAGGCGCTCGGCGCCGACGTACGGCTCGGCGGCCTCGTGGAGGCGGGCAGCGTTCGGTCGGAAGGGATGTCGACCGTGTTCCGCGTGCAGGATGCAGAAAAGAAGGCCTCTGTCCTCGTTCGAACCGAAGCCATCCCACCGCAGATGTTTCGCGAGGGCATCGGGGTGGTGGTGGAAGGCTCCCTGGGCGCAGACGGCGTGTTCGCCAGCAAGCGCCTGCTGGTGAAGCATGACGAGATCTACACGCCGCCGAAGGCGGGCGAAGACGTCACGAAGATGATCAAAGCGGCGAAGGAGTAGACGTGGTCGGACGCCTTGGGGAGCTGTTCGTCCTGCTGGCCCTCGCCTGCGCTGCCGCCGGCACGGTGACGGGCTTCGCGAGCGGCGCGACCGGATCGCACGCGCTATTGCGCCATACCCAGCGTTTGTCGCGCGGCTTCAGCGTTGCCATGATCGCTGCTGTTACGACGATGTGGTACGCCCTGCTCACCCACGACTTCAGCGTCGCCTACGTCGCCAAGGTCGGGAGCCTGTCCTCGCCGACGTACATCACCATCGTGAGCTTGTGGTCCTCCCTGGAGGGCTCGATCCTGCTGTGGGGCCTGGTATTGGCGGGGTTCATCGGTGTATTCACGGAATGGAGCCGCGACCGGCACCCCGAGACCACGCCGTGGTCGCTCGGCACGATGATGCTTGTCTCGGCGTTCTTCGCGTTCCTGATTGTGGGGCCCGCCAACCCGTTCACGCCGGCCCCAAACCCGGTGCCGCTCGACGGGCCCGGCCCCAACCCGCTGCTCCAGAACCACATGCTGATGATCGTTCATCCGCCCATGTTGTACCTGGGGTATGTGGGGATGACCGTGCCGTTCGGCATGGCGATTGGCGCGCTCTGCGCGGGCCAACTCGGCCCGGCGTGGACACAGGCTCTTCGCAAGGCGCTGCTGGTTCCCTGGGGCTTTCTCACCGTCGGGATCATCCTCGGCGGCTGGTGGGCCTACGATGTGCTGGGCTGGGGTGGCTACTGGGCGTGGGATCCCGTGGAGAACGCCTCTTTCTTGCCCTGGCTCACCGCAACCTCGGCGCTGCACGCCGCGATGTTGCCGAGCCGGCGCGACACGATGAAGGGCTGGACGGTGGTACTGGTGCTCGTCACCTTCCTGCTCACGCTCCTGGGCACGTTCATGACGCGCTCGGGCGTGTTCAACAGCGTGCACAGCTTCACGCAATCGCCGATCGGCCCGGTGTTTCTTGGCTTCCTCGCCATCACGCTCGTCGCGTGTGTGGTTTTGCTGGCGGCCCGGATCGACTCGCTGGCAGGCGTCGGCGCGCCCACCGAGCCCGTTTCGCGCGAAGCTGGGTTCATGGTGAACAATCTCCTGCTCGTCGGGCTCACGTTCACCATTCTCCTCGGCACAACCTTCCCGCTCATCATGGAGGCGGTGAAGGACGTTCGCCTCTCGGTTGGCGAACCCTACTTCAACCAGGTCGCGATTCCCGTCGGTGTGTCGCTGTTGTTCCTGATGGGCGTGGGCCCGGCGCTGCCTTGGGGCGTTTCCAGCCGCGAGAAGGTGATCCAGGCGCTCGGGATGCCCTTCGCTGTCGCGGCGATCACCCTGGCCGTCTCCTGGCTTCTCGGCGTGAGGAGCATCTGGCCGCTGTTGACCTTCGGCACGGCGGCCCTCGCCACCGTCGTTACGCTGCGGGAGCTCGTAAACCCTGTTCGAACCCGGATGCGTGAGCAGGGCGAGCCCCTCGGCAAAGCGTTCGTACAAGCCTTCGTCCGGAATCGCCGGCGCTACGGCGGCTATGTCGTGCACCTCGGAACGATCCTCATCATCGTGTCCATCGCTGTGTCGCACGCCTGGCGCGTGGACAAAGAATTCAAGCTCAAGACGGGCGAATCCGCCACATTTGGTGAGTACACGTTCCAGTTCGAGTCGATCGGCCATGTCGTCGAGTCGCACCGCAAGCGCAACGAAGCCATCGTGAACGTGACTGGTCCCGGCGGCCCGTTCACCTTGCGGCCGGCGATGAACGAGTACTCGACGGCGATGAACGCCATCGGCTCGCCAGATGTGAAATCGCTCCCCACTCGCGACGTCTACGTTTCCTTGCTCAGCGTCGCGCCCGATGACTCGGGGGTCGGTATCCACATCTACATCACGCCGATGGTGTACTGGATCTGGCTCGGTGGAGGCGTGATGGTGCTCGGCACCATCCTCGCGCTCTGGCCGCCACGCAAGGCTGCGGCCGGCCCTCAACCCGTTCCCCAAGCGGCGGCTTAGCCATGAACTGGCGCGTGCTCCTCGGCGGTCTGTTGCTGGTGTTCCCCCTGGTTTGGGTGCTGGCCTCGGGCTTCGGCAAGGATCCCAGCTACATCCCCTGTCCGCTCATCGACAAGCCAGCGCCGCGCTTCGAACTGCCGGTGCTCGATGGCGATGGCGCTACGGTGAAGCTCACCGACTACCTTGGGAAGCCAGTGGTGGTGAACTTCTGGGCGACGTGGTGCGATACCTGCCGCATCGAACATCCCACGCTGCTGAGCCTCGCGCGAACCTACGAAGGTCGGGTGCAATTCCTCGGCATCGCCTACCTCGACACCGAGCCGAAGCTCCGGGCATGGCTGCGCGCCGCCGGCGGGCAGGCGTTCCCGGCGCTCATCGACGTCGGGAGCACCGCCGCCGTGGCCTACGGGGTAGGCCGCCTGCCGGAGACCTACCTGGTGGATAAAACGGGCGTGATCCGCAAGAAATACTTCGGCGCGATCAACCCGGGCGAGTTCATCCCGGACCTGGAGGAGGTGCTGTGATCCCGCTCCTCTTCTGTGTTGGCGTCGCGACCGCGGGCAACCCGACGGTGCCGCAGGATCTGCCGATGTCCGAGACAGCGCCGGGCCTGAACCCCTCGGAGATCGTGGGGCCGCCGGAGGGCAGCCCGGTGAGCGAGAGCGAGCTTGACACCCGTACGCACGCAACGGCGAGCAAGCTGCGGTGCCCGACCTGCCAGGGCATGAGCGTGGCCGAGAGCCCCGCGGAGGGCGCACGGGCGATGAAGCTCGAGGTGAAGAAGATGGTCGCGGTGGGCTACTCGGAGCGGCAAGTGCTGGACTTCTTCGAGGCGGCGTACGGCGAGTTCATTCTCCTCGAACCCCATAAGAAGGGCCTGAACCTCACGCTGTGGCTCGCGCCGGCGGGCTTGCTGCTCGGCGGCCTCGCGCTCACCTTCTCGCGGTTCCGGCGGCAATCGGCCACGCCGGCGCCGGCGCCCCCCGCCCCTCCGCCCGGCGCCGATCACGACGCGTATGTGAACCAGGTCCAATCGGAGATCGACTCGTGAACCTGCTCACCTGGCCGCTCGCCCTCGGGGCGCTCGCCCTCGGGCTCATCATCGGCACCGCGATGGTTTTCGGTTCTGCGCGTGGCAAAAGCGGCAGCGCGCAGGACACGGCCCGCGCCGACCTCATCGCGCGCCGCGACGCGCTCTACGATCAGCTTCGCGAGCTGGACGACACTCGCGACAAGCTCGACGGCGATTTGTACGCCGCTGAGCGCGCCCGGCTGCTCGCCGCCGCGGCCGACGTGCTGCGCGCGCTCGACAAGGTGGCGCCGCCCGCCGCCCGCCCCGACCCAGCCGCCGGGGAGGGTGATCACGCGGCTAAAACCGGCACAAAGCCGGAATCGTGGTCGACCCGGCACCCGCGCCTTTCGTCGGCGTTGTGGGGTCTCGGCGCGGCGGCGGCGGTGCTGCTGCTCCGCGAAGCGTTGGACTCCAACGCCGCAGCCCGAGTCGAGGGCCAGAGCATCACCGGCGCGGGCGGCGGCGGCGGCATGGGGGGCGGTCAGGCCGACGCCGGCCCGGCGGCACCGGCGCTCCCTCCAGAAATGCAGGCGGCGCTGGACGAACTGAAGGCCAAAGCGGCGGTTGAGCCGCCGGATCTCGAGGCGAAGAACCGGTACGGCCATGCGCTGATCGCGGCTGACCAGGTGATGGTGGCGTGGAAGGAGGCGGAGGCCGTGGTGGCGCTCGACGCCGACAACGCCGAGGCCCGCGTGCACCAGGCGGTCGTGCTTTTGCAGATCGGCGATCAGGTGATGGCCGCGAAGCTGCTCGATCGCGTGCTGAGCACCAGTCCGAACCAGGCGGAGGCGCTCGGGTACCGCGGTGCGCTCTACGCCGAGTCCGGGCAGCGCCAGGAGGCGATCGACGCCTGGACCAAGGCAAAAGAGGCGGATCCCGACCAGGCGCCGATGTTCAACCAGCTTATCGCCGGCGTCGACGGCCTGATCGCGCGCGCGGAGGCCCAGCGCGCCTCAGGTTCGGCAGATGCCCCGCCAGGTGGCGCCGGCGAGCCCGCCCCACCGGTCGCGCCCGCCGGCGACGCCGAGTTCACCGGAGAGGTCCGCCTCGCGTCCGGGCTCACCGGCTCCGGCACGCTGTTCATCTACGTTCGAGCGGAAGGGGTCACCTCCGGCCCGCCGCTGCGAGTCAAGAAGCTCCCTGCCCAATTCCCCGTGAAATTCGCGATCAGCGCGAGCGACTCGCCGATGGGCGGCACCCTCCCGACCGGCAAAGTGCAGCTCAGCGCCCGCCTGGATGGGGACGGAAACGTGATGACGAAGGATCCGGCCGATCCGGTGGCGATCAGCGCGCCGGTAGCCGCCGGCGCGACAGACCTGGTGCTGGAGCTGGCTCCCGCGCCCTGAGCCCGTCGCTACTCGATCCGCTCGCCGCGGCAGGCCCGCTCCACGACATCCAGGCGATCCTGACCCCAGATGAGCGCGGTTTCGTCAATCCGAAAGGCCGGAACTCCAAAAACGCCGCAGTCCCGCGCGGTGTTGGTCGCCAACACCAGCGCTTCCCGTTGGGTGCCGGCCGACGCCAACTCGACGCTGGAGACGCCAAGCGCGGAGAGGACCGCGGGATCACCGATGTCCTCGCCGCGGCCCCACGCGCTCGCGAAGATCCGGCCCATCCGCTCGGGCGTCGGGCTCTGGAGGAACACCCTCAGCGGGAGCACCGTTCGCAGCGGAAAGGCGGCGGGCCAGGCCAGCGGCACGCCCCACCAGCGCGCCCAGCGCTGTAGATCCCGAAGGACATACTGGCGCTTCGCCTCGGACATCCCGGCGATCGGCACATCTACCTGGCCGATGTCCCGAAACAGCCCGCCGAGGAGCAGGGGGCGAAGCACAAGGTCCGCGCCGGTACGTCGCGCCAGCGCGCCAACCTGGGTGGACGCCAGGTAGGCGAACGGGCTGGAAAAATCGAAGAAGAACTCCAGCTTCGGCCTTGGCTTCATTCCTCCCCCACCACGCGCAGGTTGGTGGGTGGCAACCCCAGCTCGGTGGCCCGGTCGTCCAGGGCTGCGAGGAGGCGGCCCAGGATGGTGCGGAGGCTCGGATGCGAGAGGACGGTGAGCGCCTCCAGCAGGCTGAACCATCGCACCTCCTCGATTCCCTCCTCCTGCAACGGTCGAAAGTCCTCGAAGCGCTCGCCGAGCTCGATCAGGAACAAATAGATCGTCTTGAGGCGCGGCGTGCCCTCCCGCGTGTAGAACCCGTAGCGCACGGAGCCCAGACTGCGAACCTCGCGCACCGGTACGTCCACGCCCATCTCCTCGCGGATCTCGCGCACGGCGGCGACCGCTGGTGGCTCACCATACTCAAGCTTTCCCTTGGCGACTTCCCACGTCATCCCGTGCCGACGCGCCACCTTGATCAAGCCGATGCGCGGCTCACCCGTAAACCAGTCCACCACAAAACCGCCGGCGCTCGCCTGCTCGGCATACCCCTCCCGCAGGTTCAGCACGTGGCGGATGGGGATCGCGGAGGAGAGGTAGAGACCCGCTCGGGCGCGCTGGAACGTGACGCCATCGCGTCTCGCCCGCGCCGCATCGATGATCAGCACGATGGGATCGACGAAGGTGCGGTGCGCCACCCGCCATGCGAGCGCCTCCTGCCGCGACAGGTGAACGCCAGCCTCGTTGGGCGCCCAGAGGCGACCGTCGCGTTCGTAAAGGATGAGCCTCCCCCGTGGCGCGGCGTGAAAGAGCAGGTCTGGGCCGGCGTATCGCTCCGACTGGCCGGCGCTCCCCACGCGGATGCGGCCCTCCTCGCACTCGATCCGGCCGCCGACGAAGCAACGAGTCGCCCCCTCCACGTCGTCAACCGCCACCGGCCGGCGGATCGTGCGCTCGACCACGCGCGCAACGTCCACGAGGCAAAACCACCCCTCGCCGTCGGGAACCAAGCCGGTGGGGGCCGGGTGCCGCAACAGATAGTGAATCGTTTTGCTGAGCCGAATCAGATCGAGGCCCGCCAAAGGGGGCTCCTTGCGCCAATGCGAACAGGATGCCCCTTTTGCCCAAGTGGTGTCAAGGGGCCACGCCGCACACCTACATCGGCGGATCAACCAGATCGCGCCAGATGCGATCGGCCCGGGCCGCCGCCTCCGCCACCTGAGTGCAGAACCAGCGCCAGCGCGCGAGGCGCTCGGTCGGCGGCGGATCGGAGGGCAGGTCTACCACCCATTCGCTCTGACTCACGAAGCCGCCGCCGAGGAATCGGTAGGTTTCCATCAAGGGGATCTGCGCCTGGTCCTCCCCGCGGGTCGCGCCCAGCGCGCGACCGAGGCCCACCGCCACCGCGTCGGTAGCCGGCTCAAGCGGCGGCAGAATGCTGCCCACCGGGAGCAAACCGAAGTGCCCAAGCAGCTCGTCGATCGCCAGCGCGAGCTCGGGGGCCCCGCCCTCCCGAAGTACGTCCGCGTAGGCGCGCAGCGTCGCGAGCGGCTCGCGTACTGCGGGGTGCAGACGCCCGAGGGCTCCGGCCGGATCGAGCCCCACGTCGTCGTCGGCCAACGCGCCTACGAGAGCGGCTGTCACCGGAGCGCCTCGGCTGCCCGTGAGCGTTCGCCCGGCGCGCAGCGCGATCGCCATCCGCGTGAGCGGCGTGACCGGCGCCCCGAACAGCAGATCGACCACGGCCGGCTCCAGCGCAACACCGAGGAGCTCAAAGCCGGCGCGCACCTGCCGTGCGAGCTGGCGCCGACCTGGGTCGGGGTCCTTCAACAACGCCAGCAGTTGACGTGTGGCGGGGTGCTCACCGTCCCCCTCCCGGGCTACCGAGAACCAGCCGCCGCGCCCGTCTGCGCTCAGGCTCACGGCGAGCGGCGCCGTGCCGGGCCCGGGAACGACGACGAGGGCGCCGCTGCCCATCTCCCGCCCAACTCCGCAGGAGGCGAGCGCGGCCGAATGGAGCACCGCCGGGCCGTGGATCGCGCCGACATCACCAGGATCACCAAGGATATCCACGCGGATCCGCTGGCCGAAGGTCCTTGCTCGCGACAACAGCAGGATCCCCGCCACCATCGTGGCCGGGCTGGAACCCCGCAGGCATACGTTCATTCGCGATCCTCCCGCCGCACGCTGGCTCGCCGCCGCACCGCCATCGCCAGGAGCACAACGGGGGCGCCGCTGAGCAAGGATACCAGACCCACGACGACGCTCCCAGCGTAGGCGAGCAGGAACATCCACGCCAGCGCCGACACTGCGGCGATCTTCCAGCCATCCTCGCGAAGCTCCCGGGGCGACACCCAGGCCTCGGCCAGGCGACCGAGCTTCGACTCTTCATCGAGCCCCTGGCGCCACCGGGAGAGATCGAGCGGCGCAAGGAGCACCCGGCCCGCCACCACCAACGAAGGACCCGCCAGAAGGGAAGGAAGCAGCACCGGGATCGTGCGCTCCTCCGGCGCCGCCACCGCGAGGATGCCGAATACGATCAACACCGTGGAGATCAGGAACCAGGCCTGGTAGGGCTCATAGGCGATCTCGTTGTAGAGGCGCCAGCGCGCGAGCGGCGCGAAGCCGGGAAGCGGCCCCGAAGCCCGGCGGCGCCCTCCCTCCCCGGTCGTTTGATAATCCAGGGTCTCCGCGTAGAAGCGCGCCGCCATCCAGGCGCCCGGTTTGCCGTCCGGCACCCAGTGTGCGAGCTCGTTGCGCCGGTCGTCCAACAGCGCCGACCGGCCCGGGAGCAGGCGGCCCCGCGCCAGGATGCTCCAGCTCTCGTCGTCGGCCGCGGCCGCGAGGCTCGCCACCGCCGATCGCTCCATCGCTTGAACAGCCGCGGGCGTCGCCCGAAAAAGCACATAGAACATGCCCCGAAGCGGCACGGCCACAGCCGACACCGGCGTGGTGGCCCCGAGCAGACCGAGGTGCAGCGTAACGGACTCGCGGCCCGCCAGCCGATCCAGCACCTCGGGGGGCAGCTCAGGCGCGCTGGACACGCAGGCTCACGACCTCGCCGTCTACCTCCACCACGGCGGATTCGCCGGCGGGCGCCAGCGCGAAGCGACAGAGCGTATCGGCCGCGATCTGGGCGCCGAAGCGCGCCAGCGTGCGAGCCGCCCGAGAGCTGGCCGCCACGTTCACGACCTCCAGCGCCAGCACCTCGCCGTACGCCACGCCCATCCCCTTTCGAAGCGCCTGCACCTTGCTCGTGATCTCGCGTGCGAGGCCCTCTTCGAGCAGATCCTCGTTCAGCTCGCTCCAGAGCGCCACCACCGCGACCGCGCTCCCGCTGGCTTGGAACCCCGCCAACGGGGCGACCTCGACGATGATCTCGTCGGGCCCGAGGGTAACGGGGCCGCCGGGCAACGCGAGGGTGAGCCCGCCACCAAGCACGCGAGCGCGCACCTCGCTCCCATCGAGGCGCGCGAGCGCCTCCTGGCAGGCCTTCATGTCCTTGCCGAGCTTCTTCCCCAGCACCTTGAAGTCCGGCTTTATGCGGAAGCTGACGAAGCGACCCGCGTCCGCCGAGAAGCGCACCTCCCGCACGTTGAGCTCATCGCCGAGGAGCGCCACGAGCGCGCCGAGGCGGGCCGAGCGGGCGGGATCGGCGAGCACCACCTCGGCGGCGGAGAGCGGCTGGCGAACGCGCACCCCGACCATGGCGCGCGCCGCGAGGCCGAGGCTCGCCAGCTCCCGCAAGAGTGCCATGTCCTCCGCCAATTCAGGCGCACACCACGCCGGGTTTGGTGCAGGCCAGTCGGCGAGATGCACGCTGATTTCCGGATTTTCCTTGGCCGCCGTGCCACGGAGCGAGAGGTAGATGGCCTCGGCCGTGAACGGCACAAAGGGGGCGATCAACAGGGCCACGGTGTCGAGCACGGCGTACAGCGTGTCGCGCGCGGCCACGCCGTCCGCATCCAGCGAGGAGAAGCGGTCGCGGCTGCGCCGGAGATACCAGTTGGAGAGCCCATCTACGAAGGTGGAGAGGGCCCGCGCCGCTTCGTACGCCCGGTATCCATCGAGGTGGGTGGTGACGGTACGCACCAGCGAGTCAAGCTCGGCCAGGATCCACCGGTCCAGCACGTGCGCCGCGCCCGTCGTCACCGGCGTCGGCTCCCAGCCTTCTCCATGCAACGCGAGGAACTGGTGCACGTTGCGGAGCCGGAACAAGAACTCCCGCTGCCCCTCCAGGATGGCCTTGAGCGAGATCCGGGTGTTCGTCCACGCGGGGCTCGATGCATAGAACAGCCATCGGAAGGCATCGGCGCCAGGCGGCGGAAACGGTGGGATCAACGTGATTGAGTCACCGGCAGCCGCGGCGTCGTCCGGGCTGAGGTGCACCGTGTCCTTGCCCTTCACGTCACGCGCCACGACCTCGAAGATGCGCCCGTCGGCGGTGCGCATGCGCTCGTTCGGGTCGAGCGCCAGCGAGCGCACCTGAGGCGGCTTCATTCCCAGTTGTCCAGGCTTCAAGCTGGCATCGGCTACGACTTTCGCCCGCATCTCCCCGGCGAGCACCAGGTCGGGGCTGGTGTAGTTGCCCTTGGACTTGCTCTCCTTTTTTCCTTCCGCGTCGCACACGTGCCCAAGCACGATGCAATTACGATAGGGGCGAGGATAGGCCCTTGGATCAAGGCCGTACTTCTTGCACGACTCGTCGTCGAATAGCAGCGTGCTGATCATCAGGAGGGAGTAGAACCAGCCGCGAGTCTGGTCGATGGCCTCCGAGATGAAGTCGGCGGGGAAGCTCGACGCGAAGGCCTCGCGCCCCTGGTGCGGGAAGCCCCACTGCGCGAACGGCATGCACCCGCTGTCGAACCAGCAGTCGATCACCTCCGGCACGCGCGCCATGGTTCCGGCGCAGGTCGGACAGCGGAGCGTGACGCTGTCGATCCAAGGCTTGTGCACCGCGAGGTCGGCCCCGACGTCGGCCGCCAGCACGCCACCGAGCGCCTGGATCTCCGCGACGGAGGCAGGCGCAACCCGGCCGTCGCAACCCGGGCAGGACCAGATGTTGAGCGGCGTGCCCCAGAAGCGCTCCCGCGAGAGCGCCCAGTCCACGTTGTTGCGCAGGAAGTCGCCAAACCGGCCGGTGCCGATGGTCTCGGGGTGCCACGTGACCGCGTCGTTGTTGGCGAGCGCCTCCGCGTTGAGCTGCGTGGTTCGGATGAACCAGCCCGGCCGGGCGTACTGGATCAGCGGATCCTTGTCGGCGCGGGGGCAGAACGGGTAGGGATGTCGAAGCGTTTCGCTCTTCCAAAGCAGCCCACGCTCCTTCAGATCGCGAACGATGTCCTTGTCGACCTCCTTGCAGTGCCGGCCCACCAGGTCGAGGGTGCCGGCCGCGCTACCGGGCAGGAACTTGCCGTCGGGGCCGACGAGTTGGAGGAAGCCGAGGCCATGCTCCTTCCGCGCCGCGAAGTCGTCCTCTCCGAAGGCAGGTGCGGTGTGCACGATGCCGGTCTGGGCCACGTCCACGTGCGCGCCGGTCACGACGACGAACGAACGCCCCGCGGCAAGCTGGGCCGCCTGGTAGGGCATGGCTTCGTGCATGGTGAACAGTGGCGCGTATGTGCAGCCTGAAAGCGTATTTCCGAGACATGTCGCGACCCGTTCACCCTCCGGCGCGAGCTCTGCCGCGGTGACGACGATCTCGACCCCCGCCTCCGTCGTTACCCGGGTGAACGCGTACTCGGCCGTCGCGTTCACCGCGAGCGCCACGTTGGAGGGGAGCGTCCACGGCGTGGTCGTCCACGCGAGGAATGAAATCTTCCCGGCCGCCAATTCGGCCGCCACGGCGGAGGCCAGCTCGACCGGCAGCAGCGCGCCGAGCTCCCGAACACGGAAGCGGACGGTGATCGAAGGATCGTCGACCTGTTTGTACCCTTCGCCCACCTCGCCGGCCGAGAGCGCAGTGCCCCCCTGCGGCCACCACCACACCACCTTATAATCCTGGTACAACAAGCCCTTCTTGAAGAGCTCTGAGAGCGCCCACCACACGCTCTCCACGTACGAGCGGTGGTAGGTGGCGTAGGCGCTCTCCGTGTCCAACCAGAAGCCGATGCGCTCGGTCAGCTCTTCCCACTCGCGCGTGTACACCCAAACGCTGTCCAGGCACTTCCGGGAAAACGGCTCCAGCCCGTAGGCCTCGATCGCCGCTTTGCCGTGGATCCCAAGCAGCTTCTCAACCTCGACCTCCACCGGCAGCCCGTGGGTGTCCCAGCCGCCTTTTCGAGCGACCCGCTGGCCGCGCATGGTGCGAAAGCGGGGGAAGATGTCCTTCATCACTCGGGTGAGGACGTGCCCGTTGTGAGGCATTCCGTTGGCGGTGGGGGGGCCTTCATAGAATACGAAGGGCGCCCCTTCTTTGCGAAGGTCCAGCGATCGCGCGAAGATGGACTGGGACGACCAGAAGCGGCGGACATCGGCTTCGAGGGCGGCGGGGGCGAGCAGTTCGGGGAGCGTTGCCATTCGGGGCCGCGTCTATCAAGGCCGGGCGCTTGTTGGCGCAATAGGTGTCCAAGGCAGCACCTCACCATGTTGATCTTCCTGTCCGCAGCCGCCGCCCTCCCGATCGTGCCCGACGCGCGCTTCGCGCTCGCGCTCTACTGCAACCCCACCTGCTCCGAATCCGTTTTGGACGAGCTGGATGCGGCCCTGTCGCCCATCCGCTCGGCGGACACATTCTCGGATCACGTCGCGGTACCCGAGCGCATCATGGGCATTGGCGGCACCGATTTTGGCATCCCTGACGAGGAGTTCGTCACCGCGTACGGGGTGGATGTGGACCGGCCGGAGGCGCTGGCCGCGTCCCAGGAGGTCGTGCTCGCGTGGTTCGCGGGACCAAGGGAGCAATCGATCGAAACGTTCGCGGTCGCCCACACCGCGTTTGCCGCCGCCGCTCGCTCAACGGGAGGCTGGATTGAGGACCTCGACACCCAGATGTTGTTCGGCGCGGAGGCTTGGGCCGCCCGCGACCCAAGGGGAAACCTGCAGAACTGGTTCGTGGTCGACGAGGATGAGAGCGCCGACGCCACGGGCACCACGCGCCTCGTTACGCGCGGGCTGCGTCGGTATGGCGACTTCGAGCTGGTGGTGGAGGACGTAGCGGCGGGCCGCGAGGCGGAGGTGGGTTGGGCGCTGGATGCGATCGCCATCACGCTCCACCCCCTCTCGGAGGTGGCCGAAGAAGTGGCCGTGAACACCGACACCGCGAAAGGAACGGCCCGCTTCGAGGTGAGCGCGCCGAAGGAAGACGACCCGGCCGAGCCGCTGTTGCGCGTCCGGTTTGAAGGTGAGATCGCCGCAGGGGGGGCACCGCTCATCGCCGCGGAGCCGGAGCCGGGCGGCGACCCGGTGGTTGCCCCGGGCTCCGCTCCCGAAACAACACCGGCCGGGCCGGCGCCCGTGGCGCCCACCACTCTCGACGAGGCGCGGGCGGCGGTCCGGACCGCGCTGGTGACGCTGGAATCCGCTTGGGCAGCCGGCTTCCCCCCAGGAGATGTGCTCGCCGTGTGTGTTCCGTTCACGACGAACTCCGGCGGCAAGGAGTACCTGTGGGTGGAGGTTACGCGCTGGCAGGAAGGCGGGCTCTCGGGCCGGTTGGCGACGGAGCCCGACGCGGTTTCCGGGATGCACAAGGGCGACACGCTGAACCTGCGCCAGGCGGACATCTTCGACTACGTGTATCGCCGCGCAGATGGCAGCAAATCCGGGAACCTGACTCGTCCTTTCCGGTAGCAGGCTCCCGGCGGATCAACGGGCGCGAACGCCGCGCCAAGGTGCGCGCAACGCCGCGTAGATGGCCTCGAGGTCGAGCGACTCTTCGCGTGTAGATCCCTCCCCCGGGCGAAGCTCCACGAGGCCAATTCCGCCGCTGGGCAACCAGGCTCGTCGCGCCACGTGGGCCCCCGGCAGGCTCAGCTTCGCGAGGCGTTCCGCGCGCGTGACGACGCAAACCCGCGAGGCAAGCGTGAGCGCGGTGTTCACGAAGTCCTGCACCGTTCCATGAAGCATAGACCGCGCCTCGGCTTTTCGAGGATCCGGCGCCACCGGGCCCTCAGCGGGGTCGAACCAGGGCGGATTGCACACGACGAGATCCGCGCCGCCCGCCCGGCCCACGTCGCGGACATCGCGAACGGAGAGTCGCACGGCTCCCGTGGCGGCGGGCGAGCGGGCGAGGCTGAGCCGGGCGAGCTCGATCCAGCCGGGATCCCGGTCCCAGGCCCGCACCGCCACCCCCTCGCGCGCGAGCAGGAAGGAGACGACGCCGCTCCCGCTGCCCAGCTCAATCGCAGTTTTAGGCCGCGGCACCTCAAGTGGGGCGCCGATGCCGAGCGCGAAACCCGCAAGCGCATACACCTCCACCCCGTACCGATACCCTCGCTGCGGTTGAAAGATGCGGAGACCGGGGGCGGGTGTCTCTTCGGTCAACGCGCCGAAGAGCGACTCCAATTCACCTCGATTCAACACCCGATATCCGTGCGCCAGGCCGCGCCCTCGAAGCGCACCTCCGCCACCGCGGCGTACGCGCGCTCCCGCGCGAGCTCCGCCGTGTCTCCCAGCCCGGTAATCCCTAGAACACGGCCGCCAACCGCCCACAAGGTGCCGTCCCTGAGCGCGGTGCCCGCATGGTCCACCACGACGCTCCTCCCGGACTCGGGCAACCGGGTGATCGGCGCGTGGGCCGAGCGCTCCGGGTAGGCCGCGCCGCTCACGACGACGCAACATGCATGCTCCGGCCTGAACCGGATCGTGTCCCCCGGCAGGCGACCCAGCGCGGCACCGAGGAACCACGGAACCGGATCTTCGTCGAGCAGCGCCATGAGCGGCTGGCACTCTGGATCGCCGAATCGGGCATTGAACTCCAGGAGCTTCGGTCCATCGGGGGTGAGCATGAAGCCGCCGTAGAGCACGCCGCGAAAGGGCACACCGTCGGAGGCCATTCCGGCAACCGCGCGATGCAGCACGTCATGGCACGACGCCAGGATTCCAGGCGCAACGCCCACTGGCGCGATGGCGCCCATGCCGCCGGTGTTCGGACCCTGGTCGCCATCAAACCGGCGTTTGTGGTCGCGGGCGGCCGGAAGGGGCACCACCCGCTCACCATCCGCGATGCCGAGCACACTCAGCTCCGGGCCAAGCAGCCTTTCCTCCAGCAGCACGGAGCCATCCGGCCGGAGGACGAACGCTTCTGCGAGCGCTGCGGCGGTATCGGCGGCGCTGTCGCATACCCACACACCCTTCCCGGCCGCCAACCCATCGAGCTTCACGACCCAGGCCTGCTCGGGCACGAAGCCATCCCCCCGCCGCACCACGCGGGCGGCAGCGGTGGGCAGCCCGTACTTCGTCGCCAGCGCCTTGGTGAAGATCTTACTGGACTCCAGCCGGGCTGCAGCCGCAGAAGGGCCGAATCCGGGGATCCCCGCCAATGTGAGCCGGTCGATCAGGCCATCGGCCAAAGGCGCCTCGGGGCCCACCACCACCAGCTCGGCCCCGACGCGCCTTGCCACGGCCAGCGGCTCCCCCACGACCACTTCCCCGAGCACGCCGAACGTCGGGTTCTCGTGGGTGAAGTAGAGAGCGTGGCCATACCGCGCGATCGCCCTGGCCAATGCGGACTCGCGGCCTCCGCCGCCCACCAAAACGACGCGCATCACTTCACCGGGGGCGGGGCGGACATCCGGAGCTCGCGGAGCCGGGCGCGCGAACGAACGTCCAGCGGGTCGGTCGCGACCGCCTGTTCAAGCTGGGCCTGGGCCGCAGCCGCATCCCCATTCACGAGCCATACTTCGGCGAGCATGGCAGGCCCCAGGGCGCTGTCCACGCGGGAGGCCCGCACGAGCTCGGCGATCGGCCCCGCCTCTTTCGCGTGGCCGGCCCCGACGGTCGCAGCGAGCGCACCAAGCAGGTACTCCGCATCTTTCGGACGGAGAAGCACCACCTTCTGCCAGTCATTCATCGCACCCACCGCGTCCTTCGACGCGGAGCGCACGCGGGCCCGCAGCGCGAGCGCGTCGGCGTCGTCCTCCAGGTGGGGTGCGGCGGCGATCGCCGCTTTTGCAGCAGGAAGGTCCCCGGCTAGCCATTCGGCGACGCCGCGGGCCAACGGCAGGGTGCTCGCATATACCGCCTCGTTCCCGAGGTGCTCATCCAGCTCCTTGCGAAGCCCCTTGGCGGGTGCGCCGGTCTCCAACGTGGAAACGTCCCCACGCCGCCGGGATGACTGGCCATCTACCTGATGAATCGCCAAACGGAGCGCCTCGATCGCCTTGCCGTACTCGTGCCCCACAAGGTGCACGTGGATGACCCAAACGTGCGTGTAGGCATCCGAAGGGTCGGCGGCGCGGGCCGCCTCGGCCACCGGGAGCAAGTCGGAAACCGGGGCGCGGCGAGCCTCCATGAGCGCGACCTGAGTCTTCAGCACACGGGCGAGCGCGGGCCCCGAGCGCCGCGTCGTGTCCATCGACGACCACGCTCGCGCGATCTCCGCAGGAGCATCCTCGGCGTTCGCGACAAGGGCCCGTACCTGTGCCACTGCCGGATCGGTGCGGCCCAGCTCGAGCACCGACGCGACAGCCACCTTGGCCGCCGGGAGCTGGTCGGCGTGGTCCCGCGCGAGCAGCCACCGGGCCTGCGCCACGAGCAGTCGCGACTCGGCGACGACCTCCCCGGTTCCGCCCGGCTTCGCGCCGAGATCTCCCACGATCGCCAAGATGCCTGCGGCATCCCCCCTTGCCAACAGCACCCGGGCCGCCGACAGCCGAACGGGCGCCGGGGCCGCCTCCCCCAACGCCTGAGCGAGGCGCAACCCGCCTTCCAGGTCGCCATCGCGGAAGGCCAGGGATGCAAGGGCGCCGGACACTGTAGGGTCGGCCGCATTGAGCCGCTCCAAACGCGCCTTCGCATCGAGCCGATCTGTCGTTGCGGCCACAAGCGCAGCCGAGCGCAAAAGCCCCCCATGCGCAGGCCAGTCCGCGGCCAACGCATCAAGCGCCGCGATGCCTTCCGCTGCGGCCGTGGGATCCGCGGCCAGTGCATTCGCCGCCAGCAACCTACACAGCAGGTCTCCTTGCCCCGCACACGAGGCGACGGCCGTGGCCGCGGCACGGAGCTCCCCGTTGATGCGCGCCAAGGCCCCACGACCGATCTGGGTGGCCGGCCCGCCCAACCCGAACTCAATGGCCTGCTCGGCCGCGATCATCGCGCTGCCCTCGGGCGGGTCGGTTTCGCTCGCCAGCAACGCGTAGAGCGCCAGCGCATCCGGGTCCTTCGTCGATCGGCCCACCGCGCGCCGGGCCAACGCGAGCGCGCGGTCCCGATCTGGCGCCGAGCCCTGAGTAAGCGCCGCGATGGCCTGTGCTTGCAACAGCGCGAGGGGCTCCTCCACCGGGCCCTCCTTCACCGCAAGGCCCGCTAGTGGATCGGTTGGTGGAAGCTTGGGATCCGGGCGGGGGGGGCGGGTCGCCTCACCGGGGGCAGAGGGCTGGAACACCTCGCTGGCGCCGGTGGCCAGCACCCGAAGGCGATCCTGGTTCTGGAAGGCGAAGTACGCCGCGGCGGCGAGCCCGCCCGTGGTGAGCACCACGCCGGCGATCTTGCCCCAGGGAACGTTCACACCGCGGCGGCGCGGGCGCGCAGGCTTGGCAGCGATGACCGGCGCGTTGGCCTCGAGCACGGGTGCCTCCCCGATCTCCCCCGTTGCGAACGCTGGGGCGAAGACCGGGTGTGCCGCCACCAGGATCGGCGGGCCCTCCTCCACAACGATCCAGTCCTGACCCGACAAGCGCCCTGACTTGAGTCGCTCGAGGAGCGCCGCACCGTTGAGCGAGGCAGTGCCGGAGGGCGAACGGACGACAAAAGTATCCGCCAGGCTCGACGCGACGCGGCAACGCTCACACAATGGGACGGAGGCGAACGGAGTGCTCGGGATCTCGATGGATCGTCCGCACCGCGGGCAAAAGAGGTTCACGGGTGCCGACACGGGGGTAGCTTAGCAGGCCGGCTCAGTGCCGGAAATGCCGAATCCCGGTGATCATCATCGCGGCGTCGGCCTCACGACAGGCCTGGAACACTTCCTCGTCGCGGATGGAGCCGCCAGGCTGCACGAACGCCCGGACCCCCGCCGCAAGCGCGAGCTGCACGCCATCGGCGAAGGGAAAGAAGGCGTCTGAGGCGAGCACGCTCCCTGCGGTTGGGCGCGTGGCCTTCTCGGTGGCAAGGCGCACGCTGTCGACCCGGCTCATCTGGCCGGCGCCGACGCCGTTGAGGACAAAGCCCCCCCCCTCGGCGCGAGCCAGCACGATCGCGTTCGACTTGACGTTCGCACAGACCGACCAGGCGAAACGAAGCGTCGCGAGCTCGAGGTCGTCCGGTGCCCGCAGCGCGGCCCTCCAATCCCCGCACTCGCCGACATCCCAATCTTGCACAAGCCAACCGCCCTGGACACGCTTGGCGTCCCGTCCCGCGGCCTTCGCCGCGAGCCAATCTGCGGGCAGCTCCATGACGCGCAGGTTCACCCGGTGGGAGAAGGCCTCGGCCGCCGCCCCGTCGAGACCCGGGGCCGCGATCACCTCGAAGAACACCTTGCTCGCGAGGATCGCCGCGGCGTCCCCGGCGGTGATCGGCCGATTGAACACCAGGATTCCCCCGTAAGCCGACACGGGATCGGCGGAGAGCGCGAGCGCGTACGCGGCCGCCATCCCGCCTTCATGCACCGCCGCGCCGCACGGATTCGCGTGCTTGATGATCGCGCACCCGGGGCCTGGGAGATCGAACGCGATTCGCACGGCGGCGTCGAGATCTCCCAGGTTGTTATACGAGAGATCCTTGCCTTGAAGCTGCTTTGCGCGCCCGAGCGCCCGCCCGTTCTCCAGCGGAGTGGTGTAGAAGGCACCCGTTTGATGCGGGTTTTCGCCGTACCGCACGCGCTGCGCCAGCCGCACCGGAATGGCGCCCTCCTTGGGGTAGGGCTCGTCGGGCGAAGTACCGAACCACGCCGCGATCATGGCATCGTAGCAGGCCGTGTGCCGATAGGCCTTCCCCGCGAGGCTGCGCCGAAAAGCAATATCATCCACACTAATGCGCGCAAGCACCTGCGGATAGTCCGCAGGGTCTACCACGACATGAACCCACTGGTGGTTCTTCGCGGCGGCGCGCACCATGGCCGGACCGCCGATGTCGATGTTCTCGACCACCTCGTCGGGTGCGGCGCCGCGCGCCACCGTCGCTTCAAAGGGGTAGAGGTTGACCGCCACGACGTCGATCCATGCGATGCCCTGCTCCGCCGCTACTGCGTCATCGATCCCCCGGCGCCCCAGGATTCCCCCGTGGATCTTCGGGTGCAAGGTCTTCACCCGCCCGCCCATGATCTCCGGCGCCCCGGTGTGGGCCGCGACCTTGGTGTACGGGATGCCCGCGTCTGCCAGGGCCTTGGCGGTGCCGCCGGTGCTCAGCACGACAAAGCCGGCCTCCACCAACCCCCGAGCAAAGTCAACAATACCGGATTTGTCGGAGACCGAGAGCAGCGCGTGACGAGCAGCCATGGGGGGCACCTGAGCGGCGACGAGCTAACGCGCTGGGCGACGGGCGGGGGGCCCGGAGCCCGGGAGTCGAGTGCTCACGGACTGGCCTCGTCCAGAAGGCGCCACGCCATCACCTGTACCTGACCCGAGCCGACGACCGTGCCGACGATCAGCACCGGATGCCCCGCGTAGGCGCGGAGCTGCGGAACGGCGGCATCGTCGATCACCAGGGTGGAGCGGGTGTTTCGGTCATCGAGCAGGAGGCGGGCCCCGTAGGCCTGAAGCAGGCCAACAAAGCCGCCCGATCCGTCCCCAGCGTCCTCCACGTGCCAATCCTGCACCACGATCCCCGCCGGCGTGCGCACCCCGGAAACCTCCACGACGCAGCCATGGAGATATCGGATGGGCGCCGAGTCGGCGTCCAACAACAAGGCGATCCGGCCGCCCTGATAGCCGGCGAGCCACACGGCGCCGGGCTCCGGCTCGATCAGGCCGCTTCGTTCAACGTGGAAAGCACAAGCGAGCGCGAAGAGCAGGGACATGGCGCCGACGGGGTGAGGCTTGACGGAAGCGGCACCACAAAGTAGCCTCACTGCTGGTTAGGAAGCTCGCTGGAGCCGAAATGTTCCTCCTCCCTCATTCGGTCAGCGGCTACACCCTTCAACGCAAGCTCGGCACGGGCGGCGTTGCGGAGAGCTATCTGGGCACGCACGACGCCGCCGGTGGTCGGCAGGTGGTGGTGCGTCGGGTGCTCCCGTTCGTGCTGCGAGATGCGGCGCGGCTCGCCTCGATCGAGGCGCGGATTCGCGACCTTCTGGGCGTTCGCCATCCGTTCCTGGTGCACGTGGTGGACCATGTCGTGGAGGCCGAGGAGCACTTTGTCGTTGAGGAGTATGTAAACGGCGTCACGCTGGAGCAGGTGCTGAACTGGTGCCGCCAGAGCGGTCACGTGGTTCCCCCAAACGTATTCCTCAACATCGCTACGCAGATCTGCAACGGGTTGGAGGCGCTCCACGGCCGGAGCGGCAAGGGCTCGAGCGCGGAACACGTGTTGCACCTCGCCTTGAAGCCCTCCGCGATCTTCTTGTCGAACGAGGGAAAGGTGCTGGTGGGCAGCTATGGCCTCACGCGCAGCCCCACGTCGTACCCCCAGGGCGGCGTATCGGGGCCGGTTCCCGCGCGGATGGAGTACCTCTCCCCGGAGCAGACGCATCCGGACCAGAAGCTCGGCCCCGCGAGCGACGTGTTCGCGCTCGGCGCGCTCCTCTACGAGCTGCTCACGCTGGAGAGCCTGTTCCGCGCAGAGTCGAACCTGCAGACGATCCACCGCGTTCGCCGGGCGGAAGTGACAAGCTCCCTGCTCAAGGTGAAGGAGCGGATGCCCGGCCTCGACAAGGTGCTGTTCCGCGCCCTGTCGCTCAACCCCCGCCATCGCTACCAGCGCGCGTTCGTGCTCCGCGAGGACCTGCGCGGGCTCATGGCTGGGTACAGCTTCGCGACCATCGGCGAGGATACCCGCACGTTCTTGCAGCCGATCCTCGCGGGCGCCGCCGCCCCGGGCTCGGCCGGGTACGTCGTGGGGTTGGATGACGCGCCAGAGTCCCCCATGGGCGCCGACGCCTTTGCCGACTCGCCGGCCACGCGGATCGACCCCGATCCGATGAGCACCGCGGCCCAGGCCGCCTCGGCCTTGGCCGAGCGCGTCGCAAACGAACGCGCAACGGCGTCGGCGCCGGAGAACACGGAGCGCACCGACATTCACCCCGAGGGCGAGCTCACGCCGCTCCCGTTCGCGCCGCCCCCCAGCCCAACCGCCGCCCCCACCTGGACGCCGGACGCAGACCCGCCCTCCAACGAAGTGGCGAAGCCTGGCGGCGAGCGCCCTTCCAAGCGGAAGAAGAAGGACTTCGCCCAGGCCGCCAGCCCGGCCGCGCCGCTCGCTGTCCCCGAGCCGCCCCCGCGGGTGGATCCACCGCTCCGCGCCTCCCCTCCGACGCTCGCGCCGGTTTTGTCCCCGTTCTCCGCGCCGCCCGGTCCATCGCCGCTTGGCGCGGCGCTCCCGCCGGCCGCAAGCTCGCCGACGCTCTCGCCGGAGGAGGGCCTCCCCTCCCCCTCCGAGCTGGGCACGGCGGCCTTCGCGATGCCGGCTCCAGCGCCGGTTCACCCCGAGCCCGAGCCCGACACGCTGTTGGCCATTCCGCCGGCACCCGCGGAGCCGCCCCTGCCCGAAACGGCGCCGCCGACGCCGTCCGTAGCCAACCCGCTGCCGGGCCGTAGCGTACCGCCGCCCGGGGGCGCGCGTCCGCTCCTCGGCCGGCCGGTGCCGCCCCCCAGCGCTGCGCCGCCCCCCCGGCCGCCCTCCCAAGCGCCGCCCCCACCAACGTCGGACTCGCTGTACGACGCGCCGCCGCCCTCCCGCGGGCCGTTGTTTGCGACGGTAACCATGCTCGCGGTCGGCGGCGTATTGTTGTGCTCGGGCGCGCTTTATTGGGGCTACGGCACCTGGTCGCACATCCAGAGCGTGGAGGGTACCGAGCTTGCCGCCGCCGCACCAACCCCCGCCGCCGCTCCGACACCGCCCACCCCGAGCGCCGAGCCGTCCAACGCCGCGCCGCCCAAAATCGAACCGATCACGGACGACCCCGCGACCGTACTCGCCTCGGGAGGCCCGAGCGCGGCGACGCCGCCCGCCCCGGAGCCGGTGAAGACCCCGGAACCGGTGAAGACCCCCGAGCCGACAAAGGCCCCGGAGGTCGTGAAAGCCCCGGAGCCGGCCAAGCCCGCCCCGCCCCCCAAGGTCGCCTCGGCGCCACCACCACCACCCGCGAAGGCACCGGCTCCGACGCCCAAACCGGCGCCGGTCGTCGCCAAGACCCCAGCGCCCACGGTGGCCAAAACTCCACCTCCGCCAAAGCCAAAGCCTGAGCCCGAGCCCGTGAAGGCGGTGGCGAAGGCTACTCCGCCGCCAAAGCCGCCCGAGCCCGCGAAGCCGGCGCCGGTGAAGACGGTCGCCGTCACCAAGACCACCAAAAGCGCCCCGCCGCCGGTGGTTGCGGACGCGAGCCTCACCGTGCTGGAGCCGAGCAGCTCCACCGCGCTGGACTCGTTCGCGAGCGACGCCCGAGCCGGCCGGTTGACGGCGGTGGACGTGGCGAGCCTCGAAGCCACCGGCGCCACCGACCCCCAGTACACCCGCTCACGTGCATTACTGATGATGAACGCCCAGAAGAAGGGAGACGATGCCGCGGCGCACCGCTACCTCGACCAGGCGATGACGCTCCCCGAGAACCAGTACAATCCGGTGTTCCTCGCCGACTATGCACGGTGGCACGTGAACCGCGCCGAATACGACCGCGCCTTGGAGAAAGCAGAGAAGGCCGAGCGCTACTGGGCCCGGCTGCCCTCGGAGCTAGTCTTCAGTAAGAAGGCGGAGATCTACGAAATCGAGGCGGCCGCTTGGCAGGGTAAGTTCTACAAATCAGGGGAGGACCTTGAGCTGCTTGAGAACGCGGTCCGCGGCTGGGAGAAGGTTCGGGCCCATGCGGCCACGAAAGACAGGGCCGACCTCGTAAAGCGGGCGGACACCGAGCTCACCAAGCTCAACGACATCCGCGGGAGGCTCCAATGAGGCTCGCCCCGATGCTCAGCCTGCTCGTGCTCGCGGTGGGGTGCGCGCGTCACCATGCCATCCTCGGCCAGGTGGTCGATCGCAACGGCAAGGCGATCGGGCGCGCGAACGTAGCGTTGACGCCGGGGAATGTTGAGTTGATCACGGACGACGACGGTCGCTTCATGATCGACTACCTCCGCGATGCCGAGGGCACCCGAATGAAGCTCGGGAAGCGGAGCGAGTACACCGTCGAGTTCTTCAAGGTCGGCTATCACCCTGAGAAGTCGACGTTCTACTTCAAGAATGGAGAGCTCACCCTCGCCCCCGTGTCGCTGACGGAGGACACGGTTCGGGTGACCGCGTCCGACGAACCCTTCGATCCCGGCGCCAGCCCGGACCGCGGCCAGGACGCCGGCGGAAGCTACGAGGGCGAGTAGCTTGTCGCCCTCCGCGCTCGTTCTGCTCGGCGCGCTCAGTGCGTGCACGGGCAGCGAGAGCGCGCCGGAGGGGGCGGCCGCGCCGATCGAGTCGAGCTGGATGGCCGACCTCGTGGCGGCCCCGGCGAGCTTCGCCGAGCGGGTCGGTGGGGCTCGCGAGGGGTGGATCGCGTTGCATCGAAACGACTGGCGTGCGGCCGCGGCGGCCGGCGGCGATCCGGAGGCCCGGAGCGCCCGCGAGTTCGCTAAGTTCTACGCCGTGTTAGCGGCCATGGATGCCGAGGTGTGGTCGCGCATGGGGCGCGCGTGGTCGGCTCGCGGGACCCTCCCGCCCGCTTCGCTCTTGCCCTGGCTGATCGGCGCGGCCCTCGCGGATGCGGGCCGTGACGAGGAAGCGGCCGCGTGGCCCGCCGGCGAAGCGGCCGTTCCCAGCGTTGCCGAGCGTAAACGCCTGCATGACCGTGTGCGCGCGGGCGCGGCCGACCTGGGCAGTCTCGAGGCGACGCAAGCGGACGCCCTCCTGGTGGAGCCGGTGGAGGGCGGGGCGCGGGAGCTGGCCGACCCGTGGGTGCTTCGGACACATGCACGGGTTTCGCGCCAGCGGGCCGACGCGCATGCGGCCGTGGATCAAGCCCTGTTCTCCTCCGACCTCGGCGCCCCGCTCCACCTCCCCGCCGCCCCGACGGATCCGGGCGCCGACGCCGACGCGTGCCGCGGCACCGTTCGCGAGCTGGACGCCTCGCTCGACGCCTGGCGCACTTCGGCATCGGCCAACGCCTCTCCGGAAGGCAGGCAGCTCCTGGATGATCTGCGGCTGGTCGAGGGTGCTCGCGCGCGCGCCCTGGTGGAGTTGGCGGTGACGGCGCTGGAGTCCGACCGCCCCACCTGCGCGCTCGCGCTGAGCCACCTCGCGATCGACCACGAATCGCCCCGCGCGATCGGACCCGTGAATTCTCCCACTTTGTTCGCCGCCCTTGCGAGCGCCGAGCTTCGCGTCGGCCACACCCGCGAAGCGCTGGACGCGATCGAGGTGCTGGTCGCCCCCTGGCCTGAAACCCGCGGCCTCGATGAAACGCTGAGCACGTTGGTCGTGCTCGAAGGCCTGGACCGCCGCGGCGACAGCCGCGAGTGACCCTAGGAAGTCAAATGCACAGATTGCTCCTGCCCGCCCTCTTGCTGCTCCCGCTTATCGCGGAGGCCGGAAACCTGCGCTTCGCCGAGGATCAGGCGCCCGCGCTGGTGAACCCGATCTACGGCTCCACCATGGCCGAGGCGCGCGTGAACGAGCTGGTGTTCGAGGGCTTGTACACGGACGACACCGAGCTGGCCACCACACCGGCGCTGGCGGAATCCTCCAGGATTGCCGACGATAAACTTTCCATGGAGGTGACGCTCCGCAGCGATGTTGCCTGGCACGACGGGCAGCCGCTTACCGCCGACGACGTGGTGTTCACCATCAAGGCGATGCAGGATCGGGCCACCGCCTCCACCGAATCGGGGCGCGTGGCCTGGATCGCGGATGCGGTGGCGCTGGATGCGCGAACCGTCAAGCTCACCTTCGTGCGCATGGAAGCCCGCCCCGAAGACAAGTTGTTCTTCAAGATCCTGCCGAAGCACGCCTTCAACGGGCTGCCGGTGCGGCGCTCCGACACCTTCCGGACCAAACCGGTGGGCACCGGTCCGTGGCGGCTCGCGCTGTTCAACGAGGACAACTCGATCACCTTCAAGAAGCACGATGGCTGGCGCGACGCGGTGGGGATCGACGAGGTGACGCTGCGCGAGGTGGCGGACAAGAACTATCAGGCGAAGCTCGTGCTCTATGAGAGCCTGGAAGCGCTCGTTCGGGTGCTCCCGCGAGACCTTGCGATGTTGCAGAACAATCGCAAGGTGGAGCTGTATCCGTACCAAACGAATTCCTGGTGGTATCTTGGGTACAACCTCAACCGCCCGCTGACGGCCAACGCCTCGGTGCGCCGCGGGCTGAGCGAGCTGGTCGACGTGGATGCGCTGTTGGCCCCGGTCGGAACTGGGGCCCGGATCAGCGGGCCCTTCGTGCCCTCCAGCCCCTACTACAACCACGACGTTGAGCCGACCGTGGCCGATGCCGACGAAGCCGCCACCCAGCTCACCGCGGGGGGGCTGGTGCAGGATGGGGACACCTGGAAGAAAGACGGGCGGGCCATCACGCTCACCGCGGTGGCGCCGACCTCGCTCGAAAGCGTGCAGGAGGTGGCGATCAACCTTCAATCCCAGCTCCAGAGCGCGGGGATCAAGCTGGACGTTCAGTTCCTCGATGATGCGACGTGGAAGCAGCGCGTTTGGCGCGACCACGACTACGACCTGCTGCTCGGGCAATGGACCTTCGACCGGAACGAGGACATTCGCGAGCAATTCCACAGCCTGGGCACACGGAACTTCGTCGGGTACAAGAACCCTGCGGTGGACGCGCTCCTCGACAAGGCTCGCGACGCAACCGACCCCTACGTTCGCAAAGCTACGCTGCGCGAGGCCCACAAGTTGATCGCCGCCGACCAGCCGATGTTGTTTCTGTGGACGCTCGACAGCTATGCGGCGATGTCCGTTCGCGTGAAAAATGTGCTGATTCACCCGTTCTACTTCTTCACCTTCGCCCCGAAGTGGACGATGAAGTAGGAGGCATGGCGCGATTCGCCGCCATCGGCTGGGCGCTCGCCGGACGCACGCTCACCTCCATCTTGTCCGTGCTGGTGGCGGGAACGCTCATCGTTGGCCTGTTCGCGCGCGCGCCGGGCGATGCGATCGACACGCTGGAAAACGGCGACTCCGTACGCGCCACGCTCGAGTCGGAATGGGGGCTCGGCGGCAGCTTCCTGGCGCGCGTCGGCACGGGGATGGCGCGCCTTTCAACTGGTGATTTCGGAGAATCCCTGACGTACAAGCCTGGCGTTCCCGTACTTGATCTGGTGCGCACCGGCGTTGTTACGTCGGCGCAACTGCTCCTGCCAGCAACCCTGCTCGGCCTCGTGCTCGCGTTCGGCGCGGCCGCACTTGCGGGCGGCGCCGGCGGCTCGGCACTCGCGCGAATTATGCGCCTCCTGAGCGGGATCTCGGCGCTTCCGCTGGTGCTGGGGGCGCTCGCGGCCGTGAACGGAGTGAACGCGGCGACGTGGGCACTCCTCGAACGGGGCCTCATCGATCGCCCGAGCTGGTTCGCGCTCCCGGAGGAGCCCGGGCTCGTTCGCACCGGCCTGGCCATCGCGCTGCTTGGCTTCGGCTCCGCCCGCTTCGCTCAGCTCACGCGCCGTGCCCGCTCGATGCTGGCCGTTCTCGACTCGGCTCCGTTCGTGGCCGCCGAGCGTGCGCGGGGCGGCCCGCTCGTCCCCCTTTATGCCCGCCACCTCCTCGTCCCGACGCTCCGTCTCGCCGCCGACACGCTCCCGGCGCTCTTCGCGGGCCTGATCGTCGTCGAGCGAGCGTTCCACCTGCCCGGCGCGGGGACGAGCTTCTGGGAGTCGTGCGCCCACCGCGACTGGCCCCTCGCCGCCGGCCTGGCGCTCGCGTTCGCGGCGGGCGTCGTCGGGCTCCGACTGCTCTCGGAGGCCGTGGCCGTGGTCGTGGACCCCCGCGAGCGGGAGGCGCTCGCGTGACGCTGCGCCCGGGGTTGATCCTCGCCTTCATCGTCCTCGCCTTTCTGCCCTACGACCCGCTGGCCGACGTTGGGGCGATGGCGGCCGACCTGGGCGCGGGCCCTGGGCACTGGCTTGGTACCGATCACCTGGGTCGCGACATCCTGGCGCGCACCCGGGTGGGCGGCCGGATCGTGGTGCTGTCCGGCGGCCTCGCCATGCTGGTGGCAGGCGGGCTCGGCGTCGGCCTCGGGGCGCTGGCGGGATGGTTCGGCGGCCTGCCCGCCGCGGCGCTTCGTGCCCTGGGCGGAGGGCTCTCGGCCATCCCCTCCCTCGTGCTGGTGGTACTGGCCTGCCTCGCGTTCGGGGGAGGGCCACTCACGCTGGCGATCGGGTGCGGCTTCGCGAGCGTTCCGGCGGTGGCTGAGGCGGTGGCGGGGCGGCTGGACGCGTTGCGACGGGAAGAATTCGTCGTCGCGGCGCGCGGCCATGGAATCGGGAACGCGCGGATCTTCCTGTGGCACCTGCTGTGGGTGAATACGCGCCGGCTGGTGGCGCGTGAGCTGGGCGTGACGCTCACCTTGCTGGTCGTCACCGAGGTAACCGTGGCGTATCTCGGTGCCTTCGGCGTCCCCGAGCCGACGGTTTCGTGGGGAAACATGCTGGACCACGCGCTGCGGTCCGGCTGCGCCAACCCCTGGAGTTGGGGAGCGCCCGCGCTCGCGACCGCTGCCACGGTGTGGGCCACGGCTCCCGCCGAGGAGCCGACGTGAGCGAGCTCCGGGTCGACCGCCTGAGCGTGCGGAGCGGCGAACGTGTTTTGGTTCACGACGTGAGCCTCACCGTGCGCACCGGGGAGGTCGTGGCTCTGGTGGGGCCGAGCGGCTCGGGGAAGACCCTGACCTTGCGCGGCACCCTCGACGTGTTGCCCTTCCGGCCAGGCCGGGTGGGTGGGGAAGTGTACATCGACGCGAAATCTCAGGGAGGTCGTGCCCTTCGCGCCGCCGTGGGCTTGCTTTTCCAGGAGGCACGGGCCTCGCTCGACCCCCTTCGAACCCTCGGCGCCCAATTGGTCCACGCCGCGAGGCTGGCGGGCGCAGAGGCCGATGTCCACGCCCTGCTTCGGCAGCGCGGCTTTGCGGACCCGGCGTTCGCCGCCACCCGATTTCCGCACGAGCTCTCCGGGGGCATGGCCCAGCGCGCCGCAACGGCGGTGGCGCTCGCGCGCCGCTGCGCGTTCCTGTTTTGCGACGAACCGACCACCGGCCTCGACGCGCCGGTGCAGGCGGAGCTCATCGCGGAGCTGCGGCGGATCGAGGGGGTGGGGATCCTGTTCGTAACGCATGATCTTCGCCTGCTCCCTGGGTTCGCCGACCGGATCCTGGTGATGGACGACGGACGGATCGTGGAGGAGGCGGATCGCGTGGAGGGGCTCTCCGGCGCTGGCCGCAGGCTTGTCGAGGCGACGCGCGGCATCGCCGCACCCGGGTGGGGTGGCCCGGGGACGGACGCTGCAACGCAGGTTCCCACCGCCGCAGGCGGCGCATCCATCGTGACCGACACAAGCAAGGTTCTGCTGGATCTGCAAGATTTGCGCGTCGTACACCGCCGCGCCTGGTCGCTGCAGCCGCCGGTGGTCGCGGTGAACGCGGTGACCCTGCAAGTCCGCGGCGGCGAGATCGTGGGCCTGATCGGCGAGAGCGGCTGCGGGAAGACCTCCCTCATTCGCGCGGCCTCGGGACTCCTCCGGCGCGACGGGGGGCGGGTTTCCTGCTTGGGCGTCGACCCCGCCATCGCGGCCCGTCCGCCACCGCGGGTGCAGCTCCTCGTGCAGGACGCAGGCGCGGCGTTGAACCCTGAACTCTCCGTCGAGGCGTGGCTCGCCGAGTCAGCTCGCGTGCACCGCCCCGGTAGCACCGACGCCGCCCGCCAAGCGCTCACTCAAGCGGGCCTCGGCCACCGTGCCAGCGCGCTACCGGCCGCGTTGAGCGGCGGCGAGCAGCGGCGACTCACGCTCGCGGCGTTGTCCCTCGCCGATCCGCTCCTGACATTCGCCGATGAGCCGACGGCCGGTCTCGACGCCGCGCGCAAAGCCGAGCTCCTCGATGCCCTCATCGCCCGCCACGGGCCCGATCGCGCCCTGGTCCTGATCACCCACGATGTGAACCTCGCCCGCCACATCTGCACCCGCCTCGTATTCCTCCACGATGGCCGCGTCGTGGACGATGTCTCCACCTCCAACCTCGACGACGCGCGGAGCGCCCCCGCCCGGCGACTGCTCGCGGCGGCCGGGATCGCCACCGGGAACGACACATGATCATGCTTGCGACGATCGCGCTCGCTGCCGATACCCCCGACTGGCACGCGGCCCAGGCGCGTGGCTTTCTCAAGAAGGGCTGGATTGAGGATGCGGAAGCCGAGGTCGCCGCAGGGCTTGTGCTGGATCCCCACCACCTGGACCTCAACGCACTCTGCGTCGATCTGTCGCGACAGCGCGGCGACATCGACGGCGCGATCGCCTGCGCCGCTGCCGGAGCCGCTGCGGACTCGGGCGACCTCGACACGCGTGCCAGACTTTCACAGGTAGAAGGCTGGCTACGTGCGAACTTCGGGTGGGTGGACCTGGCTGGCCCTGAGGGCGTCGTTCGCGCTCGCCTGGACCTTGTCGCCACCTCGATGCAGCTCGACGGCGAGCTGCAGGTCGCGACGTCGCAGGCCGCCGCTCGCCTCGCCGCCGGCGTACGGCTGCCCGCGCATACCGCGCTACCTATCGGCGACTACACGGTGCTCGGCGTGCCGGTAACGGTGCTCGCCGGACAAACGCGGGTGGTCACCCTTCCCACCGACCGCTTCGTGGCCGCGGCGGGCGCCGGCAAGCGCTTCGAGCTCGCGATCGGTGTGGTGGCCTTCTCCGGCTACGAGTTTGCGAATCAGGCCCCCGGCCTCACCGCCGAGCTCGCGATCTCGGCCCCAGCGGGCCCGCTGCGCGTCGGCGTCGGCGCCACCTGGGATCTGCGGGCGTACTCCGGGGTGGGGCTCGCGGACGCCACTGCGCCGAACACCGCGGGTGGAGTGCTGCGGCTGGGGGTGCCACTCGAGATCGGGAGCACCCTCTCCGTTACCCCCGCGTTCGCGCTGCGCGGCGCAATGTTGCCCGGCTTGGAGCTGGCCTGCGCCGAAACGCCCCCCGAATACGCGTGCGCCCCTGGTCGCGCCGCATCGAACGAGCTGCCGATCTACGCCAACGGCTTTGGCGTGGCGCCGCTCGGCGAGCTTGCCGTGGAGCTGCACTCGGGACGGGTTGTGCTCGGCTTGCGGGGGAGCGTCGGCCACATGTTCGCCTTGCTCCCCGATCCCGGCGAGGTGCTCACCTCGAATGACGGGTTGGTAGCCTGGCGGAGCGCGCCGCCGATGCTGGAGGCCGGGGTGTACAGCGTGGCCGGGACAATCGGGCTCGGGTGGTAGGCGCGCGACGTGCCGACGGCGCTCAGAACACGCCGGGCAGGATCTTCCAGGGTACCCGCGCCCGGTAGGCATCCCAGGCCGGTCCGTACTTCTCGGCGCAGCGACGATCGTCACGGCCGGCCCGGTCCACCAAGAGAATCGTGAGAAAGAACAGGTAGAACCACGGAAGTGCGCAGGCGAAGCCCGCCGCCAGGGTCCACGCTGCGGCGAGCAGCAGCTCGGGTACATAGTGAAAGTGGCGAGCCACGCCCCACCAGCCGCTCAACAGCAGCAGGTTCTCGCGGGTCTCTCCGTCGGCGGCGGTCCACGGCGCGCGCAGCGCCTCCGCGGGCTTGCCCCAGATGGTCGTTTGCCCCCCGGAAGCGCGGAAGCGGAGGCGCTGCCGATCGGCGTCGTAGTTCACGGCAAGCGACGCCAACCCGAGCGCTGCGATGCCCCCAGCCTGCCAGAGGGAGAGCACCGGCGCGTGCTCCACGAGGAACAGGGCCACCAGGGCGTACACCGCAGGCACCCAGGCCAAAACGCCCCAGCAGATGTAGTAGCCGAAGCGGTCGTGCATGATGTCGAGGCTGCCGAAGTAGCCGCCTTCCCACACAAAGAACTTGTAGAGGTACGCGACTTGCAGGCCCACCGACACCGCCATGGCCGGGCTGAGCGAGCCCGACGCCTCGACCTGCTTCGCAGCGAAGCAGATCGTGATGGCGCTCCAGCCCATCATCGAAACGCGGCAATTGATGAGCTGCTTGAGCTGCACTCCGGCCAGACGAGGATGCAGCTCCAAGCCCTGGAAAAAGTCGAACACGACGTTGCCCGTGTGCACCACATCGCGAGACGAAGGGTGATGGAGTCCTTTCCAGTACAGGCCCATGCACACGACGAACGCCGCGGGGGTGAGCGTGGCCAGGATCGGGCCGAAGTGGTCATAAAGGTGGCCGATCGGCGCTCCCGCGGCCCAGGCTCCGATCAGCGTGGCGTGGGTGACCCACCAGGCGGCCACCCCGTTCTGAATATAGCGAGGTTGTTCCCCGGCGGGCGTGACCGGCCCCAGGAACGCCGGGCCCGGGAGCAGACGCAGCAGCGCGTACTGGAACACGAACCACGCCGCGATGATCCCCAACGCCGCCGCACTGGGCCGTGGCACGGCGTCCACCGCGCCGCGCCAGTCCGCCGCGACGGCCAGGATCGAGCCGCCGTACTTCACGGTCGCGACCCACACGCCGAGCCCGATGAGCGGCGTAGACAGCATGAGGGCCAACGGCCCGAGGGTGGTACGGAGGAGCTTCGAGGTCATACCGCGGAAGGTACCGCGTTCCCCCTACTTGATCACCAGCTCCACCCGACGGTTCTTCGACTTCCCATCAGAGGTCTGGTTGGTGTCGATCGGTTTGCTCTCGCCGTACCCCACCGCCGTGAGCCGGGCGCGGTCCACGCCCCGCCCGACCAGGTAGGCAACCACCGCCTCGGCACGACCCTGCGAGAGCGTTTGGTTCTTCTTGTCATCGCCGTCCGAGTCGGTGTGGCCGCCCACCTCGATGGCCTTCACCTGCGGGTTCGATAGGATCACCTTGGCGACTTCGTCGAGCAGGTCGTTGCTCTTGCGCTGGATGGTGGTCTTGCCCGTGTCGAAGTAGACCGTTTCATTCAGCTCGATGCGCTGCGCAGTAACGATGACGCGGTGCGGGCATCCATCGGAGTGCGCGGGATCTTCCCGCGGATCCTTGGGCTCGGTCGGGCACTGGTCCTTGCTGTCGATGACCAGATCGCCGTCCTGATCGGGGCAGCCGCCGCTTTTGGCGGGGCCGGGGACCGTGGGGCAGGTGTCATCACGATCCGCCACGTTGTCCTTGTCCTTGTCGGGGCAGCCGTCGGTGGCCGCGGGGCCCGCGTCGGTGGGGCAACTGTCGTCCCCGTCCGCCGTACCGTCCTTGTCGTTGTCGGTCTCCGGGCAGCCGTCGCGATCGTCGAAGCCATCCATGTCTTCGGCGACCTCGATGCACTTGTCCGCCGCGTCCAGGATCCCGTCCCCGTCGTTGTCGGGATCGGGGCAGCCGTCGGCGTCCTTGTAGCCGTCCACGTCTTCCGGGCGTTCCTTGCACGTATCGAGCTTGTCCTCAATTCCGTCCTTGTCCTTGTCTGGCGGGGCGCCCTTGTGGTAGCCGATGGCAAGCACGAGCCGGGCATCCGGCGCGCCCACGCCCGCAACCAAACCCGTGCCCAACCCAACGGTGGTGACGAGGCCCGATTCGGGCGCGCACGTCCCATACACGTCCAGCTCAACCGGGTTGGTCTGGTACACACCC
>BJHF01000042.1 GCA_014191855.1 Deltaproteobacteria bacterium
TGGTGGGTGTGGCAGGATTTGAACCTGCGACTCCTACCGTGTGAAGGTAGTACTCTGCCGCTGAGTTACACACCCTCGGCGCCCAGCCTTGTATGCGCTCCCCCGGGGAGCGTCAAGGGGTCTGCTGGGCCACTTCCGCGTCGCCGTACACCATCGTGCCGCCGGTATGCCCCGTCGGCACCGCGAGGCCCAAGGCGAGCCCCGCCGCGGCGACCGCCGCCACATCCGCAGTGCGGGAGAGGTTCCGCGGCGCGAACGCCGCCGCCAGCATCAGCGCGGCGCTGAGTCCGAGCCCCGCTGCGAACCGCTGAGCGTGCGCTTCGTGCGCCTCGATCTGCGCCTCGGGGACCTCGTCCTCCACCCGCTCCTCCATTTCCTCACCGCTGTTGAGCGCCAACAACGCCCCGCCAAAGCTGAGTCCCTGCACCAGGGCGGCCAGGATCCACGTGCGGCGCGGCGCGCCCCGAACCACCATCACGAGGATGGCGAGGGCCAGCGGAAGCCCGAGCAGGGCGCCCCCGATAGGGAGATGCACGATGGCGGGATGAAGTGGCAAGGACATGTCGACCTCCGGAGACCGGCTTCAATTTCCTACCCCGGCGGCCTCGCGCCCATCCGCCGCATGACTGAGAGCCCCGCCCCGACAAACGACGGGTGGCGATGGGCGGCGCTGGCGTTCGCCGTGCTGGCGGTGCCCCTGAGCTTCGACATGGCGGAGGATGCCGGCGAGGGCGTGCCGCTGCGTCACCTGATCTTCGAGTGCTTCTCGGTGTTCGTGGCGGCTTCCGGGCTGGGCTTCGCGATGTGGAAGCTGGCGGCCGGCAGGGCTCGTGCGCGCACGGCGGCGGCGCACGCTGAGGCCCGCGCATCGTCTTCCAGCGCCGAAACGGCGACGGCGCACGCCGCCGCGGCCGTCGCATCCGCGGAGGCGGCTGCGGCGCGCGAGGCCGCGTTCAGCGCCCAGGCCGAGGCGGAAGCGGCGCGCCGAGCAGCGGTGGCGCTTGGCTCCGAGCTCGACGCCGAGCGCCTCCGGGCCGACACGGAGGCGTTCCGAGCCAACACCCGGCCGGCCACCACCGCGATCTCTGCCGCCATCGGCGCCCAACTCCTCGCCTGGGGCCTCACGCCCGCCGAATTGGAGGTCGCGCGCCTCTTGTTGCTCGGTCTCTCCCACAAGGAGATCGCCAGCGCGCGCGAAACGAGCGAGCGCACCGCGCGGGATCAGGCGCAGGCCGTGTACAAGAAAGCCGCCGTCGCCGGGCGCGCCGAGCTGGCCGCGTTCTTCCTCGAGGATCTTCTCCCCGTGGTCGGCGGGCCTGCGTAGCGGGGGGCTACTTCTTCTTTTTCTGCTGGGCCTTCGACTTCGTGTTCGTCGGCGAGCGGAACCCGGGGCGCGCCGGGGCATCGCCGGGCTTCGTCATGATCGAGGGGGGCGCGATCTGGGTCTTCGGAGCGGCGGGCTTGGGGTCGTCGGACATCCGCCGCTACTAACCGGGCGTCGCGGCCGCCGCCGCATCCCGGTAGTCGGAGACGACGTGGAACGCGAAGCCTGGCTCCGCCTCCCGCTCCTCCGGTGCGCGGTACGCCCCCACCCCTTCGGGGAGCGAGCCGATGGCGGCGAGGAACTCCGGGGTAACCAGGGTTTCCCCGCCCTTCGCCACGTCTTCCCCAAGCACGAAGGCGCGGTTCACCTCGGCGCCGAAGCAGTCGTGACCCGGGATTACCAGCATCGGCCCAAAGCCAAGCCCGATGCACGCGTGGATGGGGTCGTCGCTGGAGTGCATCAGGGCCCGCAGGCGGCGATGGGCCGACAGGGCATCCTCAAGGGCGTCGAACGGCGAGGTGTAAAGCGCAAAAACGGTGTCGGCGACGCGTTTTACGCGCGTGCCGGTCAACGCCATGGCGGCCTCGGCCGCCCTCGCTCGCCCGAGCGCGTAGACAATGCCGCGGGCGTCGGTTCGACGGACCATGCCGGTGAAGTCCACCACGAGGATCGCCGCGGATGTGCCGAAGCGCCGGTGCACCTCCCGCTCCGCCGCCGGGTCGACGACCGCGCGGGTCACCAGCCCCTCAAAGTCGAGGAAGGAGAGGTCGCTCATGGTCAATAATAGAAGTAGTAATACAGCTTCGTGCTGTTGCTGGTGACCGCGTATCGCTGGAAGTCGGCGCTGTACTTGTCCCCGTTCACGCCCTGGATGCCCATCGAAGGAATGTCGTACCCGTAGAAGTACCAGCCGTCGTAGGCCCCCGTTTCGATGTGCGCCCACACCACATTGGTGAGGTAGTACTCATTGACGCCGTAGGTGTAGGTGTACGCCTCCGTCCAGCCGAATCCGTTCACCGCGGAGCCGAAGTAGAAGTCCGAGTACTCGGCGTAGTCAAACGCCGTGGCCCCCACGAAGTCCGAGCAACCCGGCCCGCTCGTCCCCCCGCCGGTCACCCGAACCGCGAACGACCACTCGCACTCGGGACAGCCGCTCGGGCCGATGCCGGTCCCCTCGTAGCGCGCCTCGATGTCGCAGATGAATTTGGAGTCCGCCAGGGTCATCGCCCCGTATCCGCGGCTGCCCGTGAAGCGCTCAAAGACCGGATCGTACGCCACTTCGCCGTGCCACATGACGAACGCGGTGCCGGTGTCCGGGCCGCCGAAGCCGTCGTTGCCGTCCGGATCCAGGCCGGTATCGTCGCCGACGATCTCCACGCTCGTTACCGGCTCGGCGGGGAAGCACCCGGCCAATCCGCCGAGGGCCAGGAGCAGGCATGCGCGCATGCTCGCAAGCCTACACAAATTCGCGACGGTGTGCACCTTGCTTGGCCAGAACGATAGCCGCTGGCGAGGAGGTTCAGGATGTCGGAGGTCGTGCGCGAGATCGTGCCGCTGGGTTTCGTGTGGTCAACCCTCGATCCCTTCCTGTTCTGTGTGCATCACGACGACCGCTATCCCGCCGGCAATGGCCGCCTCGGCCCGGCGGCTTCGCTCGCTGGCCGCCAGATCGGCCAGGACTTCGAAGGGAAAGACGGCTGGCGAATGTACCATGGTGACGTTGTTCCGGGCTTCCCGCAGCACCCACACCGGGGCTTTGAAACGGTCACGCTCGTGCGCCGGGGGCTCATCGACCACTCCGACTCGCTCGGCGCCACGGCCCGGTTTGGCCGCGGGGATACGCAGTGGCTCACCGCGGGCGCGGGGATCGTGCACAGCGAGATGTTCCCGCTGCTGAACACCGGCGGCCCAAACCCGGCGGAGCTGTTCCAGATCTGGCTCAACCTGCCCTCGGTGGACAAACACGCGCCGCCGCACTTCTCGATGCTCTGGGCCGACTCCATCCCCACGGTACGCGTCGTCGAAACCGCCGGTAAGACGGTGGATGTCACCCTGGTCGCCGGCGCCCTCGACTCCACCACGCCGCCCGCGCCCCCTCCCCGCTCGTGGGCTGCGCGCCCCGACACGGACGTCGCGATCTGGACCCTCCGCTTCGACGCCGGAGCGTCGTGGACCCTCCCCCCCGCAAAACAGGGCTCCAACCGGATGCTCTACCTGTTCTCCGACGGTCCGGTGCGGATCGGGGGGCGGCAGGTTTCGGGCAAGTGCGGCGTTCGCCTCACTCCGGACGTGCCCGCCCAGATCGAGGCCGAAGGTGCCGCCGAGCTGGTGCTCTTGCAGGGGCGTCCCATCGGGGAGCCCGTCGCGCAACACGGCCCCTTCGTGATGAACAACCAGGCGGAGATCCAACAGGCCTTCGCCGACTATCGGCGCACGGGCTTCGGCGGTTGGCCTTGGCGCGAGAACGGGCCCACACACGGCCTTGAGGATCGCCGGTTCGCACGGCACGCCGACGGGCGCGTGGAGCGGCGGGAGGGCTGAGGCCGCTCACCCCCGGCGTCGTCGCCGGATCGCCCAGAAAGCTGCCCCGATCCCCGCGATCCCCTCCCCGCGCGCACTCGCGCACGCAGCGGCCGGCTCTCCCTCCTCCTCTCCGTCCCCCTCATCTGCGTCCGCCATCGGCGCCACCACCACGCTGAAGCTCACCACCGCGCTCGGGAGCCCGTCGCCCCACACGTCTCGCGCCGTCACGGTCCAGTGGACCACGTCCCCGGCCTCGAGCTTGTCCCCGAGGTCGACCCAGGTTCCCGCGACCGACTGCGTGTTCGCACCGCTCTCGTCCGTGCCATCGAGCCACCAGGACACCGAGTAGCCCTGAACGTCGTCGTCGGCGTCAACGGCCGGCTCCCAGGCGAGGACCGCACGCCCCTCGCAGACCGTTTCCCGCGTCAAGCTGGGAACCGGCGCCGAAGGAGCGGTATTCGCCACCGCCGCCACTGCAGCGCCCGCATCGATCCGGCCGCAGCCGTAGTAGGGGCTCCAGCCGTCCTCGTCCCAGTCGGCGTCATCGAGGTCGTTGCGAACGGCGGTGCGGCAGAGCACATCCCGAACCTGCTTCGCCGTGATCCGCGGGTTGGCCTCCAACATCAGCGCGACGACGCCGCTCACGACGGGGGTGGCCCCGCTGGTTCCCGAGAATCCATCCCAATACGCGTCATCGCCGCCGTAGCTCCCATAGCCGCCCGCGCTCAGATCCGTCGTGAGCACCGAGGTGGGCGCGGCGATGTCCATGTCGTCGCTGTAGTTGCTGTAGGATGCACGTTCATCCCACCATTCCAGCGCCGCAACCACGATGGCCTTGCCGTTGGAGAGCATCGCATCGTCGGAGTTGTCGCAGTTGTCGTTGCCGGCCGCGAACACCACCAGGCTGCCGAGACCATCGCGACCCACATCGTCGGCGTACTTGAACATGTCGCTGAACGCGCCGACGTTCGGCACCCCGTCGCAGCCGTAGAAACCCCAGGAATTGGAGAGCACGCCCGCGCCGGCGTCGACCGCTTCCGCGAAGGCGTCGTAGAGATCACTGGTGCTGGTGGAGCCGCCGATCAGCCGAATCGCGTAGATGTCGGCCTCCCACGCCACGCCCGCCACGCCCACGCCGTTGTTGCCGCGCGCCGCCGCGATGCCCGCAACGCCCGTTCCGTGCGGGCCGCTGCTGTCGGTTCCCGGGCTTGGATCCTCGTCCCGGTCTACGTAGTCGTGCCCCGCGGTAACGACGAGATCGGGGTGATCGAGCTGCACACCCGAGTCGAGCACGGCGATGGTGACGCCAGCTCCCGTCGCATATTGCCAGGCTTGCACGGCGTTGATGTCTACGTCGGGGGTGCGGCCCCCCTGGCCCGTGTTGTCGAGGTGCCACTCGTCGACATACAGCGGGTCGTCGGGCACCGAAGCGGGCCGCAAGTTCAGCAGAAGGTCTGGATGTACCCACTCAACATCGGGTCGCGCGTGAAGGGTGCGGGCGAGGGCGAGGTCGTCGGCTCCCTTGCGCAGGCGGATCCGAACCACGCCGCCGCGCAGCCGCTCCACGCTCGCGACGCCGGGCTCAAGCAGCAACGCATCTGGGTCGCCCACCCGGGCCACGAGTCCGCCCGTGCGGCCGACGACCGTACTCCCCGCTTCCAACGCCGCCATCGAGAGCTTCTCTGGGCCCGTTCCCGCGAAAAAGCTGTCGTCGGCGCTGGCCAGGGAAACGAGCGTCAACAGCGCGGAGGGAAACATCGCCGGCAGTGTAGCCCGGAACGGGGCGCGTCTCGGGTGCCGGTCAGGGCGACCGCCCGTCAGTACGCGATCGGCGCCCCGCCATCCACGGTGTAAAAGCCACTCGCTTCGCCGGTGAGCACGATCTCGATGCGCTCGGTGCCGACGATCCGGATCACTCCGGGGCCCGTCCAGTAGTCACCCGCCGCCATGGCGAGCGCGTAGCAGAACTCGCCGTCGTACACGTCCATCATCGCGACGGCGCGGACGTAGCCCCTCGCACCACATGCCCCTCTGGCACACCCGCCGCTGTCGTCGCGGTCGAAGCCGCCTCGGAAGCTGGTCGACCCCCCGTCGGGAGCGGCCGTCGTGAAGTCGTACCCGACGGCCGTCCAACTGTAGGCGCCGTCCGTCTCGTCGGACGCCCACGCGCCGACGCCCTCCCAGCCGCTGCCATCGGCGTTGACGTAGGCGAACCCGGCGGCCGTGCCCCACCAGTCGGGGGAGCTCCAGCTGTAGAATACCGTGGCTTCGCCGGACAGCGTCGTGCCCGACCCGCCCGATCCCTCCCCAGGCTGATCCGCCGGATCCAGGCCGAAGAGCCGCGCGGCCTCGACTTCTACCGCATCGAAGGGAGGCAGGCGCACGCGCCCCTCCGCGCCGCACGTGGCCGCGATCTCGTAGTCGCGCTCCATGCGCCGCAGCACGGTCACCGTGTGGTCTCGCGGGTGAACCAGCCAGTACCACTCCACGCCGAACCGATGGTAGACCGTGCGTTTGTGGCCGACGTCACGCGCGGCGGTCGAGGGCGAGAGCACCTCGCACACCCAGTCGGGAACGGTCCGGATTGGAAAGCCGGTCGGCCGCTCCAAGCAACGCTCGCGCCGCCAGCCAGCCAGATCCGGGCGCAGCACCTCGTGAGGCTCAAACTCCACGTCCGGCTCGGTCAACATCCACCAGCCCCCGGGCAGACCGGAGCCGCCACGACGGTTGAACGGAGCCCCGATCGTGCCCACGATCCCGGCCTGCGTTCCGGAATGTTCCCCGTCCCCGGCCGCCTTCTCGAACACCTCGCCCGCCAGCACCTCCAAGCGGCGCTCCTGCTGCATGCCCTCCCAGACATCCTCCCAGGTTGCGAGTCGTCGGGCGGGGGGGCCATGGCGGGAGTGTACCCTGGAGGCGCCCTTCCCCACCACGGTCCGACGCCCACCTGGGAGTTACGCCCCCGACCACGCATGCCCGACCCCTCCCCTCCCCCGCGCTCTCGCCTCGCCGACGCCAGCCGAGTCCTCGGCCACGCTCGCACCGCGCTTCGCATGGTCTACGGCCTCGATCGTGCGCTCCTCGTCACCCTCGTCGTCGGGCAGGCGCTCGACGCGGCGAGCGTCGTGAGCATCGCGTGGGTCGGCAAACACATCATCGACGCGATCGTGCACCCCCCCATCGCCGACGCGCTGCTCGCTCGCGCGACACCCGCCCTCGGCTGGGTCGCCCTCGAATTTGCGCTCATCGGGGGCCGCGCGCTCGTCTCTCAATCCAACAGTTACGCCCAGCTTGTGCTCCGATCGAAGCTGGGTTTACACGTGAACCTGCTCATCCTCGACAAGGCCAACCGGGTCGCGTACGCGCGCTTCGAAGATCCGGTGTTCATGAACTCGATGACGCAGGCGCGCCGGGAGGCCAGCGCCCGCCCGCTCGATCTCGTCACTCAGGCGCTCGCCCTCGCGAAAACGACGCTCACGCTCACCGGTTTCGCCGCCCTCCTCTGGTCTCTCGGCGCCTGGGCGATCGCCATCCTGATCGTGACCGCGCTGCCCCCCTTCTGGGCAGAGGCCCGCTTCGCCAACGAGTCGTTTCTTCTCCAGCGCGCCCGCTCCTTGCGCTACCGGCGCAGCTTCTACCTTGAGAGCGTTCTGACCACGGAGGCCACGGTCAAGGAGGTGAAGCTGTTCCAACTCGCGGGCTGGCTGCGCGACAAATACAAGGACATCCTGGAGTCCTTCCACGCCGAGGAAACGGGACTCGCCAGGCGGCGCTCCTTCGCGGCGTTCACGCTCGGCCTGCTCGGGAGCCTGGCGCTCTATGGCACCTACGGCTGGATCGTCGCCCAGACGGTCGCCGGTGCGATCACCCTCGGCGCGATGACCCTTTACATGGGCGTTTTCCGGCAGGGGCAGGATACCCTCCGCGCCGCCCTCTCGGCGATCTCGAAGGCGTGGGAAGACGATCTCTACATGACCAACCTCGACGAGTTCCTCGCGGTCCCCGAGGAGGAGCCCGACGCCGCCGAGCCCTTGGACGCCGCGTTACCCGACGACCACGCACCGTCGTTGTCGTTGGACAACGTCAGCTTTCGCTACCCGGGCGGCAGCCGGGACGCGCTCACCGACATCACCCTTCACGTGGCGCCGGGTGAGACCATCGCGCTCGTCGGCAAGAACGGCGCGGGCAAGACGACGCTCATCAAGCTCCTCGTCGGCCTGTTCCGCCCCACGTCCGGCATCATTCGGGTGGACAACGTGGACGTGGCCACGCTCTCCATGAGCGCGCTTCGCCGCCGGGTCGGCGTCATCTTTCAGGACTTCGCCCGCCTGCAATTGTCGATGCGCGACAATGTCGGGGTGGGCTGGCTCCCTTCCCGCGATGACGACATCGCGGTCGGGGCCGCGATCACCGACGGCGGCGCCTCGGAGATCGTCGAGCGGCTCCCGAACGGGCTCGAAACGCCGCTTGGCCGGGCCTTCGGGGGCGACGACCTCTCGGGTGGTCAATGGCAGCGCATCGCCCTCGCGCGCGCCTTCATGCGCAAAAGCCGCATCCTCGTGCTCGACGAGCCGACCGCATCGATGGACGCCGAGGGAGAACACGAGATCTTCCAGCGTTTTCGTGACCTCAAGAAGGACCGTACCGCGATCCTGATCACCCACCGCTTCGGCACCGTCCGCATGGCCGATCGCATCGTGGTGATCGACGGCGGGCGCATCGTCGAGCAGGGCACCCACGACGCACTGCTGGCGTTGGGCGGGCTCTATGCGCGGATGTTCTCGTTGCAGGCGGAGGGGCTGCGCGGGGGAGGATAGCGGCGATTCCGCTCCGATTTCGGGCGAAGCCCAAGGTGCACACGATCCTCGGCCACGTGGAGCCCGCACTCAGGGCGCGTAGATCGCCAGTACGCTCCCATCGGGTAGCGCCTCCACGAACCGCTCGCGCCACGGCTCGCCGCCCGCCGAGACGAGCTGGGGGAGCGCCCGCGTGATGGTGGCAGGCGGAACGCCGAGGAAAACGACGGCCCCTGGTGCCGGCTCGGCGAGCGTGGCCTCCGCCGCCATCGGCACCCACAGGCAGGGGGCCAGGCCATGCAGCTCGCCGAGCGCCGTGATCCGTCGCGCCTCGATCTCGCCCGGCGCGATCCAGGCCACCGATCCGCAGCGTTGACCATGGTGTTTCCAGGACGAGCTGCGGATCTGAAGCAGGTGCCGGAGGCTGGAGAACGACCGTTCAAGCGCGGGTCGGAGCCCGGATGCGTCGGGCGCGCGAGGCAAGTAGAACGTAAGGCGGCCGGCCGCGCCGACGCGCGGCGTGGCGTCGTCGAGACGGAAGGCACCAAGGGGGGAGGAGCGCAGGTTCAGAAGCTCCGCGCTTCCTGCGATCTGCGCCACGCACAGCGCCGAGAGGAGGGGCACCAGCATCCAGCGCGTAGGGCGGAGCCGACACAGGCCAGCGACGACAGCCGCCGCCGCAAAACAGTGAAGGGGAAGGTAGTACCTCGTGTTGGTCGACAAGGTGGTGGCGGTGACGTGGGTGCCGATGAGGGCGGAGGCAACGACGAGGGTGACGAACAACAACGCGGGCGCGCGGGTGAGATCCACCGCGAAGAACCGCTCCACCCACGGACGGGTTCCGAGCCTTGCAACCCGCAACAAGGCCTCGACGGCCGCAGCCACCGCCGCGACGGACAGCCACACGTCGGTGGCTGGCCACGCCATGCGCAGGTCGAGCAACGCGGCCCACCAGTTGAACGCCGAGGACTGCCGCTCCTTGCCCAGGTCGAACACCACCTTCGTGGCGATCTCGGGGCCAGCAACCCACAACCACGGCACCACGATCGCCGCGAACACGAGGGTGGTGAGTCCGAGGTACACGCCGGGCCGCAGGCCACGACGCCACCCAGCCAGGGCCGAGCCGGCGACGAGGCGAACGCCGCCCAACGCCAAGGCTCCGCCCAGGCACCAACCCTCGAGGGCGAGGATGTCGGCGCGCGCAGTCAGCGGAAGCCCCGCGCCGGGAAGAAACCGTTCGCGCACCGCGAGCGCGACCCAGGCGAGCGGCACCGCCGCCACCGCCAACGGCATCGCCGCGATCGGCGCCCGCACGAGCATGAGAACGGCGGGGGCTACGACAAAGGGGACGACCCACGCGAGGATCGAGTACTTCGTGAGCACCGCGAGCGCCAAGGCGACGCCGAAGCCGAACGTGGCGAGCGGGCGGCGGAAGCCATCGCAGTGCCAGGCGCAGAGGACCACCCACACGACCGCTGCCGTGGCGGGGAGGTCGAGCACGTACACCCGGCTGTAGGTGGCCAAGGCGGGCGCGGCCGCGGCGAGCAGCGGGAGCAGCACGCCGCCCGCGCGGCCGCCGAGGCGGAGTCCGAGCAGGCATGCGCCCACCGAAAGTGCGCTTGCAAACAGCACCACCCCCCACACCGCGATGGGGAGCCAGGCACCGAGCATCCGCATGCACGCGGCCGAGAGCAGGTACAACGCGGGGGGGAACGGATCCCGGACCATCGGGCCGTCCTGGAACACCAGGGCATCCCACCGCAGCAAAAGCGTGAGGTGTCCCGGAGCATCGTCCCAGGGAAGCTCACCTTGAAGCTGAATATAGCCGCGGTGCAGCCAGAGCGGGAGGGCGGCAGCGAACGCAATCAACGGGAGGTGGGTCGCCCACGCCCAAGCGACCAGCCGGCGGACCGCGGCGCTCACGGGGCCGCGCGGAGCGAACCGACCGGGCCGACGTAGAGGAGATGTGGTGCCATCAACCTGCGCCGCCGCCACATCAGGGTCTGGCCGCAGAACGGCGGGATGGGCTTGCCTATCGGACGGCTCTCGGCGCTCCGCTCGCTGTAACCAAGGCGCTCGTCCAGGTCGACGGTGCGGCGGGGAGCGGCGGCACAGAGGCAGGATAACAGGCGCCCCATGTACACCGACACCCTGCTCCATATCGACGGTGCCTGGACCTCCGGCGCCCGCGGCCGCACCCACGACGTGCTCAACCCCGCCTCGGGGACCGTGATCGGCACGGTCGCGCACGCCGAAACCTCCGACCTGGATCGGGCGCTGCTGGCCGCCGAGCGCGCGTTCCCGGTGTGGCGGAAAACCTCGGTGTTCGACCGCTACAAGCTCATGCGGAAGGCGGCCGATCTGTTCCGAGCCCGCGCCGAGGGCGTCGCGAGGCGGCTCACGATGGAGCAGGGAAAACCCTACCTCGAAGCCCTGGGCGAGGTGAACCTCGGGGCCGATTTGATTGACTGGTTCGCCGAAGAGGGCCGGCGGGCCTACGGGCGCATCGTTCCCGCCCGAGCAGACCACGTGGAGCAGCTCGTGTTCCGCGAGCCGGTGGGCCCGGTCGCGGCGTTCACTCCCTGGAACTTCCCGATCAATCAGGTGGTACGGAAGCTCTGTGGGGCCGTGGCCGCAGGTTGCTCGGTGATCATCAAGGCCCCGGAAGAAACGCCCGCTTCTCCCGCCGATCTGGTGCAGGCGTTCATCGACGCCGGAATGCCCCCGGGCGTCGTGCAGCTCGTGTACGGCGTGCCTGCGGAGATCTCCAGCTACCTCATCCCCCATCCGGTGATCCGCAAGGTCACGTTCACCGGGAGCACGCCGGTCGGCAAGCACCTCGCCGCGCTGGCCGGGCTGCACATGAAGCGGGCGACGATGGAGCTCGGCGGCCATGCGCCCGCCGTCGTGTTCGCCGACGCGGACGTGGACCTCGCCGCGAAGCTACTCTCCGCCTTCAAGTTCCGTAATGCGGGCCAGGTGTGCACGAGCCCCACGCGCTTCCTCGTGCAGCGCCCCGCGTACGACCGCTTCGTCGAAGGCTTCGTGAAGGGCGTGGACAAGCTCGTGGTGGGAGATGGCCTCGATCCCGCCACCCGCATGGGCCCGCTGGCCAACGCCCGCCGGGTAGACGCGATGGAGCGCCTCGTGCAGGACGCGCGGGAGTGCGGCGCCACCGTGCTCCGCGGCGGCACGCGCATCGGCACGGTTGGCAACTTCTTCCAACCGACGGTCCTCACGAACGTCCCCCCGCAAACGCGCATTCTTCACGAGGAGCCCTTCGGCCCCATCGTGCCGATCGTGCCGTTCGATACCCTCGACGAGGTAATCGCAGAGAGCAACCGCCTCCCCTTCGGCCTCGCTGCTTATGCCTTCACGAGCTCGCTGCGCACGGGCCAGGACTACGCGGCGGGCGTGGAATCCGGCATGGTCTCCATCAACCATTTCGGCCTCGCCCTTCCCGAATTGCCGTTCGGCGGCGTCAAGGACTCGGGCTACGGCTCGGAGGGCGGCTCCGAGGGGCTGGATGCCTACCTCAACACCAAGCTCGTCACGCGCGCCGGGGTCTGACCATGAACATCACCACCTTCAACGTCAACTCCATCCGTGCTCGCCTCGACCGCTTGTTGGGCTGGCTCGACGACCGCGTGCCCGACGTGGTGTGCCTCCAGGAGCTCAAGTGCACCGACGCGGATGTGCCGCGCGCCGAGCTCGAGAAGCGCGGGTACCACGTCGCGACGTACGGCCAGAAGACCTACAACGGCGTCGCCATTCTCTCCCGCACCCCGATCACCGACGTAGAAACGGACCTCCCTTGGGCCGGGGACTCGCAGGCACGCGGCATTGCGGGCACCGTCGCGGGGGTTCGCATCGTCAACCTGTACGTCGTGAACGGGCAGGACACGGCGAGCGACAAATACCCCTACAAGCTGGAGTGGCTCCAGCACCTCCGCCGCTACCTCGACGGGCGCACGGCCGAGCCGCTCCTGGTGTGTGGCGACTTCAACATCGCCCCGGCAGACGCCGATGTGTACGATCCCGCCTCCTGGAAAGGGCAGGTGCTCTGCACCGATGCGGAGCGTGAGGCGTTCAGCGCCCTGCTCGCGCTCGGCCTCACCGACAGCTTCCGGAAGGTGAACCCCGATCGCCGCCAATTCACGTGGTGGGACTACCGCAGCAGCGGATTTGAGCAAAACAAGGGCGTCCGCATCGACCACCACCTCGTCAGCGCCACGCTGCTACCGCGCGTGCTCGACGTGACGGTGGACATGGAAGAGCGGGGCCGGCCACAGGCGAGTGATCACGCGCCGGTGACCCTGCACCTGGTCTAACCCTTGATGCACTTCTTGAAATAGTCGCATTCGCTGGGCATGTCGGTCGTGCACGGGTCTTCTTCGAGGGCCGCTTCGTAGGCGTCCGAGCACGCCCGCGCGTCCCCCACCGTGGCCTCGCAGCTCTCGGGGATGTCGTTCGAGTAGGCCTCTTCGTCCTTGCAGTCCTCGATGTCCTCGTAGCCGATGGTGATGTCGTAGGACATTCCTTCCACTTCGCAGGTGTAGGTGCGGGCTTCGCCGGCCTCTTCGCAGAGTGAAACTGCCTGCTCGTCCGTCACATCGGCGAGGAGCGTGCCGTCGGGAACACCGCAGCCGACGAGAAGGGAGAGGAGGAGAGCGGAACGAAGGAACATGGCCAATCCAGGTGGTCCGCGCGGCTATCGCGACGACTGAATCGCTGCGAGCAGGATTGCGCCGCCACCCGCGAAACCGTGTAGGGGCTTCCCTCGGGTCCCTTCCGCCGCCCGCGCTCACTCCCGAAGCAATCGAATCATCCCCTTCACCCCCCCATACACCTCCACCTCGATCGCCCGGCCCAGCACGTCGGCCCAACGCTCAAAGGGGTCGATCAGTCCGGCCGCCGGGGAGGCCGCCTGAGGCAGAACCGAGAGGGCTTCGCGGAGGGCAAACTCCGCTTCACGCGCCCCGCCCGCCAGCTTCGGGCCCACCGCCAACAACGCGTTTCGCGCGGCGTCGGGGCTCGGCGCACCTGCAAGCAGGGGCTCGAGCCACGCAACCGTCTTGCCCCACGCCGCTTCCAGCTCGCCGTCCAAACCGAGGGGCAGGCCGACCAACGGGCGTGTGGCCGCGGCGAGGGTTCCCGCGGTTTCTCCTGCCTTTCGACCCGCGGCCAACGCGCCCGGGAGCGCCTTGTGGAGCGCCGAGAGCGCGTCGAGGGTGGGCACCAGGGCGTCGCTGAACCGACTCACCAACGCCGCCTCGCCCTCCTCGCCCACGAGGCGACGCGCCAGTTCAGCCGCGCAAACCTCCCACGTGGAGACCGCCGCCGTGCCGGGCCGCTTGAGGTGCGCGTCGATCTGGTCGCTCAGCTCCGGCCAGGCGTCCGCCACGGCCGGCGACCAAGAGGAGCCCACGACGACGGCAGCCGGCGGCGCGCCCGCAAAACGGGCCCGCACTCGCGACAACAGGCCCTGAACTCGCGCCATACCGACCTCCGCCGTCCCCGTTATATCGTCGGGATGCCCCGCGACCCCAACGATCTCGACCCGGATGCCCCCACGATCCGCATCGGCGCTGCGGCGCCCCGAATGGGCGAGCTTCCCCCAGCGGGCTTCCTGCCCCGCGAAGCGCGTACCTGGGAGGATGTCGGCGTAGAATCCGCGCTGGTCGAGCAGATCATCCTTCGGTTGCTCGCCCGGGAGGGGTCGGCCAACGGGCGGCAGATCTCGCAAGAGCTCGCGCTGTCCACCACACTTTTGAAGGACATCCTCGACGGGCTCAAGACCCAGAAGCTCCTCCAGCACCGCGGCGCCACCGCGATGGGCGATTTCGTGTGGGAGCTCACCGAGCAAGGCCGCAACGCGGCAGTGGAGTCAAGAAAACTCGCCACCTACGTCGGCCCCGTGCCCGTCCCGTTCTTCCAGTATGTGCGCGCCGTGCAGGCGCAAACGCTCGCCGCGTTGCGCCCGACCCAGGACGATCTCGCGCGGGCCTTCGACGACATGACGCTCCCGCAAGGGCTGCTCGATGCGATCGGCCCCGCGATCTCCTCGGGGCGGGCCTTGTTCCTCTATGGCGAGCCCGGCAACGGAAAAACCAGCATCGCCGAGCGGATCACGCGTAGCTTCGGCGATGTGATCTGGATCCCGGTCACGCTGATGATCGATGGCCACATCGTCAAGCTCTACGACCCGGCCACGCACAACCACACGCCGGATGCATCGCGGTCCTTGAGCGTGCTGGATCGCCCGGATCGGCGTTGGGTGCGGATCGATCGCCCGACGGTGATCGCGGGCGGCGAGCTTACCCTGGACATGCTGGAGATCCAGCGCAACCCCACCTCGGGCGTGTGTGAAGCCCCGCTGCAATTGAAGGCCAACTGCGGCACGCTGGTGATCGACGACTTCGGGCGCCAGCGCATCGAGCCGCTCACCCTGCTGAACCGATGGATCTTCCCGCTCGAACGCCGCATCGACTACCTTCGACTGCCCGACGGGCGCAAGATCCCGGCCCCGTTCGACCCGCTGCTCGTGTTCTCGACGAACATCGATCCATCCACGCTGGTGGATGAGGCCTTTTTGCGGCGAATTCCCTACAAGATCAAGGTGCCCGATCCCACGCGCGATGAGTTCGGCCGCCTCGTGCTGATCATGGCCGAGCGGCTCGGCGTACGGGTGCCGCCAGGCGCGCTCAGCAACCTGATGGACTGCCATTACCGCACCCGCGCCCTACGTTTTTGTCACCCGCGCGATCTACTCCAGCAGATCGTCGACTACGCGCGGTACATGCAGGTGGAGCCGGTGGCGACCCCCGAAGCCTGGGAGCGGGCGGTCGGCAATTACTTCGGGGCGTCCGAGGGGTCGTGACCGCCCGGGTGCCCGTACTCGTCGTCGGCGGCTTTCTGGGGAGCGGCAAGACCACGCTCGTGCGGCACCTCCTCGCAGACGCCCAGGCGCGTGGCCTCCGGATGGCCGTGATCTCCAACGAGTTTGGGGAGCTGGGCATCGACGCCGCCCTGCTCGGAGAAGGGGCTTCGCGCATGGTCGAGCTCGCGGGCGGCTGTGTCTGCTGCTCCCTGTCCGACGCGCTGGTCGACACGTTGATGGAGCTTCGCACCAAGGTAAACCCCGATCGCATCGTCATCGAGGCGAGCGGCGTGGCCCTTCCGTTTGATGCCCAGCTCCACCTCTACCGGCCGCCGGTGCGGGATTGGGTGGGGGATGAGGCGTGCGTGGTGGTGGTGGACGCCGAGCGCGCCGGCGAGGCGGACCCGCTGTTCGCCGAGCAGGTACAAAGCGCCGACCTGGTGATCCTGAGCAAGATCGATCTCGTCGACGCCCGCGCGTTGGCCGCGGCGCGCGCCCGCGTCGCCGAGCTCGCGCCCGAAGCGCCGATCCTCGAAGCGATCCGCGGCAACGTCCCGATCGACCTGGTGTTCCCGGCGGGTCCCCGTCCGCCTCGTGGCCCCCTGGCCGATGCGAGCGACGCCCACGACCACGACCACCATCACGACGACTGGGAGTCCGTGGAGTTGGCCGTCCCCGGTTCCCTCTCGGAAGAGGACGCCTGGTCCTGGATCTTCGAGCGGCACGGCGTTCGCACCAAGGGCTTCGTCTCCACCACCGCGGGCCCCCGCATCGTTCAGGGCGTGGGCGGTCGCCTGGAGCTGACTCCGCTCGGCGAGCTCACCGTCGATCCACAAATGTTAGGTCGCGTCGTGGTCATCCGCCGGAGCGATGGGTGCTGATCCTGCCATTCCTCGCGTGCTCGTCCACGACGATCCCCACCGACTCGGGCACGGCTCCCCTCCCCAGAGACACGGCGGCCGATCTGCTCCCCGCCGACACCGCCGCTGAGCCGCCCAGGCCGGCCCCCACGGCCCCGGTTCTAATCGACGTCGGCTGCCCCTCGCCGATCCCGGACGAAGCCGCCATCCCTTGCGACATCCGGCTCACCTGGCCGGATGGCACCGAAGAAGCCTCCGGCATTGCGGCCTTCTCCCAGCGAGGCCGCAGCTCGCTCGGCTTCCCCAAGCACCAGTACAAGGTGGAGTTCATCAACACCGACGGCGTCTCGGCGCCCGTTTCCCTCTTTGGCCTCGGCCGCGAGAGCGACTGGGTGCTCAACGGCATGTGGATCGATCGCGCCATGATCCGCAACAAGCTGGCGTGGGACCTATTCAACGCCCTCGCCGCCCCCCCGGAGCACGCGCCCGAGTCGGTCTACGCGGAGGTCACGCTCGATGGGGCCTACCTTGGGGTCTTCCTCCTCAACCAGACCATCGATCGCGATGCCTCGCGGCTCGACTTCGCCGCCGACGATGGCACCGGCGCTCGATTCATCGTAGCGGCCGACGAGTCGGGCATCGCGAGCACCGTCCAGTACGGCAGTTGGAAGGTGGAGTATCCGGGTGAGAGCGAGCAAACGCGCGCGGTGCTCGGAGGCATCACCGAGCACCTGGCAAGCTGGGAGGCCGAGATCGTGGCCGGCGGCGACCCGTTCACGGAGATGGACCTCGACAGCTTCGTGCGCTTCGTGCTCATCGAAGAGTTCATGAAGAACAACGACGGCTACTACCTCAGCCATCGGGTGTGGCGCGGCGACGACGGCAAGCTGCGCATGGTGCCGTGGGACCTCGACCTCACGCTCGGGCAGCCGAACTACAATGAGAACTGGCGCTCAGACCTGTGGATTGCCTACCGCCCGCTGATCGTCTCCGGCAGCGCCACCGCCACGTTCAAGGCGCGCTTCGTCGAGATGTGGACGGAGGCCCGCGCCGGCGCGCTCGCGACGGATGCGGTGCTCGCCCGCATCGCCGCGCAGCGGGCGACGATGGGGGACGCGGTGGACCGCAATTGGGCGACGTGGGACATCACAACGGTGGACTTTGGCGGCGAGCTTTACGCGGTCGCGAGCCCCGAGGAGGAATACGCCCGCGTGGATACCTGGGTGCGCGCACGGCTCGAGTGGATGGATGCGAGCGTTGCCGCCTACTGAGCTGCTCCAGGCGTGGATCCTCGCCGGCGGTCTCTCCACGCGCTTCGGCTCGGACAAAGCGAGCTTCACCGTCGGCGGGGAGACACTGCTCGGCCGCACCGCGCGGGTGATTTCGGAGGCCGGCCTCGCGGTAACCGTCGTCGCTCGCGGCGAACGACCCGGGGGCCTCGCCACGCTCGTGGAGCCGGACGGGCCCCGCCACCCGCTGCACGGCGTTGCGACCGGCCTGGCCGTCGCCGCCGCGCTGGGGCATTCGCACGCGCTCTTCGTCCCCTGTGATCTTCCCACGCTCGAGGCCAAGAACGTGCGGTTCCTCCTCGCCGCCCACCACGCAGCAGGCCGCCCCGCCCACGCTTCCGCCGTGCGCCTGCTCTGCGTGCTCCCCGTCCACGCGGAGCCTCTGGCCCGACGCCTCGCGGCGGAAGGCGGCTCCGTGCGCAGGCTTCTGGATTCGGTCGACTCGGTCGTCGTGCCCGTCGGCGAGCTGGAGAACCTCAACCGTCCGGCGTGAACGGCAGTCGCACCAGAAACCGGGCACCGACGCCGGCTTCGCTGCGCACCTCGATCTCCCCGCGGTGCGCCTGCACGATGCGCTGGCTGATCGCGAGGCCCAGCCCAGTGCCATCGTGGCGCGTGGTGAAGAACGGGACGAAAAGTTTGTCCACATCCTCGGGAGCCACGCCCGCTCCGGTGTCCTCAACCGTGAATTCTAAGCCTTCTCCCTGCCTCGACCGTGGATCACCCACCATCCCTCGCTGCGCACGGATCGTGAGCGTGCCCCCCTTGGGCATGGCCTGGATCGCGTTCTGCGCGAGGTTCAGCAGCACCTGACGCAGCTTCCCTTCGTCCGCTCGCAACACGGGCAATCCCGGAGCTACATCCTCCACGACCGTCACGCCGACCATCGCGGCCTGCGCGGCCACCGCACGCGCGGCCGCGCCAACGAGCTCGGCGGCGCTCACCTCCCCCACGTGCAGCCGCAGTTGGCGGGCGTAGTCGAGGAACTGGGCGACGATCCGACTCAACCGGTCCGTCTCATCGACGATCACCCGCACCATCTCCATGTCGGGGCCGCTTCGCGAGCCCTCCAGGAACTGCGCCGCGCCCCGAATGCCGGCGAGCGGGTTCCGGATCTCATGCGCGAGTCCCGCCGCCATCGTGCCCAACGCAGTGAGTCGGTGCTCCTCTTTGAGCTGGTCGAAGCTGTGGATGTTCTCCACGGTGCCCGCGGCGCGAAGCCCCAGCCGCGCCAGCCGGGCAACCTCCTCCTCGGAGAATCCGTCGCTGTCAACCTCGTCGGCCAGGGCTAGCCACCCGAGCACCAGCTCGCCGCTGGTGAGGGGCAGCACAACGTCGGCGTTCATGTCCCGCATGAGCTGGAGCCGCCTCACAAGCACTTCCGCCCGCCGGGTGTCCCGCCGCCCCTGCCGCTCGAGGTCCACTCTCAGGTACGCCGGTTCTCCATCCAGAAAGCCCTCCACGAAGGGCTGACGCGCGACATGCAACAGCGCCGGATGGGCGCCCGACCCCCGCTCAGCGACCAGCCGGTACAGGCGCCGCTCCTCGTCCCACAGGTACAGCGCCGCAGCGGGAATTCGCCCGGAAGAAACAAACCGATCGAGGAGCGCCGCGGAGAGCGCCGGCAGCGAGATCGCGCGCGAGAGGCCTCGCTCGATGTCCACGATGGCGTCGGCCAGCACCTGCCCGCGAGGGTTCAGCACGCCGCCGAACCAACGCTCAAGCTGGTTGCGCAGGGGATCCCAGGCGAGCAGGAACAACGCGGAGCCGACGAACGCCTGGAACAGACCGTGCGTGGGGTAGGTGCCCAGCAGGGATACGGCGCTCACGCCATCGAGCAAGACCAGGAACATCGCGGCGATCGACACGGCGGCCACACGCGCGAAGATCTCGGTCAAGTCGAGGAGCCGGTACAGCGACATCATCTGGTACAGGAAGTACAGAAGCGTCGTGGTGAGCAAGGCGCCGACGGGCGGAAGCACCCCTTGCACCAGGCCTTCCTGCGCCCAGAACGTGGAGGCCTCGGCGCTGGCCGGCGCGAACGCACGCGCCGCCGCCTCGAGCAGGGTGGAGCCCACGGCCGCGCTGGCGAGGCCGAGCAGGTAGCGCATGCGCGCGCGCTCCACCCGCTCCTTGCTCGCCTGATGGCGCTGCCAGAGTCGGAACAACGAGACGCCGAATCCGACGAACACCCAGCTACCGAGTAGAATATCGGCGACGCCCGCCTGACCGAAGTGCCAGGGCGCGAACAGCTCCGCCACGATGTAGGCCACGGCCACCGGCGGGGCCAGGCCCCCGAGCCGCGCGAGCCGGGGATCACCCGGCGACGCCTCCCGGCCGACGAAGAACTGGTCGATGAAGGCGAGGAGCGCATAGGGCAGAAACGTCGCCGCTACGCCGTTGATCAGCTTGCCCAGCACGAGCTGCGGCCACAGCAGGTTCAAGGTCCAGCCGAGCCACGTTACCGCCACGGTCATCCCGAGCACCGCGTACCGGCGCCGCACGGGATCCTGGCGATCCGCGAGGGGGGCCCGCACCGCGAGCGCGCCCGAGCCCACCGTGGCCATCGCGTAGAGGAGGACGATCATCCTGCCGGAGGGCTATCCGCAGGCGCGGGCGGGCGCCGCCCTGCGGCGGCGATAGCTTCGCCCCATGCAAACCCGTCGGCACCTCCCTGCCATCGGCACCCTGGTCACTGCCCTCGGTGATCTCCCTCGCCCCCTCGTGGTCTCGGAGGCCCGTGCCCTCGTAGAGTCGGTTCGCTCTGGCACAGCGTCCGCCCCTGCCGACTGGGCCGAGGCGGTGCGCGCACGCGTCAATACCCGCCTTGCCCCTGTCTTGCGGCCGGTCATCAACGCTACCGGTGTGGTGCTCCACACCAACCTCGGGCGGGCGCCGCTTGGCGATCGCGCGCAGCGGCGCCTCCACGCGGTCGCGTCGGGCTGGTGCAACCTGGAGCTGCACCTCGAAACTGGCGAGCGCGGCGAACGGTTGACCGGCGTCGAGCAGCGGCTGCGATCCCTCGTGGGGGCGGAAGCGGCGTTGGCGGTCAATAACAACGCAGCGGCGGTGCTGCTGGTGCTCACGGCGCTCGCCGCGGGTCGCGAGGTGATCGTGTCGCGCGGGGAGCTGGTGGAGATCGGCGGGAGCTTCCGGGTGCCAGAGGTCATCGCGGCGGGCGGCGCGCGCCTGGTCGAGGTTGGCACGACGAACCGCACCCGCGTGCGCGACTTCGCCGGCGCGATCGGCACCCAAACTGGCGCCATTCTACGCGTACACCCTAGCAACTTCCGCGTCTCCGGCTTTACGGAGTCCCCCGATCGTGCGGCCCTTCGCGCCCTCGCCACGGCCGCCAACGTGCCGCTGATCGAGGATCTCGGCTCTGGGGCGCTTGCGGCGGGGCTGGGCGAGCCGACGGTGGCCGACGCGCTCGCGACCACCGATCTGGTCTGCTTCTCGGGGGACAAGCTCCTCGGGGGCCCCCAGGCCGGGCTCGTCGTCGGCCGCGCCGACCTCGTGCAGCGAGCCCGAAAGCACCCGCTCTACCGGGCATTACGCCTCGATCGGCTGGTGCTGGCGGCGCTGGAAGGCACGCTCATCGACTACGAAGCCGGCGCAGAGCCCCCTGCGGTCGCGATGCTGCGGCTCGACGCAGCCTCGCTGAGGCCCAGGGCCGAAGCGCTCGCATCGCGCCTTCAGGAGCTTGGGTGGGCGGCCACGGCGCTCGCGACGATCGGGCGCGCAGGCGGCGGCTCGCTCCCCGAGTTGGACCTGCCCGGGTGGGGCGTGGCGCTCACGGTCGAGGGCACCGACGCCTTCCTCACCCGGCTGCGGGTCGGCACACCCGCCGTGCTCGCCCGCGCCGCCGACGGGCAGGTCCTGCTCGATCTCCGCACGGTGCCCGCCGGCGAGGAGAACGCTCTCCTCGCCGCGTTGGCTGCGGCGCGCGCGTAGCCCGCGGGATACCTCGCCGCGATGTCGACGGGTTTCTACGAGCTGTTGGGCGTGCTGCCAGAGGCCGACGTAGCCGCCATGCGCGCCGCCTATCAGGAGCAGGTCGCCCAGACGGTGCGCCGCCTTCGCGCCGCCGAGGCCCGGCAGCAGGACACGGCAACGCTCGAAGCCCGCCGCACGTCGCTTGCCGAAGCCTTTGCCGTGCTGAGCGATCCGGTTCGCCGCCGCCGCTACGACCGTTTCCGTGAGCTCGCCCAAACCGGTTTTCCCAGCGATCTCGATGAGCTTTGGCGGGTGTCGGCGCCCTCGATGGTCGATCCGGCGGCGGCCGCCGCGCTGGATGTCGTACGTACGCTCACGTCGCTGAAGGTGGGAGAGCCGTTCGGCACGGTGGTGGTAGAGGAGGCGGCCCCCGAGGCCGAGTCCGAGCGCACCGTCCCCGCCTCGGGAACCGTCCCCGGCACGCCCGTGCTCGCGACGCACGACCCCGATCCGATCACGCCGCTGCCCAAGCGCCACCAGGCCGCGCTAGACCGCACGGTGCCGCCGGCCGAAATCGGGCGTTTGTTGGATGTATACGGCCCTACGGGTGCGTGGCTGCGCGCCGCTCGCGAGGCCCGCAAGCTGGATCTCGACGGGCTCAGCGCCTCCACCAAAGTGGCGCGCCGCTTCCTTGAGGCCATGGAAACAGAAACCTGGGGCTCACTGCCCGCCGCCACCTTCGTCCGCGGCTACCTCCGCGTGGTGCTCCGTACGCTTGAGCTCACGCCCATCGCGGAAGATGCGGAAGAGGCCGTTCAGGCCTATATGACGCGCTTTCACCGCGCCCGAGGCTGAGTATGCCGGAGCTTCGCAGTTGGGTCGCCACGCACGGGGCCGACCGCATGGACCGCGCCCTGGTGGCAGCGTTTCCCGATCTCTCCCGCGCCCGCGTTCAGGCGTTGATCGCCGAAGGGCGGGTGCAGATCGAAGGTGAACCTGTCAAATCCTCCGATCGGCCGCGCTTCGGCGTCACCGTTACCGTGGAGGTTCCTGATGCCCTCCCCGCGGTGCCGATCGCGCAGGATCTCCCGTTGCCGATCCTCTACCAGGACGAGGACCTGCTGGTGGTGGTGAAGCCGGCGGGAATGGTCGTCCACCCCGCGCCGGGCCACCACGACGGCACGCTCGTGAACGCCCTCCTCCATCACGCCACCGGCCTCTCTGGGATCGGCGGCGTTGCCCGCCCCGGAATCGTCCATCGGCTCGACGTGGGCACGAGCGGAGTGATGGTGGTCGCCAAACACGACACGGTGCACCGCGCCTTGACCGAGCAGTTCACGGTCCACAGCGTCGAACGCCGCTACTTCGCGGTGGTTCACCGTGTTCCCCTGGTGGATCGGGGTACGTTTCGAAGCGAGCTGGCGCGCGATCCCGATGATCGGCTCCGGATCGCGAGCGTGGAGCGGGGCGGCCGCCGCGCTGTCACCCACTGGGAGATGAAGGCGAAGGCCGACCGGATCGCGCTCGTCGAGTGCCGCCTCGAAACCGGCCGCACCCACCAGGTGCGCGTACACCTCAGCGAGGCTGGCCACCCCATCGTGGGGGACCGCACCTACAACCGGCGTAATTGCATCCCCACCGCAAACCTGCGCGAGCGAGTGGAAGCGCTCGATCACCCGATGCTGCACGCATGGCTGCTCGCCTTCGACCATCCGGGCACCGGTGAGCGTGTGCGCTTCGTGGCGCCACCACCGGAGGACTTCATTGCGCTCTGCGAAGCCGCGGGCTTGGTGATTCCGACGGTGGTTTGAGGAGCAGGGCGCACTGCGACAAGATCGCCGTGCAAGTCGCGGCGCCGTCGGGTCGGGATGCTCGGGGGACACTGCCACGATTCAGGGCAACCGAAGCCGAAGAACGCAGATTGGTGTTGGGTCCTGCCGACGCGGGTCGAGGCGGCGCTCGCGGCGCAGCGCCACTCGGCCCCCTCGACCCGCATCGTCACCCGCCCCAGCAGCGCCCCGGACAGCATTCGGGCGCGGGCAGAAACAGGAGAAAGACCCCGCGAATCCCGTGGAGGCTTGCTGCGACGGCTAGGTTGGGTGACTCCGGGACCCGACGCCCGAAGCCCGAAGCCTGACCTCCGATCGCCGTCCTCCCCCCGGCTCTTGCCGGGGGGAGGTGGCCGAAGGCCGGAGGGGGGCGGCCAGGGATTCCCCCCTTCCGCCACTTCTACAAGATCGAGGCCGGGAAGGTGCACAGCCGCGATGTCCGCGTCGGACACCAGCGTGCAGCCGACGACGAAAAAGAGCATCGAGACCTCAGCTCACAGACAAACCGCATCCACCGCCGGGGGCCCGTCCTCGCAGCCCTCGCACTGGTTGCCGAGCACTTCAAGGATGTCGGTCGTCGGCAGCTGGTCGGCCGTGATCTTCGTCGCGAGGAAGTAGAGGCAGGCCTCCTCGCCGTCGTCGCAAACGATGCACCCGCCGGCGTAGCCGCAGATGTCGTCGGCGCTCGCGCCCATGCCGGTCGCGATCGGGCGCACGTCTATCGTCGCCTCAAGCGTTCCGTCGGTGATGCGGCTGAGATCGGCAGCAAAAACGCCGGTCATGTACACGTCGGAGAGGGTGATGGCCACCCCTGCGGCGGACAGCGTCATGTCCGTGGGGCCGACGCGGAACTCGGGGTTCCCCAGGAAGTTCCCACCTTCCATCGAGGTGGTTGCGTTGCAGTAGTCCTGCGTGCTCGGGTCGTCGGCCACCGAGATCGCCGTGAGGAAGTCGATCGACGCCGCATCGACGAACTCGACCTCCATCAGCACGTCCTGCGTGATCGCGCCGCCGATGAGGCCGCCGATGCCCGACGGCTCCTCGATCGTGGCGTTCGCGATGCTGAAGTCGTACACGAGGCCGAGCAGCTCATCCGTGGACACGTCGTCGTCGGTGTCGGTGTCGATGGGGTCACCGCTGTCCTCGCCGGTGTCGGTATCCGAGTCCGTGTCGGTGTCCGTGTCGGTGTCCGTGTCCGTGTCCGTGTCCGCGTCGCCGCTGTCCTCCGACGTGTCTTCGCCGTCGTTTCCAACGATTGCCGAGTCGCCGCCGATGGTCTGGGTGGCGCAGGAGAGGAACAGGCTGAGGAACATGGAGCACTCCGAGGGTTCGCGCGGCTAACGCAGGGTGGCGACAAGTGTAGGGGGTTGCACGAGATTCCGCGCGTCAAAAACGCAAACCCCGCGGCAACCCACCCCGAAAGGTGAGCCGCCGCGGGGCCGCGCCCAGTCAGGACTAGACCGGCGGGGGCTCTTGCTCGCAGGTCTCGGAGGCGTCGGCCGGGGGGCCGGCGAGGCAGCCCTTGCAGTCGGTGCCTTCAATCACGATCAGCTCAAGCGGCGCGAGCTCGGCGGTGATCGAGTCGGCCTTCAGGCTCAGGCAGAACATGCCGGGGTTGTCGCCACCGCATTCGGCGCAGGTCACGCCGAGGCTGCCTGCGGTCGTGCAGATGGAGCCCTCTTCGCCGTCGAAGAACGCCTCGTCCAGCGGGCGGGTGTCGATGGTGCCCTCGAGCACGCCGCCGCCGAAGTACGACAGGTCGGAGGCGAAGTCGCCCGCGATGCGCAGGTTGTCGATGGTCACGCTCACGTCAGCCACGGTGATCGTGGTCGCGCCTTCGCCGCCGATCTCGAAGTGCGGCGCGGCGGAGAAGTCGGCTTCCGGGAAGTCGATCGAGGGATCGCAATATTCCTGGGTGTTCTCGACGTCTTCGCGGCCGAGCGCACCGATCATCTTGATCTTCGGGTCCGCCATGTCGGTGATGCCCACGTAGATCGCCACGTTGCCGAGCTCCGACGAGATCAGGCTGCCGATGCCCGCAGGCTCGGTAACGCGCGCATCCTTCAGGTTGAGCAGGTACGACGTGCCGACGAGCAGCGACGGGTCGGCGATCGAAGTGCCGAGGGAGGATGTCGTGAATTCGATCGGGGCATCGCCCGTGCAGTAGTGCAGCGTGGCGCTGTAGCCCGTGGAGGGCTGCAGGGGCTCGTCGATGATCCAGTACACCGTGAGGCCGTCCGCGGAGGTTTCCTGGTGGCCGACGATGCTCGTCTCGATGGTGGCGGTGCTGTCCGCCTTGTTGAGCTTGAACTCGATGTTTCCGCGGTAGTACGCGTCGACCGAGTTGGTGGCCGGCAGCGTCGAGGTGATGCTGACCCCGCACTCGGCGGCGGTGTCGGCGGTGTCGGTGGCGGTTTCGCAAGCGGTCAACAGCACCGCAGTCACGAGAAGGGAACGGGTCATCAGGTCTCCTAGTAGAAAGGCGGCGCACCGTAGCAGAAGCGACGGTGCCGTGTCAATGCACGGAACGCAGGCCACGCGCACATTTCCCGTGGCGTTACCGGGCCAAGGCGCCCCGCAGCTCGGCTTGCAGTGCCTGCAGCAGCCGCGCCTCATCGTCATCCAGGTTCCCCGCGGTCTTCACGGCGAGCAGATCCAGCACTTCCAGCGTGTGGTGGGCGAGCCGCTTGTCCACGGGAACATCCACCCCCTCGGCCTGCCCGAGATGGGCGAGCGCGGTGCTGGCGAGCGACACGAGGAGCGTGGAGAAGGTGACGGGAGTCTCGGCGGGCATGGGCGGCCTTATAACGAGGTGTTACCCGAGGCGGCGATGATCCGACTGCGCCTGTTGCTCTGTGCCCTGTTCCTGTTCGCGGCCGTGGCTCCAACCCCGGCATTGGCGGCGTCGCGTGGGCTCACCGCCGAGGACATCTACTCGTTGGGCCTCAAGTACCTCAAGCGCGGCTACTACACCAAAGCCGAAGAGCAGTTTCAGCGAGTCCGAACCTTCTACCGGGATGATCCTTACTCGCTCAAAGCAGAGCTCGCGATCGCCGACATCTACTACAAGAAGAACGAATGGGATCTGGCGCGGCTGGCCTATGAAGACTTCATGCGGGCCCATCCGCGTTACCCGGAGCTCGATCTCGTCGTGTACCGCCTGGGTTTGGTGCTCTACAAAAAGTCCCCGGTGATCCCCGATCGGGACCAAACGTGGACTCGGCAAACGGTCACCACGTGGACTGGCTTCAGCGCCCGCTTCCCCGAGTCCACCTACCGGGCGGACGTCGAGAAGTACCTCGGCAAGGCCCAGGGCCGGCTCTCCCGAAAGGAGCTGCTGATCGCCGAGTTCTACGCCCGCCGCAACGCCTGGTCGGCCGTCGAGGGGCGCGTGGAGCCGATGCTGCGTTTGTGGCCAGCAACGCCGGATCGCGGCGAGGCCCTAGTGTTACTGGGCACGGCACAGCACAATATGGGCAAGGCCGACGCCGCGGCGGCCACCCTGGAATCGCTGAAGTCCAACCCCACCGATGCGGCGTACGCCCGCGAGCTGGAGCGCACGCTGGCCAAGCCGGTGAAAGAGCAGAAGATCGGCCGAACTGGCTGAGCGTTGGGCGATGCCGCGGGCCCGATCTCAAGGCCGAGCGCTCACTACCCGGCATCGCGCGCCTCCCAGGCTCACTTCCCCTGGATCACGGCCTTGATCGCCTCGTAGTCGTTCTCGCCGAGCGCCCCCATCCGCACGCAGCGGATCTGGTCCTTCTCGTCCACGAACAGGTGCAGCGGCAGCGAAGCCGAGCTGTCCAGCCCGACAGACGTGAGCCATGGCTGCAGCTTCGTCACGTCGTTCAGCCGCGATGTGGCGGGGAATGCGGCGTGCTGAGCCATGAAGGTGGTGAGCACCGCGGAGGTCGCGTCTACGCTCAGGAATTCCTGCGAAACGGACACGCTTTCCGTGCCGAGGCGGGTAGCCCACTCACGGATCATCGGCATTTCCGCGATGCAAGGTTTGCACCATGTCGCCCACACGTTCACCCAACGCCACGTCGCTGGCTTCGGCGGGGGCGCGCCTTCGAGCTCCGGCCAGGCGAAAGTACCGACGTCGCGACCGTCGCAGAACGCCTCGGTGTCAACGGCCTTCTTGGGCGCCGCCGCCACCGCGTCAACGCGGCTCTTTGGCTTTGCCGCGGGCCCGGGCTCTGCAGAGCAGGCCGTGAAAATCAGGAATGTGAACATCGTGCGCCTCAGAGCGTGCAGTCGATCCAGGCCACGAACGCGGAGCGGTTGAGCTCCTCGGGCTGGCAGGTCTCGGTGGCGCCGCTGCGCTGCCACTTGCAGAATTCATCGTCCAACTGGGCGAACTCCTCGCCGAGCCAGAGCAGACCGACCTCCTTGTCGAGGTCCGGGTCCTTGAACGTCGTCCGCAGGTGGGTCAACGCCGACTCCGCGCGCGCCTGGGAGAGCGAGCGGTTGTGCTCGACGCTCCCCTCTGGCGATGACCTCGCCACGATGAAGAAGTACGAAGCGCCCTTCTGCTCCGCGAACACGTGATCGAGCAGCGCGAGGTCGCTCGCGTCCAGCTCCGAGGAGTCCTTGTCGAACTGCAAGATGCCGGCGCGGTCGGCGAGCGGCATGAACAAGGCGTTGAAGTCGTCGCCCGAAACGGTGCCGGCCTTCTTCTCGCCCTTTTTCATCGCGGTGTCGCCGCCGGCGAGCGCCTTCGCGTCGGCCGGCTGGCACCCGCGCCCGCCTGCAGCGCCCGCGAGCCCGCACGACTGCAGCACGCGGCGGAGCACCTTCTTCAGGCTCGCCGAACAATAATCCACGTCGGCCGAGGCGGAAACAGCGGCGGCCGGCTCGGTCGATGGCGCGGCCTCGGCCTCCTCCAGCCGGTCCTTGGCCCCCTCGACCCAGGCCGTCACCAGCACCGTGGGAACCAACAACGTACCGGCGGCGATGGCCGCATGAAGAGCGGTGTTCATGGCGTGTTTTCCTTGGCAACGGGGCCCTGGGAGAGCAGGCGCGAGAGCGCCCAGTCCATGCCCAGGTCGGTGTCTTCATCACAGAGCTTGGTGCCTTCTACGTAGAGCTGCGGGGTGAGCACCGGCAGCTTGTTCGCGACGGCCCAGCGCAAGGAGCGGTTCAACTTCGTCTTTACTGCGGCCGATCCCACGCAGCTCTTCAGCTCGGGGAACTGCCCGGTGACCATCCTTCCTGCGGCCTCGGGGTCGGCCTCCGTCGCTACGCGGATCTCCTCCTGGTGGAGGAAGGCCCAATCGATCACCGCGTCGGAGTTGCCCTCCGCGCACAGCACCGCTTCGCTGATCGTGCAGGCGCCGGCGTGCAGCGTGCTGCCGACGTTCCAGTTGCACGTGCTGTCGAGCGGGAAGAGCACGGCTTTGCGGTGGAGCTGGCCGTCGAGCCCGCTCGCCATCAAGCGCTCCTCAAAGCCCTTGCACGCGGGGCAGAGCGGATCGAACACCTCGATCGCCTCTTTCCCCCCCGTGTTCTCGTCGAGGGAGACCATGATGCCGTAGGTGTCTTCCGGTGCGGGCAATGTGCCACAGCCGCCGATGTACTTGCTGAAGTCGGGGGCGAGGATCAGGTAGAGCAAACAGGGCACGACCACAAAACCGCCGAGCGTACCGAAGCCGACCAGGAACCCGGTGAGTCCCGAGCCCGAGGGCACTGCGTTCGGATCCGGCTCCACGCCGATGCCGATGTCCTCGCCCAGCGTCGGCGCCATCGAAGAGCGCCACGCGCCGATGGCGAAGATCAATACCCCGAGGCTGGAGGCATACGTGCCCACGCAGAGCTTGCACGTCGCGCCCAGCTCCACGATCGAGATGTATCCCATCACGAGCGACGTGAGCACGGGCACCAGCGAGGCGATCACGAGGAACTTCGTGGCTTCCCGGTCGTCCTGCCGGCCGTTCAGCACGAGGTCGAGCCCGCGGAAGAGCAGGAAGGCGAACGTCGCGAGGCCCGGCAACGCGATGGGGATGCCGCCCCACACCAACGTGCGCAGCACCGAGCTGTAGGAGCTCATCATCGTCACGTGGCAACCGCTCGAAGCCGAGGTGTCGGAGGCGACGATGCCCGGCACAAACGAGCAGTGAATGTCGTGAACCTGCCGATCGAGGTGACCGGCGAAGTCGGACGTGGCGTAGCCGGTGAAGTAGGCACCCGCGAACGCGGCAAGGATGAACAGAATCGTGAACGGGCGCGGACTCATGATCCTCGGGAGTGCAGAGCCGCGCTCTTTCGCCGTTTTGGCCCAACTGTCAAGGGTCGAGCACGATCCACCACGCAACACCAGCGTCCACCGCCTCCTCGACATCCGCTCCGGGCTCCCCCACAACCAGCGCCCGGCCGGCCTTCGGATTCGAAGCCAACGAGGCGCCGAACCTGCCGCGGGAGTCGGAGCCGCGCAGCATTTGCTTCTGGCTCTCCGCGGTGTCGCTCTCCAGCCCCTCACCCGCAAAAACGAAAACCGCGCCCGGCGCGCCGCCGTCATCGAACCAGCCGGGCGCGCCCACCGCGATGTCTTCGCCCGCGTAGCCACCCCGCCCCTCGATCGGCGCAAGCGATGCGCCAAACTGGGCGTTGAGCAGGTAGGATCGCAGCTTCACGCCGGCCTCGCCGGCCCCGGAGCTCACCAAGCCGTCGCTCCCGGTGAAGATGTACACGGTACCCGCACCCTGCTCGCCGTTTTCAAGGTTCGGCGCTCCAACGATCGCGTCGTCGTACCCGTCGCCATTGATGTCGGCAGCCGCGACGGCGGCGCCGAAGGCGCACCCGGCGTCTTCCCCCACAATCTTTACCGCATCCGCGGCGTAGACCACCCCGTTGTCGTCGGGCGCGCCGAAGAGATCGGGGACGATGTACACCGCACCCCGACCGTCGTCGTCGCCCGGCGCGCCGATGAGAATCCCCGGTTGGCCTGCGCTCGTGAAGTCGCCAAACGCGAGCGAAGCCCCGAAGCGCTGCGGCTCGCTCTCCTCGCACTGCTCAGGCACCAGCTTACGCCCCTGGCCGCCCGTGAACAGCACCGTCGCGTCGAGCGTCTCGTCGTCCCGCACTGGCCAGTAGCCCGCATATGCCGCGCCACATTCGCTCGCCGGGGCGCCGATCCCTACCAGGCTGGCATCCTCGTCCCACGTCGCAACCGCGCTGCCGAAGCCGTCGTCGCCCACTTCCCCGACCAACGCGCCGTCCGAGTGGCTGGTTCCAACCTCGCGCGGCACGTAGGAGCCAACCGCCGACTGGCCGGGAACGCCGCTCAGGAGGCGCCGTTCTCCGTCCGACCGCTCCACCACTGCGACCGCCGCGCCAAAACTCTCCGCGCCCACGTCGGTCACCGTCCCTTCGGTGGGGTTGAAGACCATCACCGCCCCGGCCACCAGCTTCTCCGCAGCAAAACCCCACACTGCGGCGCGCCCTTCGCCGGAGCCGCTCGCGAAGGTCGCGAGCCCCAGCGCCTCCACCGAGTCCACCGCCACCGCGCCCCCGAAGGCGTCATCCGCAACGCCAGGGCTCCAGCCGGCGCCGGCCTCCGCCACGAGCACGTCCCCCTCTCCGAAGCCGGTCTCCGCCGAGTCGGCCGTGTCGCCAGAGTCCCCGCTGTCCTGCCGGGGCCCATTGCCCAAGCCCTCCAGGAACGTTCCATGCTCGGCGTCGTCGATGAAGATGCAGCCGAGGACCAGCAGGATCATCAGAAGCTCCCCGCGACCACGAACACGCCGAGGCCCACGGCCACCGCGCCAACCCCCGCTGCGGCTCCGGCGAGTCCATTTACCTGGGCCCGCGCGGCGTCGGCCTCGACTTCCGTAGTTGAACGCTGGTATTCGTCGTTTGCCAGGTAGGCAGCGCCGAGAAGCGCAGCCCCACCAGCCGCGGAGGCCCCGGCAGCGATCCACCAGCCTGGACCTGGCTTCTTTGCATACGCCGGCAGCCGCCCGCCCACCGGTACCCAGGCGGAAGTTACCGCGCGCCCCCGCTCGTCCACAACCTGCACCAACGCCGGCCTCGCCTCCGGCCGCTGCATCGTCGTGACACCATCAACACGAAGTTCCCCGTTTCGCGGCGCTGGAAGCTGGATGGTCTCCGACAGCGCCGCCACGCCAGTCCACTCCGCCCGCAGCGGACTGCCCTCCGCCGCCACCGTCTCTGGCATGGCCCACGCCGGATCCACCCCTTTTGCCGCCGAGAAGGCGAGCCGCGCCGCCTTGAGATCCCGTGCGGCGAACGCCGCCAGTCCCTCCACCCGGTGCACGTGTGCGGCCGTCGCCGGATCGACCGGCTCGTTCACGCAAGGCAGGATTCGCCGCACCGCATCCACCGCCACCGCAAAGTTCGCGGCGTCGTCCCCCCACGCCTGATCTGCACCGTCCAGCGCCGTGCGCAGCTCTTCCCCCGTCCGCGACACCGCGCAAGGTTCAGCCGCCAACCCGACGCTCAGCGCCCAGACCATCAAAGCTGGCTCCCCCACCACAACGTCACCGCGCCGACCGGCGTGCCCACGTCATCCGTCCATCCGGGCATCCCGATCACCAGGTCGTCGAGCCCGTCGTTGTCGATGTCGCCCGCCGGCGCGAGGCCGAAGCCCGCGTGCAGCTCGGCAATGTGGCCGTACCGCGTCCACGCAACCTCCTGCACGGCGTATTCGTCATCGGGGAGGCCCCCGGGCGCGACGTACACCGCGCCCGCCCCGACCTCGCCGTCGAGGCCCGCGGCGAAGGGCGCCGCCATCGCCAGGTCTTGCTGACCGTCGTTGTTCATGTCGCCGGCAAAGGCCACCCGCACCCCGAGGAGCGGCGAGGTGCGGGGACCGTTCCGATCCTCGCCCAGGAAGATCGTGTCGGCGTCGCGCTCGTCGTGCCATCCTTCCAGCGCTGCGGCCGAATTGTACACGAACACCACCCCGGTTCCCGGCCCCTGTCCGTCCGCATGGATCGACCCCACCGCCAGATCCTCCACCCCGTCGCCGCTGTAGTCCCCGACAGCCAGGGAGTAACCGAAGCCCTCGTAGCTGTTGATGCCGTGGATTCCTGCGCCTTCACCCTCGGCGATCGGAGTCGTCGTTCCAAATTCCGGATGCCAGAGCGTCACGACGCCGGAGATCTCGCTCCCGTACACCCCGGCCTGATCGCTCACGACGGCGATGTCGCCCCCGCTGCCTTGGAGCCACGCCACATCCCAGCCCATACCGTAGCCGTCGCCCTGACTCGGAAAACCGCTCGTCGATCCATGGTTCAGGGCGGATACAGCGTGGGCTTCGTCGTCCGGCAAGGGCATCTCCACCACCCAGGCCGCGCCGTCGAACTCGTTCTCCACGGGCGCGCCAACGAGCAGCGCCGGCGCGCCCCCCACGTCCTCGTTCCAGGCCAGCGAGTAGCCAAACCAACCCGTTGGCGTGTCCGCCACCACCGATCCGTCGTTCTGACTGACATGCCCATCCGCCGGGAGCGCCACGACGACCACTTCCGCGCCGGTCCCCTCTGCCTCATCGTCTACGCCGGGGCAGCCGACCAGCAGGTCTGCGACGCCATCCCCGGTGGCATCCCCGATCGCGAGCCCCTTGCCCATGAGGAATTGAAACTCGTCGAAGCGCAGCAGCGCATCGGTGGTATCGAGGTCCGCACCCGCCAGGAGATCCACCCCCGAGAAGGCGAACAACTCGTACCCATACGGCGCCGACACCACGACGTCGAGCGTGCCGTCCCCGTCCACATCCACCCGACCGAGCACGGTGTACGCGAAGTCGGTTTGGGAGCCCGCCCCGTCCACCGTGTTGGTCATCCACGGGCCCAGTCCCGCAGTCGTGCAGGCATCTCCGCCCACCGAACCGTCACAGTTCGTGTCTTCTCCGCCGGTGCAGTTCTCCACCGCGCCGGGGTGAACGGCCGGCGACTCGTCGTTGCAGTCCCCAAGCCTGGGCACCAGGTGTTCGGCCGGGCAGCTCGTCACCGCCGTCGCATCATCCGGAGCGTACCCATCGCCGTCTCCGTCGGGCCAGGCGCTCGTCGGGCCTCCGATCGAAGCGTCGGTGTCATCGCAGTCGGTGTTGTCGGCCACAAAGCCGCCGCCAACATCGCACTTTACCGCGGGCACGTCAGCATCCCCGAAGCCATCGCCGTCCACATCCGCGAACACCTTCACGTTCGGCCCGCCAACCGCGGGGTCGTTTGGGTCGCAATCGTTGCCGCCGAACGCCTCCGCGAGAACCCCATCCCCGTCAACGTCGACCACACCCGCGCGATCGGCTTCGTCGAACCACGGGCAGCCCAAGCTGAGCAACATCGGCACGAACATCGCCGGCAGCGTAGCCCGTCAGCGCCGGATGCAGCTCATCGAGAACGCCATGCAGCGAAGGGAAACGCGGTCGCCCGCGGCCACGGTGAAGTGAGTGGTCTTGGTCTGCGGCGCGTCTGGGAACCAGGCGTACACGTCGTAACTACCCGGGGGAACGTCGCCCGGCAACGGGAAGCGACCGGCCGATCCCACAGCTTCAACGCGGGACGCATCGCTCTGCCCGTCGAGCGAGAGGTGCGCGGTGGTCGCGATGGGCGGCGGCGGCGGTGCCTCGGGCGCGATGGCGACCGCCACCGGATCCGGCGCGGGCTTGGGAGCTACAACCGCTGGTTCAGCCTCCGGTTTTGGCGCCGGCTTCACGGCGGCCGCCTCCCTGGGTTTTGGATCGGCGGGGGCGGCCACGAGCGGCTCGACCGCGACCGCAGAAGGCGGCGTCGAGGGCGCAGCGGTCACGAGCTCCGGACCGGACGGCGCGGGCGTTCCGGGTGCGGCCGCCGGTGGGTCCTGCGTCGGAACCGCCACCTCAACCCCGGGGGCACCCACCGGCGTCGGCCGTGTTTGCCAGGTCCAAGCGGCGATAGCGGCGCTCGCGGCCAAGGCTGCCCCGAGGATGGGCAACCACGGCACCGCTGCGGCATCCGGGCTTCGCGGTCGCTCCACCGGGGAGGGCGCGGGCGCCAGACTCTCAGCTTCGGGCACCATCGTCGGGGGTGCAGGGGCCATCGTCGGCATCGGAAGGGCGCGGGGCGAGTCGTCGAGCGCGTGGGCGTCGGCCAGGGTGGCGGAGTCGGCGGCGAGGGTCGGCGCGGCGCGCACCAACATCGTGTCCGGAGCCGGCGCCCTCCCGGCGGCTCGAGGAGAAACCCCCTCCGCGGCGGTGAACGTCTCCGTTCCGGGCAGCGGCAGCGGCGCTGGGCGGGGGGCGGGTGAAACGCGATCGCGGAGCACCGGCACGTCCACGAGGCGACCCAGATCCTCCGGCGTCACGGTGGTGCCGGCAGGGAGCCCCTTCCCGTCGAGAAGGCTGATGAGCCCCTCGCAATCCGAGAGGCGCGCGTCGCGCTCCGGCTCCAGCAGCGCCTCCACGGCGTCCACGAGGCGCTGCGGCACCGAGGCCGGAAGGCGCGGGTACTCGCGGGCGAGGATCTGGTTGTACAAGGTGATGAAGTCCGACCAGGCGAAGGGCGGTCGCCCCGCCAGCAGCTCGTAGAGCACACAGCCGAGCGAGAACATGTCCGCGCGACGATCGACCTTTTTGGCGTCGCGAAACTGCTCCGGGGCCATGTACTGGGGGGTGCCCATCGTGAGGCCCGAGCGCGTCTGGCCCGCGTTCACGGGATCGTCGGAGAGCAGCTTCGCGAGCCCGAAGTCCGCGACCTTGGGAACGAGGCCCTCCCCTTCGTAGCGCGCCAAAAGCACGTTCGAAGGCTTCAGGTCGCGATGCACCAGCCCGTACCGGTGGGCGTGCCGCACCCCGTCTACGATGCCGCGAAACAGCGACTCGGCCTCCTCCACCGAGGGCTGGTGCTGGTCCAGCCACACGGCGAGCGAGGGCGGAGGCACGTACTCCATGAGCAGCCCCGGCGTACCGTCCACCTCCAGGATGTCGGTCACCGCGACGATGTTCGGGTGCCGTAACGCCGCTTGAACCCGCCCTTCCAACATCAGTCGCAGCTCCGCGTTGGGCCCGATCGTCGTGAGCACCTTCAGCGCGTGATGGGTGCCGAGGTGGCGATGGCGCAACAGGTACACGGATGCCATCCCACCGCTGCCGAGCACCCCCTCCACGACATAGCGCTCAATCACCCGCCCGGTTTCTACGCGCCCAGCCATCTCACCACCTCGCGACGACGATCGCGCCGCCCAGCGCGACTGCGGCCAGCCCGCCAGCGCTCGCCGAGGCGATCACATAGGTGTGGTTCTCCGCCTCCGCGGTGCCAAGCTCCCCCTGGTTGGCGGCTCCCACGGCCGCATCGTGGCTCACCCATGCAAGGCCGTAGAGCACCCCGCTCGCCACGGCGGCGACCCCCGCCGTAACCAGGAGCGGGTTTCGTGCGGGGTGCGGCGCGCGGGCATAGGCGGGCAAACTCCCTGTCGTGGCGACCGCCGCTGTCACATACACCCCGTTGATAGCCTGGAACACGAACGGGCGTTCGGCGGGCGCGGTGGAGGTACGCACGCCGTCGAGGTAGAGCTTCCCCTTCGCGGGGGCGCGCAGCGTCACCCAGCTCCGGGCGGGGGCGGGCGTGTCCCACACCGCGCGCAAAGGGTTGCCGCTGTCCGCCATCGACGCCGGCAGGGTGATCCCGGGATCAATCGAGCGGGCCCCAGAAAATGCAGCGGCGCTGCGCTCAGTTTCCCGCCGGGCGAAGGCGGCGAGGCCGTCGAGCCGCAAGAGGCGCGCGGCGGAGGGGGCAGGAAGGGGGGCGTTCACGCAGCCGAGCACGTTCCCGACCACGTCCATCTCATCGGCGAAGCTCGCGGGGTTCTCGCCCCACGCCACCTCAGCCTGCACCATCGCAGCGTCCAGCTCCGCGACCGTTCGCGGGAGCGAGCAGTCGGCGTAGGCTGCGGTAGTGAGCAGGAGCAGGAGCGCCATCGAAGGGCGGCTAACAGAAAGCGGCGCGGGTGGCGCGATCCGGCGATGCCGTTCCCCGACGTCCTCTACCCGCGAAGGGGGCCGCGGGTCCTGCCACGGAAATTTCGGGTTCATGTCCCGAAGTCCACTCACGATGTGAGAGACTCCCGCGCGCAGACCCGTTTGCATCCCCTTCACTGGAGCTCCCATGATTCTCTTCCTCGCTGTGCTCGCCTGCGGTGGCGCCGAAGCCCCTTCCTCCCCCGCCACGCCCCCTCCGGAGGCCGCTCCGGCGCCGGCCCCCGCCCCCACTCCCGTGGCCCTCTCCGATGCCGACGCCGCGGCCCTCCAGGCGAAGGTGGATGGTGGAAAAGCCGAGGATCTCCTCGCCATGCACGCCAACGTGCTCGAGTACCTCTACTACGCGAAGGAAAAGCCCGACGGCTCGGGGTATGAAGACGGTCAGGCGATCGCCGGGCTCGCGAACAGCATGCTGATGGCCGAAAAGAACGCGATCGTCGCGGCGCCGGACGAGGCGAGCAAACGTAAGCTCATCGCCGACTTCGCGGGCCCCCTCGCCAAGACCCTCGCCAGTGCAAAGTCCCATGTCATCGTCGACTTCGTGGCCTACACCCCCGGGTGCGGCATGGTAGCCGGCAGCCCGGCCGCGGCCGACGAAGTGGCGGGTGCGCTGGGAAACACGACGGCTGACGTGCACTCGGCGCTGATCGGCTGCCTCTTCCAGAGCGGGCCGCAGACCCTCAGCTCGTACTTCAGCCTCACCGACGACGTGCCGGCGCGCTCCGCGCGGCTCGGCAAGGCCCTGGCCGCCACCCAGAACGCAGCGTCGGTGGCCGACTTCATCGGCCGTTTGCCGATGTTCGAGGTCGCACCCGGCACCGATGCCCTCGGCGATGCGTTGGTCGGCAAGTTCAGCCCGGCGGACACGGCGCTCGATGCGATGATCGGCCAAACGTTACTTTCGAAGTGTAATGTGAAGCAGCTCGCCGACTACTCGGCGAAGGTGGCCGCGCTCGCCGATCCGGGCAAGTCCGAGCTCACCCCGATGGCGGCCGACTGGTCGTCCCAGGCCGCCGCGACCTGCAAGTAGGGTCGGCGCCGCGCCGCCGGGCGGGTGGCTTCCCCCCGCCCGGCCCGGTTACACGCCAGCCCCCATGAAGCTCGCCGAGATCCAAGCTGCACTGCTCGCCGACCTCGCCGACGTGCGCACCGACGAGGCGCTGAACCTCGTCCGCGCCCGCTACACCGGCAAGGATGGGCTGGTCACCAACCTCCGCAAGAACGTAGACTTCTCGACGATGCCGATCGAGGAGAAGCGGAGCTTCGGCGGCGCATTCAACGACCTGAAGTCCACGACAGACGAGGCGATCCGGCAAGCCGCGGCGCGCATCGCCGCCTCCGGCGCTCACGACGTGGTGCCGTTCGACTTCACGCTCCCCGGCACCGACCACCGGCTCGGCGCGATCCACCCGATCCTGAGCACGCAGATCGAAATCGAGGACATCTTCCGGTCGATGGGCTTCCAGGTGTTCGCCGGCGACGAGGCGGTGTCGGAGTTCGAGAACTTCGACGCACTGAACATCCCTGGCGACCACCCAGCGCGCGACATGCAGGACACGTTCTGGCTCGAGAACGGGATGGTGCTCCGCACGCACACCTCCTCCATGCAGAACCGCGCGCTCCGAAAGCTCGGGGCGCCCGTTCGCGCCATCTTCCCGGGCCGGTGCTTCCGCAACGAAGCGCTCGATATCACCCACGAGAACACGTTCTACCAGCTTGAAGGCCTGATGGTGGACCGCGATGTGTCCGTGGCGAACCTCATCGCCGTGATGCGGGACTTCCTGAGCCAGGTGTTCCGCCGCGAGATCGAAGTACGGCTTCGTCCGGGTTTCTTCCCCTTCGTCGAGCCGGGCTTCGAGCTCGACTTCAAGACCACGCTCAACGGGGTGCGGCGCTGGGTGGAGCTCATGCCATGCGGCATGGTGCATCCGGCGGTACTGAGAAACGCGGGGATCGACCCCGCCGAGTTCAGTGGCTTCGCGTTCGGGCTCGGCCTCACCCGGCTCGCGATGCTCAAGCACGGCGTTCCAGACGTGCGGCTGTTCAACAAGGCGGATCTCCGCTTCTGCCAGCAATTCCATGCCTCCCTCTGAGCGCCCTGAGCCGCGTGGCTCGGCCATCCAGGTGCCCTCGTGAAGATCTCCGCTGACTGGCTCTCCGACTTCGTAGACCTCTCGGGGCTCGATCCCGACGTGCTCTCCGAAACCCTGACCGTCCGCACCGCGGAGGTGGAGGGCGTCGAGCTGGTGAAGCGCCGCATCGCCGGCGTCGTCGTGGGGGAGATCACCCGCGCCGAATTGTTCGACGGGGGCGGCAAGCCGCGCTTCGCCTGCACCGTCGATGTGGGTGGGCGAACCTATGAAACCGTCTGCGGCGCGCCCAACGTGCGCGTGGGAATGAAGTCGCCCTTTGCGATCGCGGGCACCTTCCTGCAGAGCGGGGATGAGGTCGCGAGCACCACGCTGTACGGGCGGGTGAGCGAGGGCGTGCTGTGCGCCCCCGGAGAGATCGGCCTCGGCACGACGAAAGATGGGCTCCTGGAGCTCCCACACACCGTTCCCACGGGCACTCCGCTCGTCGAGCTCCTCCCGGAGAGCGACACGATCATCGAGATCGACAACAAAAGCCTCACCCACCGGCCCGACCTCTGGGGGCACTACGGTTTCGCGCGTGAATTCGCCGCCGTCTTCGGGCGCACCCTCCGGCCCTACGAAACCGACGCGCTGCCCACCGAAGGCGCGGCCGTGCGCATCGCAGTCGACGACGCCGTGGATTGCCCGCTCTACTCTGCGCTAGGCTTCACCGTCTCCCACAACCCGGCTTCTCCGCTCCGGATCCAGAGCCGGCTGCTCACGCTCGGGCACGCCCCCATCAACATGCTGGTGGATGTCACCAACTACGTCCAGTTCGAGCTCGGCCAACCCACCCACGCGTTCGACGCGCGATGCCTGAACGACGTGCGCGTCGCCCGCGCAGGCGGCGCCCGCCCCTTCACCACGCTCGATGGCAAGACCTGGAAGCTTCAGGCCGACGACCTGCTCATCTGGAACGGCGACGAGCCCGTGGCCCTCGCGGGCATCATGGGCGGGCTCGACAGCCGAATCCTGCCCGACACCCGTAGCCTCGTGCTGGAGAGCGCTACGTTCAAGGCCTCTCGCGTGCGCCAAACCAGCGTTCGCCTTGGCCTCCGCACCGACTCCAGCCTGCGCTTCGAGAAAAAGCCGCCGCCGGTGTACGCGCGCATCGCGGCCGGCCGCATCCTGTACCAGCTACGAGAAGCCGGCCTTGGGCCTCAAGCAACGACCAAGTACACCGCTGTCGGTGAATTCCACGACGCGCCCCGCACCGTCTCGCTCGCCCCGGGGTGGTTGGCCCGCCGCGCTGGCATCCCGCTCGACCACCCCACGGTCACCGGCATCCTCACGTCCATCGGCCTCGGCTGCGACGTAACGCCGGAAGGCGGCTACACCGTCACGATCCCGCCGTTCCGCTCGGTGGCCGACTTGTCCATCCCCGAGGATATCTCCGAGGAGGTGTTCCGCCTGTACGGGTATGACAACTTCACGCCCAGGCCGCCCGATGGCCCGCTCGCCCCGGTGCCGCCGCACACGGAAACCCGGTGCCACCACCGGGCGCGGCGCGTGCTCTCGCAGGGTCATCGCTTTGTCGAAGTTCAAACCTACAGTTGGTTCGCGAACGACGTTCTGAACGTGCTCGGCTACGAGCCGGCCCGTCCGCTCACGCTGAAGAACGCGATCGGCGTCAACAACTCCCGCATGCGGGACACGATCGTCCCCAACCTGCTCGCCGCCGCCCAGGCCAACCGAAATGTGGCGGAGCGCTTTCGACTCTACGAATTGGGCCGAACCTTCACCATCGGGGTCGACGACCAGAAACACGAAGCCAACCAGCTCGCTGGGGTCGTCGTCGACCAGACGGGAGCCTCGCCCGAGGTTTCCCTGCGCACCGTCCGGGCCGCGATCGACGACGTGGTTCTGGCCTCCGGGCTCGCCCCAGCGACGTTCACCCCCTGCGAGTCCGGGCCCGCGTGGCAGAGGAAGGGGCGCGCGCTCCGCGTCTCCGTGAGCGACGTTGAGCTGGGCCACGTCGGTGTGCTCCCCGATGCCCTGGCCGCGAAGCTGCTGAACGCAGGTCACCTCGTATGGTTCTCGCTCGCGACTGCGCCGCTGGAGGTGGAGGTGTACCCTGCCGTCAAGCACGTCGCCCCGCCCCAGTTCCCGGGATCCTGGCAGGACTTCACGTTCACCTGGCCGGTGGCCGAGGGCTACGGTGCCCTGATGGCGCTGCTCGACACGTTCACCCACCCCTTGGCCCAGCATCGCGAGTTCGTCACGGTGTACCAGCCGAAGGCGAGCCCCACCGCGAACTACAGCGTGCGCTATCTCCTCGGCCTCAACGACCGCACCCTCACCCAGACCGATCTCGAGGACTTCCGCTCGAAGTTCCTCGCCTTTGTCAAGCTCTCGTTCCTGACGCTCGCGTAGTCGCCCTACGCTTCTGCGCCCATCGCGTGGGCCATGAGCGCCTCAAGCGGGATCAGCGCCAACGCGGCGCGGTGGGTGCTCTCGAGTACGACCGGGCACGCCTTCCCCGCGCGATACGCATCGAGCCAGCTGCTCGCAACCACGCACCACTGATCCCCCGGCTTCAACCCCGGAAAGCCGTACGCCGGCTGCGGGGTGATGAGGTCGTTCCCGCGCTCCTGCAGGTGCTCCAGGAACTCCTGCGTCAGGTGCGCGCAGACCGTGTGCGAACCCCGATCCCGCTCGTCAGTGTTGCAGCATCCATCCCGCAACCAGCCCGTACGGGGCTTGTGGGAGCAGGGAGCGAGCGGCTGGTCGAGCACGTTGAGCGAGCGCATGCGGGGGTCCTTGGATCGCGCGCTCCGTAACTCGCCCGCCCTCAAACCACCTTCTTCCCCGCCAACCGGTTCGCCACTCGCCCATAGACAACCAACACCCCGAAAATCAGCAGCGCATACGCCGCCGCATACCCATATCGGTGCCCCCGCGTAAACGCCCAGCGGTACGCTTGCGAAACCAGGATGTCCGTGCTCCCATCCGGCTCCCCGGCCGACACCAGATAGATCACGTTGAACTGATTGAAGGTCCACACGCTCCCCAAGATCGTCGCCGGCAGCAGCGCCGGCTTCAAGAGCGGCAGCGTCACATGCTGGAACCGATCCCACCACCCGGCACCGTCCACCTCCGCAGCTTCTTCCAGCTCTCTTGGGATCGACTGCAGCGCCCCCAACGTAACCACCATCATGAACGGAAACCCGAGCCAGGTGTTGGTCGTCACGTTGGCCGCAAACGCCGTCGCGAAGCTCCCGAACCAAGAAACCGGCTCCGCCCCCACGGCAACCAAAATAGCGTTGATCGCCCCAAACTGCCGATGAAACATCCCCTTCCAGATGAGCGCCGTGATGTACGAAGGCACCGCCCAGGGCAAGATCAACGCCGCCCGAAACACCCCCCGCATCCGAATCCAGGGCTCCCGCAGCAGCATCGCCAGCGCCACGCCCAGCGATACATGCAAAACGAGGTTCGCCACCGTCCACACCACCGTAACGACCAACGTAGACCAGAACGAGAGCGGCGACGTGATCGGAAAATCCCGCGCGAGCAGGATGTCCAGGAAGTGCGACACCCCCACAAAGCTCCAAGTTCGCCCATCTGTTTCGAAGAACGCCACGGTGGCGCCGACCAGGAACGGAACCATGACCAACAACGTCATCGCCACAAATGCCGGAAGGATCCACGGCAAAACCCACGCCCACTGCCGAAGCTGGGCCCGGCGCGCTTGATTCCCGAGCACCCCCAGGCCGGCCACCACGGCCAGCCCCAAACCCAACAGCCAGGGCCGCGGATCCACGGGCTCCGGCGGCGGACGTGTCACGATCACGTAGTCCGTTTGCGCCTCGGCCACCGCCTGCTCCGGCGTGGCCGCCCCGCGCACCAACCGACGCAACGCCCGCGCCAGCGGCTCCCACGTCTTCGCCATCTCCGGGCGAGTTGGCATCGGAACGCCGTTTTCCAACTGCGTGCGGAAGGCCATTGCCACTTCGTCAGGCGTTCGACAGTCCGCGCCGGTCGTCACGTCCACGCAGGTTCCATCCCGCAGCCGCAACGGCACATCCGTTCGTGTAACCATCTGGCGCCCCAGGTCCTGCCGCAAGCTGGCCCCATCAAACCCAGCAAACCACGTGGCAAACGCCCGGGCGCCCTCCCCTTCCCGGGCAAGAAACAGCGCCTCTACCGTGACATAGGGCGCCGCCGGCAGTCCAGTCGCGCTCACGATCGGCAACGGCGAGACTGCAAAATGCACCGCCGGATCGATCTCCCCGAGGAACCACGGGCCATTGATCACCATCGCGGCCCGCCCATCGTTGAACAACTGCGTAACCAGCGCGCCGTTCGGGTCTGCCGGGCCAAACGCCGCCGCCTCGACCACAAACGCAAGCGCCGCGGCGTTCTCAGGCCGATCAAGCGCCACATGGTCCCCCGCAAAAACGCCGCCGCCGAAGCCGTGCATCCACACCGCGTTCTGGTAGGCGCTCGCCGTTTCCCAAGTGATTCCGTACTGCTCCCCCGACGTTTGCGCCCGCGCGACCGCCAACAGCTCGTCTGTCGTTTTTGGCGCGTCTGGCACCCGGTCCGTGTTCCGAAACAGCGCGAGGGACTTCGCCGCCAGCGGCCAACCCCACGCGCTCCCCTTCCACGAGAGCGCAGCCACGCCCACGTCAAGGAACCCGGGCCCCGGGTCCACTGCCAGCACCACCTTCCCGTCCGCCCAGTCCGCCACGCGTTCGTGCGCGAAGATGAACAGGTCCGGCCCGTTTCCGTGTGGTACCGCGGCGTCGATCTTCTGCGCCAGGCCCTCGTACGGCACGAACACCGGCAGCACCGTCGTGTCCGGATGTGCGGCATTCCACGTGGATACCGCCCGATCCAGCGCCGTCCGCTCCTCGCCGCGCCACGCATGCCAAAGCGTGACCTCTCCAGCGAGCGCGGCGGGCAGGAGGAGGAGCATGCGAGCCGCAGCCTATCCGGATGCCGGCGGGCCGTTCGGGGCGATCCGCAAGGCCTCGTGTCCTTCGCCGAGTGGGCGTCGCAGCGAATCGCAGCGCCTACCGACGCTCTATCTCCGCTTCCAGCTCTTTCATCCTCGTTTCCATGGCGTCGAGGCGCGCGTCGGCTTCGTTCGGAGTCGCAGGCGCCACGCTGTCCACCCGCGCCCCGATCGTCGTGATCGCATCCCGCGCGGACCGTCGTAGGTCGGGCAACGTCGTGGCGCGCGCCAGCGCTTCGAGGCGCGCGGCCGACTGCGCGTCGCCGACGTCACGGAGCGCGTGGATCGCCCCCTGGATCCCTCGCAGATCGAGATCCGTGAGCAGCCTCTCGGCCGACCTCGCGACCGTGGCGCGCAGCCGTTCCCGCTCCGGCCCCAACGCCTGCCGCGAAACGATGCTCACCGCCCCTTGCAGCCCCGCCAGCCGCACATCGCGGTCCGCCGGAGTCCGCAGCAACCCTGGTACATCGCCGATACCCCCTCCCAATCCCAGCGCCGCTGCCGCCGCCGCCCGCTCCGGCTCCAGCGCGTCGCGTCGGGTCAGGGCCTTCCGCGCCACCGGCATCGTCGCCGCCGGATCGATCGCCGCAGCGGACCGCAGTATCGCCGATCGGATGTCGCTGTTTGGCTCCTCGCTTAGCCGCGCCAACATCCCCGGCACGAGGCCTCGATCCGCGCAGCGCCCGAGCGCGCTGGCCGCCGCCATCCTCAATCGTTCGTCCGGATCGCGCAACGCGGGCAGCAGCAGGGCACACGTGCGCCGCGTTCCCAACGCCTCCGCTGCCCCCTCGCGCAGCACCTCCGGCGCCCGCGCGTCGGCGAACGTGGCTGCGAGCGCGTCTGGCTCCGCCGCCGGGAGCTCCGCCAGCGCCCGGAGCGCCAGCCGTTGCGAATACGCAGCGCCCCCTGCCAATTGGGCCGACCAAGCCGCCGCAGACTGCTGCTGGTCCCAGTCCACCAACAGCGCCCCCGCCGGGTCAATCGCCACAAACCCGGGCGCCTGCGCGGCCGGCACGTTCACCGTCGCCCCCTCGTCGCGGAGCCACACCTTCGTTGAAACGCCGCCATCCACCGAGATGTCCACGGGAAGGGCGTACGCGCTCTCCCCCGCTGGAACAGTCTGCTTCAGGTCCACCGTCAACGTGCCTCCGTCACCGGTCGGCGCGGCCGCCCACGACCAGCTCGTCGTCACCTTCGGCACGCCCGGAAGCTCGGTCCACTGCTGGAAAAACCATCCCAGATCGCGCCCCGACCGCCCCTCCATCGCCCGCTGCAGGTCGATCGTGTCCACGCTTGAGTGGGCATGCTTCTGGGTATAATCCCGGATTCCGGCCCAAAACGTGGCCTCCCCAAGCTGGGCGCGCAGCATCGCCAACACCATCGCGCCCTTCGAGTACGGGTTGTGGTTCGCCGCGCCAAGCCCGGTCCCCGCGTGGGTCGCGCCCCCGCCACCCAGGTACCACCGCCCCGCCAGTCCACCGCGGTCGAGGCTTCCCCGCCTCCAGCCGTCCACCTGCGCCGCCGCCAGCGCTTCCGCAGCCGCATCCCCTTCGCGCCCTCGGAGCTCGTGCACCTGCCAGTCCGCCGCGAAAAACGTCGCGAACCCCTCGTTCAGCCACATCTCGCGCGCCGTACGGGCCGTCAGGAGGTCGCCATACCACTGATGTGCCAGCTCGTGCGCCACGATGGAGGGCACGTAGGAGCGAGTCGCCTGCACCGAGGGCGGCGAAAGCAGGCGTTCGTGCATGATCGTGGAGCCCGTGTTCTCCATCCCGCTGTAGATGAAGCGCTGCACGAAGGTCTGGTCGTAGCGCCCCCAGGCGTACGGCACGCCGGTGCGTGTGGCAAAATGGGTAAGCATGTCGGGAAGCGGGTCGAGCACGGGGCGAACCCAGCTTTCCGGGGTCGCAGGCGGAACCAGTGCCCGCAGGGGCACGGCGTTCTCCGGCCCGGCAACCGTGACATAGGGCCCAGCGGCCACCATCACGAGGTAGCTCGTCAGGTCCGGGCCGCTGTTGGTCACCACGGTCCAGCCCTTCGGGGACCCCGCAATGGTGAAGCGTCCCTCGTACGAAAATCGGTCATCCGGGTGGTCATACGCCGGGAACCAGTAGCGGTTGTCCTCCAGCTCGCCCTGGCTGTACACCTCGGCGTAGGTGTCCGGGGAGCCCGCACCACCGCCGTTTCCGCTCGGACCGCGCCAATGCAGGCCAAGCTGCGGCGTCGCGGCGTAGCGAACCACGATTGTGCTGGTCTTTCCGATCCCGCCGTCCGCGCCCGCGGGCACCCAAACCGTGAACTCGTCCCGCCCGTGCACGACCTCCACCGGCTGCCCGTCCACGCTGGCGGACACATTCCGAAACGCGACGGCGTCCAGGCGCAGCCCGCCCGGCGCAAGCCTTCGGACGGTCCACGTCGCGGTCCCCACCACGGTGTGCGCCAGCGGGTCCAGCTCGGCCTCCAGCTCCAACCGCACCATGTCGAAGCTGCGATCCCGGGCAAAAGCACCCGGCGGATCGGCTGCAGGGAGCGGCAATGGATCGGCGCTGACGACGGGCGCCCACGCGAGGGCACCGAGGATCAACAGCGTGGGCAGGGGGCGGAGGGGTCGCATCGCACAACCTACCGCGCTACCGGGTCGGATGGACCTCACCCCGATCTCACTCGCGCTGATGATCCTCGCCGGATGCCCGGAGTCGGCCGAATCGACCGGCACCGGCCACCGCCCGGACTCCGGGGGATTGGGCGACTCGGGCGAGCCTGTCGACTCGGGCGATAGCGCGGACACCGCCGACACCGATTCCGCCGCGGTCCCCGATGAAGGCTGGGATCGCGACATCCTCTCCACGAACCTGGTCTTCGACGTGTCCACCCTGGAGGCCACCGCCACGATCGAGGTCGCCCCTGCCGACAGCGATGTCGTGTCCTTCGAAGTCGGCGATCTCCAGATCGCAAGCGTCACCGACGGCGCGGCGCCCGTTGGCTTCCTTGTCGAGGGTGCCGCCCTGCACATCCTCGCGCTCCCCCGAAACCAGCCGATCACCCTCGTCGTCTACTACATCGTCGCTCCCCACGACAACTTCGACGGCTGGAACGCAGACTCCAACCTGAGCTTCCTCTGGCCCACCTTCTGCGGAAACCTGTTCCCGTGCCACTCCGATCCGTCCGACGGGCTCGCGTTCACGCTTTCCGTGGTGAATGTGCCCGATGGGGTCACCGCCGTGTATCCAACCGAGATCATGGCTGATTCACCTTCCTACATGCTGGCGATCGCCATGGGACGTCACGAACTCACGCCCCTCGGCACCACGACGGCCGGCACCACGGTGCAGGTGTGGGCGCCGCCCCAGGGCCGGGCCGACGCCGAAGCCGGCACGATCTACCTCCGGGATGCCTTCGACTTCTACGAGCAGACCTACGGCCCGTACACCTTCGGCTCCGTGGTCGGCAGCGTGTCCGCCAACTGGGGCCCAGGAGACTACGGCGGGATGGAGCACCATCCCTTCTGGCACGTCGGGAGCGGCTCGATGTACGATCCCGACACCCACAGCCACGAGGCGGCCCACGGCTGGTTTGGCAACGGGGTGCGCATCGCGTGTTGGGAAGACTTCGTGCTCTCCGAGGGCACCACCACCTACCTGTCCCTGCACGCTAACGAGGTGCTCGGGAACGACATCTGGGCGGACTACGAGGGGTATCTCGCCGATCTCTGCACCAGCGAAGAAAACACCGTCGCCTTGCCCTACAGCACGTGCAATGAGATCGACCTGCTCACCGATCCGCTATGGTCGTTTGTTCCCTATGTCAAAGGTGCTTTCTTCTATCGCGACGTTGCCGGTGTTATCGGCGAGGCTGAGCTCGATGAAGCGCTCGCCAGCTTCTACGTCGCCCACGTGGGCGGCGCGGCCACCATGGTTGATATGCTCGACCACCTCGACGCGGCGGCTCCAGACCACGCGGCGGAGATCGACGCGCTCGCGGACGTGTGGCTGCGTACCTTGGAGTGTCCCGAGTAGCGCCCTGCGCTGCCCTCGCCGCGAGTATAGTTTCCCCCATGCTCGTCCTCCTCCTTGCCTGCCCCTCCGGTTCCGACACCGCCACTCCCGATCCCGACTCCGGGCTCACGGACAGCGCCGACTCGGCCGACACCGCCGATACCGGCCTCCCCCCTGGTGATCCCCGCTGCCCGGAGCTGCTTCCCGACGGCTGGGAGGCCGCAGGCGTGCTCACCCAGGACTGGTCCAGCGGCAAGGCCGCCGCCACGATGGGCGACTTTGACGGGTACACATGGACCGGCGCCGACGGCGAAACCTACAACCTCTACTCCGAGCCGGGCTGGGAGTCGGTCCGCTTCGAGCTGGACGAACCCTCGTGTATCTACGGCGTGGATGTGCAATTCGGCCAGCTCCCGGCGAGCGCCACCGACATCCCCTTCGGCCTCTACGCTGACTTCGGCACCAACGGCATGGACTTCCATCCCGACCAGCCGTGGTGGACCGGCTCGAAATCCCTGAGCGATTCCGACACCGAGTCCTGGGTCAACTACACGCTCCCCGCGCTCTACATGGATGGGCCGAGCCTGATCTACGGGGCCAACTGGCGCGCCGGCGAGAACGGCCCGAGCCTGAGCATGGACGACGACTATTCGAATGCCGGAGACTGTGCCAACTGGGACGATTGCCACTCCACCCTCAACTACCCTGGGGCGGATGACGACACCTATTACAACGGCACGACCTATCCCTGGGCGTACGACTTCCTGGTCCGGCTGCACTACCTCCCCGTGGTCCAGGTTCCCGACGAAGAGAAGTGGTTCCACGTGGACTCCATCCTGTCCGGCAGCTCGAACGTGAGCTGGGGCGATTACGACGACGATGGCGACGACGACCTCATGACGAACGGTCCCACGCTGTACCGAAACGAAGGCGGCAGCTTCACCGACGTCAGCGGCGAGAGCCTGATCACGGTGCCCGGCGTCGGCACCTCAGGGGGGGTGTGGGGTGACTACGACAACGACGGCTGCCTCGACTACTTCGGCCTCGGCGGCGGATATTCAGCGGGCGATCTCCTCCTCCACTCCAATTGCGACGGCACCTTCGCGGACGCCACGCTCTCCTCCACCATCAGCGACTGGCAAGCTGAGTACAGCTGCCTGGGCTCGGGGGACCCCGAATATTCCCCCACTGCCGGCGCCACCTGGACCGACTTCGACAACGATGGCCTGCTCGACCTGGTGCAGGCCAACTTCCTCTGCTTTGACAGCTACACGGACTACCCCGACAAGTTCTGGCACAACCTCGGCGGCGGGGTCTTCGAGGACTGGAGCGGCACCCACGGCTTCGACGAAGATCACTACGCCGGGCGTGGCGCCGAGAGCGTGGACGCCGATGGCGACGGCGACCTCGACATCGCGATTGTCGACTACGTGCTCCAACGCAACATCTACTACGAGAACCTCGGCGGCAACGAGTTCAGTGACGTCGCGACCAGTAACAGCTTCGCAGGAAACGCGACCGACGTGTACTCCACCCGCTACTTCGGCCACAGCATCGGCCTGAAGTGGGGCGATCTCGACAACGACCTCGATCTCGACGTGGTGGTCGCCAACCTCGGGCATCCACGCTTCCACCACTTCTCCGACAAGACCAACGTGCTGTTGAACGACGGCTCGGGGGACTTCACGGACGTCGCCATGGAACGCGGCATTGTGTACCAGGAAACCCACTCCAACCCTTCGCTGTTGGACATCGAGAACGATGGCGATCTTGACCTGTTCATCACCGAGGTGTACGGCGGCCGCCCCACCGACGTGTACACCAACGACGGCACCTCCACGTTCACGCCCGCGCGCCTCTACGCCGGGATCACCACCGAAGGCGGCTGGGGCAGCGCGGTCTCCGACTACGACGCCGACGGAGACGAGGATTACCTGGCCTACTCGCTGTTCCGCAACGACGCGGCCACCGGTCACTGGGTTGAGCTGCGCCTCGTCGGCGATGTCGCCAGCAACCGCGCGGCGATCGGGGCGATCGCGTGGGTCACGGCGGGCGGGGTTACGACGATGCGGAGCGTGAGCGGCGGCAATGGCACGGGCTGCCAGGACAGCGCCACGCTGCACTTCGGGCTGGGGGGCGCCACCACGGTCGAGAAGGTGTCGGTGTGGTTCCCGGGCGGCGAAACCGTGGAATACACGGGGGTCACCGCCGACGCGCGGTGGCGGCTGGCGGAGAGCGGGGGGGTGAGTGGGTTTTAGCAGGATTCTCCCTCTCACCACGGCGCTCTTGGCGTGCACTCCAGCGCGCCCCACGGCGACGGTTTGCGAACAGACGGCGCCCATTACCGTAGCGGGCTCACTTGTCGTCAAGCCGGGCAACGTGACCCCAAGCTAAACGAACGACAGCATGGATAGTGTGTCGCGACATAGACGTAACACATGCAACTGAAGTCGATGTTCATACTCGTGAACCGGGAATTCGGTTGCACCACGCAACCGCAGTCGATGTTTGTCCCTGTCAACATCGACTTCGATTGCGCCAATCAACCGAAGTCAGCCTTCAGCTTTGTGGACACCGACTTCGGTTGCAGCCCACGCACCCCACGCCAGCCACGCCCGACGGGGCGTTCACAACGACGTCTCGGCCCACGATGCAGCCGCTCGACCCCTCTCCAAGGGATCACAGACTCGACCTCCCGACGCGGAAGCCCCAGAATCTCGAAGCGGAACCTGGAGCGCCCCAGCTCCGATAGGAGACCGTCGCGGATTCAAAGCCGCCCATATTGACGCCGCCTCCCCGCAGGACGCGTTCACTGCCGGTCTCGGGGCCGGTCGGATCGGTCACGCTCTCCGAGGGGTAGTCGGCGTACCAATCGTGCGCCCACTCCCATACGTTACCGGACATGTCGTAGATGCCGCAGTCGTTCGGTTGCAGGCCGGCGACTTCGTGTGGAGTGCCGGTGTTCCACTGCCCCCACGCCACGACGCTCGGCACGTCCGATCCCGCATACCACGTGTCGGTGCCGCAACGCGCCGCCCCCTCCCACTCGGCTTCGGTCAACAGGCGGTAACCCTCGCACTCGTAGGGGTTTCCGGCAACCTCACACTCGACCTCGGTGCCGCTCCCCGTGCAGGTGTAGCAGTCCGTCAGGCCCGCCGCAGCGGAGAGCGCGTTGGCGTAGGCCACCGACTCGTGCCAGGCGGCGTTCTCCACCGGACAGTTGCTTGAGCCGTCGCCGTCACATTCGGTGTAGGTGGAGGGATTGTACCCCATCGCCGCCTCGAACTGCCCATGCGTCACCTCCGTCACCGCCACGAGGTAATCGTGGGTGAGCGTGACCGAGTGCACGCCGTAGCCCAGCTCCGGTTGGCCAGGCGTACTCCCCATGTCGAAGGTGCTCGCGGACACCGCGTGACGAAGTCGTCGTCGCCGCCATCGTTGGTGTCGGCCCCACCGGTGTCAGCGATTCCGCTGTCGGTGCTCCAAGATTCCGCAGTTTTGTACGTGCACGCGGTCAACGCGAGGGCAACGAGAACGGTGGAATACGTCATCCGCCATCGTAGCCCGCATGGCGTGGAGCGCACGTTACAACGCGGCGATGTCACCCAAACGGCGCTGGACGCTGCTGATCGTCGCCGCGATGTTGTGTTTCGGCGTGGGTGTGTGGTTCGCGACCGCGCCGGGTCCAGGCAACGGCAGCGCGCGGGAGGAGAGAGCGACCGACCCCGCCTCCGCACCCCCAAAACCCACTAAAGCAACCGTGGCAAGGGGCTTCAAACCGGGGAGTCGTACCGTCGTGACCGGCGCGGCTCGGCCGAATCCTTCCCCTGCATCCGCTCGAACCGCCGCGGAGGGCGTGGAGACGACCGGTCCCGACGACGTGCAGCCACCGGAGACTCCCGCCGCATCGGGTCCGGTGGACAAGCGTGAGGGATCGCCGGCCGACAGCGCCGCGATCATGGCAAAGCTCCAGGAGAAGATCGCGAAGCTTCGTCCAGACATCTCGGAGTGCATCGGCGGGTGGATGGAGCTGGATCCCGGTTTGGCCGGCGAAGTCGAGATCGGCTTCCAGCTCGAACATGATGGGCTGACACAGGCCTGGGTGGAGGATCACTCCGACGTTCCCTTCGGCCCGCGCTCCTGCTTTGGTGCCGCGATCGCCGCGGCCGATTGGTCGGGCGTCGGCGAGGAGCCGCTGGAGGTGACCTTGCGCTTCGGGTTCAGCGCCGACGACCCGACGGGACTCGGCGCCGTGGACGGGGAACCGGGGCCGTAAGACGAGCCTGGGGTCACTCGGAATCTTCCCCGTCGAGCGGGGCATCGACCGCGGCCACATCCGCCCCCTGCCCGGCCGCCACGCGCGCCGCCAGCGCATCCCGCGCCTGAGTGAACGCAGCGAAGCGCGGTTGCCGTTCTACGGCGCGCTCCAGGCTCGCCAGGGCTTCCTTCACCGTCGCCGGGCGGACGTCCTTGCGACGGGCCGCGAGATAACTTTTGGGCCCGGGCACCACTTCGTATTCGTCAGTAAGCCAGGGGGAGGCCCGCAGCTTCCGGATGGGCGGCACACCGCCTTGGCGGAGGAGCAGCCATTCCGGCCGCTGGGCTTGCAGCCAGGCGACCCTCCCGTCGACGTCCAGCCCGGTGGCGCCAGCCATGAACTTGTCCGTTAGCCCAACGAGGTCGATCACCCGCAGCTCAGACACGTAAGCGAGGAGCCCCACCTCACTGTACGCGATGGACTGCCCATCGAGCGCCCGGTGGAGCGCCCAAACGGTCACGACGTTGTTGCTGCCCGACAGCGTCCGGCTGAGCGCGATGCTGGGGATGTCTCGCTCGGTGCGGGGCGTCACGCGGAGGCCGCCTTGTCCATCGGATTGGACCATCCGGTCGGGCAGCGCCTGCGCCGCG
>BJHF01000043.1 GCA_014191855.1 Deltaproteobacteria bacterium
TGGGAAGGACGGCTTCGAATGCAGCGTCGAGCAGCGTACCCGGATCGAGATCCGGCCGGAAGAGCGTCCCGAACACGCACCAGGCGACGACGCAGGCGATGAAAAGCGCCCAGAGGTAGGTGGCAAGGCTCTCCAACTTCTCTTTCACCCTTCGCACCCTTTAGAGAGGGATTAGCCTACCACGAGAGGTCGCCGTCGCGGATAAGTGCGACCTGCCCTTACGGAAGTTGGTAGGCGCGCGGGGGGCATGTTGCGTCGTTCCCGCGCGTGCCCCGCCGCCAACGTGCAGCTGCGGAGGCGGCGCGTCACCGGGGAAGCAACCGCGCGGGCGGGTCGCAGGAGGCCGCCGCGTTCAGGCGATCAAGTTGCCGAAAACGGTACAAGAACGGCATCGACGTTGCCGAATCTGTGCAGCTCAGCTCGTCGACAACTTCGAGAAGTCCGCGAGGGAGGAGAATCGGGCGACGATCGCGCGTAATAGACCCAAGCGCGCCGCACGCAGCGCCGGATCGTCGGCCATGACCATCACCGCATCGAAGTAGGCATCCACTTGCGGACGAAGGGCGACCAACGCCGCGAGCTGACCATCCGGGTCGAGGGTGGCCGGGATCGCGGAGACGGCATCCCGCAGCGCTCTCCCGGCCTCCTCAATCGAGGCCCCGTCGAGCTCATCGAGGGCAAGGGCCGCCCCCGGGTTCTGCTTCACCAGCCCGGCGACGCGGCGGAATGTGGCCCGGATCGCGCCCATCCGCCCATCTGCTGCGAGCGCTCCAAACGCCCGGGCACGGGCGGCGCGGTCCACCAGCGTGTCCCCGCCAGCCGAGAACACCGCCTCCACAACGTCGGTTGGAACCCCCTCTTCCGTGATCGACGCCCGCATTCGCGCGAGCACGAAGTCGCAAACCTCGGCGCCACCGGCGCAGTCGGCGATCTCGAACAGCGTGGCGGCGCTCACCGGCGCGACCAGTCCGCCGAGCGCCAGCGCCACCACCCCGTTCGCCGCGCGCCGCAGCCCGAGGTGATCGGCGCCGCCCTTGGGCTGGAGCCCGGCGGCGAACGCCGCATCCAGCAGGGTGAGCCGCTCGGCCAGCGCGAGCGCGGTGCCGGAGTGAGTGGTGGGGATCTCGTCCCCGGTGAAGCGTGGGTGGTAGTGCTCCTCGATCGCCAGCGCGACCTCCGCCCCGAGCCCCTCCGCCTCCGCCAGCTTGCGGCCTACGTGCCCCTGCAGCTCCGGGAACTCCCCGACCATCAGGGTAGGCAGGTCCGACTTGCACAACAGGCCGGCCTCGAGCGTGGCGCCAGGGTTGGCGCCACACACGCCCGCAAGGCGCTCTCCAGCCGCAGCAACCGCCGCCTGGCGCTCCGACATCGTGAGCGGCCTTCCGTTCGGGCCCTTCACTTCCCGAAGCCAGATCATGCCGCCGAGCCGCGCGCCGTGCTGGGCGAGCGGGCGCTTCGCATCCTCTGAGAAGAAGAACTTCGCGTCGTGAAAGCGCGCGGCCAACACGCGCGCGTTGCCGGTGGCGATGAGCGCGGCGTCCCCACGCGGGTTGTTGCTCACGATCACGAAGCGGTTGAGCAGGCGCCCGTCGCGGTACAGCGGAAAATAACGCTGGTTCACCTTCATGCTCTCAACGAGCAAGCGCTCGGGAAGGCCAAGCAGTCCGGCGTCGAACTCGCCGACCAGGGAGGTCGGCCACTCCACGAGGTTCGTCACCTCGTCGAGCAGCGCGGCGTCAATGCGAACGTCCGCCCCCTCCTGTTGTGCTACGACGGCCAACTGCCGGGCGATCCGCTCCCGGCGAGCGTCGATACCCGGCTCCACGAAACGAGCTTGTAGCTCGGCGACCCACGCATCGGAGCGCGTCACCGCGAAGGGCTCCGGGTGCCACAACCAGTGGCCCACGCTCGTGCTTACCGTCGGGTCGCCCGCGACGGTCGTCGCAACGCGCTCCCCATCGAGGACCGCGCAGACGTACCGGATTGGGCGTGGAAACTGCTCGCGCCGGGCCCCCCACCGCATCGTCTTCTTGAAGGGAATGCCCAGGATCGCCGCTTCGAGGCCTGCGGCGACGATGTCCACGAGCCGCTCCCCGCCTTCGAGCCGCCTCGCCGCGATCACCTCGCCCTTCGGCCCGGGCGCGCGCTCCAGCGCCTCCACCGATACTCCAAACTTCGCGGCAAACGCCATCGCGGCCGGGCCGGGCTGTCCGTCCCGGTACGCAACGGAAACGGGCGGGCCCGTGACGAGCTTCTCGACCTTCTCGGTCTCCGCCACCACACCGTCGAACGCGACCGCGATCCGACGCGGAGTGGCCCAAACCCGCGGCGTCATCGGCGCAAGCGGACCCAGCAGCTTCGCCAACGCTGCGGCCAGCCCCTCGCTCATCGGCCCGACGAAGCGGGCGGGCAGCTCTTCGGTTCCAATCTCAATGAACAGCTCGGCCACGATTACCTCCCCAGCTCAGCGCGGCGCTCCGCCAAGGTCATTCGCGACGTTTCTTTGTACAACTTGGCGCAAGCACATGCGAGGTCGCGCACGCGCCGGATGTAGCCCGCGCGCTCGGCCACGCTGATCGCGCCGCGCGCTTGCAGCAGGTTGAACGAGTGGGAAGCGCCCATCACACACTCATAGGCCGGGAGCGGCAACCGCGCGGCGACCAGGCGCTGCGCTTCCCGCTCCCACACCTCAAACACGTGAAACAGCTCAGCCGCGCCCGCATGATCTCCGTTGAACGACTCAAAGTTGTCCGTGGCTTGTTCCAGCTCGTTGGCCTGGTACACATCGCCATAGGTGATCCGCACGGGACCATCCACCCACACGAGGTCGTACACATTGTCGACCCCCTGCAGGTACATCGCGAGGCGCTCCAGCCCGTACGTGAGCTCGGCCGGCGTTTCGTCCAATTCCACCCCGCCGACCTGTTGGAAGTAGGTGAACTGCGTGACCTCCATGCCGTCCAGCCAAACCTCCCAGCCGAGGCCCCAGGCGCCGAGCGTGGGCGACTCCCAGTCGTCCTCGACGAACCGAAGATCGTGGGCCTTGATATCGAGCCCCAGGGCTTCGAGGCTGCCCCGGTACAGCTCCTGCATGTTCGGCGGGTTTGGCTTGATGAGCACTTGAAACTGGTAATAGTGCCCGAGCCGGTTCGGGTTTTCGCCGTAGCGACCGTCCGCCGGGCGGCGCGACGGCTGCACATACGCGCAGCGCCATGCGCCCGGATCCAACGCGCGGAGGAACGTTGCCGGGTGGAAGGTGCCCGCGCCCATGGGCTGGTCGTACGGCTGGAGGATCGCGCAGCCCTGCGCGGCCCAGTAGGCCTGCAAGCGGAGGATGACGTCCTGAAAACTGAGGCGCTCGCGGTCCACGGGTCGCTCCGAAGGGGGCCCGAGCTAACCCGCTGGGGAAGCCCAAGGCAGCCCGAGGCTCAAACGCGCCCGAACACCGGCCCCGCCTTCTCGTCGATGAGCTTGTAGAGCGCCCAGCCACCCACCGGGAGGCCAACGAAACAGCAGGCTCCCGAGCAGGGAATCATGCTGATCACAAGCAGGATCCGGACCAGCAGCAGGTTCCGCAGGGCCCGCATCCGCAGGCCCGCCACGATCCAGCACAACGCGAAGGTGCCCGAGGTGAGGAAGCTGAGCAGGGGGTAGGCGCTCGATTCGAGGAGCCCAGCCGCACCAGAGATGTCCTTGGTGAGGATGACCGAGGCTTGTTGCTGGAAGACGTTGTAGCCGGCATACGTGAGCGCGAGCCCCGAAATCACCACGGCGCCAAAGCCCAGGCCGATGAGCCAGGCGCCCCAACTCTGGATCGACGCCGCGTACTCCCGATATTCCGGGCGGTCGTGAATCGGGGCCTCGGCTTTGAGCCGGTACGTCGGGTCGATCCCCCCACCGACCTTGATCGCGGCGCCAAGCGTCGGTCGCGCCTGCTCGGAGATCCACCACCCTGCGGCGGGGCCCGCGATCAGGTTCTCGCCCGCGCGATACCGCCGTTCCAGCAGCTCGATCAGCCCGCGTGACGCTGGGATCCCTCGGGCATCCGCGATGGCGCGCTGCTCTCCCAGGCTCACCTGCCCGCCCTGTGCCCGCCACGCCACAAAGGCTTCGTTGTGAGCTCGCGCATCCGCGAGGATTCGGCCGCCCAGCTCCTGGGGAGAGATCCCCGCGTAGGCGTGAGAGAACAGCGTATCGGGGCAGGTGACCTGCACCGCCGCACCCGCGCCCCCCACGACGGCCACCCGGTACACCCACTCCTCGCCCGGCTCGAACCCCGGGAAGCACAGGCATACGCCCTCCACGCCCCCATTGAACCGAAGGTTCTCCGCGTTGAAGGCTCCGGTTTCTGGAACCACTCCGCCGAGGGTAACGTCGGGCAGCCCCTGCTCCACAAAACCGCGGAGCAGCCAGGCGTGCAGGTCGTCGCTCTGGCCGATCGCGGGCGGAATCACCATCCGCGCGGTGTATCGTGGCCTGCAGACTCGGGCCGGAGCGGGCTGGGCCCAAAAACACGTGAGCCGCCCCCGACGGTTCGGGAGCGGCTCGCGAGGCGTGCGCCGGAGCTCAGTCCTTGAAGATCATGTTCAGGAACTCGAGGCCGTTCTCGTTCTCGCCGATGCTCTGGCCGGCCTGAAGCTTCTGGCTGAGCAGGTAGGCATCATAGGCAAACACCCAAGCGCACATCATGCCGACGCCGCAGGTGATCGGGCCGACCACCCAGCAGATGATCAGCGCGATGATCGCCTTCTTCTTCTGGCCCATGAGGAAGTAGCCGATGCCACCATTCAGGAAGATCCAGTTGGCGAGCGCGGAGATGATGGGGTTGGCGTCGGGCTTGGTGATCATCTGGCCCATGTGGGACTCCGAAGGGGGGAGGAGAGGGAGGCAGCGCGATGCGAGCGCATCGGCGCGTTGCCCGCACCCATTACCGCGACCTTTCGAAGCGGGCAAGGGCGCGCGGGGGCAATTCGCGGCGTCGCCGCCGGATCGGAGGCTCAGAGCTCAAGCGGCGTGGGGAACATCGGGATCAGCCCCGACTCCGGCGCCACGTACTCGAAGACGTCCGTACCGGCCTCGCCGCTCGACCGCTGCACCGTCGCCCTCACGTTGATACCCCCCGGAGGCACGCCGAACACCGCAAACTCACCCGTTTCACCTGTACTCTCGCCGTCGGCCAGCGACACTTGCTCGGCGTCGAGGTAGCAGCCAGGGTCCGTTTCGCCGTCGCTCCCCAGCACCTCCACGCTCACGTCTGCGAGCTGGGGCCAGGAGCTCGCGTCGGCCACCGAGGCGATGAATTGCAGCGTTTGCCCGGTGATGAAGGTGCCTTCCTCCCCGGCGGTGGGGCACGCCGCGAAGCGCGCCTTCTGCTCCTCCACCCATTCGGTAGTCGCCAACCACGGCAACCCCGCCTCGCTCGTGTAGTCCGAGAGGCCCGCAAGCCCCGAAAACGATGTTGGAACGTACCCTTCCGCGCTCACCGTGAGAAAGAAGGAGACTCCCGCATCGACCGTGACCGCGAACGCCCCATCCGCGTCCGTTTCGTCTTCGCCCACGACCGCCCCCTCGCGGTTTTGCGCTACAACTGCGGCCCCCTCCACGGGTTTCCCGGCGTTCCCCGGCGCATCCTGCACCTCACCCGAGAACACGATGCTCGATGTCTCCGCATCGCACGCCAAAAGCAGCAGCCAGATCATTTTGCGCCCTCCGACAAGTACCAGGCCATCACGACGTCCCCAGCCTCCGCGCGATAGCGCTCGGTTGCCGTCCCGATCTCCACGACCACCTCCCCTGGAGGCGCCAGCGCCAGAAACCAGGTGATCGGCCCGCGAGTCACCCGAGTCGCGACGCCCTCGTCGTCGACCGACCAACACGCGGGCGCCGCAGGCAGCCCGCCCTCCCCAGTTATCGAGAGCGCCTCGCAGCCAAGCGCCTCGTTGGCCGGCAATCCCAGCACCAGAACCTGCCCCGCATCGAGCGCAGTGAGCCAGGTGGCACCCTCACCGGAGAGGCCTTCCAGCACCTCCTGGAGCCAGACGTCGGGCGCCGCGAAGAGCGCTCCGGCGAACCAGTTCCCGCTCGCACCGGGGGTGCTCCCCGCCCAAACCGTCGATCGGGCTTCGGCGCCTTCGATGCGAACGTTCACCGACACGTCCGCGGGAACCCGAACCTCCCAGTAGCCGGCGTAGTCGTCGTACGGTTGCTCACCCTCGCGCTCCTCCCCCGCGGTGAAGGGCTCGGGCCACGCGGTGAGCGCCCCCTCAACCAACCGGGCCTCCTCCACGCTCTCCGGCCCGCTGTACAGCCACCCCGACCACGAAACGAGCCCGTCGTCCTCAGCGACTTCGGCACAAGCGAGCGGCAGCATCAACCACATTGCCGCACCATCATAGCCCGACCAGGAGCGCGCGGGAGCCGAGCTCGTGGCCCAACTGGTGCCGCACGAGGTCGGCCGCCATCGGCTCCAGGCCCGGCGCGAGCGGGCGATCCACCAGCTCCCGAAGCGGCGTTCGCCGCAGGTCTTCAAGCTGGGCAAGCGCACCCTTCGCGACTTCGGCCCCGCCGCCACACCGGGCGTGCCGCGCGCCGCCGGCCGCGGGGTCGAACACCATCTCGTCGTCCACGAGCCCCGCGCACACCGAGCACCGATCGAGCGCCGGACCCACGCCGGCGAAGGTGAGCACCTTCAGCTCCAACGCGGCGAGCACAGCCGGCCCAGGGTCGGACTCCAGCGCATCCAACAGCAGGAGCAGCGTTTCCAACAAGCCAAAGAGCTTGGGTTCCGGGTGCTCCTCGTGCGAGAAGGCGCCAACCAACTCGCAGCCGTACTGCGCCAGAACGAGGCGCCCGTAGCCGCGCCGCAAGTGGATTCGAGGGTCTTCCAGATCCACGCCAGCCAGCGTGTCGAGGCCTCCTTGTCGGCGACGCAACCGGACTTTGGCCCGAACACCCACGTCCAGCCCCTGCGGCTTTCGCTGCCCGCCGCGCTGGAACGCGCCGATCCGACCCCGCTCGGGACACAGGAGCTTCAGAATCCGGTCGTCGTCGCCGTAGGCCGACGCGGAAAGCACGACGACCACCCGCTCCTCGCCAGGATCACGCACCGGTCGAGCCCAACAACAAGAACGCCGTCGTGAGGTAGATCGTGAGCCCCAGGCCGTCCATCGCGGTCGTGACGAACGGGCCCGTGGCGATGGCGGGATCGACGCCCAACCGGCGAAGCGTGAGCGGCACCAGCGTACCGACGAGCGAAGCGCTGGTCATTCCGGTCACCACCGCGATCGCAACGCTGAGCGAAACACGACTGTCCTGGAACCGCACGTAGCTGTAGCCGCCGATGATGAGCGCGAACACCATCCCCAGCACCACGCCGTTGAACACTTCCTGCCCCACCGCCTTGCCCAGCGCCGAGTCGATGCGACCAGTGGCGATGCCGCGCACCGTGACGGTGGCCGATTGAATGCCGACGTTTCCCTCCATACCCATGACGATGGGGATGAAACCGGCGAGGACGAGATCGCTTTTGAGCAGCGGATCGAAGTGGTGGATGAGCTCGGAGATCCCGAGGCCGCCCGCGAGCGTTACGAGCAACCACGGGAGCCGACGCGCCGGACCCCAAAGGCGGCTTCCGGCAGGCTCCTCCTCGGGCTCGCGCACGCCCGCCATCAACAACATGTCTTCGGCGGCTTCTTCGCGGATGACGTCGATGACGTCGTCTACGGTCACAATCCCGACGAGGTGCCGCTGATCGTCGACAACCGGCACCGCGAGCAGATCGTATCGACCGGCGATCCGGGCCACCTCCTCCTGGTCGGTCTCCGTGCGGACCGCGATCACGTCGCTGGACATGATGTCCGAGAGCTTGGTGGAGGGCGGGTGCGTGAGCAGGTTGCGGAGGGATGTTACGCCGACAAGCTGACCTTCTTCGTTCTCCACGTAGGCGTAGTAGATCAGCTCCTGGTCGCTGGCCGCCTGCACCGCCGCGATCGCATCGCGACAGGTGATGTTCTCCCGCAGCGTGAACGCTGTGGGGGACATGATCCCGCCCGCCGTGTCGGGGGCGTACCCAAGCAGCTCCTCAACTTCCTCGCGTTCGTCGCGCTTCATTCGCGCGAGCACGGCCTCGCGCGTTTCCTCGGGCAGCCGCTCGATCACGTCCGTTTGATCGTCGCCGGGGAGGTAGCCGAGGAGCGTGGCCACGCGCTCCGGCGCAAGATCCGTGATCAGGTGCAACAAGTCCTCCCCGTGCACACGCGAGAGGACATCGGCCGCGACTGCGTCCTGCTTGATCGTGGAGAAAACGAGCCGCTGCTCTGGCGCCGTGAGGTGCCCGATTACCGCAGCGATGTCTTCCGGGCGCGCCTTCGCGACCACCTTGCCGAGCGGCGCTGCATGGCCACGGCGGGCCAGGCGGCGGATCGCGTCGACCCGCTGCCCGAGGAGGGTATCGGCCATTGGCTACCCTCCATGATCATCAACGAACACGAGGCGGCGGGCTCGGGACTGCGCGCCGAGCGGCTTGAGCGTGCGCCCGTTGTACACCAGGGTGACGCCCTCCAGCGCATCAAGCTCTACCGCCAGCCGATCGTGCGCGGCAAACTTCATCTGTTTGCCTGGGGTGAGCGCGTGATCGAAGAGCTCCCGCCCATCCGCCTCAACCGTAATATGCACGCCACTCGCCGAAGTGACCAAAAGAACCTGATCGGGCGGGATGTCTACCCCCTCCGTCACGTCGAGCCCCGTGCGCCTCGCCACCGCCAGCCCACCCAGCGCGAGGAACGCCACCGCGGCCCCGATCGCGGCCATGCGCCCCGCGCGGCGAACGCGCGCGCGCGGCGACGTGAGCGTGATGGTGTTGTCGTCGTGCCGATGCACCTGGCCAACCGGGTCGGGCTCATCGGGAGGCTCAGCGCCCTTCCGGCTCAGCGGCCGTGAGCCGCCGGCGTGCGCTGGCGCAGCGCGCTCTGCAGGGGGGCTCGTCTGGCTCGGCTCCACCGGAGCGGCGACGGGCGCGACCACCGCTGCCGCCGCCGGAAGCCCAAGAAACGCCCGATATTGCTTGGTATAACCGGAGAGAAACGGCCCCGGCGGGAAGGCCACGAGATCACCCCGCTCCAGGGCATCGAGCCACTTCACCGGGATGCGCGTACGCTCGAACACCTGCTCAAGCGTGAGCCCCGCCCGCTCCCTGGCTGCCCGAAGGTCCGACATCTCAGCCTCCCGGCCTTTGAAGGCAGCTGCGGGCCTCATCGCCCATGGGGGTATCCAACGCAGCGTCCGTGACGTGGCGCAGGGCGGCATCCGCCCCCGAGGAGTCCCCCAATGCGGCGAGGATGCAGCCGGTGCGCAGCCAACCGCCAAGCGCATCGTTCGGGCATTCTTCGATCAGCTCCGCATAGTCGCGCAGCGCGGTATCCGTCTTCCCCATGGCTTCATGCGCCAAACCCAGATGGAAACGCGCGGGGCAGAGCTTGGGCGCGCGCCGCACCGCTTCTTGCGCTCGCGCCGCCGCTTTTTCTGGATCTCCCGCCTCAAGGTGGGCTCGCGACAGGTTCGAGAGCACCATCGCCGGGTTGCGATAGTCAAGATCGTTGAGGGCGCTTTCCAAAACTGGGATCGCCTCTATCGGCCGCCCGTTTGAGACGAGGAAGGCCCCGTACGTGACGAGGATCTCCCCCTCCGTGGGGTTCACCCTCAGCGCGCCCTGGAACGTTTCCTCCGCGAGGGCGGGCTGCCCCTTTGTGACGTAGGCCATCGCCAACGCGCTCCGCGCACGCCAGTTCTGCGGATCGAGCTTCACGGCCTCGCGGAGCACGGTGACCGCGCCTTCGGGGTTTTGCTCCTGCAAATAGGCGATCCCCAGGGTCGTCTTGGCGTGCGCCTGCTCCATGTGTTTGGCAGAAACGCACCCCCCCGCGACGAGGAAGCCGGAAGCGAGGAGCAGAGCACGCATGGCGGACACGTAACCTCTACACCGGCATGTACTTGCCGATCAACGGAGCAAGGGCGCGCTTCGTTTCCATCGTAACGGCGGAGGCGTGCGTCAGGATCGCCGTAGCGAGCGCGTTGGACTGCGGCGCGGGCTTTCCGTACGCGACGATCCGCGGAACAGCCGCCGCGACCACGCGCCGAGCGAGCGAGGCGTTCTGGATCAACACCGCCACCACCTGGTCAACCGTGACGTGGTCGTGGGCCGGGTGCCAGCAATCGTAGTCCGTGGCCATCGCCAACGTGGCGTACGAAAGCTCCGCCTCGCGGGCCAGCTTCGCCTCCGGCATGTTGGTCATGCCGATCACGCTGGCGCCCCAGCTCCGGTGCAGGTTCGACTCCGCCTTCGACGAGAAGGCGGGGCCCTCCATGCACACGTAGGTGCCGCCGTCGTGCGTGGTGGCTCCGGCTTCGCGCGAGGCTTCCAGCAGGATGCCGCGCAGCGTTGGGCACACCGGATCGCCGAAGGCGACGTGAGCAACCAGGCCGTTCTCGAAGAACGTGCTTTTCCGCGCCACCGTGCGATCGATGAACTGGTCCACGACGACGATGTGGCCTGGGACGATCTCCTCTTTCAAGGAGCCGACGGCGCTCACCGAGATCACCCACTCCACGCCCAACGTCTTCATCGCGAAGATGTTGGCGCGGTAGTTCACCTCGGTGGGGTTGAAGCGGTGGCCCCGGCCGTGGCGCGGCAAGAACACCAGCTCCTGGCCGTCCAGCTTTCCGAGCAAGAACGCGTCGGAAGGGTCGCCATACGGGGTGCTCACCCGCATCTCCCGGACGTCCTCCAGCCCGTCCATCCCGTACACACCACTCCCGCCGATGACACCGATCCGCATGAACGCTCCGAGCCGAACGCTGCTAACCGAAGCGTCGTCCCGAAGCTCTCACCACCAGGCGGGCTTCTCAACCCAGGTCGGCTCGCCCCAGAGGACCAGTTCGCTCTGCGAGAGCTGTCCGAGCACCTCGCCCACGCTCCGTGCCTCCGTCCAGGAAAGGTAGCTGAACGCCGGGTCTTCCGGGTCAGCGCGGCTCGCAACACCAAGATCGGCGACGAGCGCCGCGACCGCCTCCGCGTCCGCCTCGGGGTCCAGTTGCACGTGCACCTCCCCCCCGAGGTGATCCACCGCCTGCACCATCCACTCAAAGCCCGAGTCGACGCCATCGTAATGCAGAACGAACAGGTCCCCGGGTTCGCCCGAGAACGTGTTGGATTCGAACGAGCCGGTGCCATCCCCGGTGTTCTCGCAGTCGGTCCACGCAATGGTCCCCTTGACCTGAGCCCCTTCCGGCAGCTCAACGCCCGCCCAACGCCCGCCATCCGCCGGCTCAAGTACGAACGTTGTCGGCGCGCCCCCTGAAGTATCGGCGATCGAGCCCGCAATCGTGCAGGTAGACTTGAAGGCCCCGGCGTAGGTGCTCCCGGTGACCACCACCCACGCCGGCGCGAGGGGCGCCACGTAGGGCGCCGCGCTGTCCACCGGCTCCGGCTCCGTATCGCAACCCGCCAGGCAAAAAAACGCAGAAACCCCCAGAATCACCCGCATTTCGGCCACCATGAGGGCTTGCTGATCCAGGTCGGCTCGGCCGAAACGAAGTCGTCCCCCGCTTCGGCCGTGTAGGCGCTGAGCACCTCGCCCACGTTCAGCTCCGATTCCCACTCGATCAAGTATACGTTCCCCGCGGCGGCCGTGCTCTCCAGCGTTGCGGTCGTGCCCATGCCGTTCGCGATGGCCTGTACGTTGCTGTCCGGAAAGCTGTTCGCGACCGTGACGTGCGCCTGCCCACCCAGAAAATCTCCTTGCTCCGTGCCTTGTTCAAGCTGGTCGTACCCGATGTTCACGCCCGTGTACCACATCGCGAACAAGAAGCCTTCCTGGCCAGAGAAGGTCTGCACGTCGTGGTGCTCCTCGTTGCCGGACTTGCAGCCGGTTGCGTCGAACGTGCCGCGGTACTGCGTGCCCCCCTTCAGCCCCGCGCCGATCCAGTCGCAGCCCTTTCCATTCAGCGAGAGGTTGACGCCCGCCTCCACCCCGGCCACGTCGGAAAGGGCGAGCTCCATGTCGCACGTGCTCCCCAGGCTGCCCGGCGCAGTCGCCGCCACCATCACGACGTAAGGATCGCCCAGGATGATCTCGGGCGGCTTCACGGAGCCGGTGTCCCCGCTGTCGTCCGTCGCGGTGTCTACAGGGATCTTCCCCGACTTTTCCTCGTCTACCGCGCAGGCGGAGGCCAACAAGAGGACGGCGGCGAACAGGAGTTTCGGGGTCGGTTGCATGGGGCCTACCTTAGTCGGGTTTCTACACGATGTCGTCGAGCACGAAGCGGCTGGTGTCGTACCCCTCGCCCTCACGACGGATGCGGATGGCCGCGATCTTCTGGCCTTCAACCAGCGCCTTGGTGGGATCGGTCTTGCCGAGCTGGCCGCAGGCCGCCGAGATGTCCCGCCCGCGCGTGACGCGAACACTGGCCTGCAGCCCGTGCTTCACGAGATGGCCCTGGAACGCACGCACCACCGAGTCCGCCGGGCGACGAATGTCCCGGTCGGGGTTCTCATTATACGGGATCAAGTTCACCTTCGACTTGATGCCGCGCATGAGCCTCACCAGACGCTGCGCATCCGCCATCGAGTCGTTGAAGCCCGCCATCATCACGTACTCAAAGGTGATGCGCTTCGTCGCCTTGAGCGGTAGCGTTCGGCACGCCTCAAGCAGCGCCTCCATCGAGTATTTTCGGGTGATCGGCATCACCAGCCGCCGCTGCTCTTCGGTCGTCGCGTTGAGCGAAACGGCCACGTTCACCGGCAAGGCCTCGGCGAGGCGTTGAAGCTGCGGCACCAACCCCACCGTGGACACCGTGATCTTGCGATGACTGAAGTTCAGCCCCTGCTCATCGAGGTAGATCTCCAGGGCCGGTAGCAGGTTGTCGAGGTTGTGGAGCGGCTCGCCCATGCCCATCATCACGACGTTGGTGATGCGGTACGTCGCGTCGAGCGCCTCGCGAACCTGGAGCGGCTGGTTCGCGATCTCGCTTGGCCGAAGATGACGGCGAAGGCCGAGATCACCGGTGAGGCAAAAGGTGCAGGCCATGGCGCACCCGACTTGCGTGCTCACACAGAGGGTGTTGCGACCATCGTCCGGGATCATGACGGACTCGATCCGGTGCCCATCCTCCGTGAGCCACAGGAATTTGTGAGTTCCATCGCCGGACTTCTGGACTGCCGCCACGTCCAGGAAGGAGATGTAGTAGCGCTCCACCAGCACGGCACGCACCGCCTTCGCGACGTTCGTCATCTCATCGAACGAGTGGACGCCACGCTGCCAGAGCCACTTGTACACTTGCAAGGCCCGGAACTTCTCGCTGCCCAAGCCGGTGAGCGCGGCCTCGATCTCGGCGAGCGAGAGGCTTTTGATGTCGATGAGGCCGTCGGCACGGGCGAATACAGGCATGGGCTACCGCGGCGGGACTAACCTTGCCGCGAGATACATGGCGCGCATGAACCTCGCTGATGTGCTCGCCACCGTACCGTTCGCCCACCGCGCTGATCTGGAGATCGTCCACGCTGAACCTGGGCACGTGGTGGTGCGTATCGCCAACGAACCCAAGGTGCAGAACCACGTGGGGATGGTGCACGCCGCCGCTCTCGTGCTCGTCGGGGAGACCGCGGGCGGCCTCGCAATCCTGAATGAAGAGCGGTTGGCGGCCTATATGCTGCTCGCCAAGGGGCTGAACATCCGCTACCGGAAGCCCGGGCTCACCGCCGTTTCGGCGTCGGCGCGAATCACCGACGCCCAGGTGGCCGCGACCGTGCAAGCAGTGGAAACGGTTGGTAAGTGCGACCTGCCGCTGGCCATAGAGCTCCGCAACGAAGCTGGCGAAGTGGTGGCCGAGCTCACCGTCGACTACCACCTGCGGCAGAAGGCTTAGGCTTCGAAGCCTGATGTTTCTTTGGGCGAGCCGCCTTGCCCGGTCGCTTGGCGGAGGCTGGTTTCGCCGCGGCTCGCGGCGCGATCGGGGCGTAAACGAAGATGTCGCGCCGGTTCGCCGGTAACTGGCGGGCGTTCACCGCCGTGGCGCCTAGCTGTTTCAGGCGCTCGAAGGTGAGCGGGAGATGGCGGATCACGCCGTCATCGCTGAGCTTGAGCAGCAACAGGAATCCGCGCAGGTTCGGGAGCGCTGGGCGGAGCCGCTCGATGGCGCGCAGCACATCCTCTGGCGGAATCCCGGCGTCGCAGGCGAGCCAACGCACATCGGGCGGGAGCCACTCCAACCGCAGGTCACCGATGCGTTTGGCCACGACGGTGACGCCCGGCATCGCGGCGACGGCCGGATCGATCGGCATCGAGTCTACCGCGAGCACGCGCGCGCCCGCCTCCACAAACGCCCGGGTGCCGCCGCCTGGCGCGGCGCCGAGCTCCAGCACCAGATCGCCCTTCGCGAGCGGCGCGTGCGACCAGCGGAGGCCCTCCACGACCTTGCACCAGGTTCGTGATGGTAGATCCTCCGGAACCTCGTAGTCGAAGCGCCCTCCCGGTCGCTCATGCCGCCCAGAGGAGTGGACATGCCAGCCGACGACGGGGGGCTCGTTCGGCGCGGTGAATACGTCGAGCACAACGTCGCCCCGCTTCGGAGGCCCGGCCGTGAAGTTGGGTGCGAGGCGCTTTTCCCAGCGCCCGGCCTCGTGTGCGCAGGCGTGGAGCACGCCGGGAGGGGCGTCGTCCCCCGGATCCCGTGTGCCGCAGAACAGGTGCGTGGCGCCAACGTCCTGCGCCGTGAGCACCACCGCGTCCAGAGTTGCGCACGGACCGGCAGAAGCCGCCCACATCCTCGCGAAGATGGCGGGCGGCGCATCCCCAGGGCCGAAGGGCTTCACCGTCGCCGAGAACGTGACCAATCCCGGTCGCTGGAAGCCTGGATGCAGATCGGGTCGCAGCTTCGCGAGCTCGGCCTTGAGCGCACGCTCCATCCCGGGTTGGCAGGCCGCGAGCGCATAAGGACTCGAGTTCGTCATGTTCCCTCTCCAAATCTGATCAATGCCGCAGCTCGCCGCGCGCGCGCGGCTGCCGTTTGGGCGTCGGGGCCGGTTGCGGTGATGTGGCCCATCTTGCGTCCCGGGCGCTCCCGCTCTTTTCCGTAGAGGTGAAGATGCACCCCCGGCTCCGCGAGCACCTCCGCGGCCCCCTGCACCCGAACCCGCCTCCGGTCGGCGGCCCCCAGCAAGTTCACCATCGCCACCCCGCCCGCCGTGCGAGCCGGAGACAACAACGGAAGCCCGCAGATCGCACGGACATGCTGCTCAAACTGCGAAACGGTCGCACCTTCGATGGTGAGATGCCCGGAGTTGTGCACCCGCGGCGCGAGCTCGTTCACCCGCACCTCGTCGCCGTTCACGAAGCACTCCACACACATCACACCCACCAACTGCGTCGTGACCGCGATGGCGGTTGCGATCTCCAGCGCGCGAGCGAGCGCGCGAGCGGAGCCCGTGGCCGGCCAGGTGGTGAGGTGAAGCACGCCGTTTCGATGCACGTTTTCGAACGGATCGAAGCAGCGAACATCGCCCGAGATCGCGCGGGCCACGATCACGCTGACCTCGCGCTCGAACGCCACCTCCCCTTCGAGTCGCCAGCCGCCCTCCACCGCAGGGATCCGGGCTCTCGCGGCCTGGAAGCTGTCCGCGTCCACGATCCGGAGCTGGCCGCCCCCATCGTACCCGCCTCGCGCCGACTTCAGCCGGCAAGGCATCCCCAGCGCGGCGACCGCCGCATCGAGGTCGGCCTCCGTGAGCACCTCCCGACCCGGCGCGGTGGGGATGCCAAGGGACTCCAGGAACGCATGTTCGTCGTTCCGATCCTGGGTGATCCCCAGCAAGCGGGCGTTCGGGTGGAGTGGGCGGCGCTCCGCCACCGCGCGGGCGGTGGCGGCCGGCACATTCTCGAACTCGTACGTGACCACGTCGGACACGGCGGCGAGGTGGCGCGCCGCGTCTACATCGTCGAACGAAGCGCGGATGGCGTGATCAGCGAGGCCCAACGCCGGGGCATCGCCGAGCGGGGCCAAAACGGCGATCCCGTAGCCCATCTGCCGCGCCGGTACGGCCAACATGCGGCCGAGCTGGCCGCCGCCGAGGATGCCGATGGTGCCACCGGGGAGGGTCACGCGAGAACTCTTGAGGGCGGCGCCTATACCTCGCCGGAGCGCCTCGCGAGGGCGGCGCCTAAGCCCGCGGGTCGGGGACCGATTCCAACGCTTCGGCCGCTTGCGCCTCCGCGAACCGCTCCAGGCGCCCGGCGAGCTGAGGGTCCCCTACCGCCAGGATTCGCGCGGCGAGGAGGCCCGCGTTCGCCGCGCCGTCGATCGCCACGGTGGCCACCGGCACGCCCCGGGGCATCTGCACGATCGACAGGAGCGAATCGAGCCCGTTCAGCGCCTTGCTGCGCACCGGCACGCCGATAACGGGCAGCCACGTTTTCGCCGCGATCATCCCGGGCAGATGCGCGGCACCCCCGGCGCCCGCGATGATGACCCTCACGCCGCGCGCCACCGCCTCCTCGGCGTAGGCGAACAACCGATCCGGCGTGCGGTGGGCGCTCACGATCAGAAACTCGTTCGCGATGCCCAGCTCGTCGAGGATCAGGGTGGCAGCGCGCATCACCTCGGCGTCCGAGCGCGATCCCATCACGATCCCCACCGGCGGCCCCGAGGGCGGAAACTCACTCACAGGCGCACCTGAACGCCCCCGACGAAGCGCAGGATCCACCCGTTCTTATCAAGGGTAGTGGGGGTGAGCGAGAGGCTTTCGTCCGTCTCGGCCGTGGTCCCGTCCGCGAGCACGAGCGTGAACGGAACCTCGACGACGATGGAGATGGGCGACATGGGGTCGATCATCACCCCCGCGCCGAGGGTCGGGCCGAACGACGCGCCGCCCGCCGCATCCGGGTATTTCACGGAGCTGTTCTCATCCGGGATGTGGAAGCTGTCGTAGAGGGAGATGTCGAAGCCCACCAGGCCGTAGGGTTTCACAAAGCCAGTCGCGAGCGGGAGGATCCGGGCCCTCGGCTCGATCGTGAGCTGGGTGGCATCCACCGCGGTGTACTGCGTTTCTTCGGAGGCATCGTCGCAAGCCGAACCACAGTACCACCCGACGTTCAGGTGTTTCTGGCCCGACTGGATCCCGACGGCCACCTGGGTATCCAGGAACCAGGTTGGGACGTAGCCAACCGCGATCCTTCCGGTGATTCCGCCGCCCGTGGCCGCCGCGCCCGAGCCCGTCCAGCTCGAAACGCCAGTGCTCACAAACTCCTCGTTGATGCCGACGCGAACGCCATAGCCGCGGTCCACATCTCCGAGCGCGTAGCCCCCCACGAGTTCAACGTACGGATGCCCCGCGTGAACCTGGGCTTTGTCCAGCCAAGCCTTCTGGTCGAGGCCGCTCGCTTTGTACTTCGCATAGTCGCTCCACGGCACACCCATGCGCCCGCGTTCGTCCACGGCCTTGGAGTCGCTCGCGTACTTGGCGGAGGCCGAGGAATCCTCCTTCGGAGCAGCGATCTTGGCTGCCGTCTTGGGGGCCTCCGTCTTCTTGGGTTCCGCCGTCTTCTTCGGCTCCGCGACCTTCACCACCTTCGCGGCTTTCTCGGCGGGGGCCGGCTTCTCCTTCACCTTCTCCTTGGCGGTAGCCTTCGTGTCGACCACCTCCTTCTTGGGCTCGGCCTTGGGCACCTCGACCTTCTTGGCCGCGCTGACCTTCGGCTCGTCCTCGTCTTCATCATCAAAGACCAGGGCCTCCTTCGCTTTCGGCGTTTCGATCACCGCTTCCGGCTTCGCCACGACCGGCTCGTCCTCGTCGTCATCCAAGTCCAGCGGTTTCGCGACGGCCACCTTTGGTTTGGGTGCCTCGATCACGGCCTCCGGCTTCGCGACCACGGGCTCGAGATCGTCGAGGTCCATCGCCTTGGATGCGGTCTTCGGCGCTTCGGCCTTCTTTTGCTCGACGGCCGCAGCCTTCGCCGGCTCCACCTTGGCGGGCTCGACTTTGACCGGCTCTTTCGCCTTCGCGGGCTCAACCTTCACCGGCTCCTTGGCCGGTGGGATGGGATCATCCTCGTACAGGTCGATCTTCGGGCCGACGGCCTTGGGCTTCTCCTCTGGGAGAATGATCGGCTCATCGTCCTCCTCATCGAACGAGAGCGCGTCGGGCTCTTTGACTTTCACCGGCTCGACCTTCGGCGGGGGGGCAGCCTTGGCGGACTTCGATGACTTTGACGATTTCGAAGTCGCCTTCGGCTCGGGCGGCGGGGGCGGCGGCGGGGCCACCTTTACCGCCGGGCGAACGTCTTCCTCTTCTGCGTCCTCCAGCCCTGCGAACTCGTCGTCCAGTTCGATTCCCGCAGATTTGGTGGACTTCGAAGTACTGGCCTTGGATGCTGCTGTCTTGCTTTTGGGCTCCTCTTCTTCCTCGTCATCCTCGCTCGCCTTGGACTTCGAGGATTTGCTTGACTTGGCGACCGGCTCGTCGAGCTCCTCCTTCTCCTCCACCGCGTACTTTGAGGTCCAGGACGCCACCTTGGGGGCCGCCTCCTCGTCTTCCTCCTCTTCTACCACCTTGGATTTCGACGACGAGCTCTTGCTCTTCGGCGCCGGCTCCTCCTCCTCCTCGCTGTACTTCGACTTCGAAGCGGAGCTCTTGCTCTTTGGCGCTGGCTCCTCCTCTTCTTCGTCCTCGTCGCTGTACTTCGACTTCGAAGCCGTAGATTTGGACGACGAGCTCTTGCTCTTCGGCGCTGGCTCGTCCTCCTCCTCGTCCTCGTCGCTGTACTTCGACTTCGAAGCCGTAGATTTGGACGACGAGCTCTTGCTCTTCGGCGCTGGCTCGTCCTCGTCCTCGTCGCTGTACTTCGACTTCGAGCTGGAGCTCTTGCTCTTCGGCGCTGGCTCGTCCTCTTCTTCGTCCTCGTCGCTGTACTTCGACTTCGAAGCCGTAGATTTGGACGACGAGCTCTTGCTCTTCGGCGCCGGCTCCTCCTCTTCTTCGTCCTCGTCGCGGTACTTCGACTTCGAAGCCGTAGATTTGGACGACGAGCTCTTGCTCTTCGGCGCCGGCTCCTCCTCTTCTTCGTCCTCGTCGCTGTACTTCGACTTCGAAGCCGTAGATTTGGACGACGAGCTCTTGCTCTTCGGCGCTGGCTCGTCCTCCTCTTCGTCCTCGTCGCTGTACTTCGACTTCGAAGCGGAGCTCTTGCTCTTCGGCGCCGGCTCTTCCTCTTCGTCCTCGTCGCTGTACTTCGACTTCGAAGCGGAGCTCTTGCTCTTCGGCGCCGGCTCTTCCTCCTCCTCGTCCTTGTGGGCGTAGCGCTCGCTCCAGGATCCGCTGCTCTCGGGCTCCTCCTCCGCTTTCGCCTTGTACTTGCTCTTGGAGGAGCGCTCCTCCCGTTCAGGGATCAGCGGCAGCATCTCGGCGGCCGTCTTGGCCAAGCGCTTGGAGAAGTCCATCTCCCCGCCACCGGCCACGGTCTCGCGGACGACCTTCAGCGGAGACTTGTCCTCCGCGCCGTACAACTTGGCCTCGACGATGAGCCCCTTGCTCGACTGGCCCACCGACAGGACCACCGCCATCCGGGCGTTGGTCTTGGGGAAAAGATTTCCCGGACACTCATCGATGTCGCTGCAGGCATCGGCCGCATCTCCCGCCCACTCGCGGATCTCGTCGCCATCATCCACGTCCAAACCCTTGTTCTCAAGCGCCGAGACCACGAAGCCCGAGAACAACGAGGCGACCGAAAGGTCGGACATCGAGGCGGGCGTGGCATCCGGAACGATGACGTCGGCGGCCCAAGCGGGGGACAACAAAGCGAGGAGCAGGCTCACGGTGTACTCAGGGCTTGAGGTTCACGCACCACTCAGCGGTGAAGGTGCCGGACAGGGTACCGTCTTCGAACGTTACCGCGTCGAAGCTACCCGTGGCCGCGCCTTCGTCTTCCACGCTGTCCACCGAAAGAGTACCGGCAGAGGCGTTGTATTCGTTGAAGACATCCCCCGAGATCGTGATGATCGTGGACTGCACTTGCCCGCCCTGCGCGATGGCGAACTTGCCCTGCTCCACCGCGTCGCCCGAGGCGAAGGTGAACTGGAGCAAGGAGGTGTTGGTTTCGGTGGGCTTCACGCCTTCGTCGTAGTTGCGATCCACCCAGTCGATGTCCCGACAATCAACCTCGACGGCGGAGATCACGACGTAGCGCGCGCCGACGTACACGAACTCGCTCGAGCCCCACTGGATGCCGCCGGCCGTGCCCTCCACCTCGGCGAGTGCGCCGCCGCAACCGACGAGAAGTCCGGGAAAGAGCAGGGGCAGGGTTTGGCGCAGCAAGCGTCCTCCGGGCACCGCACGGGCTATCCCGGGAGGACCGACGAGGCACGCCGCGGGTTAGCGTTCCGGGGTGCCGAACCTCCCAGATCCGCTCGTGGCCCGCGCGTTGGCGGGCGACCGTGCCGCGTTGGCGCGGCTGATCAGCCGGGTTGAGGCCCGGGCGCCGGGCGCAGATGCGATCATGGCGGGGCTCCCCGCGCGGAGACGCTCCGGGCCGGGTGCGCCCCGGGTCGTGGGCATCACGGGGCCGCCTGGCGCTGGAAAAAGTACGTTTACCGACCGGATCGTCACCGCGGCCCGCGAAGAGCGCCGTCGGGTGGGGGTCGTGGCGGTAGATCCGAGCTCACCGTTTACCGGGGGAGCGATTCTGGGCGACCGACTGCGCCTGGACCAGCACGCGATGGACCCGGGTGTGTACATCCGCTCCCTCAGCGCCCGCGGTCATTCCGGTGGATTATCCAGGGCCGCAGGCCAGGTTGTCGATGTACTCGACGCCGCAGGTTACGACGATGTGATCGTCGAAACGGTGGGCGTCGGGCAGGGGGAGCTCGGCATCATGGAGGTGGCCGACACGGTGCTGGTGGTGCTTACGCCGGAGAGCGGCGACGGCGTGCAGGCGATGAAGGCGGGACTTCTGGAGATCGCGGACGTATTCGTGGTGAACAAGGCCGACCGCCCTGGGGCCGAGGCGCTCGTGCGCGAGTTGGAGCTGGCGGTGCACCTCGACATGCGCCCGGGGTGGAAGGCGCCGGTGTTCGCCGCCAGCGCGCGCACCGGGGTCGGCGTCGACGACGTGCTCGGCGCACTCCGCGCACATGCGGACTGGCTGCAGGCGGACGGGCGAGAGGCCTGGGAAGCGCGCCGCGCCGAGGGGCGGGTGCGCACCTGGCTGGATCTTGTCTCCGAGGACGCACGCAACCGTGCGGTCGAGCAGCACGGCGAGGCGATGGCGGAGCTGCGAAGGGGGGACCGTACGCCCGAATCGATGCCGCGTTAGTTCGGCGGGAATGCCTGCTCCCGTGAGCTTCCGCGACATGGTTTCCACGCTGCCGCGCGGCGTTGGCCGGGTGAGCGTGGCCGTAGGTCCGGTGACCCGCATCGTCATCGATGCCCCCGCGAAGAAAAACGCGCTCGACCCGCACATGATGGTGGAGTTCGCCGACGCCGCCCGGCTTGCACACGGTGCGTCCGTGATCCTCGTGCGCGGCGCCGGCGACGCGTTCTGCTCCGGTGGGGATCTCGCCGCGGTTCGGGACTACCTCGCCCGACCGGGCGTCGGCGCCCAACTTGGGGCGTTCATGGCCGACGCGGTGGGGCTGCTCCGGGCCTCCGGCGCTTTCATCGTGGCCGCCGCCACTGGGCCCGCGCTTGGCGGCGGGGCCGAGCTCCTCGCCGCGTGCGACCTGGTCTTTGCGAGCCCCAGCGTGCGCGTGGGCTGGGTGCAGGCGCGCCTCGGCGTGAGCCCCGGTTTTGGCGGCGGCGCCAACCTCGTCGCGCGAGTCGGCGCGCGGCGAGCGCTGCGCCTGCTCGTGGAGGCGGCGCCCCTGTCTGCCACCGGGGCGAAAGAGGTGGGGTTGATCGATGAGATTGTGGACGACCCCGTCGCCAGCGCGGAGGCCTGGATCGCGAGGGCTGCGGAGCTGCCCGCTGAGGCGCTCCGCGGCGCGGTCCGGCTCGTCCGGGCGACGGACGCGCCAGCCTCTCGCGAAGAGCTGCGGGTGTTCACGGACTTGTGGGGAGGCCCGGCGCACGTCGCGGCCCTCGCGGCGGCGCGCGCCCGGCCGCGATCGTGAACCCAGAGATCAAAACCTTCGCGGCTCTACTGCTTATAAGCTTCGAAATCGCCGCATGCCGCCCTCGGGCTGCGCCGCTCGCGCTTGTGCGAGAAGCCGACAGCTCCGCGCCAACGTCAGCAGCGGAGCCCAGCGGTTCGTTCACGAACGGTACCTGGACGGACGCCCGCTTTCCGTGGTCGCTGCACGTACCGCCGGGCTGGGACGTGCTGCCGGGCGCTGAGGGATCCAACCCGCGGCTCACCCTCGTGCACACCGAGTCGCGGGCGCGCGTGGAGGTGTCCGCTTCCCCCAACGGCATCCTCGGCCCGCGCGCGCGCCGTGGTTGTACCTGGGCGTTCGAAGACGTCGGGGGCTACCGAGCCTTGGCGGTGCCCGGCCAGGTCAAAGTGGCCACCTGCTCGCCCGAGGACGCCCGTGATGCGCGGGTGCTCGGCTACTTTATCGTCGATCAAGGCATCGCCTACGACATCGAGGCGGTGCTCCCACCGGGGCGTCTGCTGGAAGGCAAAGAAGTCACCGACACCATGGTGGGCGGGTTTCGGCTGCGGAGGGGGGCGCCCTGATATAAGCGCCGGCCCTTGGACCGGAGCCACCATGCTGCTTCAACTCGCCCTCGCCTGTGCTGGTGAGCAGCCGGACTCGACTGCGCCCACCGCGGCAGACCCCACCTACTACGCCGATATCAAGCCAATCCTCGATGAGGACTGCGCGCGTTGCCATGTGCAGGGCGGCCTCGCGCCCTCCTTCGAGGAACCCGCAGACGTGGTCGCACTGGCCGACGCCATCGTGAGCTACGTGGACGCCGGCCTGATGCCGCCGCCGGCACCAGACCCGGCGTGTCGCGACTACGAACACTCTGAGCGTTTTGTGCTGAGCGCCGAGCAGAAGGCCACCCTCCGTGAATGGGCGGCCGCAGGCGCCCCGCTCGGCGAGCCCGAAGCACAAGTCGACGGGCCAGGGCCGCTGGCGTCGATCGGGCCGTTCGACAAGGAATTGTACGGCAGCGCCGCCTACCAGCCGAGTTTTGGCGGGGATGGCAACGACTACCGATGCTTCGTTCTGAACCTCGACAACCCGAGTCCGGTTTTCTTCACCGGGCTCGAGGCCATCGTGGACAACGACGCGATCGTACACCATGTTGTGCTGTTCCAAACCCGCGAAGTCACCGCCGAGCAGCTCGCCCCAGATGGCTTTTACTGCTCCGGCTTCGGCGATCCGACGTGGAGCCTACTCGCGGCATGGGCCCCGGGCGGCACTCCGCTCCAGTTCCCCGACGGCCTGGGCATGCGGTTGAACAACGGAACCTCGCTCATCCTCCAGATGCACTATTACGACAGCTTCGATGGTGCGGATCAGGAGTTTGACCAGTCGGGGTATGGCCTGTTGTTCACGGACTCGGTGGAGCGAGAAGTCGTTCAGCTCCCGTACGGCGTCACCCAGTTCACCATCCCCGCCGGGGAAGAGAACGTCGAGGTGAACGACAGCGAGCGGTGGATGGGTGACGACGCCGAATTGCTGGCGGTCTTCCCCCACATGCACCAAACGGGCGTCGCCTTCCACATGGACGTGAAGTCCAAGGATGACACCGACCCGTGCATCGTCGATATCGCCGGCTGGAACTTCCATAACCAGCTTATCCCGACGTTCAGCGAGCCAGTACCGCTCCACAACGGCGACCGGGTTCAGACCACGTGCACCTACTCCAACCCCAGCAACACCGACGTGGAGTGGGGCGAGCAGACGGACCAGGAGATGTGCTTCGGCTTCGCCTGGGTGGTGGACGCGCTGTAAGCGCGGCGACCCGACTCAGACCGAAGCGCGCCGCCGCAGCCAAAGAGCCGCGGCCGCCACGCCCGCGATCCACGGCGCCGCCGGCACCGAAGCACAGCCGCCGGTGCAGCCCGCGCCGCCCGTGTCCACGGTCCCGCCCGTGTCCCCGCCGCATCCGCCGCCGCAGCCGCCACAGCCGCCACCGGAGTACTCCACCGGCCCAAGCCAGGCGTACGCACCGAGCCAATCCTTGTCCGCGCCGTTCGCCGCGATTTCAAGATCGGTCAGACCCAGCCCGCTGATGCTGGGCAACTGGAAGGCGAGGCTGTCGAGAAGGCCACCCACAACCGAGTCGAGGATGGTCGAGAACAGGCCGCCAAATTTCTCGGCCACCGTGTCGTTCGCCGCAGGCTCGATCTCGTTGTAGCTCACGCTCGGCGTGAATTTCGTGGGATCCAGATCGACCTCGATGGCGAGACTCCCGGTCGAACCGTCGAGATTCAGGTCGGCGCCGACGTTCCCATCGAGGCCAATGGAGATCATGCGCGTGCTACGACCGTCGAGCTCGGCGTAGAAGTCGAGGTTCAGGTCTTCGATGGTGAGGCCGAGATCGTGTTCGCCGGTGTAGGCAACGGTCGGCGGCAAAAGCGGCCGCGTGATGATGCCGATCGGCTGTGTTCCGGTGAACAGGGGCGCGAACGCGTCTCCCGTCAGCAGGTTGAGGATGCTGGTGTCGAGCGGGATGGGGCTGGACGCCGCATCGATCGTGTAACAAAGCAGGCCACCCCGCCACAATGCATACAGCGCGCTGTTCGCGAAGTCGTCGCCGATCATCACGCCCGCGTGGTAGTCGGCGCTGATCCCGCTGGGTACGTCGTCCGCAGCCGGGAGCTCCGAGTCGGTGCGCAACGAGCCGCCCGGGTCGTACTCCGCGATGCAAGCGGCCGGATCGCCGTCGAAGCTCCCCTCCATCGAGAGCCGCAGCGAATCGGGCGTGATCTCCACATTGCTGGGCTGCACCAGCAGATGCACCAGCGCCCCATTCAGCTCCAGATCCTGCTCGATGGTGGCGCTCGCGAACGCGCCCTCGATGGCCTCCTCGAGGGTGGGACCGAGGCTCTTGATCTGGTCTTCCAGCGTGCCGCTCACCGCGCTGATGATGAGGTCGTACAAGGAGATACCCACGTAGTTGAGCACCTCCTCGATGTCCCCGATCGTGCAGCCCTCCATGTAGATGTCGCTACCGCCATCGAGCTCGTAGGTGACCTCAATCTCGCCCATCGTCGCGTCGAGCGTGCGGTTCCCGGCCCCATCGTCCACGATCGAAAGGCGCATCGTGGTGTGCACGTCGACCGGGAACGGATCCACGTACCCGGCGCACGTATCGCCGATGCACTCCGCCTCGAAGTACAGGTCGAACATGTCGGAAGGCTGGTTCACCGACACCATCATCTGCGCGTCGATCTCCAACACGCCGTCGCCCGGGGTGATGGTCGCGCCCACCACCTCAACCGCCACGCTGCCGTTCGTCAACGAATACTCGTAGCCACCGAGCCAACACTGGTCGAACGCGCCGGGATCGCCCCCGCTCACCGCGTCCAGCGGGATCTCGCTCGGGAGGAGCGCAGGGATCAGGTCTGCGATTGCGTCGAACCCGCCCTTGGTGATGTCCACGCTAACGCCCGGATTGATGATCGTACCGGGGGGCCAGGTGGCCGCGTGGGCGACAGACAGCACAAGGGCGTAGAGCACGCGGACTCCGCAGGCAGGGCCGCACAATAGTCGGGTAGGGGGGGCCTCGGCAACCCGTTGATGCGGCGATCCGCGCGGTCGGTCATGCTACCTTGCCGCCCCCAGGGGTCTGCTTGCTCCGTTGCTCGTCGCCGCTTGCACACTGGGCTACGCCGCCACTGCTCGTGGCGTTGCTCCCGACAACGGCGTTTGCTGGGGTTTATGACAAGTTGAGCGAGCCTTTTGCGGCCTCGCCCGAGGAGCTGCGCGCGGCGGCGGAGGCGGTGACCAAGCTCCCCTTGAGGCTCCCCTCTCCCTCCAAAAAGAAGGACGACGAGGAGAAGCCGCCTACCGTCGAGCTGCTCGCCTCCGTGCGCATCTCCTTCGACGACGCCGGGATGTCCACAACCACCCGGCATGACATCTGGCGTATCGAGCGAGACGACACCTCCCTTCGAACCGGTACGATGTACTGGGATCCCTGGCGGGAGCATCGGCCCGCCGTTGACCTGCGGGTGGTGAGCCCCGATGGCCGGGAACGCAAGCTCGATCCGGCGACGCTCGTGGAGCAATCCGTGGCGACCGGGCTGGGCGAAATGTACGTTGACACCAGGAAGTTGATCGCGCCACTCCCGGGCGCGCGCAAGGGGGCCATCGTCGAGCAGCTCGACACCGTGGTGCAAGAGAAGCCGTTTCTGACCAACGGCCAAAGCGGCCTCGTGCCAGTTGGCACCGGGCGGGCAGGTCGGGTGGAGGTGGTGCTCGACGCGCCGATCGGTCTGCCGTTGCGCTTCGACAGCAAGAACCTGGGCGAGCCCAAGGAGGTGAAGCGGGCCGGACGCAGAACGATCTCGTGGATTGTGGACGAACCCGCCCTCGTTGAGTGGCCTCCCGACTTCGCACCGCACGAAGCGTACAATGTGCGGTACGTGAGCTGGTCGACCGCCCCGGACTGGGGCAGCCTTGCACGCGCATACGCCGCGCTCGTTGACGAAGCCGCGATCCTCCCACCGGAAGCGATCGAGGCGGCACGCGAGATTCGCAAGCGCGAAACCGACGATCGGCGGGCGGCAACGGCGATGGCACGGTGGTTCAACGACCGGGCCCGCTATGCGGCCGTGGAGCTGGGCGCGGCGGCCGTGGTGCCCCGGGCGCCGGCCGAGGTGCTCGCGCGCGGGTACGGTGACTGCAAGGATAAAGCCACCTTCCTCGCGGCGATGCTGCGGAGCGTCGGAATCACCGCGCACGTCGCGCTGCTGCGCGCCGGTTGGGACCCCGACGTCAACCCCAAGCTCCCCGGCCCCAACCTGTTCAATCACGCGATCACGGTGCTGGACGGTGGGAAACAGCCGATCTGGGTGGACCCAACTCAACCCGAGCACCCGGCCGGCCTGCTGCCCGACGCGGATGCCGACCGATGGGCCCTGATCGCCGCCCCGGACACCACTTCGCTGACCCGGACGCCGCCGGCGCAGCCGATGGCGGTCGACATCACGAAGATCATCACCGCGGTGGACCTCGGTGGGGCCACGATCGAGCAGCGCACTCGGGTGGGCCCGGCCGGCGCCGCGGCGACACGCGACCAGGTCAGGACGGCGGGCATCGAGGCGATCATCGAGGAGATCGAAGCGGCAGCGAAGAAGAGCTGGCGCGCGAGGGAGGCCACGGCGAGCTACGAGATCGACCTTGACGATCTAGACCGTGACGTCACCGAGGTCGTGATGGTGACGGGCGCGGAAGAGCTCAGCGTTCGACCTGGGGAGTTCTCAGTAAAGACTGGCCCCGGCTTCGCGATGAGCGCGCTGCCAACCAAGTGGGCGCTTGGCCTGGGCGAGGACGTGAAGGCGAAGCGGACCTGGCCGGTGGTGCTTCGGGGCGCCGACGAGACTGCAACCCTGGAAATCCACCCGCCACGCGGGTACACGCTCGCCTCGACTCCCGAGGCCGTGGACATTGCGCTGACGGGAGGCCGGTTTACGTGGACGTGGGCACCGCTCCCAGACGGCGGCATCCGCGCCGATGCCCACCTCGTCGTTCCCACCGCGGTGGCCGTGGAGCGGGTGGACGAGTTCGTAAGGGCCGCGGACGAGGTGCGGAAAAAGTCCGAAATGAGCCTGAGGTTTCAGAACCCCGCGACCCGTCTGAGCGAGGCTGGCAAGGTGAGCGCATCGCTCCGCGAGTGGAGCGCCCTCGCAACGGCGACCGACGCACTGCTCGCCGACCGCGTAGGGTGGGCGCAGGCACTGTTCGATGCGGGGTACGCCCGAAAGGCCCAGGCGGTGTTGGGGGCCGTCCCCGAAACCGAAGCGACGCGTGACACGTTCTTCCTGCTGGGGTGGGACAGCGCCACGCGACCACCCCAGGGATTCGGTGTTGCAAAGGGGTTCGATCCGGACCCCTACCGTACACGCCTGCGGGTGGCGGTTGAGCAGGCGGAACGCGACGAGTCCGACAACGCGCAGTTCTACCGCGAACTTCTGGGCCGTTTCCTGGTGTACGACGCCCAGGGTGTGTACGGCCGGGGCGACGTCGAGGCGGCGCTCGCGCTCTGGGCGACCGACGACGAACCCCTCCCCTCCACGCGCGCGATCGCGATCCCCCTGTTGCTCTCGCTGGGTGACGGCGAGCGGGTGAAAGACCTGACCCGGTACGCAAGCGACGACGCCCGAAGAGGGCAGCGAGTGGCCGCCTTCTTCCTGGCCGATGGCATGGACGCCGCGCTCCGAGAGGCGCGGGAGCTCGCGGGAGACGGCGAGCGACTCCGCAGCCTGTACCGATCCGCCGCGAGCGCGCTGAGCTACGCCCGCCAGTACGATGGTGCGCGCAGCTTCACGGCGTTGGTACCCGACTCCGACGAGGGCAAGGACCTCCCCCCTTCGCTGCGGCGCCACGACACGATCGACTGGACCGCGGACGAGCCGGTTGCGGCCGTGCGGCGGTTCTTACGAGCTGCAGGAGATCCCGCGTTTCACAAGGAACTGCCTGGTACCTTCGCGGCAGCGGCCCTGGATGAGGCGTACGAACCGTGGAGCCGGAACGGCAGCGGGCTCACCGATTACCTGCTGGACAAGTCGACGAGCCCGCGCACCGTCGAGGTGGACGGGGACGCCGCCGGCGGTTTCCGCTTGCGGTGGGAAGCGATCTGGTCCCCAACGCCCTTCCGTTACTACGTGGTACGCGAGAAGGGTCAATACAAGCTGCGTTCGGACGGTTTCGATCTCGACGAACTGGGCGAAGAGGCCGGCGCGCGACTCGATGCGGGCAAGCTCGCCGAGGCGCAGCGCTGGCTGGATTGGGCGCTTTTGGACACGGAGCGCCCCGCGCCCTCCCGGTTGAAGTCCGTTTGGACCGCGGATGGAGACCGCAGCCTGGGGCGCGCCCGCCTGATGGTCGCGTTGATCACCGCCGGCGATCACGAAGGCGACAAGCACCTCAAAACGCTCCGTGAAGCGTGGTCGGCGAAGACGGCCGATGCGGCTGTCGGGCCTGCCCTGTGGGCCGTGCTGGCCCGAACGGGCGCGACCGCCGAGGCGCTCGCGGTCGCCGATGAGATGCGCACCCGGGGCGGCGACGCCCAGACCGTGAACCCGCTGCGGATCACCGCGCTCGCGCGACTCGGGCGGGTAGACGAGGCAGAAGCCGAAGCCCGCTCGGCCCTGGGTGCGGCTGCGGATACCGCCGATCACTGGTCGGCCATCGTGAGCGCGCTCTCCGACGCCGGGGCCTTCGACCCAGCCGTGCGCCTCGGTCGGGAGGGCGTTGCCCGGTTCCCCAAGGATCCCGGCCTGCTCAACCAGGCGACATGGCCGATGCTCTTCTTGCCCTCACTCCCCGAAGACGCCCTGACCAACGCCGAGCACATCCTCGACGGCCCGTGGAGCAGCGGCCGCGCGCACACGTCGGCCTGCGTCTTCGCCGCCGGCGGGCGCACCGACGAGGCGCGGAAGCTGGTGAAGACGTACATTGAGGATCACAACGGGGATCTCGACCCCTCGTGGTCGTTTGTGTGGGGACGGATCGCGGAGGCCGATGGCTTACCCGAAGAAGCGCGCGCGGCGTACCTCCTCGTGACCGACGACACCGAGAATGCAGCTTCGACCGGTGAGCTCGCCCGGCGGCGTCTGGCCTTGCTGCCCCCTGCGCCACCCCCCGCCAAGCGGAACTAAGCCGCAGGCCGCTCTGCACCGCCCCTGCACCCCCCGGCCCTCGCCGCCCCGAAGCCGCCGGGCTACCGTGCCATCCCTTGCCGCCGCTTCGCCTCTGGCCCACGTTGTCGCGTCCGCCTTGGGGAGGGCTCCGCCTCGGCGCCGAGCTCGGCAAGGGGGAAGGGATCATCGGCGAATCGTGGGAAGTGTGGCGCGAGAACCGCGTGGTCGGCGTGGAGGCCCGGTTCAGCGATCTGGTGGACTTCCCGCTCCTGGTGAAGCTGCTCGATACGCGACAGATGCTGTCTGTGCAGGTTCATCCGGGAGATGTAGACGCCCGGTTGCGCGCCGGGGCGCCGCATGGCAAGGCGGAGGCCTGGGTGGTGCTCGATGCGGACCCGGGCGCCCGTATCGCCTACGGCCTGAATCGCACGTTGACGGAGGCGGAGCTTCGTGACCACGCGGCCAGCGGCCAGATCGAAGGCGACCTCGCCTGGATCGAGCCGCGCCCGGGCGACGTGATCGACGTTCCGCCGGGGACCATTCACGCGATAGGGCCGGGGCTGCTGCTCTACGAGGTGCAGGAGCCGATCGATCTCACGTGGCGGTTGTACGACTGGGGGCGCGGCCGCGAGCTGCACCTCGACCATGCCTGCGCCGTGGCGCGTCGCGACCCACTCCCGAGCCCCTTCCGCGCGCCCAAGCACATCGCCCCGGGCGTGGATCGACTGATCGAAACACGCAATTTCGTTGTGGACCGGGTGCGCCTCCCCGCCCGGCGCTACGGCTGGGAGGCGCTAACCGTGGTGGAGGGGGAGGCCGTCGTGGACGGCGAGCGCTGCACGAAGGGCGGCACGTTCGTGCTTCAACCGGGCGAAACGCAGGTGCAGGGGGCGGGTGTCGTGCTCGCGGCCCGGCCCGGCGGCTGACTCCGCACTAGCCGGCGTGCTCGGACAGCCACTCTGAAAGCTCGGCACCGTCCGGCACAAGGGTCCACCCTTGTCCCCTCCAGGCAACGTCCACGCGGCGGCCCGTCCACCCGACGCGCCACCGTACCCGCACCGAAACCCCCCCGATCGCGCCGCCGGCGACGACACGCGGAAGCGCGCCTTCACGCTCGAACACGAGCCCGAGGGCGGCGGCGGTGGCCTGTGCTCGCATGCTTAGCTCTACCCGGTTGAGCCAGCCCGCGAACCAGGCCAACCACACGCCGCCGAGCCCGATGAGCAACCCCGTGAGGAAGCATCGAACGATCGACTCGTCCAGGTAGAGCCCGGCTACCCCTCGAGATCCACGTCAGCCCCCTCACGCGCAAGGACCACGCGCATGCCATCGTAGCCGCCGGCCCAGCGCTCGGAAAGCCGATCCAGATCGGCGTCGGTTGCGTCGGGGGAGTGATGGAACAGCGCGAGAGTCTTCACCTCGGCGTGACGGCAGAGCGCGGCCGCGTACTCCGGATACCCGTGGCCCCAGGTCATCTTCTCAAGGTACTCGTTTTCGGAGAACATCGTGTCTACCGCCACAAAGTCCGCGCCCTTGAGCGCTTTCGTGAGCGCGATCTCCCGACCATTCGGCGCCGCCCCACCCGAGAGCCCCTCCCCCGGGCGTGAGAGCGGTGAGGTATCGGTGAGGTAGGCGACCTTTCGACCCCCACCTTCGATGACGTAGCCGCAGGCCCCGCCCGGGTGATTGAGCTGAACCGCGGTGATCTGGTAGGCGCCGCGCTGGAACGGGATGCCTGGGCGGATCGCCGCGAAGTCCATCGGCGCGGGCAGGTCGGGCATCCGAAGCGGGTGCAGCACACCGTTGAGGTACCGGCCCAGTCGATCCCGCGTTGCATCCGGGGAGAAGCCCGGCGCAGAGACGTGCAACCGGAAACTCGGCGCGAACAACGGGGCAAAGAACGGGAAGCCGAAGAGGTGATCGAGGTGGAAGTGCGAGAACAGCAGGTTTACGCCCCGCTCTTTCCGTCCAAGCAGCTCCCGCCCCAACAAGCGGGCGCCGGTTCCCGCGTCGAGCACACACGGATCCTCGCCAGGAAGCTGGACTTCCATGCACGAGGTGTTGCCACCGTACCGGACCGTGTCTGCTCCGGGCACGGGGATCGAACCCCGTACACCCCAGAACCGGACCCTCATGGGCGTTTCCGCACGTGGAGCAACACGGGCCGCAACGTAGCAGGACGAAGCGCGCGGGGCCAAAAAATGACGACGCCCCGCGGAGGAAGCTCCCGGGGCGTCGAATGGTGCACGGTACAGGATTCGAACCTGTGACCTCTGCCTCCGGAGGGCAACGCTCTATCCAGCTGAGCTAACCGTGCGTTCGGACGCGACAACTACCCACCGCTGCCCGAGGCGTCAAGGGGAAGCAGCCATTCGCGCATGGCGGGGACAACGGACGAACGCCACGACTCGCTCACCCGCTCGACGGCGAATTGCCGGAGCAACGCCGCCACCAGCCAGTGGAGCTCCTCGTACACGAACATGCGATCGAGGAGCACCTCAAGCACCTCGCCCGTCTTCACCTGCGTGGGCAGCTTTGCCTGGGCGATGCCGACGCGGCTGCCACGGAGGGTGACGTGGTACTCCCGATCTTCCCGGCGGATCAGCAGTCGCAGCTCCTTGGGCACCTTTCCGCCGCTCACCGCGGCTCGGGCCTCCGGGGTCGTGCCGGGGCTATCCCCCGTCAACAACGTCGTGGGCCGATCGTCCCCGGTTTCGCGGAGGGCAAGGCGGTCGTCGAGGTACACTTCGAGCGCCGAGCCATCCTCCAGGGTAAACTTCCCGTTCTTGACTTCCGAGCTGTACCACAGCCACAGGTAGAAGTCTGCCGAGATGTGGGGCGGCAGCAGCTCCGTTGCGCCTTCTTCGCTCATCGTCCACCTCCCCGCACGTCCGTTGCACCCGTACTCACCAGCGCCTCTGGCAACCCCTCGGTCCCGGCCAGCTCGTCGAGCGGACTCCACGGGATGGCGCGCAGGCCGAAGGTACGCAGAAAGAGCTTCTGGAACCGCTCATTCGGCAGCTCGGAATCGTTGGTGAACACCGCCCACTGCTCGGTCATATTCCACACGATTTCCCAGGTTTGAACCCGGGGAAGCGTCTTCTGAAGCATCTCGAGCTCGAGCGTTTCACGCAGCTCCTCTTTCACCGCCGCCGGCACCTTCGGGCGATTGTTCTGCTTGCACCAGGCTTCCATGCGCTTCTGCAAGTGCGCACGCAAGAGCTTCGCGGGTACCGTCTTCTTGTCCACCCGCAGCGCGAACAGCGCATAATGATTGTACAACCACAGGTTGATGTCCTGGAAGTCCACGTCCAGCAGGTTGTGGACCTGGCACCAGCCCGCCACTTCCCCCTTGTGGGTGGGTGACTGCGGCTCACGAAGCTGGTTCGTGTTGAGCGCGTGGATGTAGTCGTCGGTGAAGCCCTCTGGGACATCGCCAACAATGCGGTACCGGCGCCCAGATAGCGCCCCTTTCAGGATGCCCATGAATCCCCCTCAGTCGCGGAAGTCGTCGATCGCATGCCGGAAGATCGCTACGTCACCGCCTTTGGTGCGCAGTCCCACTTCCCATCGGGCCACCCAGGCGAGATGGCCCGTAAATACCTCACCCTCAAGAAGGGTAATCGTCGTCTCAGCGTTGCGATCCAGCGCCTCACCGAGCCGGCGGTTGCTGCATCCGAAACGATCCTGCGGCCGGGTGATCGGCTCCACGGTGCGCAGCTTCCGCGCCGAGTCCCACACCATCGCTTTGCGTGCCTTCTGCCAGGGAGCCGCCTCGCAGGCGAATTTCAATCTGGTTTTGTGAAGGATTGAGGCCTCGTTCTTCTCCAGATCGAGGAGGTGAACGTCGTAAGCCGTTATCTCCGTGATCCGCGCACGAAGGAGCTGCCGACCGTGCACCCCCAACACCAGCTCCGCCCCCGATTTCGCCGCCGTTTCGAGGATGTCCCGGCTCATGGAAGCTTGAATCAGCGCGTCTACCCTGCGCTTTCGAAGCGCCTTCTGCAGATCGGCGTGCCCGAGGGCAACCTGAGTCGCCAACGCACGATCCAGCTCGTGCCGTGCCATGAGCGAGGTGACCTCATCGGCGAAGGCCATCCGCTTGATCGCATCGTTGAGATCGAGCCGACCGAGCGCCACGAGGCGCGCGGTTTCGAGGGGTACTCCAGTCGTTTTGCGAATCTGCTCAACCTTGGCCGCCAGCGCCTCCGCGCCGCTCAGCCCCCCCGAGCCGGCCGGCGACGCCGAACGCCGTTTGGGCGCGCCCTTGGGAGGCGGCGCACCCGCACGCGGCGAAGCACCACCACCCTTCGGCCCCTGGCCATCCGATCCCCCTCCCCGACGCAGCATGGCTTTCTCGTACTGCGCCGCGGGGTGCAGGGCAACGCCGCCGGACCGAAGGTTACACTGGCGGGATGGCCCCTCCCGCGCCCGGCACCCCAGCGCCCGACTTCGCTGCAAATACCGATGAAGGCCCCATTTCCCTCGCGAGCCTCCGGGGCCAGCGGGTGGTGCTGTACTTCTACCCGAAAGACGCGACGCCCGGCTGCACGATCGAAGCGCGGGAGTTCGCGCTCTCCGCCGAGCGGTTCGCGGCGGCCGGCGTACGCATCTTCGGGGTGAGCAAGGACTCGGTGAAATCGCACCAGAAGTTCCGGGCGAAGGAGTGCCTCCCCTTCCCGCTCATCGCGGACGAGGGCGCGATCTGCGACGCTTATGGGGCCTGGCGCAAAAAGAAGCTTTATGGTCGCGAATATGACGGGATTGCCCGAATCACGGTGCTGATCGACGAGGCCGGGCGCGTGGCACACGTGTGGGATCCGGTCACGGCGAGGGGGCACGCTGCGGAGGTGCTGGCCCACGTCGAGGGCGCGGCAGGCTGAGCGTCATGGCTCCAATTGTGCTGGCCGCCCATGGGCTGGGCCTCGGACCCTGGGTGTTCTCGCCGTGGGTGCAGTTGTTCGCGGAAGCCGGGGTTGAGCTGCGCCCGCTCTCCCTGCCGGGGCATGACGGCGGGTCGGTCGAGGCCAGCTTCGACGATGTGGTGCGCTGCCTGGACGAGGCGGTCGCCGCCGTTGAGGGCCCGGTGATCCTCCTTGGCCACAGCTTCTCCGGGCTCGCGGCCCAGGTGGTGGCCACCCGGCGTAGCCTTCACGCCGCGGTGTTCGTGTGCCCGCTTCCCCCCGGTCCGATGCACCTTCCCATGCGTCCTTCGCTTTTGCGGCACGTGCCTCGCGCACTCGCCACCCTCGCGCTCGGCCGCCCGTTCATGCCCAGCCGCTCCGCCTGGAAGGAGCTCGGTTTCTCCAACCTGCGCGGCAACGCCCTTGAAGACGCGCTCGCGCGTGTCGTTCCCTGGCCGAACCGGTTGTGTCGCGATCTCGTTCGCCCGCCCTGGATCCTGCCCACCCACGTCGACACTCCGGTGCTGGTTACCCTGGGCGGGAGCGACCCGATCCTCGATCCCTCCGAGGCCCGCGTCGTGGGCGACCTCTTCGAGGGCCTCGTGTGGCGGTACGATGGGCTCGGCCACACGCCGATGCTCGAGGAGGGAGGCGAACGAATGGGCAGGGACATCGTGAGCTTCTGCCTCGCCCCATCGCGGCCCCGCGTGCTTGAGAGCGAGGGTTTTGGTCCCGCTGAGGGCGCAGGCCATGCGCTGCGGCGCGCCCGACGGGGCGAACGGGCCAAGCGCCGGTCGGCCTACGGACAGAAGAAAGGCACGGCGTGATGTTGCTTTGGCTCTTGGCCTGTGTCCGCCCGGTGTCACCGGAGCTGGAGCTGGCGCCCCCTCCGACCACGGCCCCCGATCCCGAGCCCAGAGACGTGGCCGCGTGGCGAGCGTGGATCCTCAACGGCGATCCGCTGGCGCGACACCCTCGATTGCCGGCGAACATGCTCGACGCTGCGCTGTCGGACTGGCTCCTCCTGGCGATGAAACCCGAGCCAGACGCGTCGGCTTGGTGGCAACTGGAGAATCGCAGCCCGGCCAGTCCGGCCGTCGCGTTCGCTCGGGGCGCCCGGCTCGCAGAAGCCGAGGTAAACCTTCATAATCCCGGCGCCCTTCTGCGATGGCTGGTGCCGCTCAGCGAGCCCGGGCCCGCCGCCTTCGATGCGCCACGCGCTCCCCTCGCCTTCCTTCGCGTCGAGTCAGACGACGCCGTGCTGGCCATCCTGGAGCGGAGCGTGCTCCTGGGCTGGGTTGAGGGTCCGACGGTGGACGTTGCGGCGCCCGCAGCCTTATTGGCCGAACCCGCCTGGGCGCGCCTCGCTGCGACCCCCGCCGGCGCGCTGCTCGTGGCGCGCGGCGGCCCGCAAAACGGCCCCGCACCGACCGAAGCGCTGGGTTTGCTTCAAGAAGCAACCGCGCTCGCGCTTACCGAAGCCGCCGCGGATGCACCGGCCGAGTACGCCGCGGCAAAGGAGCGGCGGCTCGCGCTCGGGGGGGCCAACCCGTCGGCCGACGTGGTCGCGGATCTGCTCAGCGCGGCCGCCCCGCAGCTCATGGCGCACGCCTCCGACCCCGACGCCGCGGGGTTCGCGCTCCTCGCCCATGCGGCGCTCCGCTGGCGCGGGCGATGCTCGGATACTCCGTGCACGGGATTCGACCGCCTCCCCGAGCTCGCCGCCGCCGCGCGCTACGGCGAGAGTCCCGCGCGCCTGGCCGGGATCTGGAGAGTGATCGTCTGGAAAGGCGCGGTGGACGAGCTGTGGGCCGCGTGGGACCGGCCCCAGGTCGTGCACGCCATGGACCGCGTCGTCGAGCTGATCGCTGCAACGGACCCCCGCGCCCTCGACCTCACCGCCCTCCTCCGACCGGGCCCAGACTCCACATGGACGCTCGCGGTGACGCGCGCGCTCCACGGCCAGGAAGGAACCTCGAAAGAGGCATTATTTCGGGCGCTGTACGCGCACGTGGCGGCAGAGGCGAAGGCCGCCCAGAGCTTCGACCGAGAGGTCGCGACCCTGCAGCGCATCGAGCGCCGCGCGCTCGCAGCGGCGAAGTAACTACAAAAACGCCGCGAGCGAGTTGTTGAGCATGTGCACGATCAGGCCGGGCAGGAGCGAGCCGCTTCGCGCGCGCAGCCAGCCGCACGCGAGCCCGATGAGCACCAGGGGCGGGATGGCCCATAAACGATCCACGTGCATCGCGCCGAAGACGAGCGCCTGCCCGACGACGGCGAGCTTGACGCCGAAGCGCCGTGCGAGGAGGGACTGAAGCCAGCCCCGGAACATGAGCTCCTCGGCCAGCGGGGCCATGGTCATGACGTAGACGAGGACGGTCGCGCGTACCCAGCCGGTTTCCCTCGCGAGGGTCTCCGCCAGCCCCTGGCTCTCAGGGGGGTGACCGACCGCGGCCAACAGATGTCCCCACCCGTTCGCCACGATCACGAGCCCGAGGCTCACCAACGGCGCCACGAGCCACCAGCGCCAGCCTGGCCAGCCTCCCGCCGGCCGCTCTCCGAGGCGCATGGAGACGACACCCGTCGAAAGGTTCCCCGCAAACGTGCCGAAAAGGCTAGCCACCAGCCAGGGCGGATGCGTGAGCAGCGCCGCCGCCGGGATGATCTTGCCGTCCACACGCTCAAAAAGGTCCGCGGGGCTGCCGCCGAGCAGCATCGCACCAACGACGGCCAGCACGCCCCCGACGGCGATCGCCGCGCCGCCGACGGCGGCACCCTCGATCCACCAACGCCGCGCCGCCGGGAAGCGCTGCAGCGCCCGCGCCAGCATGAACGCCCAGACAACGCCGATGCCCACGTCGAGGAGACCGAGAGCAACCACCGAAGTCGGGGAGAAGCCCATCACCTCGAAACCACAAACACGGCGCCAGACGGCATACCGTCTCGGGGGTGGAAGGGCGCGCCGATGATCAGCGTGGATTCGTCGCCCGCGAGCGCGATCGGCTGGTTCTCCGCGCCTTCTTCGAGCACCAGTACCTCACCGCCGTCGAGAGGAAGGATCCGCGCCCGGGGCGGCACCACCCACTTGTTGAACGTGCCGGCCGCATAGCCACCGCCGATCGCGATGCCGAGGTGATCGCCGGGTTCACCCTCGATGTGTCGGCCGTCGCTGCAGGTCACGGAGCCGGCGCCGTCTGGGTCGTCGAGCCGGGGGTTGCCGACGCACACGGCCCCGAAGTCGATCGCGATGGCGCCGCCCGGACCGCCTGCGCCCTCTGCCTCGCCAAACCCGAACAACGGGACGAGGTCCAGGGACTCCATCAGCACCCAGCCCATCGGCTCACAGGCACCGCTGCAGACCAACGCCAGAACCTGCGCGGTGTCCGTGGTCAAGCCCTGAACGCCGGCGACGGGCGCGCTGCCACCGCCGTTCAACGTCAGTGTCCCTTCCGACCACGCGAACAAGCCATAGGAGGAAACGGCAAACACGCTCCCCGATAACTCCGGAAGCACCTCGCCATTCACGACAGCGCCCCCCGGCCCCGCCCGCACCAGCGCCTCGCCCATCCAGCCCACAAACGCGGCCGAGGCAGGTGGAGCATCCCCCGTCGCCGTCACCTCCCCGTCCACCCAAACCTCGCCCGCCCCCGGTGCCGCGGCCGCCCATGAGCTGCCGCTCCAAGCTACCGAGCTGCCAAGCTCACTTGTTTCGCCTCCGTACGTCGCTTCGACCGGCACGTCGACGCCGAGCACCGACTCCGCCGAGAGCAGATCGTCGCCACACCCCAGCGCCACCCAGAGCGGCGCCGCGCGGATCACTTCACACACACCAGGCGTCGATAGAATCCGTGGCGCTCTTCCTCGATCTCGGGCCCAAAGGGCGACGCCTCGGCAACGGACTTGAGCGCGGCCCATCGGGCATCATCCATCCCGAACTTCGCCCATTGTTTCTTGATGAACGAGTCGGGCGGCCACGGCCCCTTCCGCGCCACCCAGTCGCTCGGCACGTCGCTCGCGGGGTCGGCCTCGTAGACGTAGAACTTCCCCCCCTCTACGAGCACACGGTGCACCTCGGCGAAGATCGGCGCCGGCTCCTTCCAGTGGTGGGCAGCCTGCACGGCCACCGCCACCTCAAACGTGCGCTCGGGAAAAACGATGTTGGCGGCGTCCATCTCGCGGAACGTCACGTTCAACCGCCCCTGCCGGTTCGCGTTCGCGAAGTTCAACATCGCCGGGCTGGTGTCGATCCCCACCGCGTCCACATCCGGACGACCCGAGGCGGCGTGGATCGCCACCCACCCCGGACCCGTGCCCACGTCGAGGAAGCTTCCGCGCTCAATGCCCACGTCGGCCGCGATGAATCGGTAGGCCGGCTGGTAGTAGCGGCCGGGACCAAGCTGGTAGGCGAGCGCGGTGAGAGACGATCGGTCGGGCAAGAGGCCCATCAGCGTACCCAGAGGCGCGCTAATGTGGCGGGCCATGCCTCGTTCGTCAACGTCTGCCTTGCCCTTCGTCCGCTGGGCCGTCACCGGGGGTACCGGGCTCGTCGGGAACAACCTCGTTCGCGCGCTGATCGAGCGGGGGGCGGAGGTCACGGTCCTGTCCCGGCGACCGCCGAGGCGCGAATTCGCAGGGTTGTCCGTTCGGGAAGTGGAGGGGGACCTCGACGACGTAGCCGCGCTCTCGCGGTGCTTCGAGGGCGCGGAGGTGGTGGTACACGCGGCGGCGATGGTTGAGATTCGGCACGGTGGACGTGCGGACTTCGATCGAGTGAACGTCGAGGGGACTCGCAACGTGTTGGCGGCCCTGCCCGCCACCGCCCGCTTGCTGCACGTTTCGACCGTCGATGCCCTGGGGATGCGAACGCGGGAGGCGCCAGCCGACGAAGCGACACCCCCCGCCGCCCACGAGGAGGGCGTGCCCTACGTGGACACCAAGCGAGCTGCGGACCGACTCGTGCAGGAGAGCGCCGCCGACTGGCGCATCGTGTACCCGACCTACATGTTCGGGCCGTGGGACTGGCGCCCCTCCAGCGGGAAGATGATCCTTGAGATTGCGGCGGGTAAGGGGGTCTTCGCCCCGCCGGGAGGCAACAACTTCGTGGACGTTCGCGATGTCGTGGAGGCGATGATCGCCTCCACCGAACGGCCGCGAGGTGGCCGGTGGATCCTGGGGAATGAGAACCTGACGTACGCGGAGGCGTGGGGGCTGATCGCGCGGGTGACCGGCCGGCGCGCCCCGCTGGCGTCGCTGCCGCGATGGGTGACCCAGACGGCGGCGGGAGCCCTGGCGATCGGGGAGCGGTTCGGCCTGCGTGAGGGCGAGATCAACAGCGCGGCGGTGACGATGAGCGCCTTGCCCCACTATTTTTCGGCGGACCTCGCGCGACGCGAGCTGGGGATGGGCAGCACCCCGGTGGCGGACGCGATTGCCGAGGCGTGGCGTTGGTTTGGGGAGCGTCGCCGGGGGTAGGCGCCGAGGACGCCTCGCGGACATGGGGCTAAGCTCCCGGCGTGAAGCCGACCCGCCGCACCAGCGCCCCCGACCCCGCTCCGGGAATGGCGATGGTTCGTGCGCTGCGCGCGAATCCGGACGATGCGGCGGTGGCTTCGGCGCTGGTCAAGGCCTTGGCCCACCCGAGCGCTGTCGTCGTTACGATGGCGGCGGATCTCGCCGGTGAACGGGAGCTGTCGGCGCTCACCCCCGAGCTCGTCGCCGCCCTCGCCCGCCTCTACGAAAACGCCACCGAAGCCGATCCGACGTGCGCCGGCAAGATCGCGTGCGCGACCGCGCTGGACACGCTGAACTACACGGACAAGGCACCGTTTTTGCACGGCGCCTTCTTCATCCAGATGCAACCCGCTTGGGGCGGGCCGGTGGACGTCGCGACCGGCCTGCGCGTGCGATGCATCCTGGCGCTGGCGCGCTTCGGCGGGCTGGATGTGCTCATGGTGCTCGCCGAGGCGCTCTCCGACGAGCACGAGGCCGTCCGCGGCGCCGCAGCTCAGTCGCTCGCGTTCTGTGGCGAGCCGGCTGGCGCGGCCATGGCGCTGCAGAAAATCCGCGCAGGCGACAAAGATCCGGCCGTAACGGCGGACGCCCTGGGCGCCCTGATCACGTTGCGGCCGGTGGACGGTCTTCAGCGCGCCGGGACCCTCCTGCAGTCGCGCACCCCCGGGTTGAGGCCCTTCGTCCGCCTGATCCTGGGTCAGTCACGACTGCCCGACGCCCTGCCGCTGCTCACCCGCGAGCTCACGGGGCTCGTGAACCCAGCCGAGCGCCGCGAGGCGTTTGTCGCCATCGGCCTCTTGCGCACCGCCAACTCCGTCGCGTTCTTGCTCGACTGTGTGCGCGGTTCGCCGATCGCGGACGCCAGCGCCGCGATCGCAGCGCTGGCGACGCAGTCGCAGGCTGACGCGATGCGGGAGTCGATCGCGACCGCAGCGAACGGCCGAAACCTCGATGCGACGATCCGGGAAGCCTTCGCCTAAGCCTCGAAGTTCCCGACCATCTCCACGTCCCCCGACAGGATCGGCGCGCCATCCACCAAAAGCGCACCATCGTCGCGCAGCGCGGTCGCCATCCCTTCCCTGCCGGCGATGCGAACCCGCTTCCCTAGCGTGTGGGAGCGTGAGCGCCACTGATCGAGCCGCTGGGGATGGCTGCTCCAGGCGAGGATCGCGCGCAGCGCGGTGTCGCCCACCGCCGCTACGTCGTGCGGCGCGCCGCCTCCGAGCGTGCGAAGTGAGGCCCCTTCGATGCCATCGGGGAACCCGACCTGGTTCACGTTGAGCCCCAGTCCGAGGATCACGACTCCGATCCCCTCCCCTTTGGTCTCCAATTCCGCCAGGATCCCCCCAACCTTTCGACCCTCTCGGGTGACAAGATCGTTGGGCCATTTCACGTACAGCCCGAACGCCACGGCCAACCCGGCGGCCGCCCCAAGCGTGAGCAGCGGCGCCTCCGCGAGGGGCCCGGGCGGGCGCAAAACCACCGACATCAGCAGGTTCTCGCCCGGCTCGCTGGCCCAGACCCGGCCGAGTCGACCCCGGCCCGCCGTCTGCGCCCCGGCGATCACCGCCTCCCCGTGCCGTGCCCCGGCGGCAGCGAGCTCGCGGGCAACGCGCTGCGTGGAATCGACCCGATCGAAGCGGTGGATCACCAGGCCGGGCTGCGTTCGCGCAGAAAGCGCTCGATGCGGTGGTTGATGGTCTCGGGCTGCTCGATGATCGCGGCGTGGCTCGCGTCCGCCAAAACCAGCAATTCCGCGCCAGGAATCCGTCGGGCCATGTCCTTCGAGAGGCGGATCGGCGTGAAGGCATCCCGCTCGGCGCCGACAATCAGCACGGGCACCTTGATCGTGCCGAGCACATCCCAGGCATCATGCTCCTGCATCTGAAGGACCGTGCGAATGAACATCCGCATGTCCAACACGGCGAGGTGCTCCAGGTACGGCGCCATGTCGGCTTTGCTGGCGTACATCGGATCGACCAGCTTGGCACGGCGCGTGAAAATCCACGCGACCGGCGAGTGAAGGATCGGACGTACCAGCCGGTGGGTGCGCTCGCCGAGCGCAGCGATCAACTGCCCGGCGAGGTTGAAGAAGAAGGGGGATCGAGGGTTGTCCGCGAAGGACTCAAGCGCGCGGCCCGCCGTGCCCAGGATCAGGACGTAGGCGGTGATCCGCCCCTCTGCCGCGCGCCACGCCTCAAGCCCCACCTGGCAGCCCATCGAATGTCCGCAGATCAGCGCCTTGTCGATCCCCGCCGCGTCCATCACCGCCAGCATGTCGCGGCTGTGCCGGGACATCCCGACCTCTCCGGTCGTAGGGTCGGGGAGCGGATCGCTTCGGCCGTGGCCCCGATAGTCCCACGTGAGCACCGTGTGCCGATCGGAGAATTGATCAACGGTGTAGCGCCAGAAAAAGGTGCTCACGCCAACGCCGTTGTTGCAGACGATCGCCGGCCCCTCCCCCACCGCCCGCCAGTAGAGGTGGATACCATCGTCGGCGACCGCGAGGCCGGAGCGGACGGGACGGGTGCTCAATGCGTCCATCGGCCCGCGACTAACTCAACTCCCACACCTTGCCCCTCACGTCCTCGCGCCGCCGTTCCGATCCCTTGGGTGAGGAAACACCCGATGCTCCAGCCCGCCGCCGTATCGCCCGAGGTCGCTGAACGCCGCAGCTCACCACGCTTCAAACTTGAGGCGCAGATCACCGCGACCTCCCAGGCGAATTTCTGGTGTGGTTTCTCGGAGGATCTCAGCGAAGGCGGGATTTTCGTCTCGATGAGCATCGTGCCCGACGTCGGCGAGCTGGTCCACCTCGCGGTTCGCGTCGGTGCCGAGCCGCCGGTCACGGCGATCGGGCAGGTGCAGTGGCACCGGCTCGATGACGACGGAAAACCTTGCGGATGCGGCGTACAATTCGTGATGCTGGATCCGCGCGCCACCGATCTGCTCCAGGGCATGCTGGCGCGCTCGGCTCAGGCCCCGCTGCTGGTCGACGACTTCGGCTGAGCAAAACGCGAAACGCCCCGAGGGCTCAAGGCCGCTCGGGGCGTGACGTAGGTGGTGGAGAAGATGGGGATCGAACCCACGACCTCCGCATTGCGAACGCGGCGCTCTCCCAACTGAGCTACCCCCCCGACGCGTGCAGCATATTAGCCGCCGCGGCAGGGGGCGTCAAGGGGGCGCGCTCAGTCGAGACCGCGCTCGGCGAGATCTTCTTCGTCCAAGCCCAGATAATGGCCGATCTCGTGTAGCAGCGTGATGCGCAGCTCGCGCTCCAGCTCCTCCTCGTCGTGGGCGAGCCGCGAGAGGTTGAGCCGGTAGAGCGTGATGGTGGGCGGCAGCGCGCTCCACGCATCGCCCCCGCCCCGCTCGTGGATGGCGCGGCCGGTGAAGCAGCCCAACAGCTCAAAGGGGTGGGCATCCAGCAGGTCCACCAACACGTCGTCGTCCGGAAATTCGTCGACGAGGATGGGCACATTTGCGAGATAGGCGCGCAGGCTCGGGTGCATCGCTTCGAGAACGGACTCCGTGACCCGCTCGATCGTTTCGTCGTCGAGCGCCACCGGCATCGGGTAGGCGTCGGGATCCGCCAGGGCGGCCGTCATGTAGTCGCGCGCGGCCCCCGCTTCGTCGCCCGCGCGCTCGCGGAGGCCCGCCCGCAGGCGCCTCGCGACCGGATGGACAGGATCGACTCGCAGCGCGGTCGCGACGAGAAGACGACCGGCGTCAAAGTCCAGCCCCGCGATCGCATGATCCGCGAGCGCTACGTAGGCATCCACGTGATCGGGATCGAGCTCGACGGCCGCGTGCAAGGCCTCCACGGCGCGATCGTCCTCCCCAACCGCGACCAACGCGGCGCCGAGCAGGTAGCAGCCTTCGGCATCGGGCTGGCGGCGGTGCGATTCACGAGCCAGGCGCAGAGCCTCGTCGGCATCGCCGCGGTCGAGCGCGTCGTCCACCGCCTCGCGAATCGACTCGATAGAACGCCGCACTACAGCGCCCCCGGGGCCGTTGGCGAGGGGGGCTCGGCGGGGACGACCGCCGCGAGCGGCTTCAGCGTGATGGCACGGCTCAACGGAGAGGTGCCCACCGTGACCATCTCCTCGTGCGGGGCGTAGCCCGTGGCCTGGATCACAACGCGGAAGGGGTGCCCATGGGCGGGAGGCGCGATGTCCAACACCGCCCCCGCCCCTACCTCTGCCCCGTTGACGAGCACATGCTCCGCAGCCGGCGTGATCTTCAGGTGCAGCACCGCCGGGGGCGGCGGCTGATGCGCCGCATCCCAAGCTTGCCAGCCATAGAACGCGCCCACCGCGAGGCCCACTACCGCGACCACCGCGAGCGCCGGCGCCATCAAGCCCGCCTTCGTGACCTCGAAGTGAACGACCCGCCGCTCGCCGTGGTCGGTGACGACAGTGAGCGTGCCCACCCCGCTGCTCCCGCCAAGTTGGCTCGGACGCAGCTCGATGGGGATCTCCTGCTCCCGCGCCACGGGATCAAGGAATTCCACGGTGGGAACGATCCAGGGCACATCCGAAACCAGCTTACCCGGCATCTTTCCCGCGCCGGTGTTCTCCACCCGCAGCACCCAGATCTGCGACCGCATCCTCGGGAGGTGCAGCCGCACCGCGCTCTTCACGCCGACAGAGAGCTTCGGCGCCCGCTCACGCAGCTTTTGGGGCCCGCTCCCCAAGCCGATCGTGCGGCCGGGGATGTTCGGGATGGGGGCCTCGACACCGCCGGCGAGCCGCAAGGGCGCCGATTCCGGCAAGGATTCAGGCGGGCTGGGCGGCGGCGTGGCGACCGGTGGGCGCACCGGAAAGGCGGAGGGCGTAATCGGAGGGGCCGCTGACGTTACGGGTGGCGGCGCGGGCGCAGTGAGCGGCGGCGCGGTCCGCACTGGGCCAGTGGGCGCCCGCGCTTCCACCGGCGGGGGCGGCGCCACGGGCGCCGTGCCAGACGGCATCGTGAGCGGGGGCATCGTGAGCGGGGGGGGAGCCGCGCTGTTCTGCAGGAGCAGCTCCGCGATGCGGCTGCTGCCGATCTCGGCTTCGCCCGGGTCCGCCTCCTCCGTGAGGTCCGACACCTGGCCCTCACGCTGTGCGTCGTAGGCCACCCGGCGCTCGGGATCGCGGACGATGCGCCATGCGGCATCAAGCGAGGCGAGGATCTGGGCGGACTTCTGCAGGTCCTTCAACGTGCGCGCCCAGCGGTACCGAGCGCGGTACGCGGCTTCCAGCTCAGCGGCCGTCGCGCTCGGCGCCACCTCCAAAAGGGCGTAGATATCGGTGCCGGCCAGCTCCGCGAGGTCGGAGTCGCCCTCACGAACGAGGTTCAGCTCGCGTGCGATCGCCTGGATCCGCGCCTCGACCACCGCTTCGTCCAGTTCCAGGCGCGCCCCCACCACCCGAATCGTGGCCTCGGCGGTAGAGTTCCATCCGCTCCCTTGCAGCGTGGTGGTGACGAACGCGTTCAGCTCCGCCAGCTTCTGATCGACGCCCGAGAAGGTTTCGTGGTAGAGCTCTCGCTCGTCGACCAGCAACTTCCGCAGGTTCGCGTTTGATTTGATGAGGAACAGCGCCTCTGTGCGGTACTTCGGGTTGGCCTGCTGGCCCTGGGCCCAGGTGCGCCGCTTCTTGATCGCCGAGTCGATGGCTTCGGGGGACGCATCTTCCGAGAGACCGTAGTAGGCAAGCGGCGTCCGATGCCCCAACGAAGCAACGAAGCGCTCGATCTCCTCCAAATCCCGCCGTTCCATGCCGCCCATGGCTGAGTCCCGCCGCTCCTATCGCGTTGGATCAGGTGATGCTTGCCCGGCGGATCCGCTCGCGCGCGAGCGCCTTCTGCGCGTCGTCGATGCTGCCCCTCAGGTTCATCCGGGCGCGCCGCGTTTGACGTGTTTCTACGTCAGTAACATCGATCTCCAAGATCTGGTTCACGGTGTACCGGTACACCACCTCGATGGGCGTGCCGCGCGGGCGCGGCGGGAGCTGATCGAGCACGACCTCCCCGATCACGGTCACCTCATCGCGGTTTTCGCCGTGCCCCTCCGTTACCTCCACGCGAACGGCGGTCATGTTGTCGTAAGCGTACGCGAACCGCCCACGCTTGTCGCAGGGGAGCGGCGTGAACTCGGGGATCAGGTTGATGATCCGCTCCTTCAGGCTCGCGTCCAGCACGACGATGCCGAGCGGGTGGGTGGCCACGTCCGTGATGCGCACGCCGGGCAACCCCACCATCTGGCCACCCGCCTCTCGGCCTGAGCCCATGCCGCCGCCAGGCGTGATCGAGGCCGGGTCGTTCAAATCGATCTCGGCGGGCAGCCCGGTGCTCGCCAATCGATACGCATGAAGCGTAGGATGATCCGGGCGATGCCGAAATACCGCCGCCAGCCCGGCGCCCACGGCAACGCACTCGTCGGGGTTCACGCCGGTGGCGGGCTCCTTGCCGGAGAGCCGGCGCAGCATCTCATGCACCATCGGCATCCGGGTGGAGCCGCCAGCGAGGATGAAGTCGTCGATGTCCGACCACTTCATGCGCGCCTTCTCCAGCACGATGTTGCACGTGTCTTCGCACTGCATGAGCAGGTCGGCGGTCATGGTCTCAAATTCTTCGCGAGTAACGGGCACAACGGCGCGGTGGCCGCGGTAGTTCACCGGAATGACGGCTCGAGGCTTGGTCGACAACGAGATCTTCGCGTGCAAGCAGCGCTCGTAGAGCTCCTGGTAGGGCTGCGGATCGTCGCGCGGATCGAGGCCGAATTGGCGCTGGAAGGTGTCGGAGACGTGGTTCAGCAGGCGATCATCCCAGTCCTTCCCACCCAATTCTGCATTCCCATCGCTGGCCACCGTGCGCAGGGAGGTGCCGCGAATCTCCATGACCGTTACGTCGAAGGTGCCGCCGCCAAGGTCGAACACCAGGATGTTCCGATCGGTACCGAGGCGCTCGAGGCCGTAGGAGATCGCTGCGGCCGTGGGCTCGTTGATGATCGAGAGCACGTTGAAGCCGGCAAGCGCCCCTGCATCCGCGGTCGCGGACCGCTGCGCCGCGTTGAAGTAGGCCGGCACCGTGATCACCGCGTCGTTCACCGCGCGACCGAGCGCCTCCTCCGCGTCATCCTTCAGCTTCCGAAGGATGATCGCGGAGAGCTCCTGCGGGGTGTACGACTTGCCGAAGAACTCCATCGCGAAGTCGGGCTCGCCCATGTACCGTTTGATGAAGCGGGTGACGTTCAGTGCGTCAACGACCACCATCTTCACTGCTTCTTCGCCGACAACACAGGCGTCCTTGTCGTAGAAGTGGATCACCGAGGCCGTGGTCGGGTGCCCCTCCGCGTTCGGGAGGATGTTGCACTTCCCGTGACGATCCACAAACGCCATCGCGGAGAACGTCGTCCCCAAATCGATGCCGAGGATGATCCCGTCGTCCGCCACTCAGCTACTCCTTGCTGTGGGTGTTGTCCGCGCCGAATCTGAACACCGAGACCTCTTCGGCCCTCAAGACCTTATCGTTTCGCAGGAACCCGCGCTTGAGCACCGCCTCCACCTTCCAGTCATCCGCCGCGGTGGCCGCAGGCGCGACGCGCACCGCCTTGTGCAGCCGACGGTCAAAGCGCTCCATGCTCTCGGCGGGGACCACGTCGCGACGGTACAGCAGTTCGAGGAACTCGTCGAGCAAGTACTGAAAACTGTCGGCCACGACGTCTGGGCTCATCTCGCGCCGCTGCAACGACTCGTGGAACCAGTTCAGCGAGTCATAGAACAAGAGCAGGTCGAGGAGAAACGGCTTCTCCGCTTGGAAGATGAAGTCTTCCTTGTACTGCTTGAGCTCTTCGTACAGGGTGTCGAAGGCTTTTTGCTGAACGTCGTCCTGGCGGGACCGTTCCTTGAGTAGGGCGGCGATCTCATCGATCCGCTGTTCCACGTTGGACATCCTAGGCTCCGGCAACCAGTTCAGTCGCGAGGTTGATGAACGTGCCCTGCAGCTCGACGGACTCGTTACAGAAATGGAAATCTTCGGGGCGCGAGGCGAGGGCGCGCAGGAACTCGGGGCGCACCTGCTGACCGACGCCGATCGTGACGATACGACCGCCCTGCGAGCGGATCCGATGCGCCTCTGAGTGCGCGGCGTCGGGATCGTCGGGGTGGCCGTCCGTGAGCAACACGAAAATCCGCTGCACGCCGGCGCGAGACTTCATCAGGTCGCGCGCGGCGGCGAGCCCCTCCGCCATCGGCGTGCTGCCGATCGGGGTGAGCCCGGCCATGCCCTCGCGGAGCTTTCGCAGGTCGTTTGTGAGGCTGCACTGCAGGCCGCCCGGGAACGCGATGATGCCGACGAGCCGGTTCGGCCCGAGGGTTCGCTCCATGAACGCGGTGGCCGCGGTGCGGGCTTCTTCGATATTTTTCCCGTACATCGACCCGGAACAGTCCATCAGGAGCGCGATCGCCATCGGCGCCCGATCCTTCGCGAGATCCTCGAGGGTAACGGCGCCCGCCGCGAGCCGGTGCGCGAGCGTCTGCCCGCTGTCGAGGTCCATCGCCTCTACCTCCACGATGCCGTTCGCGTTGTAGCGGAAGGTGACCGAGAGCTGCGACTTCCCGGCCGGCCGGATGGGGATGCCGTAGAACTCGAAGTGCCCGAGCACGTTGCACTCCAGCGGATCGTCGTTCTCGCCCTGCACGAGCCAGAGGTCCATCGTGCTCTGACCGTCATGCGTGGTCACATAGTCGTCGCGAGTTCGGTCGCACGGGATACGGCTGTTCCGATCGATGATTCGCGAGTTGTAAAGGTGACCATCTCGGTACACGACCATGCCAAGGGAGTGGCTGGTGACGTCGTGGGTGCGGATGTCGACGGGCGGGGCCTCTCCAGCGAGACGACTCGACTCGATCGCCGCGGTGAGCGCCGCGCCGAGCGAAACGCACTCGTCGGGGTTGATGTCGGTTGCAGGCTCCTTGTCGAAGCGACGCCGGATCATGTCCCGCACCATCGGCATCCGTGTGGAGCCGCCGGCGAGCACGATCGTGTCGATGTCCTCCGGGGTGAGTTTCGCGTCGTCCAGCACGTCGCGAGTGAGCGCCTCGCAGCGCTGCAGCATCGAGGCCGTGAGATCCTCGAACTTCTCTCGGGTGATCTCAAGCCGGAGGATCTTGCCCTTGTAGTCGTAGAAGAGCTGCACCTTGGGCCGCTTGCTCAACGACAGCTTGGCGCTCGTGCACTTGCTGCGCAGGTCGTGGTAGGCGGCCAGATCGTCGAGCGGGTCGATGCCATGGCGCTGCCGGAACTGCTCCGCCGCATGGCGGATCAGCGCATCGTCCCAGTCCTTTCCCCCGAGCTGGTGATCGCCCGTGGTGGCGAGGACGGTGATCTCGTTGCCGTGCACCCGCACGATGCTGACGTCGAACGTGCCACCACCAAGGTCGAACACGAGGAGCTTCTTGTCGATCCCCGGGTTGGCCAGGCCGTACGCATAGGCGGCCGCGGTGGGCTCGTTCAGGAGCGCAAGCACCTTGAATCCGGCATGTTCGCCGGCTTTGATGGTGGCGCGCCGCTGCTTGTCCCCAAAGTAGGCCGGCACCGTGATCACGGCCTGATCGACGCGATGCCCGAGCCGCAGCTCGGCGTCGTGCTTCAGCTTCGCGAGGATGAAGCCCGAGAGGCGCTCGGCGGTGTAGGCTTCCCCGCGATACTCGAACGAGTAGTCGGGATCGCCCATGTGGCGCTTGATGAATTCGACGATCTGCTCGGGGTACGCCACCGCCGCCTGCTTGGCGTACGTGCCAATGATGATGTCGTCGTTCTCGAACAACACCACAGAGGGGGTGATCCGCTCGCCTTCGGCGTTGTGCAGGATCTCGGGCACGCCGAACTTGTTGACGTGCGCGATAGCAGAGAAGGTCGTGCCGAGGTCGATTCCGACGGCGCGGGTGGTCATGCGAACGTTCCGGGCGGGAGCGCGCCTGATCTATGCCGTGAGGCCCCCGATCGCCATCCGAGCGCGCGCAGCGTGGTGAGAACGTGGAAGATCGGTAAGCCGATCACCGAGAACCAGTCCCCCTCGACGCGGGCGATCAACCAGGCGCCAGGGCCCTCCGCCCGGTAGCCGCCGGCGCACCCCCGAGCGTCTCCGCTCGCGACATAGTCCTCAATCTCCTCGTCCGACACGTCGGCGCGGAGGGTGACACGCACCGTCACGATTTCGTCGAACCGCGCGTGCGCCGCAACGACGGAAACGCCATCGACGAGCTCGTGGGTTCGCCCCCGGAGCTCCCGCAGTTGTGCGCGATGCTCCTCGTCGTTTCTCGGCTTTCCGTACACTACGCCATCGAGGTGGCACACCTGATCGCAGCCAATCACGACGCGGTGCGGGCCGGCCAACGAATCCGCCTTCGCCCGAGCCCGAGCCAACGCCAAAAGATTGGGGGTGGCGGCCTGGATGCTCGCCTCCTCCACGAGCGGGTCGAGACCCTCGACCTCGAGGCCCACCTGCGCGCAGATCTCGCGGCGCCAGGGCGAACTGGAGGCGAGCACGAGTCGGAGCCCGGAAGCAGGGAGGGACATTGATCAGGTGGGGGGACTGGTATACCACAGGCCCATGCACGACCTCCGCGACGAGCTCGCCGGCCTGGTGGCGGACGTTTCTTCGGCGCTTGACGCGTTGCGACTCCAGGGCGTGCTCGTGCTTCCCCGTGCCCCGGCTTCCTTGCCTCGGATCGCCGATCCCGAGCCCCTCGCCCGCGCCGAAAATCCTCAGGTACACACCCAGCCGCCGGCGCCCCGTCCGCGCGGGGCATCCTCCGTGCTACCGCTGCGCGCGGAGGCCCCGCGAAGTGATTCGGCGCACCCTCCGCCCCCCATCGCCGAGCCGCCAGCTCCCGCGCCAGCCGGTGGCGGCGGCCTGCTGGGGCGGTGGGCTGAACAGCTCATCGGCCCCGACGAGCGGCTCGCGAAGGTCGTGGAAAGCCTCGGGGCCGCCTGTAACGAGTGCGGGGAGCCGCCGGTGGTGGGCGTCGGCGCGATCCGCAGCGGGCTGGCATTGTGCGCCGACGCGTGTAGTGAAGCTGAAACGAACGTTTTGGCGAACATGCTCCTGAAGGTGGTCGGCGTCGAGCCGAGCGACGTGTGGACGGCAGCTCCGCGTCGCTGCCCGGGCTGCATCGCCGGGCTTCGCCGCCAGATCGAGGCCATCAAGCCAAGAGTGCTGCTGGTGCTCGGGCCCACGGCCGTGGCCGCCACCGGCCTCGCGCGCGGCGAATGGGGCAGCTTTGCCGGCCTCGCCGCCATCGCGACGTGGCACCCGTCCGAGCTCGCGGCGGATGTCGCGCGGAAGCGCCCGACGTTCGACGTCCTCCAGCAGGTGGCGAAGCGCCGGTAGGGGCGCCGCGAAGCGAAGCAACGCCCGCCCGGCGCAGCTACCGGGCCGCTCGCTTCGCCCGAACCGGCCCTACTTCTTCACCTTCACGTCCTTGAGCAGCGCCGCAAACTGGCCGAAGCCGCGAATAACGGGCGCGCTTGGCTCACGATTTTGGCGGGGAGCCGGCGCCGAGGTGAGCTCGACGGCTTGACGCATCCCCAGGTCCACGCGGCGGCGCGCGACGTCGATGGCGAGCACGCGCACCTTCACCACGTCGCCATCCTTCACGACTTCCGAAGGGTGGGCCACCCGACGATCGGCCAGGTTGGAGATGTGGACCATCCCCTCCACGCCAGTGGGGAGCTTCACGAACGCCCCGAAGTCGAGCACCTTGGTGACGGTGCCTTCCACCACATCGTTCACGTTGATGCTGCCG